>JAHFRA010000017.1 GCA_023259035.1 Gallionella sp.
CTGGTTGATCGACGCGGACATCTGCTCGACCGAGGCGCTGGTCTCTTCGACGCTCGCGGCTTGTTCGCTGGTCGCCTGGCTCATGCTCTGCGCGGTGGCGCTGACTTCTTCCGAGGCGCTCGACAGCGCGTCCGCCGCGCCGCGCACTTCACCGATGATGCCGGAGAGCTTGTCGATCATGCCCCGGATGGCAAACAGCATGCTGCTGTGGTCGCCGACCTTGATTTGTACTTGTACGGTCAAATCGCCGTCCGCGACGCGTTTGACCACATCGGCGACATAGGCAGGCTCTCCGCCCAGTTGCGCCAGAATGCTGCGCATAATCGACACTCCCAGCAGCAACAGAGCAACCAGCATCACTGCCGAGCCGCCCAGCATCAGCGTCTTCGATGCGCTGACCTGCTTTTCCCCGTCCACCACGGCCTCGTCGCCCACTTTCACATTCAAATCGACGATCTTGTCGAGGGTAGATTCAGCCTTCTTAAACGATGGCACACTATCTTCCATGCGTTTATAAAACTCGGCGAACAGCTCCTTCTGCCGCTTCTCGCTGGTGCTATTGCTAAGCGCGGTGATAGTTTCGGCAACTTTTGCATCGAATGTTTTATATTCATCCCATTCTTTGACGAATTGCTTCCATAGCACTTCTTCTTCCTTGGTTTGCGGCAGCGGCTCGTACATCTTCCAGCCGCTGTCAATGCGCTTCCATATTTCCTCTCTGGTCTTTAGCGCCTCGGCAAACTTGGCTTGCGCGTTGTAATCGTTCTCATCAAAAGCCACGCGCCGGTTGGTGGAGCGTATTGCCGTCTGGCCCTCGTTGATGATTTCCAGGCCAAGCACCGATGGCAAGCGAACCTTGCCAATTTCGTTCACCGAGGCCGCCGTGTTGACCAACCCGATCCACCCGATCACACCGACTACCAGCAGCGCCAACAAGGCCACTGCCAACAAACCGAAGAGCTTTGCTTTCAACGTCAAGTTATTCATGATTATCCTTTCAAAAAATACTGCCGACTGCTTAAAAAACCCGTTAACCCGCAAGAAATTTACTGCGTTTATTTCAATTCAAGGCGCGCATCGACTCGGCGTTCTGCCCGTTGCGTTCCATTTCCACTACCCCTTGCCCCATCAGCCCCGGCACATCGATAATCAACGCCACTTCGCCGCTGCCCAGTATCGTGAAGCCGCCGATGCCGCTGATCCGGTTGAATACCTTGCCGAGCGGCTTGATGACAGTCTGGAATTCGCCCAACAGCCGATCCACCACCAGTCCGACCTTGCGCTCGCCATGTCTGACCACCACCACGTTTTCGCGCCGCGCCGGTTCGCCTTCCACCTCAAAATGTTCGCGCAGCCGCAGGTAGGGCAGCACTTCGCCGCGCAGGTTGATGTAGCGGCCATCGCCGCCGGCGTTCTCCCATGCGGCGCGTTCGATGCATTCCACCACCATGTCGAGCGGGATGACATAAACAGACGTGCCGACACCGACCAGAAATCCATCGATGATCGCCAGCGTGAGCGGCAAGCGGATGCGCACCGTGGTGCTCCGACCTTCCACGCTATCGAGGTTTACCGTGCCGCGCAGCGCGGTGATATTGCGGCGCACCACGTCCATGCCGACACCGCGCCCGGACAGGTTGCTGACCGTTTCGGCAGTGGAAAAACCGGCTTCGAAAATCAGGTTGTAGATTTCCTTGTCGCTCAGGTTATCCGTTTCGTTTATCAGCCCGCGTTCGATGGCTTTATTGAGGATGCGCTGTTTGTTGAGGCCGCCGCCGTCGTCGGAAACCTCGATGACAATGCTGCCGGCATCATGGAAGGCGTTGAGCTTGAGCGTGCCCTTGGCCGGTTTGCCGTGCGCGAGGCGAGTTTCCGCCGACTCGATACCGTGGTCCATCGAGTTGCGCACCAGATGGGTGAGCGGATCGCCGATCTTTTCCACCACGGTTTTGTCCAGTTCGGTTTCCGCGCCGCTGATGACGAGTTCGATGTCTTTGCCCAATTCCTTGCTGACATCGCGCACCACGCGCTGGAAGCGGTTGAATGTGCCGCCGATCTGCACCATGCGCAGCTTCAGAGCGGAATCGCGCACCTCTTCCACCAGCCTCGACATCGTGGCGGTGGATTCGAGCAGGTCGGCATCACCGGTGCGCTGCGCGATCAGGTTGGTGCCGGCACCGGCGATGATGAGCTCGCCGACCAGATTGATGAGTTCATCGAGTTTGTCGGCATCGACACGGATCAGGTTGGCTTCGGCACTCTTGTGTTCCTTGACCTGCTTCTGTTTATCCAGCGCGGCTTCCATCACCGGCGACGAGACCATCTGCGCTTCCACCAAGACTTCGCCAAGCGGGCGCGGCGCTGCCGTGCCGTCGCCGTGCTGCAAGCGCAGCGCGGCATCCAGTTCGGCCTGGGTCAGCGTGCCGCAGCGCAGCAGCATTTCGCCGACGCGCAACTCTTCTTCCGGCAACTCGGCGATCAACTTCAGATAATCGGTGATCTTGCTGCGCGGCGGCAGGATGCGGATCATGCAGTCTTCGCGGACGAATTCGAACACGCCTTCGATGGTGGCCTTGTCGGCATTGCTCTTGAAGCTGATCTCGAAGCCGAGATAGCAGCTTTCCGGGTCCATCTCAACAGCCGGTGGAATGTTGTTCAGCAGCGTGAAGATGTGATGAATGTCGCCCAGCGTGCTCAGGTAACGGATAAACGAAAGCGGATCCATGCCGTTGCGCAGCACGTCCTTGCCGAAACGCAGCGAGATATGCCAGAGATCGGTCTCAACCTCGCCGCCGCCTTCGCTGGTGCAGGTCTGGTTAGGCTCGGTCGTCAGCACCACGTTGGTATTTTTTGCCGCATCGCTTCCCAGATAATCGTTCAGGCAAGCGGCAATCGCCTTGCTCTTTTCCTGTATTTCCGCCGTCGGATCGCCGCTGCCCGCCGCCAGATGCTCAATCAATTCCACAAGGTGATCGCAACTGGAAAGCAGTACGGCAACCAGGTCTCCTTCTATGCGCAATTCGCCGTTGCGCACCCGGTCCAGCACGCTTTCCGCAACGTGCGTGAAGGCGACGATATAGTCCAGTCCGAACAGCCCGGCAGAACCCTTGATGGTGTGTGCGGCGCGGAAGATGGCATTGATCAACTCCTCATCATCGGGCGACTGCTCGATGCGCAACAGCGCATCTTCCATGTTCTGCAACAGCTCGCGGCTTTCCGCGATAAATGTGTGCAACGCTTCGTCGAGATTCATGTTTTTTCCTTTCAGCCTTATGCGGGGGAAAGCACTACCGGGTCGCCGAATACGCCCGCCAGATTGCACAGATCCAGCATGTCCAATATTGCCTGGCTATGCGCGATAAAATGTAGCGGCTTGTTCCTGTCCGCCGCCTCGCGCTTGACCAGTGCCAGCAACTGCAATCCGGCCGCATCGATTTCGCTGACATGCGCCAGGTTCATCTCGATTTCATTGCAGTCCGCCATTGCGGAGAGCAGGCTTTCCTTGGCCTGCGTAGCGGAATAAATAGTCATTTCCCCGTCTATGCCAATACGGCAGATTCCATCTTCATTTGCGATATTGATGTTCATGTTTTTGCGCCCTTCCGCTTTAAGGCATGATCAATTTGGATACTGCGGCCAGCATCTGCGGAGGCTGAAATGGTTTGACCACCCATGCCTTGGCGCCGGCCGCCTGGCCTGCGGATTTCTTGCCTTCGCCCGACTCGGTCGTCAGCATGATGATCGGGGTGAATTTATAGTCAGGCAGCTTCTTCGCTTCTGTCACGAACGTGATGCCGTCCATATTGGGCATATTGACGTCGCTGATGATGAGGTGGATTTTTTGCCCGTTCAATTTGCTGAGCGCGTCCTTGCCGTCGCATGCTTCAAGCACGTCATAACCCGCACCTTTGAGCGCGATGCCCACCACCGCGCGCAATGAAGCGGAATCGTCCACCACGAGAATTGTTTTAGCCATTTATGATTTCCCCCTAGAAAAATGAAATTTCAGATGCGATTGGTGCTGTTTGTATCTTGCCGCTATGGCTGCTGTGCTCTTCCGCCGTGGCATAGGTGCCCGCAATTTCGTTCAGCAGATTCCCGGAAGCGACCGGCTCAAGCTTGCCGCTGCGGCTGAATTCGGCCTGGCTTTTTTCCAGATAATCCGGCAGGCTGCCGATGTTGTCGCGGACATGGCTCAGAATCTGGCTGACACGATCCTGGAACTGAAGCTGCACCAGCGCCAGCGCGATCTCATTCTTGATGTCATCGCTTTCCTTGCGCAAAATTCCGCTTGATCTGGAAAGCCCGTCGGTGATCTGCCTGAAATTGCCGAGCACGTTGCTGATCGAGGTTTCCGAAGCATCGAGGGCTTTCGCCTCGCCCGCCGAGGTTTGTTCGGCGGTCTTGACTGCGCCGCTGATCGCGGCGCTAACGACCATCACTTTTTTGCTGATCTGATTGCCAATTTCCTTGGAAAGCGTGGAGAGTTTTCTGACCTCGTCCGCCACCACGGCAAACCCCCGTCCGGCTTCCCCTGCCCGCGCTGCCTCGATCGCGGCATTCAACGCCAGCAGGTTGGTCTGGTCGGCAATGCCCGCCACGTCAATGGCCATTTTTTCCAGCTCGGCGATGAAATGCAGCAGCCCGTGAATTTCCTCCAGCATGGCTTTCTTATGCTGCATCGCTTCGCGCAGCGAACTGACCACCGCACCCAATTCCTTTTCGCCGCTGACAAACACGCTTGCCAACCCGCCGTCCATGCCTACGGAAGCCGCTTCGGATGCTTTTAATGCCGCATCCAGTTTTTCCACAATGCCGGAGAAACGCACCATCAAATCGATGATGGCAGCTTCCATCTGGCTTCTCCCGGTTTCAACATGGCGCACCCATACCGGCATGACATCGCTGCCCAATGTTTTCAAGCTGCGCAGATAAACAGCCGCCTCTTCCTTGAAGGCCGCTTCAGCTTCTGCCAAGGTAATTTTTATAGCGGATTCGGTATCGGCAGTATGTTTTTTGACCAGCAATACGCTCCCGGCAATGCCGGCGAGCAAAACCACCACGGCGGCAACAACAGCCTGCAAGGTAAAATCGCCCAGCACAGCCAAACCGATTACCCCCGGCACTGCCGGAATCGCCGGATATATCCAATAATCTTTCAGTTTTGTAGACATCTTCTTAATTTCACCCAATTTGTCATTACGCTGCTTTTAGCGTTACGCGTTGTTCCGCGACCACTTGCCCCAGTATTAACCGGATGTTTTCGAGCTCCTTTGCCTTGTCAATAAAGTAAATCGCGCCCAGTTCCATCGCCCTCTTCCGGTATTGCGAATAGGGATCAAAAGTCATCACTATCGCTCTGGTTTTTAGCCCCTGCGCTTGTACCGACTCCAGCACATCAAGGCCGTTGCCATCGGATAACTTGATATCCACCAACATCACATCCGGCCTCAGCCTCAAGATTTCTTCTGTGGCAATCTTGGCGCTCCCTGCCTGCCCGACCAGTTCCAACCCTTCGATTTCTACAAGTAACAATGCAAGCCAGTTTCGGACGATCTCTGAGTTTTCTACGATGTACGCTCGCATGGATACCTGAATTTTTGTCTGTTTCTGTGGACGGTATAATGCTGAACCGGCAAGAAAAAAAATATCAGCCGACATTGAAAGTTTCGGTAGGAAACCGATAGAGGGTGGGTAGGAAAATACCTACGGCAGACCGGCGCTGGTAAAGTGAAATACAAGACGGGCTGACTACACTCCCGCCGACCCGATGTGAGGCTAACCAAATTGCTTCGTAAAAAGAACAACGCCGCATTAATGCGGCGTTCTGTTCTGGTATATGAGATACCGATTGGTTAAGTTGTCGAATGCTGACGGACAATATTCTCCGAAACATTCGGCATTCGACACATCACCAGAAGCGATCAACCCTGCTTCAATAACTTCTCAAACTGTTCGACCGGCACAGGCCTGCCAAACAGGTATCCCTGGTAGGTAGTGCAGCCTTTGCTCAGGAGGATTTGCCGTTGCGCTTCTGTCTCCACACCTTCGGCAATAACATTCAGGTTCAGGCTCTGCGCCATCGCAATGATGGTGCGCACAATCGCTTTACCATTAACATCGGTGGCAATATCGCGCACGAACGACTGGTCGATCTTGAGTTGGTCGAGCGGCAGCCGCCTCAGGTATTGCAAGGATGAATAGCCGGTGCCGAAATCGTCCATGGAGAAAATTATGCCTCGGGCTTTCAGCGCGGTCATTTTGGCGATGATGTCATCCACATTGCCCACCATCATGCTTTCGGTGATTTCCAGTTTGAGATTTACCGGATTTACCCCGAAGTAATCGACCAACGCTATCACCTCATCCACAAAAGTCGGCAGACTGAACTGCTTGGCGCTGACATTCACTGCCAAGCTGAGGTGGGCCGTTCCAGGTTGCGCCGCCCAAGCCGCCAATTGCTGGCAGGCGGTTGTCAGTACCCAGTGACCGAGGGGCAGAATCAGCCCGGACGTCTCGGCGAGAGGGATGAATTCGGCTGGAGATACCATGCCGTGCACCGGGTGATTCCAACGCACTAGTGCTTCGGCGCCAACCAAGCGGCCCGATGAATCGACTTGCGCCTGATAATAAAGCAGGAATTGCTCCTGCTCGGAGACGGCACGGCGCAGGTCGGCCTCCATGGTAGCCTTGGCCGTGATTGCAGCTTGTATGGCGGAGTCGAAGAAGCGCAACTTATTGCGGCCCGCTTTCTTGGCCTGATACAACGCGGCATCCGCACGCTGGAGCATTTCCTCCATTGTTTTCGGCGATCCGCGGAACAGTGTGATGCCGATACAGGCGGTGCAATAGTGTATGAGATCGTTGATGAAGTATTGTCGCCCAATGGCCACGCGAATTTTCTCACCCACTGCTTCGGCTTTGGCGGCTGCGGCATGTTCGTCATCGTCCATGTTTTCGAGCAGGATGACGAATTCGTCAGCGCCCAGCCGGGCGATGGTGTCGCCTGTCCGGGTACTGCTTTGCAGCCGGTTCGCTGTTTCGACCAGCAGCAGGTCGCCGACAGCGTGGCCATGTGTGTCATTAATATCCTTGAAGTTGTCGATATCGATGAACAGCAGCGCGCCCTGCCGTCCGGTACGGTTGCTCAGAGAAAGCGCCTGATGCAACCGGTCGAGCAGAAACCGGCGGTTGGGCAAATAGGTGAGCGGGTCATAGAATGCCACATTCTCAATTTCCCCCGCGACCGCCTTGTTCAAGGTGATGTCGTTAAATGTGACGACATAATTTGTGATAATGCCGCCCTTGTCCTTGACTGCGGTAATGACCAGTTGTCCCGGATAGATTTCGCCATTCTTGCGCCGGTTCCATAGCTCGCCTTCCCAACTGCCCGTGCGCCGGACGCTCTTCCACATGGCTGCATAGAAGTTTGTATCATGCCGTCCCGAATTGAGCATGTCCGGTTGCCGGCCAATGGCTTCTTCGGCGGTGTAACCGGTAATTTGGGTAAAGCCGCCGTTAACCAGAAGGATTACATGGTCGGCATCGGTAATCAGCATGCCTTCCTGGGATACGAAAGTCGTAGCGGCGACCTGAAATCCATGCTCAGTCAGCTTGCGCTCGGTGATGTCGTGCAGTATCGACAGGTGGGTTCCGGCAAAGCTCTTCAAGGTTACCGTGCAGGCCATGAAAGTGCGCACCGTGCCATCCTTGCACGTGATGTCCATTTCCATGGGAGCAAAGACTCCGTTGGTATGTCTCGCCTTTTCCAAATTGTCCTGCCAGCTTTCAGCCACCCGTTGTCGGTATTGCGCATCCGGACAAGCACGGGATAACCAGTCTGCCACGGTTGGAATGTCATCCAGGGTATAGCCGATCAATTGTACAAATGCCTTGTTCAGATAGGCGGTTTCTCCTTGCCTGTTGCTCAAGGCAAGAGGCGCTGGTATTGCTTCGGCAATGGCTTGGAAACTTGCCTCCCCCTCCCGTGGCGTTTGCTTTACCGGCTTGCGATCAGCGACCCCGGAGCGGGTGTCCGTTTTGCGTAAGGTTTGGTGTGCGAAAAAGAGTTGCTGCATGAGTCGGCCTCCAAAAATCCGGCATGTACACCTAAATTCTTGCCTTTACGGCTGATTGCATAATGCCGAACCGGCAGGAAAATAAATATCAGGCGATATTGAAAGTTCTTGTAGGAAGCCGACAGGGGTTGGGTAGGAATAATCTTACCAAGGCAGGGATTGGAGAGGTGAAAAAGGGGGTGAAGGAAATATCTGCGTAGCGGACATCAAGCCGGCAAACTGACCAACTTTCTACGAATCGCTTGGCAACTCCAGCAATTGATGGCGGATCGCGTAGTGAATCAATTCGGCGCCGCTGGTCATTTTCATTTTTTGCAGGATGCGCGTCTTGTGCGTGCTGACAGTCTTTACGCTTAATGACAGCTCATTGGCTATACCGCCAATTGGCATACCCGAAACAATCATCCGAAAAACCTGATATTCGCGGTCGGAAAGCTGTGTATGGGGATCGGCATCGTGATTGCCGCCCAATTCGAGCGCCAGCCGTTCGGCCACGCCGGAGCTGATGAATACGCCGCCGCTGGCGACTTTCCGGATCGCCGCAACCAGTTGGTCCGGCGCGCTTTCCTTGGTCAAATAGCCCAACGCGCCGGCTTTCAGCGCTCTTACCGCATATTGCTCCTCCTTGTGCATACTGAGCACCAGTATTGCCAGTTTCGGCTTTTCGGCTTTGACCAGCTTGATCAGTTCAATCCCGCTTCTGCCGGGCATGGACATATCCATCAGCACCACATCGAACGGTTGCTCGCGTATTTGCTTGAGCGCTTCCAGCCCATTGGCCGCCTCGCCTGCGACGACGAAATCGCTCTGTCCCGATAGCAGTTGCTTTAAGCCGCCCCGAACAATGGCATGGTCATCGGCAATCAATATGCGGGTCACTGCGTCTCTCCTGTAAAGCCAATTTGGTTGATCGGAATGATAGCGACCACGGTAGTGCCTTCTCCGGGAATGCTCAACAAATGCAACGTTCCGCCAAAACTATGAGCACGTTCGCGCATCCCGATAATGCCATAAGAATTACGTTTGCTTTTATCGGTGTCAGGCATCCCCTTGCCATCATCCGACAACATCAGCATGAGCTTGCCATCGTGGCAATCCAATGAAATCAGCACATGTTTCGCTTGTGCATGGCGGGAGATATTGGTGAGGCATTCCTGCACGATTCTGAAAATGGCAGTGGCCACCCCCGCGTTTATATCGTCTTCATGCTCCAGCTCCAATTCCAGTTGAACACTGATATCGGCATGCTTGCCGAATTCTTCGGACAGCCATTCGACTGCCGCCGCCAGCCCCAGATCATCCAGCATCACCGGACGCAAATCCGCCGCCACCCTGCGCATCGCATCCAATGTCTCATCGATCAGCTTGGACATGGAGGCAATCTTGCCCACTATGGCCGGATTCTCACCGGACATGCGGTTTGCCAGCCACATCGCGTCGAGCTTGACCCCTGTCAGCATTTGCCCGAGTTCGTCGTGCAATTCGCGCGCAATCCGCGTTCTCTCTTCTTCGCGCACCGACTGTTGATGCGCCGTCAAGTCGCGCAGCTGTTCGCGCGATAAAATCAAGTCGTTTTCAGCCTGCTTGCGCAGGCCGATATCCTGAAAAGCCGTCACGCTAGCGACCAGTTTGCCGCACTCCATGATCGGGCTGGTGATGAAGGACACGATCATCAAAGAGCCGTCCTTACGCACAAACACGTCGCTTTCCGAGCGGTAGCTGCTGCCGTTAACCAGCACATCGGATAACTGCTGGCAGAAATCTCCAGGCTGTGATTCTTCCTGCTCCTGCCAATAAATCACATCGAAAACTTTTCTGCCGAGCATCTCTTCCTCGGTCCAACCCAGCAGGCGTTCGGCTTCCGGATTCATCATCACCAATTCGCCGCGCCCATTCTGGATCAGCAACCCCTCGCCCAGTGCTTCGGCAACGCCGCGCATCAGTTTCTCGCTTTCGTGCAGCTCGTCCTGTGCCTGCCGGTATTCCCGTCGCATGGCCGCGTCATTCAACTCGCGTTTGATTACCGGCACCAGCCGGGAAAGCTTGTCTTTCATGACAAAATCGCTGGCGCCTTCTTTCATCAAGGCGATAGCGCTTTCTTCGCCAATGCAGCCGGACACGATGATAAAAGGACATGACCGCCGCTCGTCCTTCTGCATCAGGCTGATGGTATTTCTTTTCCTTATTTTCCATCCGGACACCTCGATCTCTGCAACATGTTGCAGTTGGTTATTGAGGGTATCTGGAGTAGGCGCGTCCGTTTCGTGCAGTACAGTCATGGCCTTGTGGGCACTGAATTTGGGCAGTCCATAGTCGGAGATCACGATATCCCACCTGCCATCCATCATCGCCTGGCGCATTGCAACCTCGGTATCCACTCTTTTGCTGACGATGTCGAAGCCCGCCTCGCTCAGTTCGAGCAAGATCAGGTCGGCATCGTCCTGGGAATCTTCAACCAGTAAAACGTGCAATGGTTGGGGTGGTGATTTCATTTGCAACAGGTAACCGCAGCTTCGTTTAATACCAGCCAATACAGTCCAAGCTGGCACACGGCTTCGACAAACTGGTTGAAATCCACCGGTTTCTGAATATAGCTGTTGGCTCCAAGCGAATAGCTGGCAACCATATCCTGCTCCTGCTTGCTGGTAGTCAAAATAACTACAGGCAAAAATTTTATCCTTTCATCCGCGCGGATACGGCGCAGAACTTCCAAGCCATCCACTCTTGGCAGCTTCAGGTCGAGAAGCACCATCTGGGGCTGATCACAAAAATCCCGGTTTGAATATTTACCGGTGGCAAACAGGTAATCCAAAGCTTCCTGTCCGTCCCGCGCGACGACCAGCTCGTTGGCAAATTTGCATTCCTTGAAAGCCAATCGGGTTAATTCCTCATCATCCGGATTATCTTCCACCAATAAGATAACGTGATTTTTTTTCATTCCGCTTCCTCATGTTTCCTGCATTTTTTGTGGCAACGTAAAGTAGAACGTCGCACCCTGTCCTTCTTTTGCTTCTGCCCACACCTTGCCATGATGCCGGTGGATGATGCGCTGCACCGTAGCCAGACCGATTCCGGTTCCCTCGAACTCGTTCGCCCCATGCAGCCGCTGAAAAGCGCCGAACAACTTATGCGCATGTTCCATGTTGAATCCGGCGCCATTATCGCGCACGAAAAAGGCGCTTTCCTCCCCGATATCAGAAAGTCTGTCACACACGCCAAATTCAATTTCCGCTTCGGATTTTTTGCCGGTATATTTATGGGCGTTACCCAGCAGATTATCCATCACAGCACGCATCAAGCCCGGATCGGCATGGACAATCAAACCTTGCTGCAAGACAAACCGCACTTGCCGTTCGGGATATGTTTTACACAACTCATCCGCGACATTTTCCGCAACCTTGCTCAAATCAACCAATTCTCGCTTCAGCGGGCTGCGCGTCACTTGTGAAAGCTGCAACATGTCGTCGATCAGATGCCCCATATGCTGGCTTGCGCGACATACGCGTTCCAGCCAATCCTTCCCGGTGGCGTCCAGTTGAGCATAATAATTTTTGGACAAAACCCGGCTGAAGCCATCGATGCTGCGCAACGGTGTGCGCAAATCATGGGACACCGAATAGCTGAATGCCTCGAGTTCCTTATTGGCGGCTTCCAGTTGATGGGTGCGCTCCAAAACCCGGCGTTCCAACTCAACATTAATCAGTCTGATTTCATTTTCCACCCGTTCCCGGCGTTGCTTTTCGGCAAACACATCAAGCGCAAACGATACGTCGGTGGCAAGCTCCAACATCAACTGGACAATGTCCGGTGTGAAAAAATGCGTCTCCGCAGCATAGACGGATATTGCTCCAGTATCGCCGCCCGCCTCGTTGACTGGAAACGCGGCAGATGCCCGGTAGCCGCGCTTTATTGCCTCATCCCGCCATGGCGCCATGTTCGGGTCATGTTCGATGTCCTGGCAGACCACATGCGTTCCTTCGCGGATCGCCCTGCCGGTCGGTCCGTTTCCGGTGCGCTCGTCGTCGAGCAAAATATTGAGCTTGTTCGTGTAGCCCTCTTCTACGCCGGCGTGACACACCGGTATCACCCAGGTTTCGTCCAGCATACCGATCCAGACAAACCGGAATAGCGCTGACTCAACGGCAGCGTTGCAGACTGCCGCAAAAAGTTCATACCTGTCCCGGGAGCGCACAATCGCTTCATTTACCCGGCTCAACAAACGGTAAGCGCGGCTCAGCCGAACAATTTGCTCTTCCTTCTTCTTGCGCTCGGTAATATTTTCCTTGATCGCCAAATAATGGGTTACCTGTCCATCGGCTTGATGCACCGGAGAGATCAGCGCCGACTCGATGTATTCGCTGCCATCCTTGCGCCGGTTGATGAGTTCGCCTTTCCACGCCTCGCCACGGGTCAGACATGCCCACATTTCATCGAAAATTGCCTTCGGGTGCCTGCCGGAATTCAGCAGGCGCGGGTTCCGCCCGATCGCCTCGTCAAAGCTGTAACCGGTTTCCTTGACGAAGGCCCGGTTGACATATTCGATGTTCGCATCGATATCGGTGACAACGATTGAACTGGGGCTTTGTTCCACCGCCAGGGATAATTTTCTCAGGGCATCCTCAACCTGCTTGCGCTCGGTGATGTCGCGGACAATGGCCATGAAGCGCGACGCTGCTCCTTCCTTCCGCACGAGCTGGAGAAATATCTCCACAGGTATGTCGTGCCCATTCTTGTGGCGGTGAACTGTCTCGAAGGTAAGTGAAGCTTGCGCGCCATCGCGCAGCGGTTCCACCATTTCAACAAAACGCTCCAGCGTAAATTCAGGCTTGATGTCCAACGGCGTCATCCCCATCAACTCGGCATAGGTATAACCCAACTGTTTTACCGCACCTTCGTTCACATAGATAAAACGGAAATCGCCCTCGCGGAACATAAAGATGCTGTCCAGCGCCTGATCGAGCGTGTGCTTAAGTTGATTCAGCGCACCCTCCGCCTGTTTGCGCTCGGTGATGTCTTCGGTTATGCCCATCAGCTTTAACACCTTGCCACTGGCATCTTTGATGGGAATGAAGCAAGACTTGAAATACAGCGATGCATCTCCGGTAGCGGCAAACTCAAAATGGCTTGTGGTTCCGTTGGCGATGGCATCCCGCAACAGCGCGCCAACGCGCCCGATATCTTGCCGGCTTACCGCACCGAGATACGGCATGCCACAGACTTGACCGGCATCGTCCAGGCCGAGCATGTCGAGCCCTGCCCTATTCATGGATTGCAAACGCCCTTCCAGATCAATTTCATGAATGCAGAACGGGGAGGACTCGACAAGAAGCCTGAAACGGCTTTCACTTGCAAGCAATGCTTCTTCAGCCAGCTTGCGCTCGGTGATATCGCGGACAGTCGCCTGTAAAACCGTTTTGCCGTCCAGTTCCATGCCATTGAGCAACACATCGGCAGGGAAAACCTTGCCGGTGTCGGCGCGCTGGTGTATCCACTCGAATTGGTGGCGCCCCTTTTCCATCGCCGTGGCAATCATCTGGCTGGCCAGCATCATCGAGCCTGTGCCGCAAGCCTGTTCCGGCGGCGACAAATCGCCGGGGTGCTTCGAGCAGAACTCTTCCTTTGTCGCGCAACCGAACATCGCCAGCGTCGCCCTGTTGCAATCGAAAAAACCCTTCTCGTCCAGCAGCATCACCGCGTCGCTGGTTGAATCATAGAGCGTGCGCAGCCTGATCTCGGATCGGCGTAACGCCTCCTCCGCCCGCTTGCGTTCGGTGATATCGCGACTTAAAGCAAAGAAGCATTTCCGTCCATCCAATTCAACGCCGGATACACTTACTTCGACATCCACTAATGCGCCATCTTTGCGCCGATGCACTGCTTCAAATACAGCCTGGCTGTTCAGCAACTTTTTAAGATTTGCGCGCACCTCATCGGCAGTTAATTTTGCCTCAAAGTCAAATACACTAAGCTGCAACATCTCCGCCTGCGTGTAACCCAGATGGCGGCAGAACGCATCGTTGGCTTCAATGACGTTGCCTTGTTCGTCCAGTATATGAATACCCTCGGATGTGCTCTGCATCAGCACCTGATTGCGCCGCAATAAAGCCTGGTCGCGAAGCTCGATCTGCTTGCGTGCGGTGATGTCGCGGACAGATGCCTGCAAAATTATTTTGCCATCCAGTTCCATTCTACTGAGCAGCACTTCGACCGGGAAAACTTTGCCGGTGTCGATGCGTCGGCATACCCACTCGAAACGATTGCTGCCTTTTTCTATCGCCGTGGCGTTATTCCGGTCGGCCAGCGCTCTGGAATCTCCGCCGCACGGCTGCTCCGGTGGCGATATATCGGCGGGGTGTTTTGTGCAAAACTCCTCCTTGGTCGCGCAGCCGAACATCGCCAGCGCCGCCTTGTTGCAATCGAGAAAGTTTTTCTCACCCACCAGCATCACCGCATCGCTGGTTGCCTCGTAGAGCGTGCGAAGTTTGGTCTCGGATCGGTGTAGAGATTCTTCCGCTTGCTTGCGCTCGATTTCATGGGCTTGCAACTTGTTCTGCATTTCAGACAGACCCGCAAGTACGCTGTTTTCCTTGCCGGGCGCAACCGTGATGGAGGTAGCGAAGTCACCGCGACCGATTCTGGAGATGTTTGCATGAACTTCGTCAGCAGATCCCCCAAGTATTGCGCGCAATGCTTCATGGGTTTTCAAGAGCATAAAGATTGCCCAGAATGCGATCACGATAAATAGTATTCGAAACATCAGGGCGAAATTTTCCGCCCTATGGACATCTGCAATAGTTCGCTTGTCCATCAAGTGAAAGAAATCGTTGATAGGCTGCATGATCGCTGCTTTGGCCTGATGATAGTTTTCATCATGCAGCATTAAAACCGCCCTCGCCCGTTTGGCTTCCGCATTCGGGCCGACGGACTCAGCCAGTCTCATGGCCTCGAATTCCAAAGTGGCCAAACCATCCGAATTTGCTTTAGCCTCAGCCAGTTTGCCGAGCTCCTCGTCGGTAAAACCTGACTGGCGCATCAAGTCCAGCAGGGCAATGTCACGACCGCTCTCCATGCGTGGTGATTGAGTGTTTGCCAGCACCATATCCCAATAGACATGAGAATATTCTTCTGGTCGCGGTTTCTTGCCGTCACGGATGTCCAGTATGTCCTGATAGTATTTTTTGTAGCGGGGATCACCGGTCGCCACGTAGGTTCTGGCCATCTGGGTAAGCTCATCTGAGCTATGGCGTAATTGATCCGCCAACTGATAGGAGGCTTGCCGCCGCTCATTTGCGCGATCGACCTGCTTTTCGGTGTAAACGTAGATACTAAAAACAACAAAAAGCAAAAAGAACACGGATATCGTCAGCCCAATCTTTTTGGAAACCGAGGGAATCTTTATGGAAGCCATTTTTCCATTTCGCAATATCTTGGGGTTGATGGCGATCTTGAAGTCGCACGGATCATTAAGACGTTATCAGCAATTCGTTTCAAAGTATATATGCCGAACTATCTATGCAATTCGGCATATTGACCGTCGGACTCGATTTTGAATTGCAGCTTTTGCAAGCAAATTTGGATGCGAACTGCGGCCGTTGCAGATCGGGTTTTAACCAGCGACTTGCCGCTTAGTCGATTGGCTATGCAAAGCCAACCCGGCATGTCGGGCTAAAACACGACCTGCACATAATTCTGAAAACCGCAGTGTTAACTTCCCGGCTCTAGCGCCCCAGCACTTTCAGATACACCGCCTTGTAAGTTTCGGCACTGCTTTCCCAACCGAGGTCTTTAACCATGCAGTTCTTGCACAATACTTTCCAGTTGCGCTGGTCGCGGTAGAGGTCAACCGCACGTTGTATCGCGGCAAACAGGTTTTCGGCAGCCATGCCGCTGAAGGTGAAACCGCTGGCAGTGCCGTCCTTGAGCGTTTCCGCAGTGCAGTCCACCACCGAATCGACCAAGCCGCCGGTGGCATGAACAACGGGGGGGGTGCCGTAGCATTGGCTGTACAACTGGTTCAGGCCACACGGCTCGAAGCGCGACGGCATGATGAACATATCTGCTCCGGCTTCAATCCGATGCGAAAGGGCTTCGCTGAAACCGATATGCGCTGCAATCATGCCGGGATAGCGATGTGACATGTCTTGTGCGGCTTCTTGCATTTTTGTTTCGCCACTTCCCAGCATGACCAATTGTGCCGGCAATTCGGTCAGGGACGGCGCAATTTCCAGCAGCAAATCCAGTCCCTTCTGATGGGTGAAACGGCTGATTAGGCCGAGCAGCGGCACATCCGACGCAACATTCAGGCCCAGCAGGTTTTGCAGCGCTGTTTTGTTGATGGCTTTGCCGGTCATGCGTGTGCTGCTGTATTTTTTGGCGAGATATTTGTCGGTGGCCGGATTCCACTCGCCGGTATCGATGCCGTTGAGAATGCCGGTGAGGTCGTTGTTGCGTATGGCCAGCAACCCTTGCATGCCGAACCCGAGTGCCTCTTGCTGGATTTCTTTTGCATAGTTCGGGCTGACGGTGGTGATGTGGTCTGCGTAGAACAAGCCCGCTTTGAGGAACGACAGGCTGCCGTAGAACTCCACGCCGTTGATGCCGAAACAGGAAAGCGGCAAATGCAACTGGCCCAGCGTCGCGGGCGGGAATACCCCCTGGAAAGCCAGGTTGTGAATGGCAAGAATGCTTGGCACGGAACCGTGCGCAAAATGAAGATAGGCCGGGGTCAAACCGGTCTGCCAGTCGTTGCAATGCACCAGGTCTGGATGCCAATCGAGCGCGGATTCGCTGCTGCCCAGCACCGCAGCCACCTTGGAGAGCAAACCGAAACGCAATGCGTTATCCGCCCAGTCGTTGCCGGCGGCATCCTGATAAGGCCCGCCGTCGCGCTGGTACAAACCCGGACAATCCAGTACCAGCAGCGGTACGCCATTGGCCGCTGTGCCGGACAGCAAGCGTGCAGCCGGAAAATCCGCCAAAGCATCAAAAGTCGCAAGGACTTTTTGCTCCGGTAGTTGCGCGATAACCTGCCGGTATCCCGGCACCAGCACGCGCACGTCCACACCGATGGCGCGCAAGGCTGCGGGCAGCGCGCTGCTGACATCGGCCAAACCACCGGTCTTGATTAGCGGAGCGATTTCGGAGGTTGCGAACAGGACTTTCAATTTGGCACTTTCAAACTTTATATTTATTTTCAAACGTTGAAGGCCTTTGCACAACGTGACGAGCGCAGGTCAGACAAGGAAAAAAGTGGCGAGAAACCGGAATGTATTCAGTTATACATGAGGATTTTGAGCCACTTTTTGACGCAGTATCACCAAGCGTAGTAGTTGTGCGGAGGCCTGGCTTACAACCAGTGCATCATGCCCAATTCAAACGGATGAGTCAGCATCTCATGATTTGGGTATGCGCGGATACGGTATTCCAGCCTGCCGCATTGTTCCGGCTGCACCTCCAGTGCGAACACCTCTTCGCCCGCTTCATTCGTGATACCGGTTGATTCAAAATAATAATGATACAAGCTCTCCGGCTTACCCTTTTTGGTTTGCAGGCCCAACAGCATTTCCACCAATACGTCGACTGGTTGAAGCCCGTTCAGTTTGACCCCTATTTCAAAGCGCAGACTGCCACCGTAGTCGATTTCCTTGTGTTCGACATCCAGGCGGCGCAGCGTCACACCCGACCATGCGTGGCGAATACGCGCCTTCCACTCGGCAACTGCGTATGAATTCTTGCATGTATCCTCCCGGTACAGGCGATGTTGCTTGCTGGCCGGCAGATAACACTTGGCAAGATATTCACCCACCATGCGTTTTGAATTAAAGCGCGGCATGATGGTCGCCATCGAGTGTTTGGACATCCTCACCCAGTCCGGTGAAAAACCCATCTTGCCGTGCTCGTAGTACAGCGGCACGACATGGTCTTGCAGCAACTCATAAAGGGTGCGCGTTTCTTCGCGGGTGCGAATTTCTTCGCTTAACGATTCCGATACCGGTTTGATCGCCCAGCCATTTTTGCCGTCATAGCTCTCGCCCCACCAACCGTCCAGAACAGACAGATTGATGGTGCCGTTGACCCCTGCCTTCATGCCGGATGTGCCGCTGGCTTCCAGCGGATACAGAGGATTGTTTAACCAGACATCCACGCCGGAAACCAGTTTGCGCGCCATGGCCAAATCGTATCCTTCCAGCATTAAAATCTTGCCGACAAACTCGGGCATCTTGGATATGTGGGTGACGCGGCGGATCAGGTCCTGCCCCGGGATGTCCGCAGGATGTGCCTTGCCGGCGAAGATGAACACCACTGGGCGTTCCGGGTTGCCCAAGATTTCGCGCAGCCAATCCAGATCGCCGAACAGCATGGTTGCACGCTTGTATGTCGCAAAGCGGCGCGCGAAGCCGACGGTTAGAATGTTGGGGTTTTCCGGATTGACGTGCTTGAGCAAACGATCCAGGTGGGCCTCGGAACCCTGATTGCGAAAGTGTTGCACGCTGATGCGCTCGCGCACCATGTTCAACATTTTTGCCTTCATCGATTGGCGTACGCTCCAGTACAAGTGGTCCGGAATACGCTCGACACCTTCCCAGAATTCCACGTCGTTCATGCGCGCACTCCATTCCGATCCGAGATGGCGCTCCAGCAACTCGATCCACTCAGTCGCCAGAAAGGTCGGCGCGTGAACCCCGTTGGTGACATAAGTCATCGGGTTCTCATAGTGCTCAATTTCCGGCCACATATCACCGCAAATTCTGGCCGATACCTCGCCATGAATGCGCGATACGCCATTATTGAAACGCGTGCCGCGAATCGCCAGTGCCGTCATGTTGAAATCCGAGCTGTTCTTGGTGCGCCCAAGAGCCAGAAACTCATCACTGGTTAGTTTTAATTCCGAATAATACTGTCCAAAGTAGGCCTGCATCAGCCCTTCGCTGAAATAATCGTGCCCGGCCGGAACCGGTGTATGTGTGGTGAATATCGTGTTGACCGCCACACATTCGAGAGCAGATGCAAAATCCAGACCCTCGTTGGTAATTTTATGACCGATTCGTTCCAGCACCAAAAACGCCGCATGTCCCTCGTTGATGTGCCACACCGTCGGGTTCAATCCCAGCACTTGCAAGGCGCGTACCCCGCCGATGCCGAGCACGATTTCCTGCTCCAGGCGCATTACTTTATCTCCGCCATACAGACGGTGCGTGATGTCGCGGTCATGCTCGTTGTTGCTTTCCAGATCGGTGTCGAGCAGATACAGCGTGATGTGACCGATTTGAGCCTGCCAGATTTTGATATTGAGCTTGCGATTGGGCAAGTCGACCGAAGTGTAGGCTTCCGAACCATCGGCAAGTTTGGACGGAACGATGGGCAGGTCTTCAAAATGAGAATCGCTGTTGGTGGCAATCTGGTTGCCATCACCGTCTATGGTCTGGTGAAAATAGCCTTGACGATACAACAAGCCGACGCCGATGAACGGCAGGCGCAGGTCGCTTGCGGCCTTGCAGTGGTCGCCTGCCAATATGCCCAGGCCGCCGGAGTAAATCGGAAAACTTTCATGAAAGCCGAATTCGGCACAGAAATAGGCGATCAAGTCATCTTTGCGCAGCCAGTCCGAGCCGCCTGTCGGCAAACGGTTATCGTGGTAGGTATCGTAGGCCGCCAATACGCGGTTTAGATTACCAATAAACACTTGATCTTCTGCTGCATCCAGTAGCCGTTGCTGATCTACACGCTTCAGAAATGCTTTGGGGTTTTGCCCGGTGGCTCTCCACAAGCCTGGATGCAAACGCGCAAACAATGCACGGGTAGGACGATCCCAGCTATACCAGAGATTGTTTGCGAGTTCCTCAAGACGCGCCAAGCGCGCGGGAATTTTCGGACGGACTTGTAAAACATACGGGGTGCTTTTATTCATGGTTTATGTCCAGCCAAAAATCAGAATTGTACTTGCGCGAAGGATGCGGATTATAGCGTAAGGATCATGCCCTTCAGAATTTTACGGCACTTTTCGAGTTGTGCGGGCAGTGCTTCTCATCACCCTGGTAACGCCGCGCGGTCAAGATGCCATTCGGCAGCCGCAACGCGCGCTGCGGGCAACAATACTCCACGCGACAATTGTTCCAATGCACTGCGTTTTCCCGCGCCCGCCACCAGAAATATTTTCTGCCGCGCCGCACTCAATGTTCTCATGCCGAGCGAAACCCGCTCTGGGGGAGGCTTGGGAGAATTGAATACCGGCACGACCAGCGCCGTGCTTTCGGTGGCCGGATTGCATGGAAACAGGCTGGCGGTATGCCCGTCTTCGCCCATGCCCAGCAGCACCATGTCCAGCGCCGCAACCCGCTCCAGCATAGCCGCATAAGCGGCGGCGGCATCCTGCGCACCCAACTCGGACGGAATACAGTGAATATTGGCTTGCGGAATAACAATATGCTCCAGCAGGGTAGCGCGGATCATCGTGTCGTTGCGCTGTGCATCGCCTCTGGGCAAACAGCGCTCGTCGCCGAAATATATCTGCACATGCGCCCAATCAATGGCGAGGTTGCGCAGCTTTTCATAGCAGCGGCGCGGCGTTTCGCCTCCGGCCAATACAAGATGGAACACGCCGCGTACAGCGATCGCCTGCGCTGCCGATGCTTTGACGCGTTGCGCGACCGCGAGGCTCAGATCATCGAGAGTGTCGTGGACATAAACGGCCTTGGCATTCGGCAAGTTATCAATATTCATGCTGCATCTCTGGCGAATTGTGCGGCGCGCAGCGCCGAGCCGAACAGTGCGGCGCGGTCGTTCAGGATCACCCTGACCGGCATGGCTTCCAGCAGCGGACGCATCCGGCCCTTATTCAAAAACGCATCGAGAAACGCACCGTTCTGCAATAGCGGCAAAATTTTCGGCGCGATGCCGCCGCCCAGATACAGCCCGCCGCAGCTCATCACCTTGAGCGCGAGATTGCCCGCTTCCGCACCATACAGGCACACGAACCGCGCCAGCGTCTCGGCACAGATTTCATCGCGGCCGGACAATGCGGCAGCGGAGATGGCAGCCGCAGCATCGCCGCCGTGCATTTCTTCCGCCAGCCATTGCGGTGCTTCGATATGACGGTGCTGGCACAAGAACTCGTGCAGGCTCACTAACCCCATACCGGAAACGACGCGTTCCCAACTGACATGCCGATGCTGTTGCCGGATAACCAGCGGCCCTTCGACTACGCTCAGGACAGGCTTGGCTGCGGTCTTTTGCAGCTCAGTCGAATGGCTATAACCAATGACTTGCCCAGCGTTCTTTGCCGGGTTAGTCAGATGGCTAGTAGTTCTATCAGTTGTTTCACCCAGATGGCGCAGAAATGCAATATCCAGTTCATCGCCGGGACTGAAGCTGGCGTGTCCGCCTTCTGTGGCAAACGGCTGGTGATGTTGCCCATCCCAGAATAAACCTGCCTCGCCGAGACCTGTGCCAGCGGCAATCACGGCGGCATTGCCGCTGGCGCCCGGCACACCGGCTTGCAAAGTCAGCAGGTCATTCGCCCCCAAGGCAGGCAGGCCATAAGCCGTCGCTTCCAGATCGTTGAGCAACGTGCAGCGCGCAAAACCAAACTGCCGTTGCAACGCATCGGCATCGATGCGCCATGGCAGATTGGTGGTCTGCACTACCCTGCCCTGCACCGGGCCGGCAATGCCGAAGGCAACATCAGCAGGAGCGTCGATGCCGGAAAGAAAATCACCGAGCAATGCTTCAAACGCGGCGTAGTTGCGGCTCGGGTAAGCGGCTTCATGCACAACCCGAACTTGCGTGCCACAGACCCCAATGACCGCAAGGCGCGTCTTGGTTCCGCCGATGTCACCCGCAAGAAAATTATTCATGGTTAGCAATGGTATCCGATTTTTGTGATCGATCAGTGATCATTAAACCCATATCATTAAACCCAAATACTGGTAGCGCCGATCTGTCGAAATTTGATTTGCATCAAGCAATGCGTGGTTGTTTTATCACAAAATGTTTGCGGCTTAAAACAGGCAATCTCGCTGAGCCGCCTTGTTAACGAACTGTTATCAGATTTTTATCTTTGTGGAAAAATAAAATGAAACGGATTTTGATCATTGCGGGAATTGCCGCTTGCTGTCTCAGTACACCAGTGCTTGCTGACGGATTGGAAAACGCAAAAAAAGCCGGTTGTTTGAGCTGCCACGCCGTGGACAGGAAGGTCGTTGGGCCAGCCTACAAGGATGTGGCCGCAAAATATAAAGGCGACGCAGGCGCTGAAGCCAAACTGATCAAAAAAGTGAAAGGTGGCGGTTCCGGTGTATGGGGCAAAGTAATGATGCCGGCAAACCTTGGCAAGATGACAGATGAGGAATATAAAATAACCGTGGCTTGGATACTTTCGCTAAAATAACTGCCGGACTAATGCCGTTGCCGGTTCTCTCCGGAAGTATCGAAATGGTACCATCGGTCTGCGGTGCCGGAGCTTTCCTCAGTGGAGGCTGGCTCTCAAAAAACTACCGCTTGATACAGGCAAATTTCCACAAAATTTCGAGACCGCTGTCAGGCGGGACTGGCTTCCACCTTGATGTATAAGAATCTTTGTAAACCACTTTACCTTTGCCCATGTTTTTAGAGTGCTCGGAGGAAGCACGCCTTCTCAACTTTAATTCCTTGCAGTCATATTCATTTTGATCCTTCGTCGACAGATACGCCTCGCCCATATCTTTACTGGGCGTCGTAAAGTCAGTCAGATGCCACATCTTCGCCATATTTCCAGTCCTTTGAATAGTGCTGGGATCAACATAAATGACAGTGTTTTCATTGCTGCCTACTTTTACCCACTCCGCCATCGCACTATTACTCGCAACAACCAGCAACATCATCAAAATAACTTTACGCATTGCAATCCTTTATAAATCGAACATTAACTGTATTTGCAACTAAGCTTCCCTCGGTTTTTTACCTTCCAAAAGAGGTGAGGTTATGCTATCAGTTTTCATCTTGCCGAGCGATGGTCTCCATACAACTTGCCGGAGAAATAACATAAATTGCTGCCGGGTTTTTCCAATCCCCACAGGTTGCCAGCACGATACTTAAAGAAATCAACGGGTTTGCCGATATTACTAATAATATGGGAGCAAATCATGGATTTGATAGGCAGCGTCAAATTTATCGAGAACCGGCTTGGTAGGCGCAAACCTAACCATGCCAAGGTGAAGTCTGCGCAAAAAAATACCGGCAACGATGCTATGGACGAAAAAAATATTCAAACGGATGCCAATCATTCCTCAACAGAGTGCGACACACGGCTCGGTCTGAAGGTAGACACCACCGCGTAGCACGGATTGAGCCATATTAGCCACCTATTAGTGTCAGCCAAACGCAAGCTGCAAGCCCGATTTAGATACCCCTCCAGCAGTTCAGCGACAGTTCAATGGCGGAGTAGATAGCATGCCGGGGTTATTTATGCATTCCTGTTCTCACTGGCGCATTATCGTTTTGGGCATTACACTCGGACTCATTCAATCCTTGTATTTCAGCAACCCATGGCCATTGACACGCAAAATAATTATCTGGTAATCACTGCTTCAGGAGAAGATAAAGTCGGTCTCGTTGATCGACTTTCGAGCAAAATCGCCGAGAGCGGATGCAATATCGAAGAAAGCCGTATGGCCGTACTGGGCGGGCAGTTCGCTCTGATCATGCTGCTTTCCGGCCCATGGAACGCACTTTCCAAGATCGAGGGGCAAATGGGGGTGCTGGGCGACCAACTGGGGCTCACCATTATTCACAAACGAACCCAGAAACGGGATCGGACGCAACCGGTTATTCCCTATACAGTGGAAGTGGTGGCCATGGACCATCCCGGCATCGTGCGCAATCTGGCCGCTTTCTTCTCCAAGAACGGTATCAATATCGAGGAGCTTCAGACCGACACCTATCCGGCGCCACACACCGGCACATCGATGTTTTCCGTCATCATGACGGTGGGCATTCATGCCGACGTTCACATTCCCACTTTGCGTGGAAATTTCCTCGATTATTGCGACGACCTGAATCTGGACGCAAGCTTCGAAGCCTCACGGGTGTGATGCCTAAGCCAATGAAGAAGCAATGCGGCGGTGCCGTGCCAGATACAGTGGCGTCCAGGCATGTGGTATCTTGTACACGAAGTTGTAGCGCGCCACGTGGTAGCTGGGATCGAAGCCGTAGAAATTGAGCTTCATGTGTTGCAGTTCTGCCGCGCGGTAGGCCTCCAGCGGCTTTTCCCGTTCGTCGCATTCGCGCCGCGCAACCTTCTCGTGCAATAGCGCGGGGTAATCCGGGCTGGCGGCCAACCCTTCGGCGAGCTGCGCTATCCTTGCCAAAAAATCTTTCCGATCAGCTCCGAAACAGTCGTCGATCAGCCCCATTTTTTGCGCTTCCGCCGCACCCACCGGCAGGCGGTTCTGCGTCAGTTCCGCCGCCCGCGCCTCGCCCACGCGCCGTGGCAACAGATAAGTCCAATATTCCGAGCCGTACAGGTTGCCCATGCCCTTGTAGTGCGGGTTGAACACCACACCCGCACGCGCGTAGACGTGATCCGCCGCCAGCGACAGAAACACGCCGCCCGCCCCGGCGTTGCCCTGCAGCGCGGCGATGGTGAGCTGGCTGGCGGTGGTAGCGATGGCGCGCGTCAGGTCGTTCATCGCGTTGATGTTGCGCCACGATTCATCCGCCGGGCTGGCGGCGGCTTCGATGCAGTTGAGATGGATGCCGTTCGACCAGAAATCCGCGCCGCCCATCAACACAATCACGCGTACCTCGCGTTGTGTCGCGGCCAGGTAGGCCTCGCGCAGCCGCGCACATTGCGCGCTGCTCATCGCGCCGTTGTAAAAATCAAAGTACAGATAGCCGACGTTGTTCTTCTGCTCGAACCAGATGTCGCGGTAAGTCTCGCCGCTGCATGGCGAAAACGGATCGAGCGGCGCTTCCGGCACGTCGCCGAGATGCCCTTCCAGCGCCAGCGTAGCCGGTAACTTGAGTGCAAGCTCTTCTTCGGTTTTGCGCTTCAGATGGCCGATCCACACCGCGCCGTCGAGCGTGGCGCGGCAGATCGCGCCGTTGCGTTGCGCGATAATTTCGCCCGGCTGGCTGCCGCGCAGCGTGTCTTCGGCGCAAGCATCAAACAGGTAATACGCCTCGCCGTATAACGTATCAAGCACGCCCGGAAACCCGTCGGCGGCGTGGATTTTTTTCAGCACCGTGCAAGTGTCGTCGCGGCTCCAGTCGATGGTACGGTCGGCCTGCCTGATCGGCATATGCAACCTGCCAAGCACCTCTGGGCGTGAATAGTCCAACGGCTGCGGTTTGAATCCAGATTGTTCATTAGGCCGTTCGCGGTGAGCCTGTCGAACCACCTGCGTTGAAAGAATATGCCCTTCGACATGCTCAGGGCGAACGGCTTTGTGTGATTGTTCATCGGAACAATCCAGGTTACAAAAACGCTCAACCGCCTTCAGCACCGCGCTTACCGCCGCCTCGATCACTTCGTTGCGGTACAGGCTGCTTTTTTTCGCCAGCCGCATCGGGAAAGTTTCCGCCGCCCAGATGTCGCCGCCATCCATTTCGCCGTTGGCCTGTAACACCGTGACTCCCCATTCCGGGCAATCGTGCATGATCGCCCAGTCCAACGCCGACGGGCCGCGGTCGCCGACGATGCCGGGGTGTACCACGAAACAAACGTGGTTGCGCCACACCGTTTCGAGAATGGCGCGCTTGAGAAATGGCGCGATGATAAGGTCGGGGCAATAAACCCCGACCGCTTGCGCCGTGACCGCATCGTTGATGTCGAACTCGATGGATACTTCATGCCCGCGCCGCGTTAGCTCAATAAACAGGCGTTGCGCCAGACTGTTGAAGCTGTGGGTGAGGAACAGGATTCTCATGGCGATACCGCCTCAGCAAATCCGTGGCAATTGCTCACCACAGCTATGCCTGCCTGCCAACTTA
Source organism: Gallionella sp. (assembly GCA_023259035.1). Classification (GTDB taxonomy): domain Bacteria; phylum Pseudomonadota; class Gammaproteobacteria; order Burkholderiales; family Gallionellaceae; genus Gallionella. The sequence goes on from JAHFRA010000017.1 coordinate 26,046, forward strand.
TTTGAATGGGTGGCGCAGCACGATGGTTTCGTCACGGTCCGGTCCGGTCGAAACCATGTCCACCGGCACTCCGCATACTTGTGCAATACGCTCCAGATAATTGCGCGCGGCTTGCGGCAGGTCTTCATAGCGTTGCACACCGACCGTGCTTTCGCTCCAGCCCGGCATTTCTTCGTACACCGGCTGGCAATCCGCCAGGGCATCCGCACCCGCCGGTAAAATATCGCTGCTCACGCCATTGATGCGATAGCCGACACCGAGGCGCACAGCTTCCATGCCGTCCATCACGTCCAGCTTGGTAACGCACAAGCCGGATACGCCGTTGATCTGGATCGAACGCTTGAGTGCGGCCGCATCGAACCAGCCGCAACGGCGCGCACGTCCGGTGGTGGAGCCGAATTCGTGTCCGCGTTTGGCCAAACCTTCGCCAATCGGATCGCATTTATCGACCGCGTCATACAGTTCCGTCGGAAACGGGCCGGAGCCAACCCGCGTGGTGTAAGCCTTGGTAATGCCCAGCACGTAGCTAAGCACCTGCGGCCCCACTCCGGCGCCGGCGCATGCCGCACCGGCGATACAGTTGCTGGAGGTGACGTATGGATAGGTGCCGTGATCCACATCCAGCAACGCGCCTTGCGCGCCTTCAAACAACAGGCTCTTGCCCGCCTGATTGGCTTCATACAAGGCGCGCGGGACGTCCATCACCAACGGCTTGATGCGCTCACCGAGCGCCAGGGTTTCTTCCAGAGTTTTCTGGAAGTCTATCGTTCCTGTATGGAAATAATTTTTCAGCACGAAGTTGTGATAGTCGAGCACTTCGCCCAGCTTGGCGGCAAAGCGTTCACGATAAAAAATATCCTGCAGGCGAATCGCGCGGCGCGCCACCTTATCTTCATAGGCTGGACCGATGCCGCGTCCGGTGGTGCCGATTTTGGCATCGCCTTTCGCCAGTTCGCGCGCCTTATCGATCGCTTCGTGGTACGGCAAAATCAACGGGCAGGCTTCGGAGATTTTCAGACGGCCATAGACATCGATTCCGGCCTGTTTCAGTTCGTCCATTTCCTTGAGCAAGGCCTGCGGCGAGACCACCACGCCGTTGCCGATGTAACACATCACATGGTCGCGCAGGATGCCGGACGGGATCAGATGCAACACGGTTTTTTTGCCGCCGATCACCAGCGTATGTCCGGCGTTGTGTCCGCCCTGAAAACGCACCACACCATGCGCATGATCCGTCAACCAATCGACGATCTTGCCCTTGCCTTCATCACCCCATTGGGTACCGATTACCACTACATTTTTGGCCATCACAAAGCTTCCAATCCTGAAAAATCAAAGTCCGATAACCTGCCAAACACCGTCGCGCAAAACCAATTCCCGATCACATTGCAACTCCGCGCGAAAGTCCGCATTGCCGAGCAAGTCCACCACAACCACTTCTCCTGCGGCGCGCAGTTTCGCGATCTCGTCGCGCAATGCAGAATTATCCAAGTACGGTGCAAGCACCCCGCGCCTTGCAACTTGCTCGGGCAACAAACGATACAGTTGACGCAAGTCCATGCTGAATCCGGTCGCGGCGCGGGCGCGTCCGAAGCTCTTGCCGAGATCGTCATAACGGCCACCCAGAGCAATCGGGTCGTGGCTTCCCGCATGATAGGCAGCGAAGATCATGCCGCTGTGATAGTGATAGCCGCGCAGATCGGCAAGGTCTATGCCCACGGTGGAGACCAACGGCAGCAACTTGCCCGAAGTGTTTTGCAAATCATCCAGCGCGGCACGAATCTCTGCATAGTCCGGCAGCAACTTGCGTGCGCGCACCAGCACTTCGGCACAGTTGCCATACAATGATGGCAGGGCCAACAACGCGTTGCGCAATGTCGCATCCAGCGATTGCACCAAACTCTGCAAAGCAGTGCTGTCCTTGCTTTGCAGCGCGGCAAACAATTCACCTTCGATTTCTTTGCCGAGCTTGGCGTGTTGCACCAAGGCGCGGAATACTGCGACATGCCCGAGGTCTAGGTGCACGTTATCAATGCCCAGCAAACCCAACGATTGCAACATCAATTGCTGGATTTCCAGATCGCTTTCCAGTCCGCCATGCCCATATAACTCGGCACCTATTTGCAGCAACTCACGGGTACGCGTCAGTCCCACCGGCTGAGTATGCAGCACGCTGCCGGCATAGCACAGACGCACCACGCCTTGGCGATTGAGCAAGTGCGCATCGATGCGTGCCACTTGCGGCGTGATGTCGGCTCGCAACGCCAGCGTGCGTCCGCTCAACTGGTCCACCAGCTTAAAGGTGCGCAAATCCATATCGCGACTGTCATCAATCAGCAATGATTCGGCATATTCCAGCAACGGCGGTGAAACCAGCTGATAACCGGACTTGCGCAGCAGGTCGAGAAACTGCGCGCGCATCTGTTCGACGCGCCATGCCTCATCTGGCAGCATGTCCTGGACGTATTCAGGAAGTAACCAATTTTGCATTATTTAATCCAGTACAACATCAGCAAGCCGGACAACATCGCGGTGATGCCGACAAAGCGCAACTGTCCGTTTGTCAACGAAACCAGTTTGCGAAAAGTTTCGCGCCACAGGTCGGGAAACAAAAACGGTATCAAACCTTCAATTACCAGCATCATCGCCAAACCGAGCAGCCAGTAACTCAGCACTACTTGCCCGCCTTGCCGGAGCTCTTCAGATACTTGAAAAAGGCAGAACTCGGATCCAGCACCATCACGTCGCTCTTGTTTTTGAAGCTTTGTTTATAGGCTTCCATGCTGCGATAAAACGAATAAAACTCGGCATTTCGGCCAAATGCAGCCGCATACAATGCCGACGCATTGGCGTCGCCTTCGCCTTTGGTTTTTTGCGCTTCCCGATAGGCTTCGGCCAGAATCACCTCGCGTTGTTTGTCGGCATTAGCCTTGATCTTTTCGCCTTCAGCCGCGCCGGAAGCGCGCAATTCATTGGCTACGCGCTTGCGCTCGGCATCCATGCGGCGGTATACCGACTCGCTGATTTCAACCGGAAAATCAACCCGTTTTAATCGCACATCCAGCACCTGCACACCAATTTTGCGCGCATCGCTGTCGGTCTTTTCGCGCAGCACATCCATGATTTTCTCACGTTCGCCGGACACCACTTCGTGTATGGTGCGCTTGCCGAATTCCTCGCGCATACTGGAATTGACCGTCTGCATCAAACGCGTTTTGGCGCGCACTTCATCGCCGCCGACACTGACGTAGTATTGTTTCACGTCTACGATGCGCCATTTGACGAACGAATCCACCATCACGTTTTTCTTTTCCGCGGTGATGAAACGTTCGGGTTCCCCGGTGTCCAGCGTCAGGATGCGCGAGTCAAAATAATGTACATTCTGCATCAGCGGCACCTTGAAATACAGGCCTGGGGCAGTTTTAACGCTCACCATTTCACCCAACTGAAACACGACCGCAGATTGACGCTGATCGACTACAAACAAGCTCAAGCTCAGCAGGATCAGCGCAACAACCGCACCGATCAAAATATTAGCCGTATTGGTTTTCATTGGCGCGCCTCCCGATCACGACTGAGCAACGAATCACGCGCGCGTTGGGCCGCGCTATTGTCGTTCCCATGAGATGTCACTGGAGCGGCATCCGGCTTGGCGATCATCGGTATTTCGGCTGCCGCCGCTCCACCGCGACCAGTTTCAATCAATTTATCCAAAGGCAGGTACAACAGGCTGTTGCCATTCTTTTGATCGACCATCACTTTGCTGGTATTGCCCATCACCTGCTGCATCATGTCCAGATACATTCGTTCCCGAGTAACCGCAGGCGCCTTTTCGTACTCTGTCAAAATTTGTTTGAAGCGGCTGACATCGCCCTCAGCGTTGGCAATCACACTTTGCCTGTAGCCTTCCGATTCCTGGATCAAGCGTGCCGCCGTACCGCGTGCCCGCGGCACCACGTCGTTGGCATAAGCCTGCCCCTCGTTCTTTTGACGCTCGCGGTCTTGCCCCGCCTTTACCGCATCGTCAAAAGCGGCCTGAACTTGTTCGGGCGGCTGCGCATTCTGCATGGTCAATTTACTCACCACGATACCGGACTTGTAACGATCCAGAATTTCCTGGATCAGCTTGGTTGCAGCCGCAGCCACTTGTTCGCGGCCTTCATACAACACGAAATCCATTTTGTTTTTACCGACCACTTCGCGTATCGCGGTCTCCGCCGCCTGGCGCACGTTCTCATCCGGCATGCGGTTGTTAAACAGGTAATCGCCGGGATCACGCAAGAAATACTGCACCGCAAACTGGATGTCGATAATGTTCTCGTCATCAGTCAGCATCAATGATTCTTTTAATATCTTGTTTTTGACGTTGTCGCGGTAGCCCACTTCTACGGTGCGGACCTGGCTCAGATTGACGATTTCCACGGTTTCAACCGGGAATGGCAGGTGCCAGCGCGGGCCTGGCAGGGTCGTTTCGACCATCTTGCCAAAGCGCAACACTACGCCGCGCTGGCTTGCGTCCACGATGTAAAAACCGCTGCCCACCCAGATCAAAACCGCAATCGCGGCAATCAAGCCCAAGCCGCCGTTAAAACCCGGCATCGACGAACCGCCGCCAGAACCCCCTGCCCCGCCTTTTCCCGCACTGCCCTTGCCACCCATCAGAGCCGCTACTTTTGCATTCAGCTTACGCAGCAACTCTTCCAAATCGGGCGGGCCACCGTTGTTCTTGTTTCCCCACTGCGGATCATTCAATCCCATAACTATTCACTCACTTGTTTAGTGTTATTTTCAATCGATTCGAATATCTGACGTTCTGATGCTTGGCGCGCGGTCAGGGTTTCAACCAGGGCTAGCCGCAAATTATCCAACCCCGCGCCGCTTTTGGCACTCAGAAAAATGCGGGCGATTCTACCATAATCGTCGCGCTGCACACTTGGCGGCACATCCTGCAAATCAATTTTATTGAACACCAGAATCTGCGGAATATCCGCCGCGCCAATTTCGGTCAGCACTTTATTTACTTCGGCAATTTGATCATCGCGATTGGCATTGTTGGCATCCACTACATGCAGCAGCAAATCGGCCTGCACGGTTTCTTCCAGCGTGCTGCGGAATGCGGCAACCAGTGAGTGCGGCAGGTGACGGATGAAGCCGACAGTATCCGACACCACGATTTCACTCCTCGAAGTGGATGCCGGTGGATGCCCGACGCTTTCGGCATCACCCTCCCACGGCCTTTGCCCTTCGATAAACATGCGCCGCGAAGTGGTGTCGAGCGTGGCAAACAATTGGTCGGCGACGTACGCGTTGGCACGGGTCAGGCTATTAAACAGCGTGGACTTGCCCGCATTGGTATAACCGACGATCGACACCGATAGCACGTCGGCACGATTGCGCGCGCGGCGCTGCACCACACGCTGCTTCCTGAGTTTTCCCAAACGGTCTTTCAGCATATGAACACGTTTGTCCAATTTGCGCCGATCCAGTTCCAGCCTGGTTTCGCCGGGGCCGCGCGCGCCAACGGCATGTTTCTGTTGCCCCATGTCCTGATTCATGCCGACCAGGTGCGTGGCGAGATACTTGAGCTGCGCCAGTTCGACCTGAAACTTGCCTTCATGGCTTTGCGCGCGTTGGGCGAAAATATCCAGGATCAACATGGTCCGGTCGATTACCCGCGTATTCAGCTTGGCAGTCAGGTTGCGCATTTGCGCGGGGGAAAGGTCATGATTAAAGATGACCAGCGGAACTTCCATGCGTTCGACGAGTTCGGCGATTTCCTGGATTTTGCCGCTGCCGGCAAACAATGCCGCATCGGGGCGTTGCCGCTTGGCTTCGATGATGGCCAGAGTGCGCACACCGGCTGTTTCAGCCAGCAAGCGCAATTCTTCCAGACTCTCGCTGTGATCGCTCTCACCGAAATCAATACTGACCAGAACGGCCGTCGCAGAGTCGGTGGATGTTTGCTGCATTACTCGGCAGCGGATTCGTAAGAAATATTGATCGCGCGTGCCGGAACGATAGTGGAAATAGCGTGTTTATAGACCATCTGTGTAACAGTATTTTTTAGCAACACGACATACTGATCGAATGAATCGACTTGGCCTTGCAGCTTGATGCCATTCACCAGATAAATCGCGACTTGCACATGTTCTTTACGCAGTGCATTGAGAAATGGGTCTTGCAGTTGCTGTCCTTTTGCACTCATGTTATTGCTCTTCTTGTCGGGAACGGGGGGATGCACTTTACTGGATTCCGGTGCAACTGTGAACATATTTTCACACTATGAAATGTAAACCAATATTCTTGAGAGATTTTTGCTGTAAAATTTCGGGAAAGCGTTGGCATCCCTTTGTGATACTTGAACAGGAGTGTAATGCGGAACGCATCAACAGTTGGTTCATGCCCAAACATTAGGTGTGCAACTAAAAGGTGAAGCGAACATTCTCATTGGTACCGAAATTGCAGCACACGGCTTGTAAACCATTTGCATCTCGTAGTTTTGCACATGGCTGATCGTGTACTAAAGTATCAAAACTGATTTTATGAATAAAGCGCAATTTTGATACGTAAAGTTAACCCTGATGACCTCACAATGTAAACTCGCTGTACTTTTCGTCCTTGCCGCAGGCATTGCCGTTGCAGAGGCAGCCGAAAAAGATCAGCCTGCTATCGCGATTGGAGGGGGCGGCACAGGGCTAGAGGCGGCAACTGCGAATACTATCGGAACAGGCCAGCCGACGTTCAAATTTGGCGGGTTCAGCACGCTGGGTGTATCCCATTCCAGCCAGGGTTTGGGGGATTATATTCTGGACGGTACCATACCCAAAGGGCCGGGTCGCAGCCGCAACTGGTCGGCAACCAATGACAGCCGGATCGGCGTGCAGGTGGCGGCCAATTTCACTCCTGAAACTTCGGCCATAATTCAGGTGATTTCGGAATACCAGGCCGACGGCACTTACCGGCCCGCCGTCGAATGGGCCAATGTGAAATATGCTTTCACGCCGGACGCCTATATCCGGGTAGGGCGCATAGCCTTGCCTACTTTCCTGAACTCCGACAGCCGAAAAGTTGGCTATAGCTACCCATGGATACATCCGCCGATTGACCTTTATCGCCAACTATCCATAACGAACAACGACGGAATGGATACCTCGTACCGCTTTGGCATTGGGGCGGCGGAAAACTCCATCAAGGTCATTTACGGCAGGAATACGAATGAACGCCCAACCAGCACATCGTCCGCGAGAAAACTGTGGGGAATTTTCGATGCATTCGAGTATGGCTCGGCAACACTCCGCGTTGGTTATCAGGAGCGCGAGGCCTCTTCCTATAACCACCTGACAGGAGTAACCGGGGCGTGGACTCCAAACTCCGACTTGTCCATCGGGGCAAGTTATGACCCTGGCGGCTGGTTCGCCATGTCCGAGTGGATGCAGCGCAAATCGACCACTAAGGCTAGCGCGATGTATATCAGCGCCGGTTACCGCATCAATAAATTCACCCCCTATCTGACATATAGCCAAAATAGCCCGGCTTCTTTTCTTCCCGGCTTCCCGGCGCCAACGGCAATCGCCATCCAGTCAGCCAAGAAACAACAGAGTACTGCCAGCCTGGGTGTGCGCTGGGACTTCATGAAGAATACCGATTTCAAATTGCAGTACGATCAGGTATATCTCAGTGACAACTCGAATGGCTACCTGGCGAACGTGCCGGCTGGAGTTATCCTTTATGGGGCAAAATTCCATGTGATTTCCGCAGTTCTTGACTTCGTGTTCTAGGCGCGAGGGCAACATGGAGCCGAAGAAAATATTCCTTAATGGCTTGCTGCTTCCCTTGTTTCTGGTTGCCGCGAGCGCATCTGCTGAAGTTGTTGTAATCGTTTCCGCCAGCAGCGCCATCACCCGCCTGACGCATGAACAGGTCACAAGAATTTTCCTCGGAAAAACTGATACCTTCCCGAACGGTAGCCATGTTGTTCCTATCGACCAGTCTGAAGGGAATGCAGCCAGGGATGAGTTTTACTCCAAAGTAGCCAAAAAGAACTCCTCGCAGCTCGCCGCATACTGGGCAAAAATCATTTTCACGGGCGATGGCCGTCCGCCGAATCTGCTGGGAAGCAATGTTGCAGTCAGAAACGCTGTCGCCGACAATCCGAACGTCATCGGATATATCGATAAAAGCGCTGTGGATAGCAGTGTCAGGGTTATTCTGGAGCCTTGAAGCGGAATGGTCAGCAAATGAAAAAGATATCCGACTATTCATTGACCTGGAAACTGTTGCTGGTTCCAGTTGTTGCCGCATTGTGTTTTGGCATTTACCTGATTTACTCATCACTGGTGTTGTCGGACGGAAACGCACTCCTCAGAGAAATTCGCGATGCTGATTTTCCGATACTTGAAGCGGCCGACAAAAATCTCAACAAATACGAGGAGGTTGTGACAGCGTTAAATACGGCGGCAGCAACCGGCGAAGTGGAATTTCTGGACGTCGCAAAAGACAAGGCTTCTGAAATACTGAGCAGTTATGAAGCTTTGGAAAAACTTGACTCGGCGCATAAGAGCCAGATTGAAAAACTGAGATCCGGGTTCGATGCCTACTTTTCCCTGGCTATTGATGTGGCGCGGCGGCTGGCGACCAAAACGGATGCCCAAAACTTGCAGCAGATAGCGAAAATGAGGGCTGCACGAGATGCCTACTTGTCAGTCTCATTGGCGTACAGGGATATTGCAGAGAAAGAGTTCCATGGGACAGTAAGAGAAGCGATAGGAAAATCTGAACACGCGCAGGTATTAGGCATAGTAATCGGCATACTCATGCTACTCGTTATTGCGGCACTTACGTGGTTGGTTACGCACGGCATCGTGGCGTTGGAAAAAAGAGTAGCAGACCGGAACAAGATGTTGGCGGCAGTCAATAGCGAACTTGAACGCGAAATCGAGAAATTGAAAGCAGCCGAGGAGGCCAAAAGTCACGCAGAAGTTGCCAGCCAGATCAAGGGTGAATTCCTCGCCAACATGAGCCACGAAATCCGCACACCAATGAACGCGATCATCGGGTTGAGCCATTTGTGCATGCAAACTGAACTAACGGCGAAACAGAGCGATTACCTGCATAAAGTCCATGGCGCCGCCAATTCTCTGCTCGGCATCATCAATGACATTCTGGATTTTTCCAAGATCGAGGCCGGCAAGATGAACATGGAGCATGTGCCATTTGAATTGCGGGAAGTGATGGGCAACCTGGCGACGGTAATCTCCACCAAAGCCGAAGAGAAAGGGCTTGAATTCCTGTTTGAAATGTCGTTGGATGTCCCTACCCACCTGGTCGGTGACCCCTTGCGCCTTGGGCAGGTGCTGACCAATCTGGCAGGCAATGCGGTCAAGTTTACCGACAGTGGCGAAGTCTTGGTGCTGGCCGAAGTTGAAGAAGAAACGGCGGATGGCATCGTCCTGCGCTTTACGATTCGAGACAGCGGCATCGGCATGACACAGGAGCAGATCGGCAAGCTGTTCCAAGCCTTCACCCAGGCAGACTCCACCACCACCCGCAAATTCGGCGGCACCGGCCTAGGTCTGACAATCAGCAAGCGCATTGTCGAAATGATGAACGGAAAAATCTGGGCGGAGAGCACGCCCGGCGAGGGATCTAAATTTATCTTTACCGCACGTTTCGGAAAGGCGGAGGAACGACGTGCCGAAAAACGCTATCTTCCGAATATCGACTTGCAGGGGATGCGCGTACTAGTAGTGGACGACAACACAACTTGCCGCCTCATCCTGCAATCCTACCTGGAATCTTTCAACCTCAAGGTAACGATGGCCAGCAACGGCCTTGAAGCGCTGCAGGCTATCGAACAAGCAGAACGGGATGAGATGCCTTACCAGTTTGTGGTTCTCGACTGGAAAATGCCGGTAATGGATGGAATCGAAACAGCGCGGAATATCCTGAAAATGGCCGGGTTAAGCAAGACACCGAAGATATTGCTGGTATCCTCTTACAGTTATGGCGATATGCTGAAACATTTGGAGAGCAAATTATTCGACGGCATATTGACCAAACCATTCCAGCAAAACGAGCTGTTCGATGCGGTCATGGAAATCTTCGGCAACAGCAATGGCAAGGAAAAGCGGCGTGCGGCGACCGCCCTGTTTCATCCCGATCTAGTCTCGAAAATCAGCGGAGCCTATCTGCTGCTGGTAGAAGACAATGAAATCAACCAGCAGATAGCACGGGAACTGCTGGAGAAGGTCGGGGTGACGGTGGACATTGCCGAAAATGGAGAAGAGGCCATTGCACGGATTTTGGAAGAGAAATTCGATGGTGTGCTGATGGATATGCAGATGCCCGTGATGGACGGTATCACCGCCACCCGCGAAATACGCAAGAACCCGAGATTTGCCGATTTGCCGATTATTGCCATGACTGCCAACGTAATGGCGAATGACCTGAATCAATGCTTGGCGGCCGGAATGAACGACCATATCAGCAAGCCGTTTGTCCCGAATCAGATGGTGGCTACCCTTGCCAAATGGATCACTCCCGCCCAACCGTCTGCTATTTTCCATGCACGCGGTCCGGAAGAAATGCAGGAATCGGAGACTCTGCCGAACTTGCCTGGCGTCCAAGTGGATCAAGGGGTTCTCAGGATGGGCGGCAGCGTCAAGGGCTACTGGGCCATTTTGGAGAAATTCCGCAATGGCCAGCAAAATACTCTTGATGAAATCCGTTCTGCTATCGCGGCAAATGATTGGGGAAAAGCCGAACGGCTGGCGCATACGCTGATGGGTTTATTGGGAACACTGGGGGCTGATAATTTGAATAGCAAGGCCGCAGAGTTAGATGCCGCCATTCGGGGTATGGCTAGCGCCCGGATTGAATCATTGCTTACAGCGGTTGATTTTGAACTCGCCCAATTTTTTGCTGCAATTGACCGAGCCCTTCAGTTACGAGCACCAGAAAATCGGGCGGATGCTGCTGTTGATATGACCGGCTCGGTCTTCCTTGAAGAGCTGACCAGCCTTATCATTCAGGCTAAATCGCAACTGGAGCAATTCGACTCCTGCGCGGGAGATACAGTGTCCAGAATATGCCGGATGGTGAGCAGAGATGCCGACATGAAGAAGGCGATGGCTTCGATAGAACGGCACGTGAGCGGCTATGATTATGAACAAGGCTTGGCCGAGTTAGCCGCCTGCGCAAAGAGCATGGGGGTTTCGTATGAAGAATAAATTGAATCTGTCGCTGCGGTGCAAAGGTTATGCCATCTATAATCTCGTACAAAACTATTGATTGGCCCCACATGGGCACCCGATTAAAGGTTAATATCATCTGTAAATAAGTGCTAAGGAGGAAGTATGGCCAGTCTGTTGGAACAACTTAAATCCATGACCACCATTGTGGCGGATACGGGCGATATTGAGGCGATTCGCCATCATCAACCGCAAGATGCGACGACAAATCCATCTTTGCTGCTCAAGGCTGCAACGCTTCCGGAATATGTGCCGCTTATCGTCGATTCCATTGCTTGGGCCAAATCACAAAGCAGTGACCGCGATCAGCAAGCGCACGATGCCATGGACAAACTGGCGGTTGATGTCGGACTGGAAGTGCTCAAGTTCATCCCGGGACGCATTTCGACGGAAGTGGACGCGCGACTTTCCTTCGATACCGAGGCTACTCTACACAAAGCACGCAAGCTGATCAGACTTTACAACGAGGCTGGCGTGAATAATAGCCACGTGTTGATCAAGATCGCCTCCACTTGGGAAGGCATCCGGGCTGCCGAAATCCTGGAACGCGAAGGCATCAACTGCAACCTCACGCTAATGTTTGGTTTTGCCCAGGCGCGTGCCTGCGCAGAGGCAGGCGTAACACTGATTTCTCCCTTCGTCGGTCGCATTCTCGATTGGCACAAGGCTAAAAGTGGCCGTGATTTTCCGGCGGAGGAAGATCCCGGCGTGTTGTCGGTGCGTCAGATTTATGCATACTACAAGGCATATGGTCACAAAACCATCGTCATGGGCGCGTCGTTCCGCAACATGGGTGAAATTCTGGCACTGGCCGGGTGTGACAGGTTAACCATTGCCCCGACCTTGCTGAAAGAATTAGATGCTGCACAAGGCCAGTTGGTGCGCCATCTGGCTGATCCAGGGGCATCCAAGCCACGTCCGGCGCGAATGACTGAGGCCGAATATCGCTGGGAAATGAATGAAGATGCCATGGCTACGGAAAAGCTGGCCGAAGGCATTCGTGGTTTTACCGCTGATCAGATCAAACTGGAAAAGGTTCTGTCAGAAAAACTCTAAAGAAAACTGGGATCATCGCTGTTTTTCGTGTTAAGGCATGACTGCGCCCTAGCCATGCATCCGCACAATGCGATCGCCCGCAAGCGCGAGCCGGTCTGTCAGGGAGTGCAATAAAATTTTTGCGAGATGCAATTCACAGCCGGGACTCAGATTCTCTATTGCCTGAAATGAAAATTCTGCAATAATTACGTCCGAAAGCGCCTCCAGCGTGGCTTGCCGTTTTGTTCCGCGCCGAATATAGGACATTTCTCCAAAGTGCTCGCCAGCCTTTATGACATTGAGCAGGCGACCCTGCTTTGTGACCTTCAGCGACCCGGAGACCAAAATAAACATGCTCTGACCGGGCTTGTTTTCCCGCAAGACAATGGTATTAGCCGGAAGCTTGGTCCACTTGCTTGACTGAATAAGCTCCCAAATATCCGGATCAGAAAACTCGCGCAATTCACTCATTCCGCGCAGCATGTTAAATTTTTCGCTATCGGATATAGTCTGTTGAAATGTGCTGAACCGGCCTATCTCGGCAATCTCAAGCGCAAGGTCTGCCCAGTTTAGATAGCGGTCATCCGGACTCTTGGCAATCATGCGGAGAATAATCCTGTCAAGCTCCGCTGAAAGCTCCGGTCGATAGCTGCTCGGCGGCGGGGCATCCTTTTTGGCAATGGCATCAAATAACTCGAGGATGGTGTAACCTTGGAACGGTAGCACTCCGGTGAGGAGTTCATATGCCACGACTCCGAGCGAATACATGTCACTGAGATGAGTCAAGCGACGACCGTTAAGCTGTTCCAGGGACATGTAGGATGGAGTTCCGGTAGTCACCACCTGCGTGACCTGTGCCTTGTAGAGCACAGATGCGCCAAAATCTGTGATTTTTATGTCCGTGCCGGACTCTATCATGATGTTCGCAGGCTTAATGTCCCGATGGATAATACCTTGGCGAAATGCATAATCAAGGGCCCCACAGCACTTGAAAACCATCTGCAGCACTTCTCCGATCGGTAGCAGTGCATCAGGGTACGTATAGCGCACAAGATTGCCTCCCGGCACGTATTCCATGGCAACGTACCCGGCATCCTCTGATACGGATGCTTCCAGTATGGCAACAATGTGCGGATGCGCCAGCTGACCGGCAAGCGAGGCTTCATTGAGGAATTGCTTGCGGCATTCTTCGTTAAACTCTGGATCAGCGAGAACCGCTTGATCAATCAACTTCACAGCTACTTCCCGACCAGAGAAAGTATCCAGGGCGTGATAAACTTTCCCCGTCGCTCCTTCCCCGATCTGCCTGGTCAGCTCGTATTTACCCAGCCGGTATGGTAGCTCCATAAGTGGCTTGCCTTCACCAGCCTATTTTTCTGTACTCGAGGGAGCAGCAACAGATGACTTGGTAGATTTAGCGGCCTTCTTTTTCTTGGCACCGGGAGTCTTTTGCGTCTCGGCAGGAGCCTTTTGCGTCTCGGCAGGCGCTTTCTGCGCTTCGGCAGCAGTCTTCTGCGTCTCGCCCGCCCCCTTGTGCTTCGAGTCAATTTCCCAGACCAGCTTCTGCACCAGACGTTGCACCATGCCATCCAAAGTCAGGCCGCCCTGCTGGCTGGAGGAAACGCCCATGACCGAGGTCGCTTTTGCGCCAACTTCCATCTTCTCTTCCGTGTACCCGGTAGCCACTTGCTCCGTGGTATTGGCATTCATGATCTTGTAGCGCATACCGATGATCCATACGCCCGTGCCCTCGGCGGTCTGCACTGATCCAGCAACCGTACTCGATACTGCACCGCCGGTTCCGGGCACCAAGTGACCCAGCAACTGCCCGACTGCACGACCATCAAAACCTTCCTTGGCTTGTGCCACCTGCTCGGCCTTGAGGATATCGAACTTTACAATCCACTTGGTGGTTTTGAACTTGCCTTTTTGTAGAACTTTGCGCGCGGCGTCTGGATCGCCCATGTTATAGGCAAGCTGGAATTCATTGAGCAGAGGACCGAGATTAGAGCGTTCCAATACCCCAAAGTTGGCCTTGGACAACTCCAACTCGCCAAAATCGGCAATGTTGTTGGAACCGAACTTCTGCGTAAAGGTGGCGTTGTTGCTCTTTATTTCGCCCGGAATGATGACCAGTTGCGGCCCTTTGATCGCGGCGTTGGCATATTCAATCGGCTGGTACATGGCCTTGTCGGCCATCTGATTGGCTTTTTGCGACGAACTGCTGCCAGCTGTGGGCGACGGATTATTTGCGGCAGCCGGATTGTTTGCGACAGTCGGCTTGGCAGGATTGGTTTCGCAACCACTCAGGCTCAGGCTTGCGAGAATAGTGACGAGTGCTATCCGCTTCGCTGTAAATGTCATTTGTAATTTACCTCTCTCAGTAGTTAAGTCGTATTACTTGTGCTTTGAATCGATTTCCCAGACCAGCTTTTGCACCAGACGCTGCACCATCCCATCTAGCGTGAGACCTCCCTGCTGGCTTGAGGAAACACCCATCACCGAACTACCCTTAGCGCCAACTTCCATTTTCTCCTCGGTGTACCCGGTAGCCACTTGCTCCGTAGTATTGGCATCCATGATTTTGTAGCGCATGCCAATAATCCAGACCCCTGTAGATTCGCCGGTCTGCACCGATCCGGCGACTGTACCCGCCGCAGCCCCCCCTCTTCCGCCACCCAATATGGAAAGCAACTGGCCTGCGGCCCGACCATCGAAGCCTTCTTTGGCTTGAGCGACCTGCTCCGCCTTGAGCACGTCAAACTTGACGACCCACTTGGTAGTCTTGAGCTTGCCCTTTGTCAGATATTTGCGCGCCTGATCCGGGTCGCCCATGGTGTAAGCGAGTTGAAATTCTTGCAAAAGGTTGCCCAAATTTGAACGCTCAAGAATTCCAAAGTTGGCCTTGCCGAGTTCGAGTTCGCCAAAATCCGCAATGTTGTTGGAACCAAATTTTTGGGTAAACGTGGCGTTGTTGCTCTTGATCTCACCGGGAATCACTACAAGCATGGGTCCCTTCCTGCCAGCATTGGCGTATTGGACCTCCTTGTACATTCCCTTGTCGGCCATCTGATTGGCCTTCTTTGAGGTGTCACTGTCGGCGGTAGCCGATGGGTTCTCGAATACCGGTGGCCCCGCCAACACAGGCGCCGCATTGCCGGCAACAAGAACCACGGCCAAGACCGCACCAGGAAACGAAAATCCCATTGTTTTACTCATGTAGAGTTGCTGTTTCATTTGATTCCCCCTGTGAATGCTGATTTTATTCTGGTCAGTGGCCGGTACAATAATCCTTGAACAATTTTCCCACGAGTTCCTCGCTTTTCTCATCCCACACACCTCGCGCTGCGCTCTTCTTGTTGCTGCCCGTGAAAGCGCCACCGGATACCGTTGCGTTTGACAATGCTTCGCCGGAAGGCAATTGCAGCATGAAATCAGCATCGAGATCAACCGCGCCAATCCCCAGCAGCGGGTTCGTGCTGGAAGTGATTTCAATCACGCCTTTCAGCACTAGATCGGCGGCACTGCCGGCAGCCGCCACGCGCACACCAAGCGATTGCAAGCGTTGCTCCATGGACTGCCGAAAGGCATTGCTCTGAATCCCTCTGTTTTCGACCTGCAGCTTGACCCGCTTGTTCTTGATGAAGTCCCGGCAGGAGATAGAAACAAACTCCGCCGCTTTGATGGAGCCTTCGGTATCGTCATCAAAACTAAAACTGCCAGCGCCGCTATGTACACGCCCCGGTTTGGCCATGGCCAATTGCTTGGGTGGCGAGGAAGAGTTGTCGCCAAGTGTTCTGGCTTCGTTACGCCCAGCAAGCGTAGCCGTTTTCGTTTCTTTGATCCGGTTTCTTGCCAGTTCAGCAAACTTGCCTTGCGGGTACTGAGAGAGATAAGCGTCAAAATCGGCGGAGTTGCTGCTATTGGCAATTGAATTCCAATAAGCCAGCTCAACCTGCTCCGCACTGGCTCCTGCGGCTGTTTTGCTCACTGGTGGCACAAAATACATATCTCCACCCTTCAGGCTGCTTTCCTCGCGCGGCGACTGTTTGTGGCCAAGCTCCTTATCCGACTCGTTCTCGACACCCTCACGGGTCCGCTTGAATACCTGCTCAATAGTCAGGCCGGGAATCTTGACATTGCTCATCAAGTGTTTGGTATATAGTCCGTTGCGTCCGGAACCATCGCTGGCCTCGGTTCCGGGGGCGGTTGAGAAGGCCACTATCGAGCCACTGGGCGCATCCATCGGCGCCAGACCGCGCGTCTTGAGCGAGCGAGTCTTGATAAAGGGATTATTGCGGCAGGCATCGAGGATGACCACGTTCACCCGGTTTTTCGAGTCATCCATGTAGCGCAACAGCATATTCGCCTGCACGCCATTTTGTTCTACTTCCTGTTCGTTGCGGAACGGAAAACCTACAGGCAGGAGGTAATTCTCGCCATTTACCTGAACGCCGTGACCGGCGAAAAAAAACAGGCCAATGCCATCGTTGTTCTTCAGTCTGTCGCCAAATTCACGAATGGCGTTTTTCATTCCATCCGCATTCTGGTTAAGCTTTATCGTCGCTTCAAAACCGAGGGAACGCAATACATTGGCCAGATCCTGGGCATCGTTGGCCGGGTTTTCGAGAAGCCCGATCGAGTAATTGGAGTTACCGATCAGAAGCGCGTAATTCTTGCCCAATGCCGACCCGCACAGCCCCGTAAACAGAACGACTGCAAGCAGCAATCCGTTGATCTGGCGATTCCTCTTCAATTATCATTTCTCCTTGTTTGAGACGTTGGAGTGCAAGCCCAAATTATTGTCCCTCAGAAGGTTAAAGCTACCAGCTTTAGCCTTGCTGTTAAGGCGAGCCTGGAAGAACCGTGGCTCATTCCTCCTTGCTTGTTTTGAGCGTCTAGTCTGGCGCGGGCAGCTAACTTCAGCCCCCAAGACCTGACCGCACTACCGCACCAGTTTGAGCTGGTGGCAGTTCGGTCAGTATCACGGTTAATGTAAATGAGTGCAAGCGGCAGCCTTGCCAACATAAAATAAGTCTAAAAGGTTAGCGTATTTTCAGCAAGTGAGATATGTCCAACTCACTATCAGATAAATCTGGCAACCGGTCTTTGCCGGTTCTGATTTAATACTTGAATACTGCCTTCCTTTGCTTGCGCGATAAAGCCTTCAAACCCCCTGCTATTCGGGGCATTGGAATAGCAGTGAATCAGGATAATGGCAGCATACTCCCCCTCAAGGTCATAAGGCTTTTCCCTACAAAAGAATTAGCCGTTTTCTGATTTTATTTACACGCCATCCCGCGCACAATGCAACCGTCGAATGAGACAAAACATTGATAGCAAGGAGACGAACATGAACGCACAGCAACTGCATCATCAATCCGTGCCCAACGGATTTTTCTACTCCGTCGAACCACAGGATTTCACGCAATTGCACTTGAGTGACCAAGCGGTGCAGGATAATTTTGGTTGGGAAGAAGATGAATCAGAGTATGCCGAAGAGTCGCTTCCCAATCATGTGATCGCCTTCCTTAAAGAGGTCGCGTGGGAGTAGTACAACAAACCAACCACCTTCGAGTATCGGACGCTCGAGTCACCAACTAACGTTGAGGCTCACCGACTCGGCGACTGCTCGTCAGTAAATATCCCCCTGTCAAAGCCGGGGGTTTACCTAACCCTGAATCACAAGATCAGATATCCGCTATCAGTAGGCCAGTAAATCGGCACCATCCAGATTCAATGAATGACGCCAAAATTGGTCTTCGCGATCAAACAAGCGATAAGTGCCGCGCGGCCCCCAGCTGCCCGCCGGATAAGTATTGATAAAATCGCGTTCCATCGCCCATACCTTGAGGATCGGGTCCACCACACGCCATGCCGCTTCCACTTCGTCAATGCGCAGGAACAGCGAAGGATCGCCTTGCATTACATCCAGCAACAGGCCGGCATAGGCATCGAAATCGTCGTCGCCTTCCTTGCGGTAAGTAGCATCCAGGCTGATGGCGCGGGTGCGCAAGTCCAACCCCGGCACCTTGACCTGCAATTCCATTTTCATGCAGTCATCGGGCTGAATGCCCAGCATGATCCAGTTCGGCTGCTGAGGTCCCTGGCGTGTGCGGCGCAGCAAATCCTGCGGCGGGTTTTTGAACCGTATGCAGATGGCCGAACTGTTTTCCGCCATGCGCTTGCCGGTGCGCAGATAAAATGGCACACCCGCCCAACGCCAGTTATCCACGAACAATTTCAGCGCCGCATAAGTTTCGGTGGTGCTGCCCGGCACCACATCCCCTTCCTCCAGATAGCCGGGAACAGTTTTGCCATCGATGGTGCCGCTGGCGTACTGCCCGCGAAATGCATGTGCATGAACCGAGTTTTGCGTAATCGGCCGTATCGCTTTCAGCACTTTCACTTTCTCGTCGCGAAGGTGCTCGGCGGATATGGTCAATGGCGGTTCCATCGCCACCAAAGCCATCAGCTGCAACAAGTGGCTCTGGATCATGTCGCGCAACGCGCCGGAGCCCTCGTAGTAACCGGCTCGCCCTCCGACCCCCAGAGTCTCGGAGTGAGTGATCTGAACATGATCGATGTAATGATGGTTCCACAGCGGCTCCAGCAACAGATTGGCGAAGCGGAATACCATCACGTTCTGCACCGTGCCCTTGCCAAGGTAATGATCGATACGATAAATCTGCGGCTCATTCAAGTACTTGTACAGGCTGTTTTGCAGTGTCTGAGCGCTCAACAGGTCGTAGCCGAACGGCTTCTCTATCACCACGCGGCGCCAGCCATTCTTTTCACCAAGCAGCTCCGCCTTGCCCAAATTATCGATGAACACGGGAAACTCGGAAGGTGGCACCGCCATGTAGAACACCACATTGGGAGAAAACGCCGGATTGTTTTCCAGCGTTTCCTGCAAACGCCGATAAGACTCGGGGTCGCCCGGCGGATTGGAGTGGTAATGCAACCGCTGACGGAAACGCTCAAACACTTCCTGATCGTAACCCTGCGGATATTTCGCATTGAGCATGGCCACAACTTCGTCTATCCACTGTTCACGGCTGCGCACGGCACGGCTCGCAGCGATAATAGTCATTCGCGGCGGCAAGCGGTTTGCCATCTCGAGACGGAACAATGATGGAATCAGCTTGACGCGCACCAGATTGCCGCCAGCGCCAAAAATAACCAAAGTACATGGATCCAGCGTTTTCATTTTTAATCCCCGCTCGATTTAACAGCATGTCCGCCGAATGCATTGCGCATTGTGGACAACAGGCGATAACCGTAACCGGTTCCATCCTGGCTGGTAAAACGCATCTGCAACGCCAGGGTCAGCACAGGTGCGGCGACGCCCTGATCGATTGCCTCTACCACCGTCCAACGCCCTTCGCCGGAGTCCGGCACATAAGGCGCAATTTTCGTCAATTCCTGGTCATGCTTTAGCGCTTCTGCGGTGAGATCGAGCAGCCAGCTGCGCACCACCGAACTGTGTCTCCACAACTCGGTAATCTGCGCCAAATCGAGCGCAAATTCTTTTTTACCGCGCAGCAATTCCAGACCTTCGGCAAACGACTGCATCATGCCGTACTCGATGCCGTTGTGGATCATCTTGGTGAAGTGCCCCGCGCCGATCGGCCCGACATGCGCCCAGCCACGATCCGCGGCGGGAGCCAAGGCTTGCAGGATAGGGTTCATGGTTTTTGCCACTGCATCGGTTGCGCCGACCATCAGGCAATAACCGTTCTCCAGCCCCCATATCCCGCCAGAGGTACCGGAATCCATGAAGCCGATGCCCTGCTCCGCCAGCCATGCGCCGCGCCGCTGGCTATCGTGGTAATTCGAATTGCCTCCATCCACGATGATGTCCCCCTTGGACAGCAGCGGCACCAGCGCGCGAACCTGCTGCTCGGTCGGCTCCCCGCTTGGCAGCATCAGCCACACCACGCGCGGGCCGGATAATTTCGCCACGGCGTCGGCCACCGAGGTGGCGGTCAGCATGCCTGCCTCTGCGACAAGCTGCGCAACCACTTCCGGCGCACGGTCATAACCCACCACTTCAACACCGCCTCGGCGCAACCTGCGCACCATGTTGCCACCCATCTTGCCCAGCCCTATCATCGCCATTCGCATAAAATTCTCCTTGAGAAAACAATTGAATTACACTATATGGTTCATATCAGCCGTAGAATCGTATCACTCATTGCTCAATATGTATCGGACAATAAAATCCCTGATTGGCCGCTTGTTTTGCCACATTGGATAACAGTCTGTCGGGGGCCAGGCGGCGGCCCAGCAGTACCCCAACACCAACAAACCCCTGCGGCCCTTGCAGACTGACCTTGCCATCCGGCAAACCGGTATCCAATCCCAACCGTTGCCCTTGAGCCAGGCGCTTGATTTGCCCAGCATCCAATTGCAGCTTGGGCATATCCGGCATCAAACTTTCCAACGGCAGCACACACGCAACACGTTCACTTTCACTCATTGCTTCGAGTTGCTGCCAGCTATAGGCGTCTTTCAAATCGAAGTGGGCAATCGCGGTGCGGCGCAGACCGATCAGGTGCGCGCCACAACCCAGCGATGCGCCGATGTCTTCGGCGAGTGTGCGAATATAAGTCCCTTTGCTGCAGCGCACGGTAATATCCATCTCATTGCCGCTGAAGCGATGCAGCACCAGTTCATGTATTACTACATTGCGCAACTCCCGTTCTATGGTTTCACCTTTGCGGATGTATTCGTAGAGCGGCTTGCCCTGATGTTTGAGCGCGCTGTGCATGGGAGGAAGCTGCTGGATATCGCCGCGAAATCTTGCCAGCACGATATCAACGTCAGACTGCTGAACTTCGACCGGATGTTCGCTGAGAATCTCGCCTTCGGCATCGCCGGTGGTGGTGGTTTGCCCGAGGCGCAACAAGGCGCGATAGGTTTTATCGGCATCCAGCAAGGCATTGGAAAACTTGGTGGCCTCGCCGAAGCAGACCGGCAACAGGCCGGTGGCGAGAGGATCGAGGGTGCCGGTGTGCCCGGCTTTTTCGGCTTGAAACAGCCGACGGACTTTTTGCAGCGCGGTGTTGGAGCTTAATTCCAGCGGCTTATCGAATAACAAAACACCGTCGAGTGGGCGGAAGGTGCGCGCCATAGCGATGACTAGGGCTTGTCGGAATGTAGCTTGTCGCTGGCCACCGCCTGGTCAATCAGTTGCGATAGGTGACTGCCGCGCTCGACAGAGGAATCATAGACGAAATGCAGTTGCGGCATGATGCGCAGCTTGATACTGCGCGCCAACTGCTTGCGTAGAAAACCACTGGCGCTTTCTAGGCCTTGCTGCGCCTCGGCATATTTGCCATCCATGCGCGTGAAAAAAACCTTGGCATGCGAATAATCGCCCGCCACTTCCACCCCGGTGATGGTCACCAAGCGCACACGTGGGTCGTTGATTTCAAGACGCACCAACTCGGCTATTTCACGCTGAATCTGCTGGGCAATCCGATCAGTCCTGGAAAAGTTGCCCATTACAGCGTGCGCGCAACCTCGACAATTTCGTAGACTTCAAGCTTGTCGCCCACGATCAGATCGTTGTAATTCTTCAGCGACAGACCGCACTCGAAATTGGCTTTCACTTCTTTCACGTCATCCTTGAAGCGTTTCAGCGAATCCAGTTCACCGTCGTGGATCACCACGTTGTCGCGCAGCAAGCGTACTTTGGCGCCGCGTTTCACCATGCCTTCCAGCACATAGCAACCGGCAATCGTACCCACTTTGGAAACGGTGAACACCTGGCGCACTTCGACCATGCCCATGATGCTTTCGCGTTTTTCTGGAGCCAACATGCCGGACAGCGCCGCCTTGATCTCGTCCACCATCGCGTAGATGATGTTGTAGTAGCGGATGTCCACGCCGGAAGCTTCGGCGAGCTTGCGCGCGGCCGCATCGGCGCGGGTGTTGAAGCCGATCACGATCGCCTTGGAAGCCAATGCCAGATTGATGTCCGACTCGGAAATCGCACCCACCCCGCCGTGGATCAGGTTGACCTTGACTTCGGCGGTAGAGAGTTTTTGCAAGGATTGCGCGATCGCCTCGGCAGAACCCTGCACGTCGGATTTCACAATCAGCGACAAGGTGCGCACTTCGCCTTCGGCCATTTGCTCGAACATGTTTTCCAGCTTGGCGGCCTGCTGCTTGGCCAGCTTCACGCCGCGGTATTTGCCTTGGCGGAACAGCGCGATTTCGCGCGCGCGTTTTTCATCCGCCATCACCATCAATTCCTCACCGGCGGCGGGCACTTCGGATAGCCCTTGAATCTCCACCGGAATGGATGGCCCCGCTTCGTTAACGATCTTGCCGGTTTCGTCCAGCATGGCGCGCACGCGCCCGAACACCGAACCGACCAGCACCGCATCGCCGCGCCGCAGGGTGCCGGACTGGATCAGCACGGTAGCGACCGGCCCCTTGCCCTTATCCAGGCGAGCTTCGATCACCAGCCCCTTGGCATGCGTGGTGCGCGGTGCCTTCAGCTCCAGCACTTCCGCCTGGAGCAGCACGCCTTCGAGCAATTGGTCGATACCTTGACCTGATTTGGATGAAACCTCGACGAACATCGTATCGCCGCCCCAATCTTCCGGCACCACGCCTTCGGCGACCAGCTCCTGTTTGACGCGCTCGGAGTTGGCTTCGGGCTTGTCGATCTTGGTCACCGCCACCACCAGCGGAACATTGGCAGCCCTGGCATGTGCGATGGCCTCCTTGGTCTGCGGCATCACGCCATCATCGGCAGCTACTACCAGAATTACGATGTCGGTCGCCTTGGCGCCGCGCGCGCGCATCGCGGTAAACGCTTCATGCCCCGGCGTATCGAGAAAGGTGACCATGCCGCGCGGCGTATCGACGTGATATGCGCCGATATGCTGGGTAATGCCGCCCGCCTCACCGGAGGCGACACGGGTGCGGCGAATGTAATCCAGCAGCGAGGTCTTGCCGTGATCGACGTGTCCCATCACGGTGACAACCGGTGCGCGCGGTTCCAGTTCCGCATCGTGATGCGCTTCGGTATCGATCAGATAAGCATCTGGGTCGTCCAGTTTGGCGGCCTTGGCGACGTGCCCCATTTCTTCTACCACGATCATTGCCGTCTCTTGATCGAGCACCTGGTTGATGGTGACCATCGAACCCATTTTCATCAACACCTTGATAATTTCGGCAGCCTTGACGGTCATCTTTTGAGCCAACTCGGCAACCGTAATGGTTTCCGGAACTGACACTTCATGCACGACAGGCTCGGTCGGCAAGGAAAATGCGTGGGTGGATTCCGCAACCCCATGTTTGCTGTGTTTGTCATGGCGCGGCGCACGGACCGGTGTCGCCCAGACACCGGTTTTCTCTCCGGTTTTAACGGGGGTGCGTTTCTTGTGCCCTTTCTCGTCCCACGGGCTGCTTTTGGCCTCAGGTTTTGGTTTCTTGCTCGGTTTGGCTATCTTGTCTCCGGGCTTTGGCGAAGGCTTATGCAGCGTACCATCGGCCAAATTAGGCGCGACGACAACCGCCGTCGTTGGAGTAGCAACAGCGATAATTTCTTCAACCTTTTTGGCCTCTGGAACAACAGGTGGCGGCTCAACAGTTTTGTTAGCCTTGCGTTTATTGCGTTCCTGCTTGGCTTGAGCTTCGGCCGCCTGACGTGTTGCCAATTCCGCCTGCGAATGCGCTTCCTGCTCGCGTGCCGCCAGTTCTTGCTCATCCACAACTTTGACTGCTTTGCCCTTCTTGGGCGGAGCCACTGCTTCAACAGGTGCGGCAACTTCAGTGGAGACGGCCGGAGCTACCACACGGCGTTTGCGCACTTCCACCTGAATGGTGCGAGCCCGTCCAGAGCTGTCGGATTTCTTGATTTCTGTGGTTTCGCGGCGGATCAGCGTAATTTTTTTAGTGGGTTTGTCAGCGCCATGCGTTTGACGCAAATGCTCCAGCAACTGAGCCTTATCCTTTTCAGAAATCGAGTCGGATTCCTGATTTTTGCTGACCCCGGCCGCCGTTAACTGCTCTAGCAGCAATGCAACCGGCAATCCCAATTCAGTCGCAAACTGTGCTATGTTTAATTTTCCCATTACCGTCCTTTAGATACTACCCACTTAAGCAAACCAGGGTGCGCGTGCCGTCATAATCAAAACATTGGCACGTTCGCTATCTATACCCGAAATCTCTACCAATTCATCCACATCCAAGTCTGCCAATTGCTCTTGAGTCGCCACACCCTTTGCTGCCAGCGCGCGCGCAGTTTGTTCGTCCATGCCCTCCAGCTTGAGCAAATCTTCAATGCCGTGTTCCACCAGTTCTTCGCTGGCAATCGCCGCTGTCAGCAAGGCGTTGCGCGCACGGCTACGCAACTCATTTACCGTTGCCTCATCGAGAGCGTCGATTTCCAACATTTCCTCCAGCGGCACATAGGCCACTTCTTCAAGTGTATTAAAACCTTCCTGAACCAGAATATCGGCGACCTCCTCATCCACATCCAGTTTTTCCATAAACACCGCGCGCGTTTTAGAGAATTCTTCGGCGTGCATTTCGTTGGATTGATCGACTGTCATGATGTTGAGCCGCCATCCAGTCATTTCGCTGGCCAAGCGCACGTTCTGGCCACCGCGTCCAATTGCTTGTGCCAGATTTTCTTCTTCGACCACCACATCCATGCTGTGCTGTTCTTCGTCCACCACGATACTGCTTACCTCGGCAGGAGCCAACGCATTGATAACGTAAGTCGCCGGGTCTTCCGCCCAAAGAATGATGTCCACGCGTTCACCGGCAAGTTCGTTGGTAACTCCCTGCACGCGCGATCCGCGCATTCCGACGCAGGTACCGATAGGGTCGATTCGCGGGTCGTGCGAAAGCACCGCAATCTTGGCACGCGAACCGGGATCGCGCGCAGCACTGACGATCTCTAAAAGATTTTCTTCGATTTCAGGCACTTCCAATTCAAACAACTTGACCAACAATTCGTTTGAGGTGCGCGACAAAATCACTTGCGGGCCACGCGCGCTGCGATCCACGCGCAACAAATGCGCCTTGACGCGATCACCGATACGCAAATTCTCTTTCGGAATCATTTGGTCGCGCGGCAGCAGAGCTTCTATTTTGCCAAATTCGATAAGTGCATTACCGCGTTCAAGCCGCTTCACCGTACCGGAAATCAAATGCTCTTTACGATCCATAAAATCGCCCAGCACCTGTTCGCGTTCAGCATCGCGTATCTTCTGGAAGATAACCTGCTTTGCTGCCTGCGCCCCGATGCGCCCAAAATCAATGGATTCCAGAGGCTCTTCGATAAACTCGCCGAGCTGGATATCAACATTGCGCTTCTGCGCTTCTTCAAGCTTGATATGTAGCTCAGGAGTTTCAAAAGTTTCGTCATCCATCACTTCCCAGCGACGGAAAGATTCGTACTCGCCGGTATTGCGATCTATAGAAACGCGGACATCTGCCTCGCCTTCAAAGCGTTTTTTGGTTGCGGAGGCTAATGCTGACTCCAGTGAATCAAACACGACTTCCTTGTCCACATTTTTTTCACGCGACAGCGCATCCACCAGCAACAAAATTTCACGGCTCATGCTATTTTCTCCGGCTAATTACTTCATGTGCAGGATGCACCATGTGCGTGGAACACACCCTACATCTAAAAAATCGGCACTAAACGTGCCTTATCGAGATTCGATATCTCAATCATCACCTGACTACCATCCACATCCAACTGCAATATTCCATCGTTCACTGCTTCTATCACGCCGACAAAATTCTTGCGTCCCGCCAATGGCATACGCAGCTTGATTTGCGCTTTCTGCCCAGCGAAACGCACAAAATCTGCTTCCTTTTTCAGAGGCCTATCCAGACCAGGCGACGAAACCTCGAGACGATCATAATCCACGTTCTCAACCAGAAACAACCGGGTCAATTGATTGCTGACCGTCTGGCAATCATCCACCGATATACCTTCCGGCTTATCGATGAACACGCGCAACATACCGCGCCCGGAGCGTTCAACATCCACCAACTCATAACCCAAGCCGTTTACTGTTATTTCGACCAGCTTCACAACATCCATAATTTACTGCCCACAAATAAAAAACGGGCTCGAAGCCCATCTCAAAACGCGGCGCATTGTAGCAAAACTCTCGCTTAAAGGGAATTAACTTATATGAACATGGAGAAACTCGTTTTGCTGGATGAAACATAAGTCGCCGCGTAGCGAACGACAGGACCTATCAGTTTGATAGGCGAGGAGTGAGCAAGCACGCGAACACTGCGGTTTTCCAGGAAACGGTTTAAGCGGGCAATCCGCGCAGCGGATGCTCGCAAAATGAATTAATAGAGGTTCACTTAAAACATATCCTGATATTGCACCGTGATCGGATACCGCCAGTCCTTGCCGTAGCTGCGTTCGGTGATGCGGATACCCACCGCTGACTGGCGGCGTTTGTATTCGCTGATGCGGATCAGGTGCACCACCCGGCGCACGTCCGCTTCCGCATACCCACGCGCGATGATTTCCGGGATCGCGAGATTCTGTTCGACATAGCACGCCATGATGGCATCCAGCGTATCGTAGGGCGGCAGGCTGTCCTGGTCGGTCTGGTTGGCGCGCAATTCGGCGCTCGGCGGGCGCGTGATGATGCGTTCCGGGATTACCTGCCCCAGCGTGTTGCGGTAGCGCGCCAAGCGATACACCAGCGTTTTGCTGACATCCTTCAACACCGCAAAACCGCCCGCCATATCGCCGTACAGCGTGGCATAGCCCACGGTCATTTCGGATTTGTTGCCGGTGGTCAGCACCAGCGAACCGAGCTTGTTCGACAAGGCCATCAGCAAGGTGCCACGGATACGTGCCTGCAAATTTTCTTCGGTGGTGTCCACCTCGCGCCCGGCGAAAGTTGCAGCCAGCGCGGCCAAATAGCTCTGGAACATCGCCTCGATGGAAAATTCGTCATAGCGCACGCCGAGCGTTTTCACCATCTCGCGCGAATCGTCCAAGCTGATCTGCGCGGTATAAGGCGACGGCATCATAACCGCATGGACTTTATTCGCGCCCAGCGCGTCGGCGGCAATCGCCAGGGTCAACGCCGAATCGATCCCGCCTGACAAACCCAACAACACGCCCGGAAAGCGGTTCTTTCCGACATAGTCGCGCACACCGAGACATAACGCTTGATAAACGTTAGCTTCTTCGCTCAATGCTGCAACCTTTTCCCCTGTTGGCCGCAAATCATCTTGAAGTTCCAGCATCAACAAGGCTTCTTCAAAATGCCTGCCCTGCGCAGTCAGGCTGCCGTGCCGGTCCATCGCGAACGAGCCGCCGTCAAAAATCAGTTCATCCTGCCCCCCCGCCAGATTGGCATAAATGACCGCCATACCGGTTTCCGCGATTCGTTCGCGAATGTTGCGGTAGCGGGATTTCTGCTTATGCATGGCATAAGGAGATGCGTTCAACACCAGCAGCACTTGCGCACCGGCATTACGCGCGCGGAGCGCTGCTTCTGGCCCCCAAACATCGGCACAGATGTTCAACCCGAAACGAATGCCATCTAGCTCAAAAATGCATGGCTCAACGCCATGATCGAAATAACGTTCTTCATCGAACACCGAATAGTTCGGCAAGGCATACTTGAGATAGGTCCCAGTAACCGCTCCATCCCGGATCAGAGAAGCCGCGTTGTAACGTTTCCCACTCTGCTCATGCGGATGCCCAACCACAACAGCAATACCCGATATCTTTCCGGCGAGTTCGGACAATGCACGCTCACACGCATGGTAAAATCCGTCGCGCAATAATAGGTCTTCCGGCGGATAGCCACACAGACTGAGTTCGGGGGTCAACAATAGTTGCGCGCCATGCTGTTTGGCTTGCTCGGCGTATTGCAAAATCTTTGCAACATTTCCACCCAGGTCACCCAAAACACTGTTGATTTGCGCAATTGCCAGCTTCATTATCACTCTTGAAAATATTAAGGACGCACATCTTACCATCGCGATACGCGCTTATTATTAAGATCGGTTAGTCTGCGCCGCAACCTCGTTGTCTCCAAGTCCACCGCAATCCCGCGGCCTTCGGTAACGTATTGCCGCGTTCACACACGGCTCCCATCAGCCCACTTCCCTGCTCCAACTCCGCTTTGTGCGGCTGCGGCACTGGTCGTTTGCAGACGGGTCGTCACGCCAGTCTCGACGCCCATAATCTCAAGAAAAATGCTCGCCCGAGCAAATCGCAGGCACACTCCAACGCATACGCCCATACGAGCCAGAAAAACGGGTTAGCCACAACACGATTTACCATAATTCTACGCCATGCCGCACGATGAACCGTACAGTGAATTAGTCGCCAGCTTGCGATGGAACCGTGATAAACACCGCTCCAAGACCCGCGCCCCGGATGGTCATGGATACATCGCGAAAATGCAGAGCACACATTATTCATCCCTCGTCAATCATAAAGTGGTTAGGTTTAAATTAATCTTGCGAATAATTTGTGGTAAAAAAACAACATTAATAATGGATTTTTGGAGAAATTTACTTGCGGTGTAAATCTCTTTGCGGATAATGCGTTCAAGATTCTCTCTTCTTGAGAATTAAACGCAACAAATACTATTACGAGGAGTTTTATATGAAAAAGAAAATCATCGCGCTAGCAATTGCTGCCGCTGTTTCAGCTCCGGCTTTCGCTGATACCAGCACTGTTACAGTGTATGGCGTGGCTAACATGTCTTACGATTTGACAAGCACTGGTGGCACCAACGGTTTTAGCAGCAAAAAAGTATCCAGCAACACCTCTCGTATCGGCTTCAAAGGCACCGAAGACCTCGGCGGCGGTCTGGCCGCTGCTTGGCAAATCGAGCAACTGGTTGCCATGGACAATGCAGGCGGCACGCTTGCCACCCGTAACACCTACCTGGGCTTGGCTGGCGGTTTCGGCACGGCACTGCTGGGTCGCCACGACACCCCATACAAGATCGCGACTCGCGGCATGGATGTGTTCGGCGACACCATCGCTGATAATCGCGGCATCATGGGCGGCGGCTCGAATACCTTGGCAGCTCCAGCCACAAACGGCGGGGTTGGCTCTCTCAATCTGACAACAGGTGCTGCAAACGCTGCGGGTAACTCTACAGGTGCGGCAGCTTCGTTCGATGGACGCCAACCCGACGTAGTCGCTTACGTCAGCCCGGCAATGAGCGGTTTTACCGGCATAATCGCCTATGTGGCGGGCGCTGAAAACCAAACGCTTGCTTCGCAATCCAAAGGCGCTGCTTGGTCGCTGGCCGGCTTGTATGGCAATGGTCCGCTGAACGTCAATTTTGGCTACGAAGTGCATGACCTCGGTGGTGCTCCCGGTTCTGTTGGGGTACCTGCCCTTGGCGCGACCAAACTCAAGGAAAGTGCATGGAAGATTGGCGCCGGTTACACGATGGATGCCTTAACTGTCAACGGCGTGTACGAAAAGACCAAAGATAATTTTGGTGCACTGGTCGGATTGGCAGCAGGCGCAAATACATTGGGGCATAACGCCTACTATCTGTCTGGCAAGTACAGTTTGGGCGAGGGTGCTGTTAAGCTTGCCTATGCCAAGGCTGGCAACTTGAGCTTGTCAGGCTCTGGCGTTAGCGGCACGGGTGCTAAACAATTGTCGATTGGTTATGACCACAATCTGAGCAAGCGTACTACTGCGTATGCCCTTTACACCCAGTTGAGTAATGATGCCAATGCCACTTATGCATTGGGCAATGCAGGCATTGGCAATGGTTCTGTGTTTGTGAACGGCGCTGGCTCCAAGCCTTCTGCTTTTTCCTTTGGCGTGAAGCATACGTTCTGATATAGCTACTTGCCAATCGACTGATAGAACAACCGGTTATAATTTGATTTGTTCGTCGATAAGAGCAGGCCATCAAAACAGAAAACTAACGGGTCTCTTCGGAGACCCGTTTTTTTATTGCCGCTGGCATTTGAAATCTCTTACCTCAAGATACCCGACAATGAATTGGGGGATACCACCTCAAAATAGAATCCTTCATTAAAGACAAGCTACCCAGTATGCGCGAATGGCTACCGTGCAGCGCGGAAAACACTACAAGCTGTTTAGAATGGCGCTGTGCAATGAATATACACTGTGCTGCCGAGCTTCATCGTTGACCAGCCGCCTCGTGGAAAAACCA
The DNA here is from genome assembly GCA_023259035.1 of Gallionella sp. GTDB lineage: Bacteria > Pseudomonadota > Gammaproteobacteria > Burkholderiales > Gallionellaceae > Gallionella. The sequence continues at coordinate 56,512 of JAHFRA010000017.1, forward strand.
ATAACGGTTTATAGTTCAGCCATTCACAAATTCAAGCCTTCAGGCTATTTGATTTAATCCGCATATCTTCCTCACCTTGTCAGGCAAACACTGACAGAAAAATCTCCCCGTCTCCTACATCATAATCAGGCAAACACTGATAGCACTCTTTGCACAGAAGGGACATTATTTGCCTGTAACAACGGGGGGAGATGTCATGCTTATCCAAATATCTTATCCGGTATTCCTTTATTGCGTCTTCGTGTTCTTCATATTCGTCAGCGCTTTTTCCTTCGTCGTGGGCATAAGTCTTGCCACGCGTAATGCCACGATGATGCGATTCTTCGATTTCATGAACAAGTGGTTTTCCGTACGCAGAGCATTGAAACCCCTGTCCATGCCGCACTTCATCGAGCCCGTGTTGCTCAAGCGCCAAAGCCTGCTCGGAGCCGGCATCATTTTGGGTGCCGCCATTTCAATTTTTCTGCTCAGAGGTGTCGATGCCAGCCTCTTCCAACCCATGTTTCTCGGCCCGTTTTCATATTTCACGGCAAAGATACTGGCAAGCCACACCAAATCGTTCTTGCTGGTCGGGAATAGTATCTGTCTGGCGCTGGGTTTATTGGTGCTGTTCTTTCCGAACTTGTTGTCGTGTATAGAAGCTTATACCGATAAATGGTACACCCTGCGCAAGCAGACCCGCCCCTTGAATCAGATGCATCTCGAAATAGACAAATGGGTCTTGGCACATCCCACCGTTTCCGGTTTCACCCTTAGCATCTTGTCGTTAGGTTTGGGTGTTTCGATGTACGTGCGTATATAAACATTTTGGTCAAATGGGTGGAAAACGGTAGCTTCCGTACTTTTTTGATCAACCAGCCAGTCGAAATTGCAAAAATGAGCACCCCGTAATCAATGCTTTTTATCACCGTACAGAATTTGCAAGCCATTCCAATTGAAACAAAGTTTTACAAACTTACTGCTGGCGAAAACACTTTGCTTACATTTCATCCCTAACATGTAACTTACGCAAAACCAAAGCGTTAACCGAAAAACATATACAGGGAAAGTCGCCATGAATATCACTCTAAAAACCATTAGTACCTTGCTTGGCATTGGCTTGGCTGCCTTACTGCTGAGCAACAGCGTGTTAGCCAATGAGCAGTCTGCATCTAAAAGTGAATGTAGTCATTTTTGGGGAAAAGAACAAAATAATGGGTCTGGCGCGCATTTTGATAAACGTATGTCTGCACTACATACCGCTCTCAAACTGGCCGCCAGCCAAGAAACTGCTTGGACTGAATTTTCGGACAAAATGAAACCGGTCAAAATGGAAAAGCCCGGACATCAAGACTGGAAGAATTTGAGTACACCGGATCGTTTTGATCGAATGCTGGACAACATGAAATCTCATGAACAAAGAATGACCGGGCATGCGGCGGCTATTCGGTCTTTTTATGACACGCTGACCCCAGACCAGAAAAAAATATTCGACCATCATTTTCAAGAGCATCATCAACGTCAGGATCGCCACTCACATGGCAAAAATAACCGTTAACAAAGGATAGATCATGAACACTAAACGAACTCCTGTTATCTGGGCGCTGGTTGTAGCAGCTTTGATTGCTGCATCGATACCTGCCAAGGCAGAGCGTAATGAGCAGCGCGGCGGAGAAGTACAGCATGTTGGCGACAGAGGTGGCAGGCGTGGTGATATTCGGCACGTTGCAAAAATCGATTCTCACGCTTGGCGTACCGGTAGATGGCACCATGGCCAGCACGGTGGCAGATTGGGCTGGTGGTGGATCGCCGCCGGAATGTGGTATTTATATCCCCATCCGGTCTATCCCTATCCAACCTACATCCCGCCCGTAACTTCTGCACTGCCACCCCAACCGGTCACTCTTGCCCAGCCGGTAGCAACCAATGACATCTATTATGATACCGCTCAGGTACTTTCCGTTACGCCTGAATCCGAGCGCATCAATACTCCACGCCAAGAGTGCCGCACAGAATATATTCGGGATTCCTACTACAATTCTGGAGAACATGACGAGGCTGGTGCCATCATTGGCGGCATCGCCGGAGGTCTGCTGGGCAGCCAGATCGGCAGGGGTAATGGTCAGATTGCCGGTGCCGCTATCGGAGCTGCTACAGGGGCGATTGTCGGCGACCGCATCGACAACAGTGGCCGACGTGATTCCAGTTACAGCGTCCGCCCAGTGGAGCATTGCACCTTGATAGACAACTGGCAGACCGTGATCCGTAACTATCTGGTGACCTATCGCTACAACGGCCACGATTACACTACAGCCCTTGGCTATGATCCGGGCGATAGCATGCGCGTGCGGGTAGCAGTGGAACCGGATATCGGCAGTCAGAATTAGCTCGGCAAACTTACCCGAAATCTGGCACAACTCTGTTAAGAAGCGGCAAGCCTTTTGCGACTTGTGTGGTATGAAGGTAGGCACAAAAACAAAACGCCCCGAAAGGCGCATGTTTGCTTGATACCTGGCGGAGAGGGAGGGATTCGAACCCTCGATACAAGTTTAAGCTCGTATGCGCCCTTAGCAGGGGCGTGCCTTCGACCTCTCGGCCACCTCTCCGAAGGCGGCGCATAGTAAAGGAACTGACCTGAAAGGTCAAACGATTATGCGTCTTCCTTATCCAGATCGAACGCTTTGTGCAACACGCGCACGGCCAGTTCCAGATATTTTTCGTCAATTACCACGGAAATCTTGATTTCAGAGGTGGAGATCATCTGAATATTGATGCCCTCCTCCGCCAGAGTACGGAACATTTTGCTGGCGATTCCAACATGAGAGCGCATCCCTACGCCCACCACGGAAACTTTGGTGGTTCTGCTATCACCAACCACATCGCGCGCACCAATGTGTGGTTGCACCTTGTTTTTCAGGACATCCATCGCCTTGCTAAAATCGTTCCGATGCACGGTGAACGAGAAGTCCGTCAACCCATCCACACCAACGTTTTGAATGATCATATCCACATCAATGTTGGCATCACTCACCGGGCCTAATATCTGGTAGGCAATACCCGGTTTATCGGGCACACCCAGCACGGTAATCTTGGCTTCATCGCGATTGAACGCAATTCCGGAAATAATGGCTTTTTCCATTTTGTCTTTATCCTCAAAAGTAATCAGCGTGCCTTCACCCTCTTCTTCAAAGCTGGATAGCACGCGCAGTTTGACCTTGTATTTTCCGGCGAATTCTACCGAGCGAATTTGCAATACCTTGGAACCCAAGCTGGCCATTTCCAGCATCTCCTCAAAGGTAATGCTCTTCAAGCGACGGGCCTCGTGCACCACGCGCGGATCGGTGGTATAGACACCATCCACATCCGTATAGATTTGGCATTCGTCAGCATGTAGAGCAGCTGCAACCGCCACACCCGTGGTATCCGAACCGCCACGCCCAAGCGTGGTGATGTTGCCATCTTCGTCCACACCTTGGAAGCCAGCCACCACCACCACGCAGCCATTCGCCAGGTCAGCACGAATATTTTGCTCGTCGATGGAAACAATCCGCGCCTTGGTAAAAGCGCTATCGGTGAGAATCTTAACCTGCCCGCCAGTGTAGCTCTTGGCGTTTAGCCCCAGCTCCCTGATAGCCATTGCCAGCAAGCCGATGGTGACTTGCTCGCCGGTGGAGACAATCACGTCCAATTCTCGCGGGTCAGGATGCTCCTGAATCTCCTTGGCGAGAGCGATCAGGCGGTTAGTCTCGCCGCTCATAGCGGACACCACGACCACAATTTGATGTCCATTAGCCTTGAATCTTGCGACGCGACGCGCCACGTTCTTGATGCGTTCCGGGCTGCCGACCGATGTACCGCCGTATTTCTGAACTATCAATGCCACGATTTTGTATACCTACCTTAAAAAAACATCTGTAATTCTAACGCAACTGGCTGAAAAAAACTTTCAGCAAACCTGAAAAATCTATTCGCATCTGCCATTTTTATAACTTGACCGAAAAGACGTTATCTACGGTTACTGCGACATCTGGACTAAAATGCCGCGCATTATCGAATGGCGATGAGGCAGACATGGAATACAGACAGTTAGCCACCAGCGATCTGAAAGTGTCGGCATTGGCCCTCGGCACGATGACCTTCGGCGAACAAAACAGCGAGGCGGAGGCGCATGCGCAGCTCGACCTTGCGGTGGCGCGTGGGATAAATTTCATCGACACCGCCGAGATGTACCCGGTGCCGCCGCGCGCCGAAACGGCGGGACGCACCGAGAGCTACATCGGCACCTGGCTGAAGCGCCAGCAGCGCGACCAACTGATTATCGCCACCAAGATCGCCGGGCCGGCGCGCGGCTTCACCTGGATACGCAACACGCCGCGCATCGACCGCGCACAGATTAACGCCGCGCTGGACGGCAGCTTGCGCCGCTTGCAGACCGACTATGTGGACTTGTACCAGATACACTGGCCGGATCGCTACGTGCCGATGTTCGGCGCGACGAATTACGATGCGGCGCAGGAGCGCGACAGCGTGCCGATTGCCGAACAACTGCAAGCGCTGGGCGATCTGGTCAAGGCCGGAAAGATACGCCACATCGGCCTGTCTAACGAAACACCGTGGGGCGTTTCCGAATTCCTGCGCTGCGCCGAAACGCTCGGCCTGCCGAAAATTATTTCAATACAGAACGCCTACCACCTGATGAACCGCTGCTTCGAGAGCGGCCTCGCGGAAGTGTGCCACCACGCAAACATCGGCCTGCTCGCCTACAGCCCGCTCGCGTTCGGCCATCTCACCGGAAAATATCTCGCCGACCCGCAAACGAAAGGACGTGTCACCCTGTTTCAGGGATTCGGCCAGCGTTACCACAAACCCAACGTGCCTGCCGCCAGCAAGGAATATGTGCGCATCGCCCAAGAAGCCGGACTCAGCCCGGCGCAGATGGCGCTGGCCTTCGCCCGCACGCGCTGGTTCACCGGCAGCGTGATTCTCGGCGCAACCAGCGTGCAGCAGTTGCAGGAAAATCTGAACAGCGCGGAGATAACGCTAACGGCGGAAGTGCTGGAGAAGATCGAAGCGGTGCATAAGCTGTATCCGAATCCGGCGCCGTGATGGTTAGTAGGGTGCGCTGTGCGCACCATGGTGCATGAAATGCACCCTACGCCCGCTGGGAGCGCGGGCATCTTGCCCGCATCGCAATCATGATTTCACCGTCGCTAAAACGCGAAAACCTGCGGGCAAGATGCCCGCGCTCCAAAAATCCGTTGATTCTTCTGCGAGCTTTGATTGCACCCGTCGCCATGAGTAAAAATGGCATACCGTAGCACCGATGTGCTACAGTGAGCGTGTATTTCCAATTTCAGGAGACAGCCATGCCCACAACCACCATACGCCTGCCGGAAGACCTGAAAGCCCGTGTTGCAGCGGCGGCAAAACGTTCCGGTACGACCACGCACGGCTTCATTCTTGAAGCCATTGCCGAAAAGGCGAAGCAGGAGGAACTACGCGCCGATTTCGATGCGGTTGCCGAGGATCGCTATGCCCGTATCGTTGCCTCCGGTAAGGCAATCCCGTGGCAGGAAATGCGCGGCTACCTAGAAGACCGCCTTGCAGGCAAGAAAGCAAAGCGCCCGGCAGCCCGCAAACTGGCGCGCTGAAAGTGTCGCGCATCGAATTGGCGCCGGAGGTAAGGGATGATTTTGATCGCATCCTCGATTACCTCGCCGAATATCAGGTCGAAAATCCGCTGCTGCGCATCCGCGAGATCATAGAGGCGCTCAACGTGCTGGAACACAACCCCCTGATCGGTCGCCCCGCGAATAACGACAAACGCGAACTGGTGATCGGGCGCCGTTCGCACGGCTATGTGGCGTTGTACCGTTACGTTGCCGAAGTCGATACCGTTTTCGTCCTCGCCGTGCGTAGCCAGCGGGAAGCCGGGGTTGCGGGGGGGGG
>JAHFRA010000018.1 GCA_023259035.1 Gallionella sp.
CTGGCGAGAAGTGAAGCAGAGGGCTTGATCTACGCAACAAGGTCGAGCCTTAAGGATGGGCTCAAGCTTCCTCTGCTTCGTGTGGTGATAGCTAACCACCACAGAGAGAAAGATACAAGGGTGGGCACGTTGTTGTGCCCACGCGGATATAAACCTTTTTTGCCCGCAGATTACGCAGATTCACGCAGATTTTGTTTTTACTTGTAATCAATCTAAATCTGCGGATAAATAGTTTTTAGCATTTCCCGCGTAGGCACAAAAACGTGCCCACCCTACCAAAACGGCATCAATAGTTGAGGAAAATGCATCATGAACCAGCCAGCTACCCGTCGCGTCATCGTCGATCCGGTCACTCGTATCGAAGGGCATCTGCGCATCGAGGCGGAGACCGACGCTGAAGGCCGCATCACCCGCGCTTCGTCCGCCGGCACCATGGTGCGCGGCATCGAAATCATCCTGCGCGGGCGCGATCCGCGCGAGGCATGGGCGCTGGCGCAGCGTATCTGCGGCGTATGCACGCTGGTACATGGCATCGCCTCGGTGCGCGCCGTCGAAAATGCGCTGAAGATTGAAATACCAAGTAACGCGCAACTGATCCGCAACCTGATGATCGGCGCGCAATACATCCACGATCATGTGATGCACTTCTATCACCTGCATGCGCTGGACTGGGTGGATGTGGTCTCGGCGCTGAAGGCCGATCCCAAGGCCACTTCGGCGCTGGCACAGAGCTTGTCGGGCTACGCCAAATCGTCGCCCGGCTATTTCAGCGACGTGCGGAAGAAGCTCAAAGGTTTTGTCGAGGCCGGCCAACTGGGCATCTTCGCCAACGGCTACTGGGGACATCCGGCCTACAAGCTGCCGCCCGAAGCCGACCTGATGGCCGTGGCGCACTATCTCGATGCACTGGCCTGGCAGCGTGACGTGGTGAAATTGCACGCCGTGTTCGGCGGCAAAAATCCGCACCCGATGTTCCTGGTCGGCGGCGTGCCTTGCGCGATCAGCATCGACCCGAGCCATCCCGGCCAAGGCAAGGGGCCGCATTTCCACGGCGGCAATTCCGGCACGGCGCTCAATGTGGTCGGGCTGCAAACGGTGCAGAACGCGATCAACCAGATGCGCGAGTTCGTCGATCAGGTCTATGTGCCGGACACGCTGGCTATCGCCGGGTTCTACAAGGACTGGTTCAAGCAGGGCGAAGGCATCGGCAGCTTCCTCACCTACGGCGAGTTCCCGGCCAAGGGGATGTCCGACCCGTCTTCCTATCTGATTCCATCCGGCGTGATCCTGGATCGCGACTTGAGCAACATCCATCCGGTCGACCTCAACGCGGAAGGCGAGATACAGGAATTCGTCAGCCACGCCTGGTACGAATATTCGTTGGGCAAGGCAAAGGGCCTGCACCCTTACAAGGGCGAGACCAAGCTCGATTACACCGGGCCGAAACCGCCGTATCAGCAACTGGATGTGGACAAGGATTATTCCTGGATGAAGTCGCCGCGCTGGAAAGGCAGGGCCGTCGAAGTCGGGCCGCTGGCGCGCGTGTTGATGCTGTATGCATCAGGGCATCATCAGACCAGGGAGCTCGTCGGCTTGACCCTGAAGAAACTCGATGTGCCGGTTCAGGCGCTGTATTCGACACTGGGGCGCACCGCAGCGCGCACTTTGGAAACCAAGATCATCGCCGATGCGATGCAAGGCTGGTATGACCAATTGGTCGCCAACATCAAAGCGGGCGACGTCAAAACTTTCAACGAAACGAAGTGGGAACCTGCCACCTGGCCGAGCCATGCGCAGGGCGTGGGCGTCACCGAAGCGCCGCGCGGTGCGCTGGCGCACTGGATCGTCATCAAGGATCAGAAGATCGACAACTACCAGGCTATCGTGCCGAGCACCTGGAACGCCGGGCCGCGCGATGCGCAGGGCAATCAGGGGCCGTACGAAGCAGCCTTGCAAGGCCACCAGCTGCATGACGTGAAACAGCCCATCGAAATACTGCGCACGATACATAGCTTCGATCCCTGCATCGCCTGCGCGGTGCATGTGACTGATCCAGATGGACGGGAATTGATGCAGGTGAAGGTACTCTGAGGAAGGTCTCTTGCTTTGTCGAAGCTGACATTCGTGAACGGTTGGTTCGTGCCATTCAGCAATTTCTCAAACACTGCCGCCAGCTTACGAGAAAACCTGTTGGTTATTTGCTTCAACCTGTAAGCCTTTCTCACCTTGTAAGGCAAACACTGACAGCAAAACCTCCATCCCCCCTACACCAGAATCAGCCAAACACCGATAGCACCCTTTGCGCGCGAGGAACATTATCCACCATAAGTTTTGCAGAATGCACGAACCGTGTTTTGTCCTTAATTCAGAATATTCCTAACACAGCGAGGGGAGGAGTCATGAATCTAAGTTTTTTGCGTTTGATAATGGTTGTGAGTATTCTTTTTTGTTCCGGCAGCAGCACGGCAGGCGAATGGGGGAAGGGTATAAAACGGATTGTTCTCCCATTCGGCTTGACGGCGAACCAACTGCCCGACCCTCAAAGCAAAGGGGCGGCGCTCTTGGCATCGTATTGCGGCCAATGCCACAATCTTCCCAGCCCCAAGATGCATTCAACAGGCGATTGGCCTATGAGGTTTGAAAAGATGATGGATCACGCCATGCTTATGGCCGGGACTTCGCCTGATGTCAAAATACCTGTCGATAAAGAGAAAAAGGAGCTCGTTTCCTACCTGGAAAAGAATGGGTTCAGAGAACTTCCGGCAAATTCCCCATTACGTGGAGAACCTCAAGTATTCAACGTCATCTGGTTCTGCTCAGTGTGCCATGCCGTGCCTGACCCAGATCAGTTTCCTGCAAAAGAATGGGGCAAGATCGTTGACCGGATGAACAGTTATAGAAAAAAACAGGGCAGGGAAGAAATGAGCAATTCTGACAGGAAGGTAGTGATAAATTTCCTTGCAAAGGAACGACAGTAAGTGCCAATAATCATTCAGCTGCTTCTCAAGTTTTGCCGCCAACTCACAAGATTAAGCCTGTTGGTTACACCATCTGCGTGTAATGAAACATCATCTACCTTGATGTGAGTTGCAGGGAAGCTCATTCAGTAAAGCGATCTTTGCCTCAGTGTTGTAAAGGACTTGCAGAATTTCCCCCTGTGAAAGCAATGAGAAAAAACCATGGCGTCTAATAAAAGCTCAACCCAACAACCCAATACTCGCCTTGAGTACGACAGCCTTAATTGTCGAAAGCGCAGGATTGGTGATACTTGCATGGTGGAGTGCCTGATGGAAATCCCTTGGTGCCAGTGGACAATGCCTATTGAAGATGCACATTATTGCAAACATCCATCCGCAAAGCGGTCAGTTACTTCAAAATTGCCGTAATGGTAGTCGTCGGGGGCTTGCGCAGCACCAAATTCAACGCCTTAACTTATTGCCCAAAGAGAGAATAATGACTACGAAAACAATAAATATAAAAGGTGAGAAGATGTCCGCTGCACGTAATCGCATTCAGAAAAATCGGTCAAGTTTTTAAAGAATACTTTTTTAAGTCTTTGCTCAAATAGTTGGCTTTTTAACGATCTTAAAATTGTGGAGATAATCATGAAGATGAGTTACAAAACTGGACTCGCAGCATTTGCCGTCTTGGCAGTTTTGCCCTTGGTTATACACAATGCTTATGCTGCAGACGTAGCTCCTGCGATAACTGCGGATGAAATCAAGCAAGCAAGCCAAATTTATTTTGAGCGTTGCGCTGGTTGCCATGGCGTACTGCGCAAAGGCGCAACGGGCAAACCGCTGACGCCGGATCTTACCGTAGCCAAAGGCACTGACTACCTGAAAGCGTTTATCGGCTATGGCTCGCCAGGTGGTATGCCGGGCTTCATGTCTGGTGGTGAGTTGACTGAAGAGCAAGTCGATTTGATGGCGCGCTATGTTCAACAAACGCCAGTGGCTCCGCCCGAAATGGGTTTGAAGGAAATTGAAGCAACCTGGAAGGTTATTGTTCAGGTGAAGGATCGCCCGACGAAGAAGATGAACAACTACAATTTGGACAATATCTTCTCCACCACGCTGCGCGATTCTGGCGAAGTGGCGATAATCGATGGAGATACCAAAGAAATCATTGTCATACTCAAGACCGGTTATGCAGTGCATATTTCCCGGTACTCTGCGTCAGGCCGTTACCTGTACGTGACCGGTCGCGATGCCAAGCTCAGCCTGATTGACTTGTGGATGCCAACACCTGCAGTCGTGGCTGAAGTCAAGACTGGGGTTGAGGCGCGCTCGGTGGAAACCTCCAAGTTCAAGGGCTGGAAAGACAAGTATGCGATCTCCGGTTCTTACTGGCCGCCACAATACGTGATTCACGAAGGCGACACGCTGAAACCGTTGAAAGTTGTTTCGACCAGTGGTATTGCCTCCGAGACCAATGAGTTTGTCAAGGAAGCGCGCGTCGCAGCTATCGTGTCCTCGCATTATCACCCTGAGTTCATGGTCAACGTGAAAGAAACCGGAAAAGTACTGATCGTTAATTATTCCGATCTAAACAACCTGAAGACGACGACAATCGACACACCACGCTTCCTGCATGACGGCGGCTTCGAGTCAACCAAACGCTACTTCATGGATGCCGCCAACGCTTCCAACAAGATTGCGGTGATTGACATCAAGGAAGGCAAGCTGGCTGCCACAATTGACGTGGATAAGGTTCCGCATCCGGGCCGTGGCGCCAACTTCATTGATCCGAAATTCGGACCGGTTTGGGCTACCAGCCACTTGGGTGCAGATACCATCGCTGTCATCGGTACCGACCCGGTTAAACATAAACAATATGCATGGAAAGTGGTAAGAACTGTCAAAGGCCATGGCGGTGGATCGTTGTTCATCAAGAGCCATCCAAAATCGAAAAATCTGTGGGTCGATGCACCGCTCAATCCGGACGGAGCGATTAACCAGACAGTCGGAGTGCTCGATATCAACAACCTCGACAAAGGGGTTGCAGTGTTGCCGGTTGCCGATTGGGCTAACCTCGGTGAAGGCACCAAGCGTGTCGTTCAGCCGGAATATAACAAGGCAGGCGACGAAGTATGGTTTTCGGTCTGGAACGGCAAAGACAAAAAATCCGCCATCGTGGTGGTTGATGACAAGACGCGCAAGCTGAAGAAAGTAATCACTGATCCAAGGCTGATTACGCCTACCGGGCACTTCAATCTTTACAACACGATGCACGACATATATTAGGGAAACCTCTGTAAATTCTGCTCTTGCCATTCCGTCGATCTCCGGCGGAATGGCGGATTCTAGAGGCTTGCGCTGGGAAAGCTTGCATTTGAAAGGCGGGAATGCCCCGCCATTTTTATTTTCAATTAATAAGTTTGTAGAAAAACACCATGAAAACCCCGTTAAACAATGGGCGAGCATTGCTTGCCTTGTGCTGTATTTATGGCTTGGTTACTGCGGCAGACGCAGCGGAGAGCAGTAACGTGGTGGAGCTGGGTGAAGTGGTGGTGACGTCAACCAGAACCAACGCTTCACTTTTCGATGCGCCTGCCGCAGTAACGGTAATTAACGCAAATAGCATGGAAACAAAAAATGCCTCACGCTTGGGCGATGTGCTTGATCGGGTGCCCAGCCTCTATTTGCGCGGCGGCGCGCTCGGCCAGTCGCAGGGCACTACAGGGACAAGCAGCATGTCGCTACGCGGAATCGATCAAACCAAAACGCTCATACTGCTTGACGGGCAAACGATCCAGGATGCCAGCTCCGGGAAGGTGAATTGGCGTGTTCCGTTTGTCGAAGACATCGCCCGTGTTGAAGTTGTGCCCGGTGCGTTCTCCTCGCTATATGGCAGCAATGCCATCGGCGGTGTGGTCAACATCATTACCAAACAGCCGGACAAGCGCGAGTTCACTGCCAAAATAAAGAAGGGGTGGAGCGATGCCAGTGGCGAGGATGCCAGCATTTATTTTCGCGACAAGATGGATAACGGGTTGGGCCTTGTGACCGGGTTCGGCCATCAAAACCGTGACAGTTATGTGAACGATTTTGTCGTCAAGGCTCCGGTAGCGGGGGCAGCGGGCACTCCTGTCTCGGGTGCACAGGCGATCACCACCAGAGAGGGTGTTCCGACTTATCTGGTGGGAGATATGGGAACCACACCGTGGAATGCGACCAATGCAACCGCTAAATTATTTTACGATTTGAATACCCGCGATAAAGTTTACGCTGGCGTTAACTATCAGGAAACCAAGCAGGGATATACGCAATTCAACACCTATCTCAAAAACACCGTTACTGGCGCGCCCGTTTCGAGCGGGACGCTCGGCATCAATGGACAAAGGGTCGTTCTGGCGAATTCCGATTTCACTCTTTTCTCGTTCTTGCCGTTGCATGAAGCTACGGCCCGGTATTTTGTCGGTTATGACGGCACCGTCGGCAATGACTATTTGTTGAAAGCTGACCTCGCAAAAATTGAACGCGCATACAGCTTTACGCTGGCAAGTCCCACCGCCACATGGAACAGCGGCGCAGGCACGTTGTCGGATACGCCTAATGATAGTCTCGATGGTGCAGTCCAGTTAACCTTTCCGGTTGGCTCTCGGCACATTCTGGTAACCGGTCTGGCGCTGCATAAAGACTCGGTGAATCAGCAAATTTACGCGCTTCCCAGTTGGCGTGATCCGGGTTCCAGAACCGCTGTGAACAGCGGCTATCGCGGCCATTCGACCACCGCTTCAGTTTTTGCGCAGGATGAGTTCGGCGCAACGGATACGCTGAAGATTTATCTGGGCGGGCGATGGGATGGCTGGCAAACCAAAGGCGATAACTTTTCTGTCGTCGCGCCGGTTGGCTACACGTTTTATTCGGCACGTAGCGTCTCTGCTTTCAGCCCCAAGGTGTCTGCAGTTTACAAGCCGATGGAATCGGCTGTGCTGCGCGCCTCGTTCGGGAAATCTTTCCGCGCACCAACCAATCAGGACCTATACACATCATCAACCAGCAGAGGCAGAACGACCACAGGTGATTCTAATCTTCAGCCCGAACGGGGCTCCACATGGGAGGTTGGGAGCGAATTCAGTTTCACGAAAGACACCAGGATTACAGCCACTTATTACGACACCCGGCTCAACAACCTGATTTACCTGATGCAAGTCAGTGCGGCCAATTCGCTTCGGATTAACGCAGGCAAGGCAAAAGTTAACGGGATTGAATTGGGCGTTACGACAAAACTGGCAAGATGGCTGGAGCTGGATGCCAATTACGCCTATATCAACTCAAGCATTCTGGAAAATGCAGCCGACCCATTGAGTGTCGGCAAGCGGCTGACTGATGCCCCCGGAAATATCGTTGGCATCGGATTAACTGCGCGGCAGGGAGCGTGGTCATGTACGCTGAATGCGCGCTATATGAGCCATATTTATTGGACCGCGCAAAACACCGACACAGTGGAAGGCGTGCCGGGCAGCTACGACGCGCACACCATGGTGAATGCCAAGTTCGGGTATGCATTCTCCAAGGAGGTGAAAGGGTCTGTTGCAATCAATAATCTTCTGAACAAAAAGGCCTACTCATACTTCTTGCTGCCGAGCCGGAATGTGACAGCTGAAATGGATTTTTCTTTCTGAGCAAAAGCACCATCTCACAAAGCTAAAATAACCGCGAAATGCGATTTGGCTACCGCGTGCATTTCCGTTAAAAAATCCAAATCAAACACAGGTTACGGATACCAAAAAAACAGAATGGCGCGATAAATCGCCCCCAACGAAACGGTGAAAGCTAACTGGACGGCTTCTCACTACCCGTTCATCATGCGTAGATCGGAAAACGCAACGTCTAATATAACGATAAACCATTATCTGACTGATGAAACCCATGACCCTTCCGCTAGGCTGTCAAATAACGACACCCAATGGCTGGTTATAACGCAGCAAAAAACGATGGGAAAGTCATTGGTTATTCAGATAGCTGGCTACCATTCTGCGGATAGCTTTGCATAGCCATCTGACTAAGCGATCAAACAACGCTCGCTAAGTCATTGGTTAACGCTACGCTCATCTGTCCTGCGCCATCAACGTGATATTCTGCCGATCGCTTCGACCATCGCCTCGCCCAAGCTGGCGGGCGACTTTGCCACTACCACGCCAGCAGCTTCCAGCGCGGCCATCTTGTCCGCCGCCAGCCCCTTGCCGCCAGCGATGATCGCGCCGGCATGGCCCATGCGTTTACCCTTGGGCGCGGTCTGTCCAGCGATGTAGCCGGCCACCGGCTTGGTGATGTGAGCCTTGATGTATTCCGCCGCCGCTTCCTCGCGATTGCCGCCGATTTCGCCGACCATGATGATCGCCTCGGTCTCTGGATCGTCCTGAAACATCTTCAGGCAGTCAATGAAATCCAGCCCCTTGATCGGGTCGCCGCCGATGCCGATGCAGGTGGATTGTCCCAAACCGAGCCGAGTGGTCTGATACACGGCTTCATAGGTGAGCGTGCCGGAGCGCGACACCACGCCGACCTTGCCCTTTTTGTGGATGAAGCCGGGCATGATACCGATCTTGCATTCTCCCGGTGTGATGATGCCGGGACAGTTCGGGCCGATCAATATCGCATCGTTGGCGCGCAGCGCGGCCTTGACGTTGAGCATATCCAGCACCGGAATGCCTTCGGTGATGCAAACGATCACCCTTATTCCTGCATCTGCCGCCTCCATGATGCCATCGGCCGCAAAGCCAGGCGGCACGTAGATCATCGTGGCATCTGCGCCGGTGGCACGCACCGCGTCGCGCATCGTGTCAAACACCGGCAGGCCGAGGTGAGACTGCCCGCCCTTGCCCGGTGTCACACCGCCGACCATCTGAGTACCGTAGGCGATCGCCTGTTCGGAATGGAAAGTACCCTGCTTGCCGGTGAAACCCTGACACAGGACTTTGGTATCTTTGTTTACAAGAACGCTCATGGAAGAATCCTTAATTTTTTCTGTTTGCCGTCAAGAGCACGGCTGTTAAATTCAATCAGGCGACCGCCGCCACGGCGCGCTTGGCCGCATCGGTCATGTCGCTGGCGGAGATCACGCCGACGCCACTCTCGGCCAGCATCTTCTGCCCCAGTTCGACGTTGGTGCCTTCAAGGCGCACGATCACCGGCACTTTTACGCCCACCTCCTTGACAGCGGCAATGATGCCTTCTGCGATGATGTCGCAGCGCATGATACCGCCGAAGATATTCACCAGTACCGCCTTGACGTTGCTGTCGGACAAGATGATCTTGAATGCCTTGGTCACCACCTCAGCCGTGGCGCCACCGCCGACATCGAGGAAGTTGGCTGGCTGTCCGCCGTGCAGTTTGATCAGGTCCATGGTCGCCATCGCCAGCCCGGCGCCGTTGACCATGCAGCCGATGTTGCCGGACAGGGCGATATAGCTGATGTCGCATTCTTTCGCAGCGACCTCTTTCGGGTCGATCTGGCTGTTATCGTTCATCGCGGCGAGGTTCTTGTGGCGGAACACAGCGTTGTCGTCGACACCAATCTTGCAGTCGAGCGCCACCAGATTTCCGGTCGCGGTCACGATCAGCGGATTGATCTCGGCCATGGCCAGGTCATTGTCCATGAACAGCCGGTGCAAATTCTTGGCGAGCTTGCCGAACTCGCCGATCTGCGCACCTTGCAGGCCGAGGCCGAAGGCCAGTGCACGGCACTGGAAGTCTTGCAGGCCGAGTAGCGGGTCGCAAAATTCCTTGAGAATTTTTTCCGGAGAGTGTTCGGCAACCTCCTCGATTTCCATGCCGCCCTCGCTCGACGCGACCAGCGCGACGCGTTCGGTTTCGCGATCCACCGTCAGGCTGAGATAAAGTTCACGCGCAATCGGCAGCGTTTCTTCGATCAACAGGCGCGACACCATCTGTCCTTCGGGCGCATTCTGGTAGGTCACCAGCTGTTTGCCGAGCAGCGCGTTCACTGCCTCCTTGAGCGCTTCGGGCGAACGCACCAGCTTCACGCCACCTGCCTTGCCGCGCCCGCCAGCGTGGATTTGCGCCTTGACCACCCAAGCGTTGCCGCCCAACTCCGTCATCGCGCCGTCCGCATGGAAGGCGTTGTCTATCGCCGTGCCGCGCGGTGTGGCAATGCCATATTCGCGCAACACCTGCTTGGCCTGATATTCATGCAAGTTCATTTGAGTTTCCTAATGTTGTTGATTTGAAAATCTGTAAAAAAACTTTTGTAGGGTGGACAAACGATTTCTGTTTGCCCGCGCGGGAATACGGTGGGCACAAAGAACGTGCCCACTAACATAGCTAAATAGCCGCCAGCGCCGCATTGAGGGTTGCGCTGGGACGCATCGCCTTTGATGTCTTTGCGAAATCCGGATGGTAGTAACCGCCCATATCCACCGGTTTACCCTGGGCTGCGATCAACTCGGCATTGATCTTTGCCTCATTGTCCGTCAGCGTCTTCGCCAGTGTTGTGAAACGTGCCTGCAGTTCCTTGTCCTTGGTCTGCGCGGCCAGCGCCTGCGCCCAGTACATGGCGAGGTAGAAATGGCTGCCGCGGTTATCCAACTCGCCAACCTTGCGGGCTGGCGAACGGTCATTGTCGAGAATCTTGCCGTTCGCCTCATCCAGCGTGTCGGCTAGCACTTGCGCCTTTGCGTTCTTGAAGGTCTGCGCCAGATGTTCCAGCGACACGGCGAGCGCGAGGAATTCGCCGAGCGAATCCCAGCGCAGGTAGCCTTCTTCCTGGAACTGCTGCACATGCTTCGGCGCCGAGCCGCCCGCGCCGGTCTCGAACAGGCCGCCGCCGTTCATCAGCGGCACGATCGACAGCATCTTGGCGCTGGTGTTCAGCTCGAGGATCGGGAACAGGTCGGTCAGGTAGTCGCGCAGCACGTTGCCGGTGACGGAAATCGTGTCCTTGCCCTGACGGATGCGCTCCAGCGAGACACGGCACGCATCTGCCGGTGCCATGATCTTGATGTCGAGGCCGCTGGTGTCGTGATCCTTGAGATACTTTTCGACCTTCGCGATGATCTGCGCGTCGTGGGCGCGGTTCTTGTCCAGCCAGAAGATCGCCGGGGTATTGGACAGGCGCGCGCGCGCGACTGCGAGCTTGACCCAGTCCTGGATCGGCGCATCCTTGGTCTGGCACATGCGGAAGATGTCGCCCTGCTCGACCTTCTGCTCCAGCAGCGTCTTGCCGGCAGCATCCACAACGCGGATCGTGCCGTTGCCGGCCGCTTCAAAGGTCTTGTCGTGCGAGCCGTATTCCTCGGCCTTCTGCGCCATCAGGCCGACGTTCGGCACGGAGCCCATGGTCACCGGATCGAGCGCGCCATTCTTCTTGCAGTCGTCGACGACAGCCTGAAAAACGCCTGCGTAGTTGCGGTCCGGAATCATCGCCTTGGTGTCGTACGGCTTGCCGTCGGGGCCCCACATCTTGCCGCCGTCGCGGATCATCGGCGGCATCGAAGCGTCGATGATCACATCGCTGGGCACATGCAGGTTGGTGATGCCCTTGTCGGAGTTGACCATCGCCAGTTGCGGCTGGCTCTTGAAGCAGGCCTGGATGTCCGCTTCGATCTCGGCGCGCTTGGCGTCCTGCAGCGTCGCGATCTTCGCGAGCAGGTCGCCGAAGCCGTTATTGAGATTAACACCCAGTTCCTTGAAAGTTGCGGCGTGCTTATCGAGTACATCCTTGAAATACACGGAAACGGCATGGCCGAACATGATCGGATCGGATATCTTCATCATCGTGGCCTTGAGGTGCAGCGACAGCAGCACGCCAGGTTGCTTCTTCGCTTCCGCGATTTGCTCTGCATAGAACGCACGCAACGCGCGGCAGCTCATGGCTGACGCATCGATCACCTCGCCCACCTTCAGTGTCGTTTTTTCCTTCAGCACCGTGGTTTTGCCATCCGCGCCGACAAACTCGATGCGCACCGGGCCTGCTTCGGATACCGTGACGGACTTTTCGCTGCCGTAAAAGTCGCCACTGTTCATGTGCGCCACATGGGTCTTCGAGTCGGGACTCCAGGCACCCATCTTGTGCGGATGCTTCCGTGCGTAATTCTTGACCGAGAGAGCCGCGCGGCGATCCGAGTTGCCCTCGCGCAAAACGGGGTTAACGGCGCTTCCCAGCACCTTGCCATAGCGTGCCTTGATTTCCTTCTCGGCATCGTTCTTCGGATCTTCGGGATAGTCCGGGACTTTATAGCCCTGCGACTGCAATTCCTTGATCGCCGCTTTCAATTGCGGGGCCGATGCGCTGACATTCGGCAGTTTGATGATATTGGCTTCCGGCTTCAATGTCAGTTCGCCCAACCAGGTCAGGTCATCATTGAGCTTCTGGCTCGCGGTCAGGTTCTCGGGAAAGTTGGCAATGATCCGCCCTGCAAGGGAAATGTCCCGTGTTTCGACGGTAACACCGGCTGCCTTGGTAAATGCCTGGACGATAGGAAGCAAGGAATAGGTTGCCAGTGCCGGCGCTTCATCGACCATCGTGTAAAAAATTTTTGCTGTCGTCATAATCTTTTCCTCATCAATTAAGAATCCCAGTAGGTCATGTTCAACCCGACAAGTCGGATCAAAGTCCAACCTGCGCCTAATGGATAATCCGGTGGGTCAGTTCAAGCCGCCTTCATCTGGCTGGCGAACAACGAAAGTGCTCCGCCTGCGCGGATCATCGGGATATCTTCCTTGCCTTGTGCAAGCTTGACAGGAATATCGCCGAGACCTTCGACCACCAGTTTGAGCTGGCCGCTTTCCAAGCTGGAAGTATCGAGAGACACTTTGCTGCCCTGTTGAATGCGCTCGAGATCGGCCGGGTTTTCGAAGATCAGCCCGAGGATGCCGAAGTTGGCGAGGTTGGCCAAGTGGATGCGCTCGAAGCCCTTGGCCACGATGGCGCGAATCCCCAGGATGCGCGGGCACAGTCCGGCGTGCTCGCGCGAGCTGCCCATGCCATAGCCGTCACCGGCCACGATGAAACCGTGACCGCCCGCATCGCGCACTGCCGCCGCGCGGGTGCTGAAAGTCTTGTCCACCTGGACAAAGGTCGCCTGCTTGGCGTATTCGTCGGCGTTGGAACGCAGCGACAGGTATTTTCCGGCAGGCTGAATATGGTCAGTCGTAATCTCGTTGCCGAGCTTGAGCAACACTTCGCCCGCCAGTTTCGCCGGCAATGGATCCAGCGTCGGCAACGGCGCAATGTCCGGGCCGTAGCGCATCACCACCTTGGCGGCTTCGGCAGGAGGCAGCGGCGCGGTATAGGCACCCATATCGACCACCGGCGGAACCTGCTTGATCGTGAGGTCGCCGCTGAACAGCGTGCGCGGATCGGTGATAACCCCCGTTATCGCACCGGCTATCGCGGTGACCGGGCTGACCAGATGCACGGCAGCACTCTCGGTTCCGGAACGGCCTTCGAAGTTGCGGTTCGCGGTGGACAGCATCACGCCATTGCTGGGTGGGCTGAAACCCTGGCCGATACATGCGGAGCAGGCGTTTTCCAAAACGCGCACACCGGCAGCATAGAAAATTTCAATGTAGCCTGCTGCCGCCAGTTGGCGTGCAATAGCTTGCGAGCCGGGCGCAATTGCGGTATCAACCTTGACTTTTTTGCCGCGCAACAGCTCGCCGACACGTGCCAGATTTTCGTAGTTGGAGTTGGTGCAGCTGCCGATGAACACGGTGTCGACCGGGGTCCCGGCATGCTTGGAGACAGGCTCCATCGACTTCAAGCGCGGGTACAGCGCAATCGTCGGCTCCAGCGCCGACAGGTCGATCTCGACGGTGCGCGAGTAGGTCGCGCCCGCATCGGCGGTCAGCGGCTTAAAGTCGTTAGCGCGCTTGCGGCCTTCGAGGTAAGCCTTGGTAATATCGTCGGAGGGGAAGATCGAGAAGGCGACGCCAGCCTCGGTGCCCATGTTGCAGATGGTCGCACGGTCGGTGACATTCAGGCTCTTCAGACCCGGCCCGGTGTATTCCAGACAGATGGCTTTGTTGCCCTTGATGCCGATGACCTTGAGCACGTTCAGGATCACGTCCTTGGCGAGCACGCCCGGATGCAGCGCGCCGGTGAGGTTCACCTGCACCACTTTCGGCATTTCGATCTTGTAGGAGGTGCCTGCCATCGCAAAGCTCACGTCGGTACCGCCCGCGCCCAGCGCCAGCATGCCCATACCGCCGGCATTGGTGGTGTGGGAATCGGAGCCGATCACCGATTTGCCGGGAACCGCGAAGTCCTCGAGGAACACGCTATGGCAAATGCCGTTGCCGCCGCGCGAGAACCAGCAGCCGTATTTTTTGGAGAAGGTTTCCAGATAGCGATGATCATCGCCGTCGATGTAACCGACTTGCAGGGTCTTGTGATCCACCACGATGACCGAGGTGGTCTTTACCCGATCCACGCCCATCTTCTCGAAGGCCAGCGCGGCAGCCGTGCCGGTAGCATCCTGGTAAAGGGTGTGGGTAAACTGGATTTCCAGCGGCTGCCCTGGTTCGGGAAGCTGCTTTAATCCTCCGGCCGCATTGGCCAGCAGGATTTTTTGTGCGACATTGAATGCTGTCATGAGGTCCTCGTTAAATTATTGAATAAACATGCGAGTTAAAAGAGAGCCGGGCTCAAATCGATTTTTGAACTTCATAATCGATTTGAGCCGGCGCCCCTTTGATATTAGCTATTCCATGAGTAAACATATTTTCCGTTCGTGCCTCAGGCTTGCCGGATCATGCTTTCATGAGTTTTGCAAAAAATTCTGTCAAGAAACGTGGCTGCACTGCGACGCCGGAGTGCGCGTATCCATGTTGCGTCCACGATTGATGTGGTCGTCGATTTCACCCGCGCAGCCCGCCATGCGCCCGAACAGGAATGCGGTGAATGCCGCCATTTCCATCAGGTTTTCGCTGAACTGGCCGTTGCGATAGCGCGGCCACAACAGCTTGAGCAGCGATGCGGCGATCACGGCGTCGATGTTCACGCAGAACACGTTCGCCGTCACGCCGTTGTCGTACAGCGACTGCACCAGCGTCTTGTAGAAGTCGTGGAACACATTCTTCTCGCCGCGCTCGGCAAAGAACTCGGTGATGTAAGTTTCGCGCGGGTCGTGGTTGACCGGCAGGCCCTTGAATACCGGGTGGTTCACGCCGGGGATGTTGCGCACGCCGGTGCCCAGCGCCTTGCTCTGCTTCTTCTCCTTGTTGAAGGAGATGGCGAAGTCGGTGGTTATCTTCTTCAGGTCGATGCCGTGGTTGGCATTGCCCGCATCGGCCAGCGGGGTGTCCTTGAAATTCTCGATCAGGAACTGGATGCCTTCATAACCGTTGCCGCCGTGGGCGAAGCCGGTGTGGGTGAGGAAGCCGATCATGCCCTTGTTGATCTGCACACGCTCCGGTGACTCGGGGCCGTCGGCGGATACCGCGCCCTTGCAGCCTTGCGACGAGATGGTGCCGACGCCGTTGGAGATGATGAGCCCCAGGATGACTTGCAGCGGGAGCAGGCTGGCTGCGGTAGGACGCTCGCCCAGCAGCGAGATGTAGGCCAGTTGCGTGACGGTCCAGGAATCGAGGATTTCCTGGTTATCCACGCCGCAGAAGCTGCCGGCCGCGTGATGCTTGGCTTCGGTGGAAGCGCCGATGATCATACCGAACAGCTTGGTGTACCAAGGCAGGTTGCGCACGGTCAGCTTGGAGATACGTTTGCGCATCAGCGGTTCCCAGGCTACGGTGGTGGTCAGCGCGGCCAGCACAGCATCGGCCGTGGGATGGCCTTTGAGCGAGCGCAGATACTTTACAAACACGGATTTTGCACCGCGCTTGTCGAAGGCTTTGAGCATGGCTTCGGCCTTGGAATCAGCCTTGTCGCTGACCAGAGTCGCAAGTTGCTCGGCAGTGGCTGCAGCGGGGTTGACCTTGGCTGCTTCGTCGTCGCCCTTCAACAGACCGGAGTGCGCGAAGATTTCCGTCAGGGAATCGGCGGCAGCGCGCGCGGCATCCGCACGCTTTGGCCCGAGCAAGGCGACGGCTGCGCTGATCGCGGTGTTGGGTGCATTGCCCGCTTCGCGCGCGGCTTCGGCAGCGGCCAGCATGGGATCATTGTGCAGGTTGACGTGCGCGGCCACCGCGAGGTTGTACAGCGCGTTGTCATTCTCGTCGTTGAGCTCACGCACCAGCGCCAGGCACAGGTTGGATTCCAGCGGCTGCTTGGAACAGTCGAGGATGGAGATGTTGTTGACCTTGGTGACCTGGGTCTTCGGATCCATCACCGAGCTGCCCGAGCAGTCTTTCATGGACTGACGCGGGAAGATCGCGCCGACGTTCTTCAGCAGTTCGGCGATCTGTATGTCGTACGGCGCCAAGGCCTTGACCACGGGGATGTCGAGCGCAGCGGGCAGCTTCAGCCCCTGGTTGTCGCCGAACCACGGCTTCAGTTCCAGATTGCCTTCCGGCGGAAAGTCTTTCTCTTCGCCATTCAGTTTCATCACCGCAGTCAGCGCCTGCGGAATGTGGGCGATATTGGTAACCACCGCGCCCTTTTTTGAGCACACCGGATTTTCCGGAGTGAACAGGTCGCTCACGCCGAACTTGTCCATGAACCATTTTTCCTTCGCGCGTGCGTCATCGCCTGACCCGGCGATGGCGCCGGCGTGGCCCACGGCACGCGTCAGGTTGGCCTTCCAGCGGCCCACCACGCAAGCGACCACCGGCTTATCGAATTCGACGGATTGTTCGTAATAGCCGCCCGGCGTAGGCGAACTCGGGTATGGCGTAGTTGATATACACGTCCTTGCCGCTGGAGATCAGCGTGGTCGTGCCCCAGCCGCCGATGGAAAGGTAATTGGCGATGGTGGTGGTGAAGTTGCCGGAGTTGGAAAAGATTGCGACCGAGCCTTTGCGCAGTGTCTCTTCCGGCTTGTCGCCACCCAGCGCACCGCCGATGCGGATATGGTTCCACGAGTCGGCCACGCCCAGGCAGTTGGCGCCGAAGATGTCCACGCCGCGCTGCTGGCCGAGTGCGCGGATTTCGCGCGCGTCATGCATCGCCACCTTCTCGGTGAGGATGATGACCTTTTCCACGTCCGGATTGATCCGGATCAGTTCGGCCACGCCGTCGCGCACGGCGGAAGGCGGCAGGTAAACCACGCCGACGTTGAACTTGTGCCCCGCTTCCATGCCTTCGCGCACGTTGTTGTAAACCGGGATGTTGCCCGCAGGCGTTTCCACGACTTGGCCGCGGCGTCCGGGCGAAGTGCCAAACACGATGTTGCCGCCGGAATAGGCGTGGCTGACCGGAGTCACGGAGCGTGATTCGTTGCCGGTGATGTTCAGCACGCAGATGCGGTCTTCTTTGGTTGCGATGTCGGCGAGCGAGCGGATGCCGACGTAATACTTGAATTTATCTATACCAGGCTTTCTCATTGCTATCACCTTTGCTAATTTTTCATTCTTCGTAGGTTGGACACTCTGTGCCCACGCGGAATACGTTGATCGTGGAATAAGCGTGGGCACAAAAACGTGCCCACCCTACATCAGGCGTCGGCTGGCAGACCCAGCAACTTCGCCACTTCGGCGCGGCCACCACTCTTCATCCAGCGATCTGCCTCCTGCGCGTAGTTCACCACGTCGGTCATCGCGGAATCGAAGCCAAATATTTTGTAGGGTATGCGCAATGAATCGCACACATCCTTGAACACGCCCATGCCGCGGATCACCTGCGGACCGCCGCGCCCGATCACGACATATATCGGCGTGGGGCCATGCTCGCTGAAGTAATCGCGCAGTGCATCGGCCATCGCGCGGAACGTGACGAAAATGTCGGTGTTGTTGGCCTTGCCGCCAATGACGAACAGCACATTGGTCTGTTTGAGGTAATACTTCAAGCTGATGCGCATCACTTCATACATCTTCTCGTAGGGAGGATTGC
This sequence comes from Gallionella sp., assembly GCA_023259035.1. GTDB lineage: Bacteria > Pseudomonadota > Gammaproteobacteria > Burkholderiales > Gallionellaceae > Gallionella. The sequence continues at coordinate 17,914 of JAHFRA010000018.1, forward strand.
CGCCGAAGTCGGAGGAGATGATGGCGTCGTTGCCCAGCACTTCGGTGACCAGCGAATTCGCGCCGCCACCGAAGGTGGGGGCGAGAATGGTGCCCTTCTCGTTGATCACGTAAACGTCGCTCTGGCCCTGGTAAGTGCGCAGCTCGTTGATCTCCTGCTCAAAGTCGTTGGCCTCGGTGACGAACAGATCATCGGGCAAGGTCAGGCGGTTCACGCGCGGATCGTCGCGGTCGAAGCCGCACTTGAAGTCGCAGGCCACCGGAACCAGCGAGCCGGACTTGTTCGGCATCATGCGGATCGGGTTGAGTTCCAGCGTCGACATGCCATAGTGATGGTACAGATCCCACAGCTTGGGCAGGTGCTGCACCAGCGGGGAGATGATCTCCTTGGGTGCGCCCAGATCGGTCAGCGCGTTGGAAATGACAAATGACTTGAGTCCGGTCAATGGATCGAACGGCACTTCGATAATCTGCGTCTTGTCCAGTTCTTCGATGTCCATACCGCCGTGATGCGTGAGTGTCATCACCGGTGCGCGGTAACGGGTCGAGTCGGTGATCGAGAAGTAAATTTCATGCTCGGCGGGAACCGCGCCTTCGAAGGTGACGCCGCGCGACTTGTACATGGCGTTGCCGACCTTGTACTCGGCGAAATACAGACGCTCTTTCTCGGCTATGGCCGCCTTCAGGCTGGTGGCTCGCCCGATCAGGCCGGATTTGCCCTTCTTGCCGATGCCGCCGCGAAAGATCGGCTTGACGAAAACCGAGCCGCACTTTTCAATCAGGTTGTGTATCTCGTGTTCGCTGGCTTCCGGCCCGAGCACCTCGGAGGCCGGAAAGTCGACAATTTTGAGCAGTCCTGCTCCATGGAGCATTCCACTGATGTTCATGCTTTTCTTACTCCCTTATTTATCAAATCCTGTGAAACTAGCCGTAGGGTGGGCACGTTTTTTGTGCCCACGCGGAAATAACCTTTGTTAGCCGCGTGGGCACAAAGTCGTGCCCACCCTACCCTGTTAATATTCTTCCGGCAGGTTCTTTAGTTCTTCCCACGAATAGACCGGCCCCTTGACACATACGTAGTCCTTGCCGACGTTGCAGCGTCCGCACTTCCCCAAGCCGCATTTCATCTTGTTCTCGATAGTCGTATAAATCTGCTCATCCGCGAATCCGAGCTTGTTCAGGTTCTGGATCACGAACTTGATCATGATCGGCGGTCCGCAGGTAACCGCAATGGAGTTGTCGGGTACGGGGTCCTTGTCCATCACGGCTGCCGGAACGAAGCCGCAGTAACCATCCCAGCCCTCCTCCGCCTTGTCTATGGACAGATGGACATCGACAGTCTCGCGCAGCTTCTCGAGCTCCGCCCGGTACATGATGTCGCGCGAGGTGCGCCCGCCGTAGAACACGGTGATGTTTTTAAAGTTGGCGCGCTGTGCCACCGCAGTGGTAATCAGCGGCCAGATCGGTGCCAGGCCGCAACCGCCACCAATAAAGTAAAGGTTCTTCCCGCGCCAGTCGTCGATCGGAAAGCTATTGCCGAAAGGTCCGCGGATGCCGATGACATCGCCCACCGCCAACTCATGGAAGGCGGAGCTTACCCCGCCCACCCGCATGATGCTGAATTGTTTGTACTCCTTGATCAGCGGTGAAGAAGCAATCGAAATCATCGATTCGCCACGGCCAAAGATGGAAAGCATCGCACATTGGCCGCATTCGTGTTCAAAGAACTCGCCGTCCACGGGCTCGACGCGGAAGGTTTTGATGGCGCGTTCGCCATACACCTCATCTTTAATGTGGGCGACTCTGGCCAGTTTTGGAAGGTAGATGTTATCCGGCATTTTCGACCACCTTGTTGACTACAGTAACGATATCAATCCCCACCGGGCATTCGCTGACGCAGCGACCGCAACCGGTGCATTGGGGCATACCGAAATTCTCGGGGAAGTACTGAAATTTGTGGGCCACCCGCTGCCGCAACCGGGCGCCGGTGTTCTCGCGCGGATTGTGACCGGACGAGTGCATCGTGAAATCGGGGAACTGGCAGTTGTCCCACGTTCTTACCCGCTGACCCTTCAGCGGTGCCTTGCTTTGAACCTCGTCGTTGATGTCAAAACAATGGCACGTCGGACACAGGAACGTGCAGATGCCGCAGCCGATGCAGGACTGCGCCAGTTCCTCCCACAACGGCGACTTGAAACTCGCCTTCAGTTTAGCCGGCACTCCATCAGGGTTGCGAATCGCGCGTTGCGGATATGCCACAGCATCGGCATGCACCTGCTTAACCTGCTTCTGGTCGGCAGCGGACGGTTCGGCGAATAGCTTGCCTGCTGCCGTCATCAGACCCTTGCCAGTTTCGGTGATTGCTTTTACGAAGTAGCGATCGCCCAAGTCGGTCATCTGAACGTCGAGACCCTCTGTGGAAACCGGTGATCCGCCGACCGACAAACAGAAGCAGTTGGGGCTGGGCGGCTTGTTGCAGGCCAGACCCACATAGGCCACATTCTTGCGGCGCGCCTGGTAGTAGTTATCTTCGACGTGATCGTTGAACACCAGATCCATGCGCGGCACTCCCCGCCCATCGCACGGGCGAACGCCAAACGCGACGTGGCGTTGTGCGTCCGGCACAACCTGGGTCAGCTTGGGAGGCTCGCCCTTGATCTGCTCGAACTTGAAAAATATCTCGCGCTGCGGAAAGGCAAGCTCCTTGGGCGACTGCTTGGTGTTGGGGTGATCGAGCCGGACAGCGCCGCTGGCCGTCTGATACGACCAGATGCCGTCTTCCAGCACCGGCCCGAGGACATCCCATTCGGCCAACGCGGCGATCCAGCCGTCAAGGTGTTTTTTGTCGAGAATTTTTTCCATGCTTTTACCTGATGAAATCGCCGGGGTCTTTGTCGAGGAAGGAGGCTACCAGTGACTGCCCTCCGATGCTCGCGCCAGGCTCGAAGCCAAACTGTTCGCGGGCTTCCCGCTCCATTTTGTTGTTGAGTAGCCGTAACGGGATATTGACCGGGCAAGCGCGCTCGCATTCGCTGCAATCGGTACAGCGACCGGCCAGATGCATCGCGCGCGTCATCAGATAGGTAATATTTTCGGAGCGTGTCGCCGACCGCTCAATCCAGCGGATGCGATTGGCCTTTTCCTCTGCCGTGGTTTCATGAGTTACCGGAAAGGTAATACTGTCCACCACGCATTCATCGCAGTAGCACATCGGACACACCGAACGACACGCGAAGCAACGGATGCAGCGGTCGAAATGGTGGCTCCAGAAGTCCCAGCGTGCGCCCGCTTCCTGCGCTTCGAAGCGGGTGAGCGCGGCAAACGGCGCCTCCAGCTGGCGCCCGGTCTTGTCCTCGCCGAATACCGCATTGTGTTCCTTGGGAAATGGTATGCGGCATTCCAGGCAACGGTCTGCCATCACTTCACGGGCCGGCAAGCGCTTCTCGCCTTCTGCGGTGGTAAACACGAAATCGTCGCCGTCGAAAGCAGCATTTGATGCCTGGAAGCCGTTCAGATGGGGAGCCAGCTTGCGTTCATCCACCACCCCGGTGCCTTCGCAGGACACGCCGATGATGTAGACATCCTCACGCTTGAAATAGTGTTCCTGCAGCAGCACGACGATAGAGCGCGCGTCGCATCCCTTGGCGACGATGGCGACAGGCGCATTCGGGTTCTTGCGGATATGCGCCAAAAACTTACGGTCATGCACCAGATACAGGGACAGATTGTGGAAACAGGTCGGATCCCACACCAGCTCATTGGCTTGCTCGGGATCGGTGATGAAGGCCGGCTCGGCGAGCATACCGCGGCTGCCGCGCCGATAGCCGATGACAGCGCGGACTTCGCCTTTCGCCAGCATGTCCCTCGCGGTATCGCGGATATCTTGAATATTGATCATGTAAGCTCCGCCTTTTTCAGCTTGTCCTGCGGCCCGAGCGGTTTGAGATCATCGACGAAGTCCGTGATGACCTGAGCGAACTTGGCGCCCTCGGCGGCCGACACCCATGACATGCGGAACCGGTTCGGCTCGACGCCGATAAATTCGATCAACTCCATGATCAGCTTCATCTTGCGCCGCGCCAGAAAGTTGCCCTCGATGTAGTGGCAGTCGCCAATATGGCAACCCGACACCAGCACACCGTCCGCCCCCTTGTTGAATGCCGACATGATATACATCGGCGATATCGCGCCCGTGCATGGGACGGTGATCGGTGTCGCATTGGGCGGGTACTGAATCCGCGAAACGCCAGCCAGATCGCTGCCCGCCGATGAGCACCACTTGCACAGGAAGGCGACGATTCTTGGTTCGTAAACTTGTTGTTCAGACATCTATCAATCTTCCTTATTTCATACAGTCAGACACGCTTCGATCATCTCGTAAATCTGCAGCTGCGTGACATTCTTGACATCAATGGCGGCGCGCAGACAGGTGGCCGCGCAACTGCCGCAGCCCTCGCAAAGCGCCTCGTTCACCACCGCCTTGCCATTCTCCAATCGGATCGCTATAAACGGGCAAGCATCGACGCACATTCCGCAGCCGGTGCAATGGGAACGGCGCACCTTGGCGATCAATGGCGAACGACTGAGGGTTGCCTGCGACAGTAGCGCAATCACCTTGGCGGCCGCCGCACCGGCTTGGGCGACAGTCTCCGGTATATCCTTGGGAGCCTGGGCCGCACCCGCCAAGTAGATACCGCCAGTAACGCTTTCGACCGGCCTTAACTTGGGGTGAGCCTCAGCCAGAAAGCCGTCCTTGTCGCGACCAATCTTGAGCACCTTGGCAATCTCTGTTGTTCCCTTTGACGGAACCATCGCGAGTGCCAGCACTACCATGTCTGCGTCGATCTCCACGTTCTGTCCAGACAGGGTGTCTGTGCCTAGCACCCTGACCTTGCCGTCATGCCGATAGAGCTTGGAGACACGGCCACGCAGATAGAGCGTATCGTTGTCCTCCATGGTGCGCTGCACGAATTCCTCGTAGCCCTTGCCGCCGGAGCGAATGTCGATATAGAACACGTAGGCGCGACCGTCCGGAACGTGGTGCTTATAAAGCTGGGCATGCTTGGCGGTGTACATGCAGCAAATCTTGGAGCAGTAAGCGCAATGCTTCGCTGGATCGCGCGATCCGACGCACTGGATAAACACCACATTTTTAGGTTCTTTGTGATCGGACGGCCGAAGTATATGACCCTGAGTCGCGCCTGAAGCAGAACACAGGCGCTCGAATTGCAAACCGTCAAGCACGTCTTCAATCTTTCCGCCGCCAAGCTCTTGCATATTCGCCTGATCATATAGATCGAAGCCGGTCGCCACGACAATGGCGCCGACATCCTCGGTCACTGTCTCGGGTCGCATATCGTAGTTGATGGCCTCGGCCTCGCAAACATCCTTGCATTTGCCGCAGACCACGGGGTTCAAGCCAAGACAGGTACTTTCGTCAAGCGTGTAGCTGGCCGGAATGGATTGGGCATAAGGTATGTAGATGGCGCGCCGGGTAGTCAGATTGATTTCATATTCGTTCGGCACCACCACTGGGCAGACTGCAGTACAGTCGTCGCAAAGCTTGCACTTGTCTGGATCCACAAAGGTGGGTTTCTTGAGGATCTTGACGCGGAAGTTGCCCACAGAACCCGTCACCTCTTGCACTTCGCTATAGGTCATCAGCTTGACCTTCGGATGGCGCTTCACCTCAACCATTTTGGGCGACAAGACACACTGCGAACAATCCAGAGTGGGGAATGTTTCGGAGAGCTGAAGCATGCGGCCGCCGATGGTGGCCTGCTTCTCGACCAGCACTACTTCCACGCCGGCATTGGCGATATCAAGAGCAGCCTGAATACCGGCGACACCCCCTCCGATGACCATCGCCCGCCGGGTGACGCTAACGGCGATCGTATCCAGAGACTGGTTGCGGTTAACCCGCCGCACCACGCTGCGCGAAATCTTGATCGCCTTCTCGGTTCCCTTGGCTTTGTCACTGTGAACCCAACTGCACTGCTCGCGAATATTGGCGATCTCGCAGGTGAAATTGTTGATGCCGGCCCGCTTGGCGTTATCGCGGAAGGTCTTTTCATGCAGATTCGGCGAACAGCAGGTGACGACAATGCTGTCCAGCTTGTTGTCCTTGATCGCCTGAACCACCGACTCCTGGCCCGGTTCCGAGCACATGTAGACATATTCCTTGGTGAAGGCAACGGTGTCCTCGCCGGACATCTCCCTAGCCACCTTCGCCACATCAACGGTGGCAGCGATGTTGGTGCCGCAATGGCAGACAAAAACGCCGGTGCGTTTCTTCGTCATGACGCTGCTTCTCCGTTTTGGCTCATCATTTGAATACCGTGTTCATAGCCCTTATCGAATGCCTTGATGTTGATTTTCAGAAAACGGTCTGGTACCAAGCCCGGCAAAGCCTTCTTCATCGCCTCGGCGGAAACCACGTCGGTAACCGCAGTGAAAAAACCGAGCGCCACGAGATTGGTGAACAGGCGGTTGCCGAGCTCTTCGGCATAGCGGGTCGCCGGCACCCGCAGCAACCTGAGATCCGGATGCTCGCTACGCAACTTCACCAGATCATGTTCGACGATCAGCGTACCCCCTTTGGGCAACTCGCCGTAATACTTGTCGTAAGCCTCCTGGGACAGCGCAAGCAGAACTCCAGGTTGTGTGATATAGGGATACAGGACACGCTCGTCGGAAACCACGAGTTGCGCGGCACAAGCGCTACCGCGCGCCTCGGGTCCGAAGGCCTGAGTCATCGTGGCGAACTTGTCGTCATACAGCGCCAAGGCCTTGCCCATAATCAGGGCGCAGCGAATAATGCCTTGTCCGCCAAAACCCGAAAACCTGATTTCTTGTGTGCTCATGCGCTCGATTCCTACTTGCGTGTCTTCTTAGACACAGCCTTGGCCTTGGCAGTTGCCTTGGGTGCGGCTTTTTTAGTTCCAGCTAGCGCCTGCTTCGCAGGCATTACCTTGCCCTGAAACTTCGTTTTCGCTGCGTTGGCCACAACTTTAGCCTTGACGGTCGCCTTGGGCGCGGCCTTCTTGGCCGTTGCCTTTGCAACAGCCTTCTTGGCCGGAACCTTTGCGACGGCTTTCTTTACCGGCTTGGCTTTTGCCGCAGTCTTCTTCGCTGCTTTGGGTGCGGCAGCAGCCTTTGCCGGAGCCTTTTTAACCGCAGCCTTAGGCACGGAGGCTTTGCGGGGTTTGGCGGGCGCTGCCTCGCCCTGCGCTTCGACCGCGGCCATCGCGGCTCGGCGAGCGGCGATCCGCTCCTTCTCGGCTTTTTCTTCGGCCTCGCGTTCGGGAATGGTCTTGCCATAGAGCTGGTAATCGTCCCCGACCAGCTTGATGCTGCACTTGTCGGAGGCTTCCAGATAAGTGGGTTTATTCTTGTCGACGAACTTGCCGATGACAATTTTTCCCTGATAGTCGATGGCCGTCTCGCGGGTGTCGCAGCCATGCTTGAGAATCGAGTTCTCCTGGTAATGCTGAAGCATGTCGACACCATCGCCGAGGCGGTTGCGGCGCAAGTAAAGCGTCGTGCAGGGCGAGATAACCTCAATGAAGGAAAAGCCCTTGCGCAGCAGCGCTTCCTCGATCGACTGGGTGACATTGCGCGAATGCATCGATGTCCAGCGCGCGATGTAGGTGGCGCCGGCAGCATCCATCAGGAACGGCAGGCTGAACGGATATTCGTAGTTGCCATAAGGCGTGGTCGAGGCCATGGCCGAACTCGGCGTGGTCGGCGTCACTTGTCCACCGGTCATGCCATAAGTAAAGTTGTTGTTGCAGATAACTACCAGATCCATGTTGCGCCGTGCAGCATGGATCAGGTGGTTGCCGCCGATACCGGACAAATCACCCTCGCCGCTGAACACCACCACGGTCAGTTCGGGATTGGCCAACTTGACACCGGTAGCGACAGGAATGGCGCGACCGTGCGTGGTGTGAATCGAATCAAAATTGACATAGCCCGCAACACGTCCGGTGCAGCCGATGCCCGACACCACGACCAGCTTTTTGGGGTCGATGCCGCTACGCTTGACGGCCTCGGCAAACGAGTTCACCTCGGAACCGATGCCGCAACCAGGACACCAGATATGCGGCATCCGTTCCATGCGCAGCATGCTGGACATGGGGCTACCTTCCTTGAATTTTCCGAGTTCAGTGCTCATTGGATTGCCTTTCTGATGGCGTCCAGAATTACTTGCGGATCATGCACCGCGCCACCACAGTGATTGACGCTGATTACCTTGCAGCGGCCACCGGCGTTGCGTTCTACTTCAAGCACCATCTGACCATAGTTGATTTCGGGTACCACGATAGCCTTCACCTTGGCGGATATTTCGCGGATGCGTTTTTCGCAGAACGGCCAGATCGTAATCATGCGCAGCGAACCGACCTTGATACCTTCCTTGCGCGCATCCTGAATGGCTTTAACGGCGATTCGGGAGGTAATGCCATAGGACACCACCACGACATCGGCGCCGTCAATCTGATCCTCGTCGAGGCGGATGATCTTGTCGGCATTGCCGTTGATTTTTTCCATCAGATGGGTCACGACGATCTTGTTCTGATCGGCGGTCATGACCGGATAGCCGCGCTCGTTATGTGTCAGTCCGGTGACATGAAAGCTGTACCCATCGCCCGCGCGCACCATCGGATGACCGCCCTGGCTGTCGAACTTGTAGGGACGGCAGTCTTCCTTGGGGCCGCTGTAGTTATTGCGCGGAACCACCTTGATCTGGTCGGCTGGCGGGATGACCACTTTCTCGTGCATGTGGCCGACGGTTTCGTCGGTCAGGATGATGACCGGCACCCGGTAGAACTCCGACAGATTGAAGGCCTCGATGGTGAGGTCGAAACATTCCTGCGGACTGTCCGGGCACAGGGCGATGATCATGTTGTCACCATGCGGGCCATAGCGCGCCTGCATCATGTCCTGCTGTGCGGTCAGCGTGGGCAGGCCGGTGGACGGGCCGCCGCGCTGCACGTTGGCGATCACCATCGGGGTTTCGGTCATGCAAGCCAGGCCGAGGTTTTCCGTCATCAGCGAGAAGCCGGGGCCGCAGGTCACGGTCATGCATTTTTGTCCACCCCATGCCCCACCGATCAGGGCGGCGATCGAAGCGAGCTCGTCTTCCATCTGGATGAACAGCGCCCCAACCTCGGGTGCCCGTTCGGCGAACCGCTCGGCAGCTTCGGTCGAGGGCGTGATCGGATAGCCGGCAAAGAACCGGCAGCCTGCCGCAAGCGCACCTTCGGCAATCGCGTGATCGCCATCCATGAAATGTGGGCCGGAGTCGACCCCTTTGGGATCTGCAGGAACTGTCTTCACTTTTTTGTTTCTCCTTTGTTGGTTACTTCTTCCATTGTCACGTAGATGGAAAACTCCGGACAGATCAGCTGGCAAAACATGCAATCGTGACAGGCATCAGGGTTTTTTACATAGGGCGGATGGTAGCCCTTGGCGTTGTACTCGGAAGAAATATCCAGCACCCCCTTGGGGCAAAACTGCACGCAGAAACCGCATCCCTTGCACCAATCATTGCTGATGTAGACTTTGCCACGCATCTGTTTGAGGTCGTTGAAAAACATGTTTCCTCCTTAGCCCAGCCCGCGAGTTTTCAAGATCGGCAGCGGATCGATATGCTGAAGATCAAAACGCAGCGCCGACTCATCACAGCCGAACGCCAGCGCCATCAACTGGGTGAAGTAGAGCACCGGCATATTGTGGAAATCCGGGTTGAGGCGCTTGGCATCATCTTGCCGAAAGTCCAGATTGAAGGCGCACAGGGGGCAACTCACCACCACCAGATCGGCCTGCTCCTCGTGCGCCGAACCCATGATTTTGTCGGTGCGCTCAGCGATAACATCCGGCTTGCCGACCGTGTGGAAGGCTCCACAGCACTCGGTCTTTTGCGAAAAATCCACCGGCGTGGCACCGAGGGCACGAATCAGATTTTCCATGACCATCGGGTTCTCGACATCGTCGAAAGCGACCTCTTTCGGGCGCACCAGCAGGCAACCGTAGTAGCTGGCCACGCGCAGACCCTTGAGCGGTTTTGTTACCTTCTTGGCCAAATTATCAAAGCCGACACGATCACGCAGGTACTCGAGCAGATGGAGTACCTCGACGTCACCCTCGTACTTGATTGTTTCGAGAGACAGGAAGTCGTTGATCGTCGCAAGCGCATCAGCGCGTTGCTTCACGTCGATGTTGGCGCGCTTGAGCGTGTTGTAACACATCGCGCAGGAGGTCATGAATTCGCTGGCCATGCCTTCTGTCCTGGCTTGCGCTTCCTTGACGCGAATCATGTTGGTTATCGGCGCCACCCGGTTCATGACATTGTCCGAGTCCAGCGCATGCACCGTACCGCAACAGTTCCAGCGATCCAGTTCCTCGACTTCCACGTCCAGTTTCGCCATCGACGAAACCGTGGACACATCAAAATTGGTGGCCTGATTTTTCAGCGTACAGCCGGGATAGTAGGCGAGCTTCATCGGTTTATTCTCATTTCCCATTAAGGGCTTCCCATCAGAAGGTCAGTTTACGCATGGCGCTGATCGTGGCGATCGGCGGCAATACGCTGCGCGCCTCGGGTGACAGTTCCATAATTTTAAGGTAGTCGTTGCGCTCGCCGTCGCGCAGCGCTGTCATACGTAACGCTTCGATGACCTCGGCGATTTTTATATCCTTCGGGCAACGCGAGTTGCATGTAAGACAGGACACGCACATCCAGATCGAACGCGCTGCCAGCAACTGCTCCTGCATCCCCAGTTGTGCCAGGCGGATGATCTGGTTCGGCAGCACGTCCATATGGGCCGCCATCGGGCATCCGGCAGAGCATTTGCCGCACTGGTAGCAGGCCATCAATTTCTGGCCGCTGATCTTTTCGATCTTGGCGACAAAACCTCTTTCGGCACGAGCCGTAGTTATACGCAAGGTAGTATCCATAGATTGCCCGTTCAGAACTTTCCGTCCATGCGGAACTCGGGGGTGTCGAGCCACAGCCCGACATTCAGCAAGCTATCCAGATGCGCCTGGAGGGCATCGTACTGAGAACTCTCCTCCAGAATCATCTTGCCAATCAGCTCGATAATGGCGGGATCATGAACGTGGGTAGCCATATCCTTTAACAGATGAATGGCTCGCCGCTCCAGCTCCATGGCCATGCGCAGTGCCTGTGTGTCATCGGCGACGGCAATCATACCGCGATGAGCAACGGCTGCTTCCATCTCGGCGATCACCTTTGACGGGTGAGCGTTCGCCGCCTCTTCGGCAGCAAGACGCTGCCACTCATCCTTGCCGATAATGGCGCTGAACAACGTGTGCATGTCATCCATATGCCCGGGCTCTTCCTCCGCGAGGCGCAGGAACATGGCTTTGCCGCGAGGATTTTGCGTCATCTCGGCTGCATGGCGGTAGAAGTGTGCCTCGCCGTACTCGAAACTAAGCGCAGTACGAGCCAGCTCGATCACTCTGTCATCAATATGAGTCACAGTCTAACCCCGGCGCTTCAGGCGTCGGGCCTTTCATCAAATAGCCGATTTTGCAACACCGAAGCCCCTGGCAGCACATTGTTGCCGCGCAGCAACTGGCGTTTCTTGACATCCTTGGGCGCATAAGACGGCAATAGCACCGGTGTGACCAAGTCGGTTTTCACGCCAGCATTTGCCAGTTCTTTTTCGTAGCTGTCGAGATGGTCCAGGCTGAGCTTCCCGAGCTTGACGGTCTTGGCGTATTCACCGGCGTAACGTCCGGCGCGCCGCCCGAACACGTTGTAGTCGAGCACCGAGTTGCCCATCAGCCGGTTGCGGCCATGCAAGCCGCCAGTGGCTTCGCCTGCCACATACAGGCCGGGGATGTCGGTCTCGCAACGCTCATTGATTTCGATGCCGCCATTCTGATAGTGCAGCGACGGGTAGATCAGCATCGGCAGCTTCGCAATGTCGATGCCGTAGCGGATGAACTGGCGATACATCGCCGGGAAATGCTTTTCGGTGTAACCCTCGCCGTGCAGCATGTCGATCAGCGGCGAATCCAGCCACACGCCGACGCGCCCCGACGGCGTCGGAATGCCGCCGCCGTTCTGCACGCACTCGCGGATGATCGCCGAAGCCTCGATGTCGCGCGGTTCGCGCGGAAAGACGAACAGCTCGCCATCCTTGTTCAGCGGCTGGCCGCCCGCGCCGCGGATCGCCTCGGTGACCAGGAAGCCGGCGATCTGCTCGGGAAACGAGACACCCGTCGGGTGGTACTGGACGGAGTCCATGTACATCAGCTTCGCACCGGCGCGGTAGGCCATCACCAGCCCGTCGCCGGTAGAGCCGTAGTGGTTGGTGGTGTCGAAACCGCGGATATGCAGGCGACCGTAGCCGCCGGTAGCGATCAGCGTGGATTTCGCCTTGACGACGAAGAACTCCTCGCTGTCCATGCTGTAGAGAATGGCGCCGGCACAGCGGCCTTTGTCGTCCATAATCAACTCGACAGCCGGCATGAATTCCTTGATATCGATCATGTCGGGGTGGTTGCGTACCTCATCCATCAGCGTGCGCATGATCATCGCGCCGGTGTAGTCGCGGCAGGAAAGCATGCGCTTGCGCGAGGTGCCGCCGCCGTGCATGACCTTCATCGAACCGTCCTGCTCCTTGTCCCACACCACGCCCAGGTCTTCGAGCCACTTGACCACGCCGGGACCGTCCTCGGTAAGCGCCCTGACCAATTCCGGCTTGTTCTCGAAGTGGCCGCCACCGATGGCGTCCAGATAGTGGCGGGTCGGGGAGTCGGTGCGCGACACGGCGGCCTGCATGCCGCCCTGCGACATCATCGAGTTGGCATCGCCCATGCGCAGCTTGGTGGCGATGATCGAACGCATTCCGTGTTCCTGCATCGCGACCAGCGCGGCGTTGCAGCCGGCGCCACCGCCGCCAATAATTAAAAGATCCGTTTCGAAATCCGGTTTTTTAAGATCCACCTGCTCGCTGCGCAGCCACGAGTGTGACTCCAGCAATTCTGACACTTCGGTGGTCAGCGTCTCGCCCTTGTTGGGGCCGACGCGCACCGTACGGCGGGCACTGGATTCGTAATCGGGATGAAAGCCCTCCAAAACTGCTTGGCGCTCTTCCGCATTCATCGGCGGGTATACGGGTTCGGTTTTTTTGGCCAACTCCAAACGCTTGGAACGCGTTTGAGCCACCTTGCGCAACGATTCTGCCATGTAATCTGGATACATCTGATTCCCCTCTATTCCGAGTCATGTAGGTTGGGTTAGCGGCTTTATCGCGTAACCCAACAAACTCAATTTTCAACACCAGCCATGTTGGGTTACGGCGCAAAAACTGCGCCTAACCCAATCTACTATTCCGTATCCCGTGCGTAGTAGCGTTTCGATAAATCCTCGCGGCTCATCGACATCAGCTCGGCGTATTCAGCCTCGTAGACACCCTCCTCCACAGCCTTGACCCGCTCCGCCAACTCCGGGCTGTCTTGGCGCAGATAGCGACCATACAGGCGCTTCGCCATGATAGCCATCAAAGGTTGCGTAATTTCGGCCGGACAACGCAGCATGCACAACCCGCAGACAACGCAGTCAAAAGAAAGATCCATCACCGTCGCAATGTCGCCCCGTTTGGCTGCCTGTACGTAGTCCATGACCTGCAGCCCTTGTGGGCAGGATCTGGTACAGGTGTTGCACGCGACACAACGGAAAACCGACGGGTACATCTGCTGGATGGCACTGACATTGGGCTTGAGCTTCTCGATGTCGTAAATCGCCTTCTCGGCCGGAACCGAAGGTATCTGGGCAAGCGTCATTCCTTCCTCGGCCAGAGTCATGCAGGCCAGACCGGTGCGGATCTTATAGTCGCCGGGCAGACGGTAGATGGTGGCGCACGCACCGCAATAACCCTCACGGCAACCGGCACCGCGGATAATCTGATGCCCGGCATATTCGATAGCGCCCATGATGGTCGCCTCGGCCGGCACCTCGTAGGCCTTGCCCATGATATAGACCGTGATCAGGCGCTGCTCAGCTACCCTCTTCTTCTCGTCAGCCAATGAAGCCGACAAATTCTTCGTTGTTCCTGCCGTAATGCCCATAATGAATACCTTTAATCTTGTTCCCGCATCGAAATCCCCAGCCGCACTTCGGCCAGGGCCAATATTTTGAGTCAGGGGAGGATATCTTTGAGTGAAGTCAGCCAGCCGGCTCCAACACTTCGATTTTTTTAGGTGCAGCAGATTATAAAGAAGTTTGCGAAAAATTGGCAAGGGTTTGCAAGAAAATTACAAAAAATATAAAAATTGCGCCCAATTGCGATCTACTACAAAACTTTGAATAACCACATAACAAGCCTGCCATTCACGAATAGCCACTATTATTGAGGAGGGTATTGAGTCTATCGCCAACGCCTGTGTCCGATTGAAAACCAAGTATGTAGTTCGCCTATGCCTTTGACATCAATGACACCTTGCTCCTCGCCCAACTGCTGCCGGGTGGCATTCGTAACTTGCACGCTGATCTCACTCCCAACCACGCCGCCGCGCTGCCAACCAAACTCTCGTCCTTGGCTGCGCTGTCTGCTTCGAGTTGGACGGCACGGCAGAGGTAGAGCACTCTCGACGCAGCTCAAACAAGCAATCCGCTCATGGCCATTGCCCACTCACATACGCGGAAGCTGTAAACTCAACCCCGGTTTAATTCGCTACACGGCATTCCGCGCGCCGCCATCCTAATTTTCGGAGTAACATTACACACTCGGCTTTTGACGGGCACGTTTGAGTTTTGATACGCGCCGGACTGCAGCATTATATGCAGCGCAGCATTCAATGCGAGGAGGCCAATTGAACCACCCCGAATTACCTGCCGCAGCAAAAACGCCTTCATCTCCCAGCCTTTTTTATTGGCCTCCGCTCTGGTTTTTCGTTCTCCTTGCCGTAGCGGTCAGTGCCATCGGTTATGTCACGTTCCAGCGCCATAAGTCGGACACCAGGCGAGAAAAAATAGAGCTGCTTTCCACTATTGCCGATCTGAAGGTGGAAGAAATCACAAAGTGGCGAGAAGAGCGCAAAGGGGATGCCGAAACTCTGGCGCAAGGACCTTTCTTTTCACGGGAGGTGGAGAAGTGGCTGCAAAAGGGAACGCCGCCCGGCGAAAGCCGGTCGTTGATTCTTGAGCGGATGGAGTCGATGCATCGTGCATACGGCTACCGGGAAATTTTTCTGTTCGATACCGGAAGCAAACTGGTTTTAGCCACTTCACCCAATGCCCTTTTGCCCGGTGGCCCCGAGCTGGAAGCGATAGGCGAGGCGATCCGGACACAAAGCATCATTTTTCTGGATATCAGCCCGCGCGATAATGCTGGAAGCATGGGGATGGCCGCCCCGGTTCTGGTTGTTCATGACGGCAAACCCAACACCATAGGCGCCATCTATTTGCAGATTGATTCTTCCAGATTCCTTTTTCCGCTGCTGAAGGCGGTGCCGTTAGCCAGCAAGAGTATGGAAATAGTCATGGTGCGCCGCGAAGGAAACGAGGTGTTGTTCCTGAATGTCCGCGCAGCCAATAAAGGCACCGGCCTGCTGCGGCAGCCACTGAGCAAGTCGAAATTGCCGGCCGCAATGGCGGTGTTGGACAGCCAGGCGGAGGCCGATGGCATTGACTACCGCGGTACGCCGGTATTCGCGGCCTTGCGCAAAATTCCCGATTCAGACTGGTTTCTGGTTGCCAAGGTGGAGCAGGAAGAAATTTATGCGCCGTTGCGGGAACTGGCGTGGCTGGTGGCGGGTACAATCGCTGTTTTAATCACGCTGACCGGCCTAGCGATAGGTTTGTGGTGGCGGAACCAGCGCGCCCAATTCCTCATCACAGAACAAGCGCAGGCCGAGAAAAACCTGCGGAATGTGTCGGAATATACTCGCAGGCTGATTGAGTCCAGTCTCGACCCCTTGGTAACCATCAGCTCAGAAGGAAAAATAACCGACGTCAACCATGCGGTCGAGGAAGTCACCGGCATGAGACGTTCAGAACTTATCGGGACAGACTTCTCCGACTACTTCACCGAGCCGGACAAGGCGCGCGAAGGATACAAGCACGTATTTTCGGAAGGTTCGCTTACCGGTTACCCGCTGGCCATCCGGCATATTTCGGGCAAAGTGACTGACGTACTCTACAACGCCACGGTTTATCGCGACGTGGCCGGGAATGTCCAAGGCGTCTTTGCCGCAGCCCGCGATATCACCGAAATCGTGCGCGCCAGGAATGAGCTACAGGCAAGCGAGCAAAAATTCCGCACACTGGCCGAGGCTATGCCACAGATTGTCTGGATTACAAGGCCAGACGGCTGGAACATATATTTCAACCCGCAATGGGTGGAATATACCGGTTTGACGCTGGAAGAAAGTTACGGCCACGGTTGGAATAAACCATTCCATCCTGATGACCAGCAGCGGGCGTGGGTTGCTTGGCAACACGCTACGCAAACCGATGGTATTTACTCGCTCGAATGCCGGTTGCGCCGTGCAGATGGCATTTACCGCTGGTGGCTGATTCGTGGTGTGTCGCTGCACGATGCGAACGGCAAAGTCATCAATTGGTTCGGCACTTGTACCGACATCGAAGATATAAAGCAGGCAGAGGCCAATCTGCGCAACAATGAACACCGGCTGAAAGAAGCGCAGCGCGTCGCTCATATTGGTGACTGGAATCTCGATCTCGTCGAAAACGTGCTGACTTGGTCTGACGAGATTTACCAGCTTTTTGAACTCGATCCGGAAAAATTCAGCCCGTCCTACGAGGCCTTTCTGGAAGCAATTCATCCCGATGACCGCAATCTGGTGAACAAAGCCTATACCGAATCCGTCAGCAGCAAGAAGCCATACGATATCGAACATCGCCTGCTGATGAAGGACGGACGGGTGAAATATGTGAACGAGAGATGCGAAACCTACTATAGCGAGGACGGCAAGCCATTGCGTTCCTTCGGAACAGTGCATGACATCACCGAACGCAAGCATGCGGAGGAACGCCTGCGCATCAGCGAAGAGCGGCTTTCTCTTGCGGTGAGCACCGGCGGCATCGGCATCTGGGACTGGGATATAGTGGAAAACAAACTGCTCTGGGATGATGCCATGTACCGGCTCTATGGCATCCGGCGCGGTGATTTTGGCGGCGCCTATGAAGCCTGGGTAAGCGTCCTGCACCCTGAAGACAAGGCGCACACCGAAGCGGAAATTCAGGCGGCGCTACGTGGCGAGCGCGAGTATGCGCCCGAGTTCAGGGTGATCTGGCCAGACGGTTCCGTACACTATATCAAGGCGGCTTCGCACACCCTGTTTGACGACAAAAGCAGGCCCTTGCGCATGGTCGGCATCAACTACGACCTGACTGAACGCAAGCTGGCGGAGCAAGAGCTGCGGGAAAAGGAAGAGCGCCTGGCTTTGGCTACAACCCACAACGGGGTAGGCGTTTGGGACTGGAACCTGGTAACCCAGGAGATGATCTGGGACGACTCGATGTACGCGCTCTACCATATCCGCCGCGAAGACTTCATCGGCACCGAAGAGGCGTGGCGGGCGGCCTTGCACCCCGATGACCTCCATCGTGGAGACCAGGAAGTAAATGATGCGATCACGGGCAAGAAGCCTTTCGACACGGAGTTTCGCGTGGTCTGGCCGGATGGAGATATCCGCCACATCAAGGCCGTGGCAAAGGTGTTCCGCGACGAACGGGGAACGCCATTGCGGATGCTCGGTATCAATATGGACATCACCAAACGCAAAAAAGCGGAAGAAATGCTCCACCGGATCGAGTGGATGCTGACCGAGCGGCCCGCCGAAACATCGCCGGACACTGCCGGGCAGGTTTATGGCGACCTGACCCGATTAAACACGTCACGCGTCATCCTCGACGCCGTTGGCACTGAATTGCTGGCCGATATTGTCGGGAGCTTCATCCACCTGCTGGAGACTTCATCGGCGATTTACGAAAAGAACGGCGACTACGCCTTCGGCATTTTTGCGTCGGGCTGGTGCAAGTTCATGGATATGGCCTCGCGCCAGCTTTGCGCTACGCCGGACAACCGCGAGGCATTGTGCGGCGGACGCTGGCTGTGCCATGAATCGTGCTGGAACGAGGCCTCCAACAAATCCATCGAAACCGGCCAGCCGGTGGACATTGAATGCGCCGGCGGCATCCATCTTTATGCGTTGCCGATTCGCGCCGGTGACGAAATCATCGGCAGCATCAATGTCGGCTACGGCGATCCACCGAAGGATGCTGCCAAGCTGCAAGAGTTGGCGGCCAAATACCGCATCAGCGTCGAAGAGCTGCGCCGCGAGGCGGAAGCTTACCAATCCCGTCCGCCGTACATCATCGAAACGGCCAAGAAGCGTTTGTCTGCTGCAGCACGCCTGATCGGCGAGATCGTCCAGCGCAAACACACCGAGGAAAAACTCCGCCTGCTGAATAACGAGTTGGAGCATCGCGTCGCCGAGCGCACCGCAGAGTTGGAAAGCTTCGCCTATTCGGTGTCGCATGATCTGCGCGTACCGCTACGCGCCATCGACGGTTTCTCGCGCCTCGTGCTGACACAGTATGAAGAGAAACTCGATAACGAGGGCAAACGGCTGCTGAACGTGGTGCGCGACAACACCAAAAGGATGGGGCAGTTGATCGACGACATCCTCGCGTTTTCCCGCGCCGGGCGGCTGGAGATGAGGGCATCGGAAGCAGACATGGAGGCATTGGCGCGCGAAGTATGGCAGGAGCTGGAGCCGTCAATAACAGGGCGGGATGTGCGTCTGGATATCAAGTCTCTGCCGAAAGTGCAGGGCGATTCCGCAATGCTGCGCCAAGTGTGGGCCAACTTGCTGGGTAACGCTGTCAAGTTCACGAACCCACGGACAACAGCCCATATTGAAATCGGCAGCTCGGTGGAAGGCAACGCATGCACGTTCTATGTAAAAGATAACGGTGTCGGTTTCGACCAGCAGTACGTGCATAAACTGTTCGGCGTATTCCAGCGCCTCCACGGCATTGGCGAGTTCGAAGGCACCGGCATCGGCTTGGCCATTGTCAAACGTATCATCACCCGGCACGGCGGACACGTCTGGGCGGAAGGCAAGGTCGACAAAGGCGCGGCGTTTTATTTCGCACTACCTGTTTTGAGGGGGGAGCAATCATGAACATCATACAAGACACCGTGGCAAGGCGATCCGCGCATCAATATTCAGAACAATCAATCACGGGATACGGATACTCCGGTTAAGAGCTTGTTCCAATTCTATTTGAGAACGACAATAATCGGGTAGGGTGCGTTTTACGCACCAGCGATAATGGTGCGTAAAACGCACCCTATTTCACTTTCAATTTAGAAATGGAATTTAAAGAAACATGGACAAACCCGCCGAGCAAACCGAACTGCACATCCTGCTGCTGGAGGATGAACCCACCGACGCCGAGTTGGTGGAGGGTGCGCTACGCGAGGCGGGTTTATCCTTCACCGCCAAGCGCGTCGATACCCGCGAGGCATTTATCCGGGCACTTGAAGAATTCAAGCCGGACATCGTCCTCTCCGATTACAAGCTTCCCGCCTTCGACGGTGGCTCCGCAGTGAAGATAATCCGGCAGCAATATCCGGATATACCTGTGGTGATGGTGACCGGCGCCATGGGAGACGAAAAAGCCGTCGAGTTGCTCAAGCTGGGGGCGATGGATTATGTTCTCAAAGACCGGCTGGCGCGGCTCGGCCCGGCGGTGCGGCGCGCCCTTGCCGAAGCGCAGGATAGCCGTGCGCGCAAGGCGGCGGAAAAAGCACTGCTGGATAGCGAAGCACGCTACCGGCGCATTACCGAGGGACTCACGGATTATCAATACACGGTGCGCATCGACAACGGGCATGCTGCGGGAACCGCGCAAAGTCCGGCCTGCGTGACAGTGACAGGATACAAGGCGGAAGAGTTTGCCGCCAATCCCTACCTGTGGATCCAGATGGTCGCTCCGCAGGATCGCGAATTGGTCATGGAACATGCGAGACAGATTCTGGCGGGGAATGATGTCCCGCCCATCGAACATCGCATCGTCCGCAAAGACGGGGAGTCCCGCTGGGTGAGCGATACAACCATCCTGTTCAAGGACGCCTCCGGAAAATTGCTGTCCTATGATGGCGTGATCAAGGACATCACCGAGCGCAAGCAAGCCGAAGCGCGGATCCGGAAATTGACCCGGCTCTACGCCACTCTCAGCCAGACCAACCAGACCATCGTGCGTACCACAAGCCGCGCGGAACTGTTCAGCAATATTTGCGACGCTGCGGTTATCCACGGAAAATTTGTCATGGCCTGGGTGGGGCTGGTGGATGAAACGACGCACATGGTCAAGCCCGTCTGCCACTACGGCGCCGAGACCGGCTACCTGACGAACATTATCATCAGCACCGACGATGTGCCGGCAGGCCGCGGGCCGACCGGTGCCGCGATACGCAAGAACTGCGTCAGCCACGTGAATGATTACGCTACCGATGAGCGGACGCTGCCTTGGCGCGAGGCGGCGCTGAAGCGGGGTTTTCGCGGCGCGGCGGGGCTGCCGTTGCGCTTTGGAAACAAGGTGATCGGGGCGTTGACGCTGTACACGGATGAATCGGGGTTTTTCGATGCCGATCAGTTGAATTTACTGGAAGAAATGGCGACAGACATTTCTTTCGCGCTGGAGGGTTTCGAGCGGGAAACGCTACGCCGACAGGCCGAAGGTGAGCGTGAGGCAGCACTGGGGAAACTGCAAAAGGCGCTGGAGAGCAGCATCGGGGTGGCGGCCTCCATCAGCGAGATGCGCGATCCTTATACGTCCGGCCATCAGAAGCGGGTCAGTCAACTGGCAGTGGCGATTGCATTCGAGATGGGATTTTCCCAAGCGCAAGCCGAGGGCATCCGCTTCGGCTGCCTGATCCACGACATTGGCAAGATCGGCGTTCCCGCCGAAATTCTGAGCAAACCATTGAAACTGACTCCACTGGAAATGCAACTGATCCAAATCCATCCCAATGCAGGCTACGAAATCGTCAAGGATATTGAATTCCCCTGGCCGGTGGCGCAGATGATCCTGCAGCACCACGAGCGGCTGGATGGGTCGGGCTACCCGGCGGGGCTGAAAGGTAATGACATCATTGCGGAGGCAAAGATCATCGCGGTTGCCGATACGGTGGAAGCCATGTCGTCCCACCGCCCGTACCGCCCCGGCCTCGGTATGGATGCGGCGCTGGCGGAAATTGCCGGTGCAAGCGGTGCGCGCTACGACAAACAGGCGGTGGATGCCTGTATGCGGCTCATCAAAGAAAAGGGCTTCGTGTTCAACCCGAGCTAAATTGCCATGGATAAACCGACCAGACAAGCTGAGCTGCGCATCCTGCTGCTGGAGGATACGCCCACCGATGCCGAACTGGTGGAGGATGCGTTGCGCGAGGCGGGTTTGTCCTTCATTTCAAAACGCGTCGATACCCGTGACGCGTTTATCCGTGCGCTCGAAGAGTTCAAACCGGACATCGTCCTCGCCGATTACAAGCTGCCTGCCTTCGACGGCGGCTCTGCGCTGAAAATTACCCGGCAACAGCATCCAAACATTCCTGTGGTAATAGTGACCGGAGCCATCGGAGACGAGGCGGCCGTCGAATTGCTCAGGCTGGGGGCGAGGGACTATGTCCTCAAGGATCGACTGGCGCGGCTCGGCCCTGCGGTGCGGCGCGCCCTTTCCGAAGAGCGGGGTATCCAGGCGCGCAAGGTGGCGGAGGAAGCGTTGCGGCACAGCGAGGCGGATATCAAGGCGCTCGTCGAGCATTCTCCAATAGCCATGCTGGTGGATACCGGCGTAGGCGCGGACGAGAAGATTTTGACGATGAACAAAGAGTTCACCGAGCTGTTCGGTTACACGATGGAAGACGTTCCCGATGTGCATCACTGGTGGCCGCTTGCCTATCCGGACGAAAAATACCGGGAAGAGATCAATGCCGAATGGACAGTGCGGGTCAAACAGGCCATCCAGAGCCACGGTCGCATCGAACCCATGGAAGCCACGGTTGCCTGCAAAGACGGATCAAACCGGTATGTCAAGGTTTCCCTCGCCTCCATAGGCAGCAGAAATATCATCACGTTTGAAGACCTCACCGAGCGCAGGCAGGCTGAGGATACATTGCGCTTACACAGCGCAATTTTGAGGAACTTATCGGAAGGCATAATCCTGATTCGCGCCAGCGACGGGGTAATTGTTTTTACCAATCCACAGTTTGAACGCATGTTTGATTATGAACCGGACGAGCTTCTCGACAAGCATGTGAGCATTCTCAATGCACCTGATAAAAAAAGCCCTGAAGCGGTGGCAGCCGCGATAATAAGCGAGCTTGCACAGACAGGAAAGTGGAATGGTGAGGTGCATAACATCAAGAAGGGCGGAACCACTTTCTGGTGTTATGCCAGTATTTTGTCTTTTGAGCATCCCGAATTTGGCAAGGTATGGGTGACGGTGCATGAAGACATCACCGAGCGCAAGCGGGCGGAAATGCGGGTTCAGAAATTGACCCAACTCTACGCCACACTCAGCGAGACCAACCACACCATTGTGCGCGCCACGAACCGCGAAGAGCTGTTCGCTCGCATTTGCGAAAATGCGGTCATCCACGGCAAGTTTATCTTGGCCTGGGTGGGGCTGGTGGATGAAGCGACGCGAATGGTCAAGCCCGTCTGCCATCATGGCGCCGAGGCAGGCTATCTGACCAACATTGTCATCAGCACCGACGATGTGCCGGCAGGGCGCGGGCCGACCGGCACTTCGATCCGCGAGAACTGCGTCAGCTACGTGAATGACTACGCCACCGACGAACGGACTTTTCCCTGGCGCGAGGCGGCGCTGAAGCGCGGTTTCTGCGGTGCGGCGGGAGTGCCGTTGCGCTTCAATAACAAGGTAATCGGAGCACTGACTCTGTATGCGGATGAGCCGGATTTTTTCGATGCCGAACAGTTGGATTTGCTGGAAGAAATGGCGACCGATATCGGCTTCGCGTTGGACAACTTCGCCCGCGAAGCCGAACGCAAGAATACGGAAGCTAAATTAGCGGAGAACGAGCGGCATTTTCGTGCTGTCACCGAGTCGGCCAACGACGCCATTGTTACTGCTGCCGGTACCGGCAACATCGTGGGCTGGAACGCTGCTGCGGAACGGTTGTTTGGCTATACGGAAACCGAAATTATCGGCCAGCCCATAGCCGTGTTGATGCCGGAACGATTTCGTAACCTGCATAGCGCGGGCCTGGCGAGGGTGGTGGCCGGTGGAGCACCGCATGTAATCGGCAAAACCGTAGAGCTTGCCGGGCTGCGCAAGGGCGGCAGCGAGTTTCCGCTGGAACTCTCGCTGGCACAATGGCAGGCCGCCGGGGGGCAGTTTTTCACCGCGATTATTCGCGATATCACCGGGCGCAAACTGGCGGAAGAGACGCTGCGAGAGAACGAGGAAATCTTTAGGCGTTTCGTGGAATACAGCCCCATTTACGTCTTCCTTAAAGATAAGGATATGCGGGTACTTCGGCTAAGCAAGAACTTTGAAACGATGCTGGGAAAACCCTTGGTGGAATTGCTTGGCAAAACTCTGGATGAGTTCTTCCCGCCAAAGTTTGCGAACAGCATGATCGTGGACGATATAAAAACCTTTGCAAATGGCAAGGAGATCACCGTCGAGGAAGAATTCAACGGCCGAACTTATTCGATAACCAAGTTCCCGATTTTTCTTGAGGGGAAACCGCATTATCTTGCCGGGTACATCGTTGACATAACCGAGCACAAGCGTTTTGAGGCACAACAACTCATGGAATATCAGCAAATCGCGGGAATCAATGCCCAGCTTATGGAAGCGAACCAACACCTGAAACAGGTTCAAAGCCAGTTGCTACAATCCGAAAAGATGGCGGCCATCGGTCTGCTTGCCGCAGGTGTGGCGCACGAGATCAATAATCCAATCGGTTATGTGAACTCCAACCTCGGCACGCTGGAAAAATATCTGGCCGACATCTTTGCCGTCATAGACAAATTGGAGGCTGCCGAAACGCTGCTGGGCGCCGGCAATCCGCTGCTGAACGAACTGCGCGAATTCAAGGCGAAGATCGACCTTGGCTATATTCGCGAAGACACCAAAGCGCTGCTCGCCGAATCGCACCAGGGCTTGGAGCGGGTGAAGAAAATCGTTCTCGACCTGAAGGAATTCTCCCACTCCAGTATCGAGGATCAGTGGATGCTGGCGGACGTGCAACACGGGCTGGAATCCACCCTGAACGTAGTATGGAACGAACTGAAATACAAATGCGAAGTGGTCAGGGAATACGGCGACCTGCCGAAGATAAACTGCCTGCCTTCGCAACTCAATCAGGTGTTCATGAACCTGCTGGTGAATGCCGCGCAAGCCATCGAGGTGCGCGGCAAGATCACCCTGCGCACCGGGCAGGAAGGCAACCGAATATGGGTTGAGGTGAGCGATACCGGCAAGGGTATCCCGGCAGAGAATATCCCGCGCCTGTTTGATCCGTTCTTCACCACCAAGCCGGTGGGCAAAGGGACCGGGCTGGGGCTGTCGGTTTCCTATAAGATAATCGAAAAGCATCACGGTAAAATCGAAGTGCAAAGCGAAGTCGGCAAGGGTTCGACCTTCCGCGTCTGGCTGCCGGTGCAACAACCCGATACCAAGGAGATAACATGAACCAAGAAGCGCCATCATCTGAAAAAACTTCAGCGACCCTGCTGTTTATCGATGACGAGGCCAACATTCTGGCTGCGCTGAAACGTTTGTTCCGTCCGCTCGGTTACAACATTCTCACGGCGGAAAGCGGTGCGGAAGCACTTGTCATTCTGGAAAAGGAAGCAGTCGATCTTGCCATTTGCGACATGCGCATGCCGAACATGACCGGCGCGGAGGCGTTGGAACAGATGCGTCTCAAATGGCCAGACGTGGTACGCATCCTGCTGACGGGTTTTTCCGATCTGAGCTCGACTATCGCTGCGATCAATCGCGGCGAGATTTATCGTTATATCTCCAAGCCGTGGGAGGACAACGACATCGTGCTGATCGTGCGCGATGCACTGGAACGCAAACATTTGCTGGCCGAGAAGCAACGACTGGAAGCGTTGACCTTGCGCCAGAACGAAACATTGAAAGAACTCAACGCAGGCCTGGAGGACAAGGTACGCCAGCGCACCGAAGAGCTGCATGATGCGCTGGAGCAACTGAAAAAAGATTATTTCGCCACCATTCAGGTCTTCGCCAACCTGATGGAGCTGCGCAAAGGCGCGATGGCCGGACATTCGCGCCGCGTTGCGCAACTGTGCCGCAACATTGCGCACAAAATGGGCCTGTCGGATACCGATACCCATAACATCGAGACCGCAGCGCTGCTGCATAACGTCGGCAAGATCGGCCTGCCGGATCGTTTGCTGGACAAGCCTTACATGGAATTGTCCTATACCGAGCGCACTGAATTCGACAGACATCCGCTGCGCGCGGCAGCAACCTTGATGGCGCTTGAGCCGCTACGGAAGGCTTCCGAGTTGATCCGCAATCATCGCGAACACTACAACGGCGTAGGCAACACCTCTGGCCTGCATGGGGAGAGTCTGCCGCTGGGCGCCCGCATCCTGCTGATAGCGAGCGATTATGATGCGTTGCAACAGGGCCTGATCAGTCACGACAGGTTTTCGCCGGAGCAGGCGCTCGACATGATTGTCAGCGGCAGCAATGTGCGCTATGACCCGATCATTGTGGACGCATTCCGCGAAATGATGTCGCATGTCAGCGGCTATGCCCAAGTCGAGACCGAATTTCTGGTAAACAGCGCCCAATTGTATGCAGGGATGCTGCTCACGCGCGACGTGGTGACCGGAAACGGCATGTTGCTGCTGCTCAAAGGCTCGGCGCTGACCGATGAACACATCCGTGAAATACGCGAATTCGAGCAGGCCGCAGGTGAGCAGTTGACGATCTACACACACTCGATCTAAACGGGCATCGTGGGAACCTACCGCCTCTTGTTGCTGGATGACGATGATTTCATTCTTAACGCACTGCGGCGGGAATTAATTAACAAGCCTTACCTCGGGCACGAGGGCCTGGAGATCGAGACGTTCACTTCTCCCGTCGCCGCGCTGGCGCGGGCGCGAGAAAAAGATGGCTATTTTGATGTGGTGATCTCCGACAACCGCATGCCGGAAATGAACGGGATCGACTTCCTCAAGACGCTCAGCGAAATTCATCCGGATGCGGTGAGCATCATACTGAGCGGTCATG
The DNA here is from genome assembly GCA_023259035.1 of Gallionella sp. Lineage (GTDB taxonomy): Bacteria > Pseudomonadota > Gammaproteobacteria > Burkholderiales > Gallionellaceae > Gallionella. Next base: position 44,227 of record JAHFRA010000018.1, read on the forward strand.
CCGATATCAGGGAGCTGACGCAGGCGATCAATGAAGCGCATATCGATTTCTTCATCGTCAAGCCGTGGAATGAATATGATTTGAAAAGCTCGCTGTTGCAAGCGATCAAGCATTACGATATACGTCGCGAGAATCGGCAACTGGCCAATCAATATCTCGAGCACTTCGGGACGCAACACCAGTTCAAGCGCAAGGATATTTACCAGATAATGATCGTGGACGACGACCCTCATGTGCTTCACGCGCTACAACGCGAGCTGGATAAATCCTATACCCACGGGGCTTTCGGCTTGTACCAACTGGAGGTGAATGCGTTTGAGCGTGTCGATGCTGCTCTTCAGTCAGCGCGCGGGCGACAGTTTGATGTGGTGATTAGCGACTACGCCATGCCTGAAATGAATGGCATCGAGTTCCTGTGCCGAATCAAGGATGCGCAACCCGATGCGGTACGCATGCTAATCAGTGGCGTGGCTGAGGTGGGTGTGTTGATCGCTGCCGTGAATACGGCGGAGGTAAGTCACTTTATCGGCAAGCCGTGGCATGATTACGAGCTGCGTGCCGCGATTGATCGGGCGTTGTCACACCGGGAAATGGAGCTTGAGAACCGCTTTCTCGCCGAGTTGCTTCGGCTGAAAGCCCAACACTAAGGGTAAAACCATGTATCAAATATTGTTGGTAGATGACGAGCAGAATGTGCTCAACGCGCTGCGGCGCGAATTGCAAGGCGACTATGCTATCGAGGCGTTCAGCGATCCGCATGAAGCCTTGCAACGCTGCCAAAACACCCGTTTCGATCTGGTGCTCGTCGATTACAAGATGCCTGGGATGAATGGCGTCGAGTTCCTCAGGCAATTCGGCAAACTGCAACCGGATGCGGCTTCTCTGATGCTCAGCGGTGAAGCCGACTTCAGTGCGCTGGTCGGCACCATCAACGAGGCACACATCTACCGCTTCATGGGCAAGCCGTGGGATAAGACCGAATTAGCGGCCACACTGGCCGAAGCGCTGACGCACCGCGAGCAGGTGCTGGAAAACCATCGTCTGGCGGAAGCTTGCCGCAAGGAGAAACATTGGCAGATTGCGCACGATCCGAACAAGCTCTATCAGGTGCTGGTGGTCGATGACGAACCGAACATATTGAGCGCCGTGGCACGCGACCTGACCACTCTGTCCACTCATGGCGGCCACGCTTACCTGCAGATGGTGTTGCATAAGGCCGACCAAGGCTCCCCGGCGCAGCGCCGCGACTTCCGTTTCAACGTCTTCACCAGCACCTCTCCGCTGCAAGCGCTGGAGCGCGCCAAACATGTCACTTACGACGTGGTGATATCGGACTATCTGATGCCGGAAATGGATGGCTTGCGTTTCCTCGCGGCATTCCGCGAGATACAGCCAGACGCTGCACGCATCCTGCTATCCGGCCATGCCGACAAGGATGCGCTGGTGAAAGCGATCAACAGCTCGGAAATATACAGCTATATCAGCAAACCATGGCACGAATATAAACTGATAAACACGATCTCCCAAGCAATCGACTATCACGAACTGCTGCGCGAAAATCGCCAGCTTGCCAAACATGCCGGCGGTTGATTCGGGTGCGCAACATCGCAAGGATAATTTGTAAAAGGGCAATTTCTGAATTGCCCCTCCGCCCGCACAATCATCCCGGAAAACACCGTTGAGGCATGTGCAGGTGCGAATAAATTCGCACCTGCAGCAGCGATGCAATACCGTGATTAGTAACCGCCACTACTGCGATAAATGTAACTGCTCAGTTCCGCCGACTTGGCGTTCATACTGCGCACGATGCCATGCACGTAGCGCACTATACCGCGCATTACCTTGTACTCGATTATCGGATGCGAGTCGATCAGCGTCTCAAACTTGACTCTTGGCAAGCTCAGCACTTTAGCCTCGCCTTTCGCGATAAGTGTTGCGCTGTGCTGCGAAGCTGCGCCACCCACAAAGGTAATGATGCCAGCCAGATCACCCGGTTTAAGCACATAAATTGCGGTTTCTCCCTCGCTGCTTTGAATCTTCACCTGTATTTCGCCTTGCGCAAGAATATACAGGTGGTCTGGTTGATTATCACCAGGCTGAACAATCACCTCCCCCGCCTTGTAATCCTGAACCTTAAACAGTTTTGCGACAATTCCCAATTCGGCATCACTCAGTTCCTCTGTAATCGTCGAGGTCCGCAACGTATCGATCACTAATGACATTCAACTTTCCTTTCGCATGTTAATTATTACTTGTCTTGCCAAAGCTTGTCTTTCCTGCCAGATCCGTATGAGCATGATTATTACGCCCGCTATACACCTGCATCAGCCACATGCGTGACTTGTGGCCCAAGCCAGAATCAGTTCGGTTCCTTATATTGGTCTTCCAGCAACTTGGCTTGCGCCGCAGCCAGGCGTGCGATAGGCACGCGCGGGCCGGAACAGGATACATAGTTGAGTCCGATGTGATGACAAAAATGGATGGAGCCAGGATGCCCGCCATGTTCGCCACAGATGCCGATTTTCAAATCCGGGTTGGTCAAACGGCCTTTCGCTACCGCCATTTTCATCAGTTGCCCAACGCCTTTAATGTCCAGCACTTCGAATGGGTTGTCCTCCAGAATACCGGTCTCGTTGTAAAAGGGAAGGAATTTATTTTCAGCATCCTCGCGGCTGAAGGAGAACGTGGCCTGTGTCAGGTCATTGGTGCCGAAGGAGAAGAACTCGGCGATTTCCGCCATGCGCCCGGAGCGTATGCAGGCCCGCACCACTTCCAGCATGGAGCCAAACTTGAATTGCACATTGATGCCGTGGGTCGCTTTCACCTCCTGATGAATGCGCTGAACATAGCTGTGAATACGCTTGAGCTCTTCCACCGTAGCAACTTGCGGCACCATTATTTCAGGGTAGATTTCGATTCCTTGCTTGGCACACAACGCGGCAGCTTCGAGGATCGCCCGTATCTGCATCGAGTAAATTTCGGGATAAGTAATACCCAACCTCACGCCGCGATGGCCCAGCATCGGGTTGACTTCCGCCAGTGCGCGCACCTTCTTCAGGATCTTTTCCTTCTTGCCGATCACATCCTCCTCCAGATGCGATTCTTTGAAGTCGCCCAACCCACCCATCAGCTTGGTTAACCCGTCGGCATATTGCTGGTAGAGCTTGGGATTGAGCAACTGGAGAGTGTCCGGCAGATCCTCCAAACCCTTGATGGTGTCGCGCAACTGGTGCAGGTGTGCGATTTCCAGTTCAAGCTGTGCGGCGGTGGGTAAAAATTCGTGCATCGGCGGATCGAGCAGACGCACCGTGACCGGCAGCCCCTTCATCGCCTTGAAGATACCCTTGAAGTCGGCGCGCTGGATCGGCAGCAGGCGATCCAGCGCGGATTGTCGCTCTTCCAGCGTTTCGGCCAGGATCATTTCCTGCACGATCGGCAACCTGTCGGTGCTATTGAACATGCGCTCGGTACGGCACAGGCCGATACCCATCGCGCCAAACTCGCGTGCGCGCTGCGCATCATCTGGCGTGTCGGCGTTCGCAAATACCTTCAGCCTTGCCGCCTCGTCCGCCCAAGCCAGCAGCGTGCCCATTTCTTCGGAAAACTCGGCCTCCACTGTCGGCACTTCACCGGCGTACACATGGCCGGTACCGCCATCAATGGTGATGACATCGCCTTCCTGCAACGTGGTTTCGCCGATCCGGGCACTGCGCAAATGATCGTTAATCACTATCTGTTCGCAACCCGAAACACAAGGCTTACCCATACCGCGTGCCACCACAGCGGCATGAGAGGTCTTGCCGCCACGACTGGTCAAAATGCCCTGCGCCTGGAAGAAGCCGTGGATATCTTCCGGCTTGGTTTCTTCGCGTACCAGAATAATCTTTTCGCCGGCACGTCCGCGCGCTTCGGCGGTATCGGCATCGAACACAATCTTGCCGGAAGCAACTCCGGGAGAGGCCGCCAATCCCTGCGCCAGAGATTTGCCATGAAAATTGGGGGCCAACTGCGGAAACAGCAGCTGTTCCAATATTGCCGGCTCAACGCGCAGCAAGGCGCGCTCTTTGGAAATCAACCCCTCATTAAACATTTCCACCGAAGTGCGCACCATGCCGCGCGCGTTCATTTTTCCATTGCGCGTCTGCAGACAATAGAGAATGCCTTTTTCGATGGTGAACTCGAAATCCTGCACTTCATGATAGTGCGATTCCAGCCGGTTATGCAGTGTCGTCAGCTGACGGTAAATCTCCGGCATCTCCTGTTCCATTTCGGCGATGGCCTTGGGTGTGCGTGTCCCCGCCACCACGTCCTCGCCTTGAGCGTTGACCAGATATTCGCCGTAAATCACGTTCTCGCCGGTGCCTGGGTTGCGCGTGAAACCTACGCCGGTGCCGGAATCATTGCCCATGTTGCCGAATACCATGGTGCAGATATTCACTGCCGTGCCATTGGCCTGATCTTTGGTGATCCTGAACTGCTTGCGATAATCCACCGCGCGCTTGCCCATCCACGAACCAAATACCGCGCCCACCGCAATTTCCAACTGCTCGTAAGGATCCTGTGGAAATGGCTTGCCGCAGTGTTGTTCCACGATGGCAAGAAATTCACCTGACAACTCTTTCAGGTGCTCGACGCTTAAGTCCACATCCTGAGGCGCGCCATATTTGCGCTTGATTGCGGCCATGCGCTCGTCAAAATGCTCGTCGCTGATGTTGAGCGCGATCTTGCCGAATAGCTGAATGAAACGGCGATAAGCATCGTAGGCAAAGCGGGCATTGCCGGTTTGCTTGATCAGGCCCTTGAGCGAAGTTTCATTGAGGCCGAGATTGAGGATGGTGTCCATCATGCCCGGCATCGACATGGACGAACCGGAACGCACCGATATCAGCAGAGGGTTTGTGCCGCTGCCAAAGCCCTTGCCGGTTTTCTTCTCCAGCTCCAGCATGAAAACCTTGATTTCTGCCATCAACCCGTCCGGCAATTTGTTTTTTTCCAGATAGGCCGTACAGGCATCGGTGGTGATGGTGAAGCCGGGTGGAACGTTCAAGCCAATCTGCGTCATCTCGCACAGATTCGCGCCCTTGCCCCCCAGCAACATCTTGTTCTTGCCATCTCCTTGTTCAAATGCGTAAATGTATTTTTTGCCGTTAGCCATGACATTCCCTATTTAAAATTTCGACCTAGCTGCGTAGGGCGGGCAGGTTCACTGCCCACACGAAAGAACGGTGGGCGCGCAAAGAGCACCCACTCAACGCACCCTGATTATGCATCCGCTGGATTCTTCTTTGCACCCGCCTCGGCACCCTCGACGGAACCACTCGCCATCTGCTCGTAAATCGCATAGCGCTTCTGCAGTTCATCCTCGTAGGACGCTGCCAGCACTTTCCCTCCATCGCCATCCATGCTCTTTACCAGACCGCGGAAACGCGGTTCGTTCTTGATGAACTCGCGGTAAGACCCGGATGGTTTCTGCGAATCCAGTATCAGCGGATTCTTGCCTTCCTGTTCGCGGCGCGGGTCGTAGCGGTACAGCGGCCAGTGGCCGGTGCTGACCGCCAGCTCCTGTTGCTGGTGTTGCTTGTTCATGTCGAAGCCATGCTCGACGCAGGGGCTGTAGGCAATGATCAGCGACGGTCCGTCGAAAGATTCGGCTTCGATGAAAGTCTTCAGCGTATGAATATCCTTCGCACCGTAAGCGACATGGGCAACGTAAACATGGCCGTAGCTCATCGCAATCAATCCCAAATCCTTCTTGCCGGTTTTCTTGCCATCAGCGGCGAATTTCGCCAGGGCGCCGCGCGGCGTGGCCTTGGAACACTGCCCGCCGGTGTTGGAATAGACTTCGGTATCCATCACCAAAATGTTGACGTTGCGCCCGGAAGCCAGCACATGATCCAGCCCGCCGAAGCCGATGTCATAAGCCCATCCGTCGCCACCGAATATCCATACGCTCTTTTTCACCAGATATTCGGCAAGGCTTGCAAGTTGCCGCGCCTCGGCGGTATCGATGCCAACCAGCGCCTTGCGCAATTGCTCTACACGCTCACGCTGGGCGAAGATACCCGCCTCCGTGGTCTGATCGGCGTTGAGGATGGAATCCGCCAACGCGCCATCAATACGACCTTTTAACTTTCCCAGCAATTCAGCGGCATGTTCGGCATGCTTGTCGAGGCTGACGCGGAAACCCAGTCCGAATTCTGCATTATCCTCGAACAGCGAGTTTGCCCAGGCCGGGCCGCGCCCTTCGGCGTTCTTGCTGTAGGGGGTGGTAGGCAGGTTGCCGCCGTAGATCGACGAACAGCCGGTAGCGTTGGCCACTACCATGCGGTCGCCGAACAACTGTGTGGTGAGGCGAATATAGGGCGTTTCGCCACAGCCGACGCAGGCGGTGGGAAACTCGAACAACGGCTGCATCATCATCGCGCCCTTGATGGTGGAGGTGCGCAACTTGGTGCGGTCGAATTCCGGCAGCTTGAGGAAGAACTCGAAGTTTTCCTTTTCCTGATTGCGCAATGGCACTACATCGCGCATGTTGATCGCCTTGTAGGTCGGGTCGGTCTTGGATACCGAAGGACAGATATCCACGCACAGCCCGCAGCCGGTACAGTCCTCCGGCGCCACCTGATAGGTGACGTGCATGCCCTGCTCGAATTCCTTGCCCTTGATCTGGATATGCTTGAAAGTGGGCGGCGCATCCTTGGCCAATTCGGCCGGGAACACCTTGGAGCGGATGGCGGCGTGCGGGCAAACGAACGGGCACTTGCCACAGTAGATGCACAACTCTTTGTCCCACACCGGAATTTCCAGCGCCAGCTTGCGCTTGTCCCAGATTGCGGTGCCGGTGGGCCATGTGCCGTCGATAGGCAGTGCGCTCACCGGCAGCAGACCACCGCGACCGGCCATGATTTCGGCAGTTATGCGCTTGACGAAATCCGGTGCATGGGCACCCACCGGGTTGGGCATTTCAAAACTGCTGGTAGCGGCGGCGGGGATTTTCACCTTGTGCAGGTTGGCGAGAGTTTCGTCGATCGCTTTCCAGTTGGCTTCCACTACCGCCCTGCCCTTCTTGCTGTAGGATTTTTCGGCGGCGTACTTGATCTTCTCGATGGCCAGTTCACGCGGCAGCACGCCGGAAATGGCAAAGAAACAGGTCTGCATGATGGTGTTGATGCGGCTGCCCATGCCGGTCGCCTTGGCGATGGGATAGGCATCGATCGCATAAAATTCGATTTTCTTGTCGATGATCTGCTGCTGCATCTTGCGCGTCAGCAAATCCCAGACTTTGTCCGGCGCAGTCGTTGTGTTGAGCAGGAACACTGCGCCTTCGGCTGCGGCATCCAGCATCTCGTAACGCTCCAGAAATACCGGCTGATGGCAGCCGATGAAGTTCGCCTCGTTATGGCCGATCAGATAAGGGGAGTGAATTGGTTTTGGCGAAAAACGCAAATGGGAAATGGTCGCCGCACCCGCTTTTTTCGAGTCATAAACGAAATAGCCCTGACCATAAAGCTCGGTTTCTTCGCCCATGATCTTCATGGTGTTTTTGTTGGCGCCCACCGTTCCGTCTGAGCCCAAGCCGTAGAACAGACAGCGGTTCACGCCACGGCTGGCATCGTTGCGGAAATGCTCGTCCCACTTCAGGCTGGTGTGGGTGACATCGTCGATAATGCCGATGGTGAAATGGTTTTTCGGCTGAGCTTTTTTCAGTTCATCGAACACGCTTTTGATCATGCCCGGCGTAAACTCCTTGGAGGAAAGGCCGTAGCGCCCGCCCACCACACGCGGCATGGCCGCAGATTTGCCGGTGTCGGCGGTAAATGCTTCCGCAATCGCCGTCACCACGTCTTTATACAGTGGCTCGCCGTCAGCTCCCGGTTCCTTGGTGCGATCCAGAACAGCAATGTGTTTAGCCGTGACCGGGATAGCCTTAAGCAACTCATCGGCGGCAAAGGGGCGATACAGGCGCACTTTCACCAGACCCACCTTCTCACCGTTTGCGGTCAAGTGCTCCACCGTTTCCTCCGCCGCATCCGCACCCGAACCCATCAGGATCATCACCCGCTCTGCATCCGGCGCACCAACGTATTCATACAATTTGTATTGGCGACCGGTGAGTTTGGCGAATTTATCCATCGTCTTCTGCACGATACCGGGCATGGCATCGTAATAGGCATTGACCGTCTCGCGCGCCTGGAAATACACGTCCGGGTTTTGCGCGGTGCCGCGAATCACCGGGTGGTCGGGTGTCAGCGCACGTGCACGATGGGCGAACACCAGCTTGTCGTCGATCATCTCGCGCACCACTTCCAACGACACCTGATCGACCTTGGCCACCTCATGTGAAGTGCGGAAGCCGTCGAAAAAATGCAGGATCGGTATGCGCGACTCCAGCGTCGCAGCTTGGGCGATCAGCGCCATATCCATGGCTTCCTGCACAGTATTGGAAGAAAGGAAAGCAAAACCGGTCGAGCGTGCCGACATCACGTCGCTGTGGTCGCCGAAGATCGACAAGCCCTGGGCTGCCAATGAACGCGCCGCCACGTGCATAACGAACGGCGTCAGTTCGCCGGCAATCTTGTACATGTTGGGGATCATCAGCAGCAGGCCTTGGGAGGCGGTGAAGGTCGTCGCCAGTGAGCCAGTTTGTAACGCGCCATGAATAGCCCCGGCAGCGCCGCCTTCGCTCTGCATGGTGATTACCTCGGGAACAGTACCCCACAGGTTGGGTGTGCCAGCTGCCGACCAGGCGTCTGAATACTCACCCATCGGCGAAGAGGGGGTAATCGGATAAATCGCGATTACCTCGTTGGTCAGGTGGGCAATATAGGCGGCAGCTTCATTCCCGTCGATCGTAACCATGTGCGGTTGATACATCAAAAACTCCTTCAGTCAGTATTGTTATGTCCGGTCGCCCGAAAATAAATTAATTAAAAAACCTTACTTACTTAATTCCTTTTTTCGATCATGTCGTGCATAACTTGCGCGAGGATAATTTTCATCGCATAGCTCATTTTGCCACTGGGCACAACACAACGTGTTAACGTTAAACATTAATGAATTTTTTTATGGACGGCGATTCTATAACAAAGGTCTCTGTACAGCCACTGCGATTGCTAATGTTTTTGCTAATATTGGCTGACTCAGTGCTCAGCATAAAGAAAAAACTGGTAGCATGAAACTGGGAAGCAGCCATTCCGCTCTACCCGCAAAAATACGCCCATGAATTGCTACCTCTGGTTGAAGAGTTGATGGATTATGCAAGTTAAGAAGGGTGGGCGCAGGACGATGCCAAGCGGCAAGCTTGTGAAGAATGTCGGCCCAAGCGAATAAATCAGCCAAACAGCTCTCAAAGGAAGCAGAGCAACATGTGTGGCCAGCGCGGACATCTCGCTGGAACAAAATCGCGCAACTGTAATCTATTATCCAGCGCAAACCAATCCGGCCAATTTATAATTGGTAGCCGAAGATGCAGAATTATGGCGCGATTTAAGACAAACCAACTAACCAGGAGACCCACCATGAAACAGACCAAATTATTTTTGCTGCTGGGAATGGTCATTGCCATCGGCGGCTGTGCCAGCAGCAAGTCCGGTGACACTTACAGCCGCGATGAGGCGCGCCGAGTGCAAAATGTCCAACTGGGTACAGTGGAAGGCTCGCGACCGATTAGAATTGAAGGCACGAAGACCACTATTGGCTCAGGTGCGGGCACTATTGTCGGAGCCATTGCTGGCAGCTCTGCGGGGCAAGGTAAAGGCAGCGCTATCGGAGCAGTCATCGGCGCGGTAGGGGGCGGCGTGGTGGGGGCTGCAGCGGAAGAAGGCTTAACCCGAGAGGATGGCGTGGAAGTTACGATAAGACTTGAAAGTGGGCGGCTTATCTCCGTCGTACAAGCAGGCAAGGAGCAATTCCAGCCCGGCGACAAGGTACGCATATTGGAATTCGGTGGGGAAAGCCGCGTTACTCACTACTAGCCCGGATATTTCACCGGAGCGTCCCTAAAATCAATGGAAAGCGGCCTGAATACAGGGGTGCAGGCCCACAAGAGTGAAATCCGGTTTGTAGCGCAGGCCTTCGCGGGTGCTGGCGGTCGCTTTGCGGGCATCTTCGCGCCCCCGCTTCGCGCCGATAGGCGCGGCTATCGGCTTGGTGCGGGATGCGCAAATCTGCCCGCAAACCGCCTCGCCATCATCCCGCGATCCGGCGAAATATCCGGGCTAGTATCGCGTCACAGAATTATTGGAGCATGTTCAAAACCTGTCAATCCGCTGTTCGAAAGCTACGGCCAGATAATCGTTGATGAATGCCACCATTTATCGGCATTTTCCTTCGCGGAAATATTGAAACGTGCCAAGGTCAAGTATGTTCTTGGCTGCGGGATAGGTGCCAGCGTGGCTACAAAGCGATGGGATATGTAATCGGCAAGGGAGGTTGATGCTTACCGGCCCGATCAAAACGTAAAATCTCGTAGAAGGTCGCTGCCTCCTCGTATATTATGCGATGCAATGTTCATTGTGATCGTACTGACGGTATCAGAAGGGGGAGTTAGCCAAAAGGGTATCACCTTGAGTTTCATGGGGTATACAGAGCACTGCTTGAGCCGATAGCCCTCGATAGCTGATGATAGGTCACTTTTAGTGACATTACCCTGAAACCCGCATGAATACCAAGCATCATTTCTTGACGGTATCAGTGACGGTGTGGCTGAAAGATTAACAAGCCAAACCCAATATCCATGCGAGTTGCGGGATGCTGGAAATAATTGAGCGGGAATGAGATAAGCTTGGCGTTGCCGAAAAATGCAGTTGTAATTTGATACGAAAACTCTTGGGTACACTGTTTCCCGAGATGTTTTTCTGGGGCATTAAAGCGGGGCTGTTTTGAAGTTTCAGTGCAAAGGATGATGCATGGGAATCCAGAAGATTGTCGTTACGCGGGGAGTGCAGTGGGTAGAGGTGCCGGAAGTCGATCTGCGCGTGCTGTGTGGATGCCCGGCGGACTCGGTCAAACACCTGCTCAAGCGCGGGCTAATCTGGCAGCAGGAGGTCAAGGAGGTTGTTTACGAGACCGGCCCCAACGCTATCCTGCTTTCTGATATTCCGCTGCAAAACGGAGAGTTCGCCAACCTCGCCGAATTCCCGGTTTTGCAGATGCTCTACAAGCAGGGACTCATGCTGCCCGACCACCCCAACAACACCGGCCGCAAGCCCCTGATCATTGGCTCGGCCAATCAGGTCGAATCTCAGATGCGCTACATCTACCGGGGAAATTACGGATTGGTGTCACGCGAGGAAATTATTCAGGCGGGTGTATCTCCGGAGCAGGCTACCGAAATGATGCGCCTGAAGCTCGGATTTGCCTTTGGCCGTATCCGGCCGAGCCGTGATTTCCTTGACACGTGTATTGTCGGCGATGGGCCGGTGGAAATAGCGGACGGTGTAAGTTTGCGCCGGATACGACTCAATGTTTTTGAATTTACCTATCGTAACGAGACGGTGTCGGTCGATCTTAATCTTTACCCCGATGAAACCTATGAATGTGCCTATCCGCTCGGCTACCGCCGGTTTGAACCGGAGTACTTCGCAGTCATTCACTCGGGTGAAGGCGATGGTTGGGACGTCAACCGCCCCTGCATGTCGAGCATCATCACCCATCAGGGGCGCCTCTACCTGATTGATGCCGGCCCGCACCTTGCAAATACCATGGAAGCGCTGGGCATCGGCATCGACCAGGTAGACGGAATTTTTCACACCCACGCGCACGACGATCATTTTGCGGGGCTTACCACGCTGATGCGCGCGGGCCGGCGGATTCGCTACTTTACAACGCCGCTGGTACGGGCATCAGTGATGAAAAAACTGTCCGCCTTGCTGGGGATGGAGGAGGAACGCTTCGTCGACTTTTTTGACATCCACGACCTCGCCTTTGACACATGGAACAATATCGAGGGCATGGAGGTCATGCCGATTTTTTCGCCACATCCCGTAGAGACCAACTGCTTCGTCTTTCGTACACTGTGGGGCGACAGCTATCGCACTTACGCCCATTTCGCTGACATCGTTTCGCTGGATATTCTTCAAGGCATGGTCACCGACCAGCCAGAGGCGCCAGGTCTCGATTTTAAAGCCTTCGAGCGCACTCGCGTAGCTTATCTGACTCCGGTTGATCTGAAGAAAATTGATGTGGGCGGCGGCATGATCCATGGCAATGCCAATGATTTCCGGACCGATACTACCCCCCGTATCTTGCTTGCCCATCGTGCCGGTGATCTGACGTTGGAGGAAAAAGAGATCGGTTCCAGTGCAGCATTTGGCACTGTCGACATTCTGGTGGAGGGCCAATCGGACGGACTGCGCCGCCACGCTTTCTCTTCTCTGGAGTCCCATCTTCTGGGGATTCCGCTTCACGATTTGCGGATACTGATCAACCATCCGATGACGGAGATTAATCCCGGTGCCATCATTCTCAAGGAAGGGGAGATGTCTCAGGAGGTGCTGCTGGTGGTAAGCGGACGGGTGGAAAAGATACGCACCCGCGACAACATATTTGGCAGCCTGTCGTCCGGGTCGCTAATCGGTGTTGGCGCGATGCTGGACAATCGGCCATCTCGCTACACCTACCGCGCGTCCTCTTTCGTGCGACTGTTGCGAATGCCGGTCGGCCTCTATGCCGAAGTCATCCGGCGCAACGGATTGCTGGATCGCATGCGACGCACCGCCGACTTGCGTGCTTTTCTTGATACGACAAGCCTGTTCAGCGAAGGCCTGCCGGTTGCCACTCTTGGGCGGATTATCGACAGTGCGTCGGAACGGCGTTTTCAGTCTGGCGAGATCATTGACTGCCAGGGCACCCAGTTCCTCAGTATCATCCGCTCCGGCCTCGTCGAGTGCTCGGTGGGTAGCAAGATAATGGATGTTCTGAAGGAGAGCGACTTCTTTGGTGAAGAGGATGCCGTCCTCAAGGTTCCCGCGCTGTTCCAACTGCATGTATTAAAAGAGACGGTGGTCGTTCAAATCCCCGGCGTGCTTTTGGAGGACGCGCCGGTGCTGCGCTGGAAGCTTCTCGAAAGTTACCAGCAAAGGGCGGTGCGCGTCATGTACGGTGGTGATCAGACGCGCAGCTTTGTCTGGCAAGACGCCTTATCCATCCAGGTGGCTGCAATGGACGATCACCACAAGCGGTTGATCGAGTTGGCCAACGCAGTCATCGAACATCTTCACGGTAAACCCAATCACGACTCACTAATCAAGGCGTTCGATGCTATGGTGGACTTCGCGCAATACCACTTTGCTGCGGAGGAGAAGCTGCTGGCACTCTACGACTATCCTGATACCGAAGACCATTGTAAAAAACATGGTGATCTGATTCGTCAGGTGAATGAATATCAGGAGCGGCTGCGGGGTGGCGATGTGCCAGACAGAGCCAGTTTTCTGCGCTTCTTTGAATCCTGGTTGTTGCGCCATGTCCTTGATGATGATCGCAAATACGGCGTATTTCTCAATGCCAAAGGGGTGTATTGATGAAACTGCCAACCATCCCACCAGGCAACAAAAAACGGTTGCCAAGTGATTGGATATGATTTTTTGTTATCTCCACCCCGTCTGGAACCCCCGTGGTTAGTGAGTTGAGCATATGACTAAACATACAAATCCAGATCATGCACGACTCGACCGCGTTGTCGCTGAAGCGCGCCGGCAGCGTGACGAGCGTGAAGCCAATTATCGTGAGCGGGCGCTTAAATTGTTTCCATGGATTTGCGGGCGATGCGGTCGCGAGTTTTCAGGGGTGCGCTTGCGCGAGTTGACGGTACACCACAAAGACCACAATCACGATAACAACCCAACGGATGGCAGCAATTGGGAATTGCTCTGCCTGTATTGCCACGATAACGAGCACTCGCGCGTGTTGGATGAAGCGGCGAGAGGCAGGGATGCCGTTCATCAATCAGTGGCAACCCACAATCCATTCGCGGAGTTGCAATCGATGCTGAAGAAAAAAGGCTGAATGGTTTTGCTCTTGAAATAATCTGGATGTGCATCTTTTCAAGCTCATGCAAGCTATCAAGTTGCTGATGGCACCGCCAGCACCGATGAAACGTCCCATCAGCTTTACCGCGAATATCGAAGGAGACTGAAAATGAGCGGCATTTTGAATTTTGGGAAACGTGGCCTGTCCCAGCTTTTGCGTGTTCTCCTAGGTCTGCTTGTCGCCTGGTTTTCCCAAGTGCAGGCCGGCCAGCAGACATTTATCGCCAATGGAACTTGGACTGCGCCTGCGGGCGTGACCTCGGTCACGGTGCAAGCATGGGCCGGTGGCGGTGGCGGTGGCGGTGCGAGCGGCAACCCGGCCAAAGGCGGTGGCGGCGGTGGCGGTGGGTTTACGACGGCTACGGTCACGGTAGTACCGGCGACAGGTTATGCCGTCGTTGTCGGAGCCGGTGGAACCGTAGGTGCCACAGCTGCCGGCGGGCCTGGCGGAAATTCGAGTTTTGCGTCACCGGCAGTGGTGGCGACCGGTGGCGGTGGCGGTGGGCTTGCATCGGCGAACCCTTCCGGCGGAACTGCCGGGGCGGGAGGGACCGGGACCTATTCTGGAGGGAGCGGCTCGGCAGGTACCACTACTGTCTGCACTACCAGTCCCGCCGGCAACGGTGGTGCCGGCGGCGGCGGTGCGGGCACCGGTGGGGCAGGTGGCAGCGCGGGAGCAAGTGGTACCGCGTCCGGAAACACACCGGGTACGGGTACCGCAACAGGCGGTGGTACGGGCGGTGCCGGGCGGACTACTGCGGGCGCAGGCAATCCCGGAGCCACCTACGGCGGCGGCGGCGGCGGCGGGTGTACCAATGCCGGGACCAACCGGGCTGGCGGTCTCGGTGGCGCAGGGCGAGTGATCGTCAACTGGCTGCCCCGATTGACCTCGGTAACGATCGCCTCCAACAACGCCAACACGGCGCTGGCCAAAGTGGGCGATACCGTGACGCTGACGTTCACGGCGAGTGAATCGGTGCAGGCGACGCCGACGGTCACCATCGCGGGACACGCGGTGACCCCGGCCCCTGCCGGTCCGGGAATCGGTCCGTACACCGCGACCTGGATCATGGCGGCAGGGGATACCACAGGAGTCGTTCCCTTTACGATCAACTTTACCGACTTGGCCGGCAACGCCGGGACGCAGGTCACGGCCACCACCAACGCTTCCTCGGTCACCTTCGACAAGACCGCGCCGACGTTGTCCTCGGTAACGATCGCCTCCAACAACGCCAACACGGCGCTGGCCAAAGTGGGCGATACCGTGACGCTGACGTTCACGGCGAGTGAATCGGTGCAGGCGACGCCGACGGTCACCATCGCGGGACACGCGGTGACCCCGGCCCCTGCCGGTCCGGGAATCGGTCCGTACACCGCAACCTGGATCATGGCGGCAGGGGATACCACAGGAGTCGTTCCCTTTACGATCAACTTTACCGACTTGGCCGGCAACGTCGGGACGCAGGTCACGGCGACCACCAACGCTTCCTCGGTCACCTTCGACAAGACTGCGCCGACGGTGGCGTCGATCAATCGCGCCGATCCCGATCCGACCAGCGCAGTATCGGTTTCATGGACAGTGACATTTAGCGAGAGCGTGACGGGGGTGGATGCCGCAGATTTTGCGCTGGCGCCGACGGGTGTGAGCGGCGCCTTTATCACTGCGGTGACAGGCAGCGGCACGACATGGACGGTTGCCGCGAATACCGGCATCGGCAGCGGCACCCTCGGGCTGAACCTGACGGACAACGACACGATCATTGATGTCGTCGGCAATCCGTTGGGCGGTGCGGGGGCTGGCAATGGCAACTTCACCGGGCAGATATACACCATCACTGCCACGCCGGCACTGGCCGAATACCGCATGGATGAGGCGAGCTGGAACGGCACTGCCGGCGAGGTGGTGGATAGTTCAGGCAGCGGA
>JAHFRA010000047.1 GCA_023259035.1 Gallionella sp.
CAGCAGTTGGTCAATCAAATCCGGCGATGGGGCTTTCTTTGCTACGGTCATGTTCACTCCTCTTTGAAGTTAGGCAGTTTCCCGCCAAATGACCGTTTACACAAAAATTCTTACACCCTCTGACTAGCCGTTCTTGCGAGTTCTCCGGTAAGGCTTTTTTTCCTGCTGAACTTTGTGGACATTGTTGTCCACCTCAACGGCTTCTACGCTGTGAACTTGTGTATTCATAAGGGAAATCGCTTCACTGATTTGTGCATGCGCCAACTCAATCATTTCGAGGCCTGATCGGACAAGATGGACAATGCGATCCGTTACTTCCTGCGGCGGCTGGAGGAACGGCACGCCCAGCACATCTCTGTCGGTGACAGTCGGATACATGGAAGCAGTGGCATGCCTTGAAAGTATTTTCTTGAAAGCTTGTGTTTTGCAATAAGCAAACAGCACCTCAGGCTGAATTGTTTTCGATCTAAGGACACAGAATCCATTGGAGGCCACTGCGTTGGTGCCGATTGCCTCGGTTACCAAGGCCACCACATTCCGATCTGGGCGGACTGTGCTGACAAGCACATCGCCGGGGCGAACAACGTAGCTTGCGCGGCTGGGCACTTCATCTGCCGGAAGCGTATTTGGAAAGGTTAGACCAGTCTTGCTATCCACAGACGAAATATCCAGATACGTAACCTCTCTGCCTTGATCTTTCTTGAAACGCTCCACTCTTGTATCAACAAGATTTGCGAGTCGCGTCTCTGAAACATTATCCAGCCGCCGCAGCAGCGCACGCGCAGACGGATCGTAATACTCCGCATCAAGGCGATCAGCTTGTTTCACTTCCGAAAACTTTACGATTTCGGACTGTATGTCAGTCTGCCCATAAATTACCTTTTTCCCCGCCCATTCGAATTGTTGAGAAAGCAGAAACTTGGTAAAGGTCTGCGCGATTGAACTATAGTCATTAGCGCCGACGACCTTCCCACTACTATCCTTACCTGGTACTCGACTTGCGGCGAAGAAAATTGGGTAATCTTTCGGGATAGACTCATCGGCCTTGGGCTTGCTCAGGAATAAAATGGCCGTCTTGACTGAGGTGTAAGGCAAAAATGCAAACTGATGCAACCCGACCACCCCCAGCACCCGGCACTTGTTAAAAAGCCACTGCCGCAGGTAAGACGCAGATGAATTGGCGAGCAGCCCTTGCGGAAGGACGATTGCCAGCCTGCCTCCCGGCTTAAGGAGATGAACGGCCCGTTCCAGGAATAGATGTTCGCGACTGGTTGCTTTCTTGGCTGCGGGGTTCTGCTGCGCTTCGTATGCATCAAGGATTTCGTGATCGTCTATATCACCGGCAAAAGGCGGATTGGTAAAAACCAGTGAGCAGGAAAGCTTATTCCAGTCGCCCCAGGATTTTGCACGCTTGCTTTGCGCCCCGCCTGCTTTTGAAAGAAAGCCAGCCCACTCCATTGGGGTGGGCGATACACAGTTTCTGCCATCAATACTGTTGGCTTTTGATACCAGTAATTTTGCTTGAGGCATGGCCGCAGAAAGCAGCGCGGCAACCTTGATGGCTCTCGCCCCGAAATCAATACCGAGGCAGTTGGGCGCAGAGCCAAATTCACGAAGCGCATATTGTGTGGACTCATAAAGGAATCCCCCGGAACCACATGCGGGATCAATGATCCGGTCTTTGGGGTTAGGCCTGAGCACATCAACGCAAAATCGGATGACCTCCCTTGGAGTGAAATATTGCCCAAGGATACCTTTTGCATCCCGGGCGACGAGCCTCTCAAGAGCGGCATCCAGCCATGAGAGGTCTGAGTCAATCAAGTGCCACCCAATCAACGGACGCATGGAGCGGACAAGATGTTCTGGGGATATTCCAAGGCTCTCCCCATTGCCATTCAAATGCGGCCAGCGTCGTATTGCGCGACTATAAAGCTCCTGTGCCGTCTTGTGGGTAGCTGCGGCGGTTTTCTGAATCTGGAATTTTGGCGCGCGCCCCGAAACTGCTTCCACCTCGTCGAGGAGCTTTGCCGCAAGCAGCTTTATCGCCGAATCAAATGGGTCTTCACCAGAATTTGAAACCAGTATCTGTTCAAACTCCGCAATCGCGGAGGCGGGATCGGTATTGGCTAAATCCAGTTGCGGTTGATGTGATTGCATATGCATCTCCATGCCTTGAACTTTACACAAGTGTGTCAC
The DNA here is from genome assembly GCA_023259035.1 of Gallionella sp. Classification (GTDB taxonomy): domain Bacteria; phylum Pseudomonadota; class Gammaproteobacteria; order Burkholderiales; family Gallionellaceae; genus Gallionella. The sequence continues at coordinate 2,197 of JAHFRA010000047.1, forward strand.
AACACAGGAGTGTAGGCAAGAGGTTTGTATAGTGGCACGCGTGCAAGGAAACAGGAGCAACTAGGATATGCGTAACAGTACGGACTGGAGCGAAAGTCTCCTTGTGGCACGATCCCGCCAGTTCTTTGATGCGCCTAGCAGCGCCCGCTCCTCGGCCAAGCGGTCGGTGGAAGCTACCTAACGAATTTCATTTCTGAACCTCCGCTCTTTCAAATGACGAATGGGCTATTTCACCCGAACAGGAAGTTCGGATATTGCAAAAACCACGGCAACTTCAACCGCACTTTCGCTTCCCCGCCGCGCGCTTATGCCCAAGCATGGTAATCGACCTAAAATATTCCCCCCAGCTTCCGGATCGATTTCATCATCCAATAATCAGGCAATAGGCGCCAGGCCAGAAGGACAATGATAGATATGATTAACCAAGGTCTGATGCCGGGAAATAAAATGGGCAGCATAAATATAGCCAGCGCGACGAAACTTATTGTTTGCATGCTAAACCAGCCTGCGGAGATGGCGCGATGCCGGCTTATCTTATCCAGTGCTTCCAACATCCTGTTTGCACTTATCTGTAAGCGCAGCGCCTGTTTTTTAAGGTCCAGCCATTCCTGATCGGTTCGTCCCGAGGCGCGGATAATGGCGATGAGATTCAGGTATTGTTCCACCAGCTCTCTTAGCTCGATACAGACGGAAGGTGTGGCTAACCGGGATGTGGCGGTGGTGCGAATACCGACCAGGGCGGAGCGAACTTCGTCGCGCAGGGCAACACATTCCTTGGCCATGTCCTGACGATAGCGCTCGACTTTTTTAAGTTGGTGATCGACCGATTTTCTTGCTTCCGGCAACAAGGCTTCCAGCACCAGCAGCGATGCGGCGTCCATTTGCATCGGGTCGCCCAAATCTGTTATCCATGCGCACTGGGCCGAGAGGTTGAGCAGTTCGGCCATGATGCGTTTGCGCAGCCGTTCGGCCCATGAATTGTCATAGGACATGGCCAGCAATCTGGCATGCATGTCGGCGAGGCTGGGGCGTTGCAAGTCGTTCCTGCCGTACATGATCTGATCGAAATTGACGATTTCATCCGGGTCGCGCGCGGCGCTTTTTCCGGTGATGATGGCATGCTTTGCTTTCCATGCCTGATCGAACTGGCCGAAGGCGTGGTGCCATCTTTTTACCAGGTCAGCGGCTTGGCGGTTGCCTGTCGCAGCGTAGACTTCCAGCACGCGGTGCTGGTATAAATTATCCAGCCAGCAGGCGGCTTCCGATTCGCCCTTGAGGGCTTTATTGGCATACGTCAGGATGGTGGACAGCTCGATGGTTTCGCCCATCCATACCGGCGGGATGCCGGGCGCGAGATGCAGAATCAGTTTCAATAATTGCAGGTTCACGGACATGCCCATCTGGCTGCGCATATCGATCAACAAACGCACCACATTCTGGTCTTTTTGCACATCGCGAAACCATGTCAGCAGTTGCCCGTTGGAGATGTCCGCCACACCCTCCTTCCAGTGGCGCGCCAAGGCGACGGCGAGCTGTTCCGGTTTGTGGCAGATTTCGCTGGCGATATGATAAGGCTCGTCAAAGCCTTTGACCGAGCTCTGCTCGGCGGGCTCGGCAAGGCTGGTATCATTTTCCAGCCAGCGCCGAATTTCGCCAGCGCCCCAGCGCACTGCCGGGTCGCGCTGCAACAGGCCGCGCAGGAGCTTGCGCACATTGCGGTCCTGCACGGCGGATAAATCGATATTACGCGTGGTCAGGTGATGCATCACCACCGCTTCGGACAAGCCGGCGAAAGGATGTGTTCCGGTGGCGCACTCGAGAACCAGCATGCCCATTGCCCAGAAATCGCACTTGAAATCAATCACGCCGGACAGGCTTTCCGGCGAAGCGTAAGGCATGGTGCGCGCCACGCCGGTAAAGCGCTGCGTGACATCGAGTATCGAGGCGATGCTGAAATCGGTTAACACCAGATCCAGCGGCTTGCGGCTGCGTATCAGAATGTTTTCCGGCTTCAGGTCGCGGTGCACCAGACCGACCGAATGCACGTCCTGTAACGCGATGGCCAACTCGTCTATCACGCCGTGCAAAGTTTCCGAAGCCAGGGCACCGCCGCCCATCATCTCGCGCAACGAACCGTATTCGCACAGCTCCATCAGCTCATAGGCATAGCCATCCGATACGCCTTCTTCCAGCACATCGACCCGGTGCGCCAGCGGAATCTTGCTGATGCGTTCCTGCACATCGCGCTTGGGCAGGATGCCGTGCCGGTAAATCTTGGCAACCAGATTCGGGCCGCCCGAGATAGCCTGAACGATCAACAGCTCCGCCTCGGCGCCGCGTGTGGGCATAGGTTTGATGATGCGGTAACGATCCCTTAACGCGGCGGGTAGATTAACCAGGCTCTGCAACGATTCCGACGGGGTTAGCGTGACACCGCCCGCGATGGGGCGGTTGCAATACACACAGCTTGCGGAACCGGGCGGATTGGCCTGGCCGCAATCCTCGTGCGGACAAATCACTTCAGCGGCAGCATCGCTGGCGGTTTCTTGTTCTGCAGGCTCTTCAGCATCGACAGGCGAGGGTTGCCGTCTGACAACATCCACACCCGCGAGGATCATGCCACAAGCACAGCGCATCAACGAGGGGGGATTCTCCGTGCCGCAACTCGGGCAGCGGCGGATCTGTTCTGCTTCCACCTGTGACCTCCCCGCATTCATTTAAGATCTCCAGGAAGTTTGAAGCAACTCAACTCCCCGCGCCTTGCAGGAGCTCTCCAATGCGGCCATATCGCCGCGACCGGGGATGCCGACATACCAGACGCGCCCGCCGTCGAGCATGGTCTGGATGCGCTTGGTTGCATGGTCTGCCGGGGTGTTGAGGAAGGGTGCATATGTCCTGTGCCCGCGCTCCGACAACGGCACCAGCGGCTGATTGGAAGAACCGCGCCAGATATGCGTCAGCGGCCTGGCATCGGCATAAGGCTCGGGAATCAGCGCATCCAGTTTTGCCAATAGTTCCGCGTGGTTTTTTTGCAGGGTGGACAAAGGATAGCCGCTGTAACAGAGGATGTCGAAATCGAGCTTGCCGCTCGTGCGCCACCGAATCAGGTCATCCAGCAAGGCGGCCAACGCACGCGCTTGGTCGAAGGGTTCGCCGCCGGAAATTGTCACGCCATCGAAAATCCCGGCAGTGGTATTGCGGCACCAATCCAGCAGTTGCCTCACCGTCATGTCGCGACCTGGGTCGCGTTCCCAGGTATCCTGCGACACGCAGCCCTTGCAGCCGATGCTGCAACCTTGCAGCCAGATGCCGAGGCGTTTGCCGGGGCCGAGCACGGAAACCGGGAAGTGCGCCTTGTTGATGCTGATTTTCATGAATACTGGAGCGTCAGCGAAATGACCTTGCCTTGTTCGGCCATGCCGGTGACCAGCAGCCGGGTTTTATTTTCCAGGTCATGTTCGAACATGGCGCGCGACAGCGGGTTGATGAAAGCCGATTCGAGCTGGTTGCCGATACCCCGCCCGCCGTTGCTCAGGTCGCCGGTGCAACGTTTTAACAGTTGCTCGTGCACCTGCGGTGTGAGGGCAAGCTTGACCCTGAATTCTTCGAACAGGCGGCGCGCCACATTATTCAGCATGCCGCCGAAAATGAGGGAGGCCACTTCCGGCTGGATGAAGTTGAACACGACGATATTGTCGCCGATACGGTTGAGCAGCTCCGGGCGCGATAATTTGTATTTGAAGTAGTTGCCGATTTCTTCGCGCACATTTTTTTCCACCGTCTCGTATTCGTCTCCCGGTTTGACATGCTGTATACGGTTGCCCAGTTTGTCCTCGACAAAAATGCCGAGATTGGAAGTGAACACCAGGATGGTCTCGGAAAAATAAGCGGTATCGCCGCGCCCGTCGGTCAGGCGTCCGTCTTCGAGTATCTGCAAGAATTTATCCAGGATGCGCGGATGCGCTTTTTCAATCTCGTCGAACAACACCACCGAAAATGGTTTCTCGCGCACCGCATTGGTCAATTCGCCGCCCGCATCGAAGCCGACATAGCCTGGCGGTGCGCCGAGCAAACGGGCACTGGAGTGTTCTTCGGCAAACTCGCTCATGTCGAAACGCAGGTAAGCCTTCTCGTCGCCGAACACCAACTGGGTCAACGTTTTGGCAAGTTCGGTTTTACCGACACCGGTCGGCCCGGCAAAAAACAGCACCCCGCGCGGGCGGCTGCCGCCGGACCTCGCCTGCGCGCCGGTCATGCCCATGACCGAACGTTTTAAAATATCGAGCGTCTTCACCACTGCGGGATGCTGGCCTTTGACGCGGTCTTCGATGAAGGGCTGCGCATTGCTGATTTTTTCGCGCAGGTAATCCTTGCGCCACGGGTTGTCCAGCGCGCCCACCTTGTAACAGCGCACCGCATCATCGATGTCGTCCATGCCCAGCCCGCTGCGGTCGGCCAGCTCGGTGATGTCCGACAACGCGGTCAGCGACATGCCCTCTGTACCGTCGGAAAAGCGTTTCACAAACTTTTCCCGGACAGGCGCGGCGGCCTCCGCATAACCCGCAAACAGCTGCGCCAATTGCTGCGCGGCGGCTTGGCGCATCTCGTAATCCGGTTTGCCGATAATCAGGCTGGCGACGCGCTCGCTATCCAGCGTGTACCACGAAGGCAGGTCCTGCGCGCGATTGACCAGCCACAACACCGGGTTGTATAAAGGCTTTCCGCCGCCCTCTGTCGGCACGATGGGTGCGGCATTCAGCGCCAGCTTTTCGGATATGACAAAAAACCGGTGCTCGCCTTCTGCAAGATGGTCCGCCTGGCGTGTAATGCGCGACGCAAAATCCACCGCCAGCGCGCAACGCGCCTCGCGCAGCGATACCAGCGTTTTCATAATGTTGGCCAGGGTCTCAAGGCTCACCATCTGGCAACCGGATTTCAATTTCAGGTCAAACAGCTTTTCGGCCTGCTCGCGAATGGCCGGTTCATCCGGGTAAACGCGCAAACCATCAGCGGGGTCGTATACCAGCAGGAAGCGATAATTTTTTGCCTTCAGCGTTTCCCATACGGCACGTATCAACGGCACTAGAGCCGGGCCGTTGGGTAGCGGCGTAAGGAAATTGTCATGGATGCTGCCCGATATGACAAATTGCGCGCGGATAGCGAGGAGACGCTCAAGGTCGGTGAGCCAGCGCGATGCGGGTAGAGTCATTTTATCTCACGTGAAATTAAATTCTTATTGCGTCCGGTGTTTTCCTCTTCTGCAAACTTGGGCAACTTGTTCTTTTGCACCAGTTGCACGGGTAATTCTCCCGCTTCCAGACGGCGCGTCACATTCAGGTGGATACCGCGCACATCCAGCGCTTGCAGCAACGCGGGAAACTCCGCGCACCATCGGTCTTCCGCCAGATGATCCAGCACGCTGCGCTCGTTATCGGCTTCTTCCACCGCGCGGATTACATTGAAGTTGGTCGTGCCGGCCTTGGGGTCGACACGCATACGCACCATATAATTGTCCCAGCCCTGACGCCGGAAATGCACCACGCCGCCCTCGACAAACAAGGTGCTGGCAACCTCCTCCACCTGATACCCCAAGTCTTTCAGCGATTGCCGCAAGATCAGCGCGGAAGCTTCCTGTACCGCTTGCGACTGCACAGACTCCACACGTTTTTGTATGCGCATGCGCAACTCGGTGATCAGCAGTTGCGCACGCTCGGTATCCATAAACGGCGCATCGGCAATTTCTTTCGCCACGCTCGCAATTTCCCGCGGTAACTCGCCCAGATGGGCAATGCGCGCCAGCAGACGCTGTACGATGGTTTTGCTGTCGTGCTCGGCAGCCTGGACGATAGCTTTATCCAACGTTACTTCCTGCCCGAGATCATCCATGCGCAGCGCGGATTCCGTCAGCAGGATGGAGCGCAACTCTCTGGTTAAAGCCTGCATGGAGCGCGCATATACAGCCAGTTGCAATTCATTGTTGCCATCCGGTTTGGCGGGGCGTGTTGCCGTGATCTTGTCGAGCGCAACATAGCGTCGGGCCAGATCGGCTATCGCATCGAACTCGGCTTCTGTTGCCTTAACCTCCTGCTGTAGCGCTTCGTATCCTCTGGAGGCTGCGTTTTTCAATTCATCACGCAAGCTGTCCCGATACGCTCGCTGCTCATCACGTAAAATCTCAGCATTTGCATAACCCTCGGCAATCGCCTGGGCAGCCCGAATGGCTGATGCGGAGAGCATCGTAACTATCGGGTCAGCGACAAAAATTGCGGTAATCGGGCCACTCATGAAAATTATTGGTCTAGATATAAAACGGGTGATCCAGTGCGCTTCTTCTACTTTTCATTCGGCAAGAATGCTCCCCGGCAGCAGCCGATTTTATGTCTTGATTTGTTGGGCATCACATAAGCCAGAACGGGGTGGCTATCGCGAATCATGCAATGCTCAATAACACCGGTCCGCGCTTGCATTTTTTTACATGGCCGAAAGAATGGCATAACATAGAACCGGAACGCTATAAAATTCGGGAAAAGCCTTTTTATTTGCATCTTGCCTCAAGTGCTGGTTTGTATCAATCTTGATTTGAAACTGATGGTCCTCTGAATTTCTATTATTGAAGTAGAAATGGAATAATCAACAACATGAGCCTAATTCTTGTCAGCAAAAACGATATTGCCATCGGCAAGCCGTCGCCTTGGCAGTTGTTTGATCAGGAACATAAGGTGCTGGTAGAGCAAGGAGGCATAATCGACGACAACGAGCATCTGGACAGGCTGCTGGCTAATGGTGTTTACCGCGAACTGTCGTGGGAAGCGTCCGGCGACAATAATCCTTCCTCTGCCAAGACGGCACTGGATCAAACCAAGCCAGGTGAAACCGGCACACAATTTACTTTCGATGACATGAAGCTGAAGGCGGAAAGCCGCCTTCAACTCGAGCCTCCCGCGCAGCTAGGGCGCGAACGTATTCTGGTCAAGGTGATTGGCTACTTGAGGGGTGCCAGCCTGCTGGTTACCGCTCCAGCCCTCGCCAATGGAGTCCGGTTGCAACTTATTGAGGGAGAGAAAGTTATCATGCGTTCCTTCTCCGGACAAAATGCTTTCGCTTTTGCTTGCACAGTAGAACGGGCATGCAAGCTGCCATACGAATACCTGCATCTTTCATTTCCCGATTTAATACAGGGTGTCGTGATACGCAAGGCAGCCCGGGTCAAGACCAGCATTATTGTGGCGGTGCAGAGCATAAACCCGGATAGCTCAGGAGAGCAGATCCCCGCGCTCATTTCCAACATCAGCGCCAACGGGGCGGCGCTTGATGCCAAGCGGCCCTTGGGCTGCAAGGGCGACATTATCAATATGGCGTTCCGAATAAACTTGCATAAAATCGACGCCTTCCTGTCGATCAAAGGGACGATCCGTGCCGTGCTCAGTGGCGAGGCTGCCGATATATCCAATCCGGGAATTACCCGCTACGGCACCGAGTTTCAAAACCTGCAACCGAATGACATGGTCATCCTGCAAAGCATGATTTACCAGCAAATCATTGAGAACCCGCACAATTTGGTGTAGTCAGATGAGTTCGTCGAGTCGAAGGGCAGTCCAGTGTCGGGAGCAGATGTTCGAAGGGATAGTGATGGCCGGCAGCTATTGCCAAATGAGCGGGCGCTCGTGAAAGCTTCAGCACTGGACAAACTCATTGCCGGCGCCCAACCACCGCTTGCCATGCAAAATCGGGGCTGCTGCGTGATAATATCCGACCCGATGATTCTCGCCATTTTTAGAGATACCACTGCATGAAGAATCTTATCCTTCCATCCGACGTGCTCTACTCCGGCAGTCGCCCATTCCCCCGGCTTGCCGCGTGCGAGCACTTTGCCGGCAGCGAAAAGATGCTGGGAAAGGCGCTCCAGATTCAATCCGAATTAGCGGTCGATGAGCGGTCTATCTTCGACATCACCGCCGACTGCGAAGACGGCGCGCCCGCAGGCAAGGAGCGGGAACATGCGGCAATGATCGCCGACCTGATCCTGTCCGGTAAAAATCGTTTTGATCGTGTCGGCGCGCGCATCCATGACGCCAGCCACCCGTTCTGGCGCGACGAACTGGAGATCATCATTAGCCGGGCAGCGCAGCGCGTGGCTTATATCGTGCTGCCCAAACCGGAAAGCGCCAACGATGTTCAGACGCAAATCACCGCGCTCGATGAGCTGAGAAACCGCCATGGCATCGCCCGCGAAATTCCCGTGCATGTGCTGATCGAGACACCCGGCGCGCTGCACGAGGTGTGGGAGATTGCCCGCCTGCCCCATGTCGAGGTTCTCGACTTCGGCCTGATGGATTTTGTCTCGGCACATCACGGCGCCATTCCCGCCGCCGCGATGCGTTCGCCCGGCCAGTTCAGCCACGCGCTGGTGGTGCGCGCCAAGTGCGCGATTGCCGCCGCCGCACTGGGCAACGGCATCGTGCCCAGCCACAATGTCACCACCGAAATACGCGACGCAACCGTGGTGCGCGAAGATGCCCGCCGCGCCCGGCAGGAGCTTGGTTTCCTGCGCATGTGGAGCATCCATCCGAATCAAATACTGCCCATCATCGAAGCGATGCGCCCTGATTTTACCGAGGTCAATGAGGCAGCCACCCTGCTTATCGCCGCCCAGGACGCGGCCTGGGGACCCATCCAGCATGAAGGCAAACTGCATGATCGCGCCTCCTATCGCTACTACTGGGAACTCCTGCAACGCGCGCAATCTACTGGAATGAACATCCCGGACGATGCTCGCCAGCGTTTTTTCTGAACCCGGATAACCGGGACTTTTTACCGATGGATGGTGCAAATGAAGTTAACGGAAATTGACGCCTTGCGCGCTTATGCGCGAATGATGAACACGCTGGATACATCACACATCGAACCGCTGTTGGAGGATGATTTTCGCTACTCATCGCAGTGGATGTTCGGGGAAATTTCTTCGAAGCAAGAGTTTCTCGATTACCTAAAGCCCATGCTCGTTTCGATCAAGCAATCGGGAAGCCGGGTTTACGCCGAGATTGCAGTAGTTCAGGCATGGGGACATAACGAATGTGTCGTAACGGCTGAAGGTGAAAAAACAAACCTGATCGCTACCGTGTTTGCCCATGTAAAGGGTGAAAAGATCAGGCGGATCGATATGTGCAATGTGCCATCCCCATCCGAAACCATGAGAACCGGTGAGTATCCGTCGTAATGCACGATCGCCGGTGGAATCAGTTTTCGCCTTCCGCTGAATTCAAACGTTGATGTAAAATCCTTTGATTTTAATTGGACTGGTCTATATACTGGTCTACATTAAATTCGCGTTATTGGGGCATCATGAAAATCGAAATCGGTTCATATGAAGCAAAGACCAAGCTTCCTGAATTACTGAGGCAAGTTAAAACCGGCAAGAGCTTTACCATCACCAATCGTGGCGAAGCTATTGCGGATTTGGTGCCCAGTCTGGGCATGAAGGCGAAGGACAAAGTTGCAGCAGCAGAAAAGTTGAAAGCATTTATGCTGGCCGACCCGGTGCATGGTGCAAATATCAAAGACCTCATCAATGAGGGGCGCGCGTGAGCTTCGTCCTTGATAACTCGGTGACCATGCGCTGGTTCTTTGGTGACGGCAAACCGCAAGAACTTTCCTATGCCGGCAAAGTGCTTGACGCGATGAAAGACGACAACGCCCTCGTACCCGTCACATGGGGACTTGAAGTATCCAATGTCATTGCCAAGGCAGAAGCAAAAGGCTTGGTGACAGAAGCGCGGAGTGGCGCTTTCCTTGAGATGCTGGAAGGTGTGGATATTGAGGTGGACACGGCGGCATTTTCGCATGCGCTATCCGATACTCTCCAATTGGCACGGCGATACAAATTATCCGCTTACGATGCGTCCTACCTCGAACTGGCTTTGCGCAAGGGCATACCGCTGGCCACGCTCGATGAAGATTTGCAAAAGGCCGCAAAAAAATCTGGCGTGAAAAAGTTTGCTTGAAATTCCAGGCAACGCAACAACTTGTACTGGCCTGCTAAAAACCTGAAGCCCGGTGCGCCCACTGAGTATTGGATATTGCATCGATGCATCGTTCCCGCGCTCTGCGTGGGAACGATAGCCCAAAGAAATCGAAGTTGCGTAACCATTATTGACGCAGCGCGGAGCGGCAAAATGGGGGCTGTAAAAAGAAGGTTGATTGCCGGAATATTTTTGAAGTACCATCACGCCTCCGCGCATCCCGACGTTACGACGTTTCGATGACGCGGTGACAAAAATAATTTTATCGAAACGGAAGACTCCATGACTCTGATGATAGGAATTCCCCGGGAAATTGCCTCGGGTGAAAAACGCGTGGCCACCGTGCCCGAAGTCGTTGAAAAGCTCATCAAACTGGGCTTCAAGGTCGCCGTGGAATCCGGTGCCGGGGATGCGGCAAATTTCAGCGATGACACATATCGCGCCGCAGGTGCGGAAATTATCGCTGGGGCGGCCAAGCTGTGGGCTGCATCCGACATCGTGTTCAAGGTGTGCGTCCCGACGAGTGCCGAGGTTGATTTGATGCGCGAAGGCGGCACCTTGATCGGCTTCATCTGGCCGGCGCAAAATCCGGAACTGATGCAGCAACTGGCGGCGAAGAAAGCCACGGTGCTGGCCATCGACGCGCTGCCGCGCATGTTGAGCCGCGCGCAAAAAATGGACGCGTTGACCTCCATGGCGGGCATCACCGGCTACCGCGCCGTCATCGAGGCCGCCAACGCCTTCGGCCGCTTCTTCAACGGCCAGATCACGGCTGCGGGCAAGGTTCCGCCGGCCAAGGTCTTCATCGCCGGTGCCGGTGTGGCCGGCCTGGCGGCGATCGGCACCGCCGTCGGCCTGGGCGCCATCGTGCGCGCCAACGACACCCGTGCCGAGGTGGCCGATCAGGTCAAGTCGATGGGCGGCGAATTCGTCAAGGTCGATTATGAGGAAGAAGGTTCCGGTGGTGGCGGCTACGCCAAGGTGATGAGCGAGGGCTTCCAGCAGGCACAGCGCGATATGTACGCCAAGCAGGCCAAGGAAGTGGACATCATCATCACTACCGCGCTGATCCCCGGCAAGCCCGCACCCAAGCTGATCACCGCCGAGATGGTGAAGAGCATGAAGCCGGGTAGCGTCATCGTCGACCTGGCGGCCGAGCGGGGCGGCAACTGCGAGCTGACCGAACCCGGCCAGGCGGTGGTGAAACACGGCGTGACCATCGTCGGCTACACCGACCTGCCCAGCCGCCTGGCCAAGCAGTCTTCCACCCTATATGGAACCAATCTGTTCCGTTTGACCGAAGAGTTGTGCAAGACCAAAGACGGCATCATCAACGTCAACATGGAAGACGAAGCCATCCGCGGCTTGACGGTCATCAAGGAAGGCAACATCACCTGGCCGGCTCCCGCACCGAAATTACCTGCGGTACCGGCTCAACCGGCTGCTGCAAAAGCGGCTGCGCCCGCAGCCAAGGGTCACGGTCACGGCGGGGCCAGCGAGCCGATGGCCGGCGGCAAGCTGGCGATCATGTTCGGTGTTGCCGCAGTCCTGTTCTGGTTCGTCGGCGCCTTCGCGCCCGCGGCATTCCTCGGGCACTTCACCGTGTTCGTGCTGGCCTGTTTCGTCGGCTACATGGTGGTGTGGAATGTCACCCCCGCGTTGCATACGCCGCTGATGAGCGTCACCAATGCGATCAGCAGCATCATCGCCATCGGTGCGCTGGTGCAGATCGCACCACCACTTCTGGGAGGTGGAGGTCCGCGTCCGGATGACTGGATACGCTGGCTGGCCGTAGCAGGCATCGCGCTTACCGCAGTCAACATGTTCGGCGGTTTCGCCGTCACCCAGCGCATGCTGGCGATGTTCCGCAAATAAGGCCGTAAAAACAACACAAGGTAACCAATCATGTCTGCAAGCTTGGCAACAGTTTCATATATCGGCGCGACGATTCTATTTATTCTGAGCCTCGGCGGCCTCTCCAATCCGGCGACTTCACTGCGCGGCAATCTCTACGGCATGATCGGCATGACCATTGCCGTACTGGCGACCATCTTCGGGCCGCGCGTCACTTCGGGCGGCTATGCATGGATTATCGGCAGCATGGTGGTTGGCGGCAGCATCGGCATCTACGCCGCACGCGTGGTGAAGATGACGCAGATGCCCGAACTGGTCGCACTGATGCACAGCCTGGTGGGCTTGGCCGCCTGCCTGGTCGGATTTGCGAATTACATCGACCCGGAGGCAGCGACCCACTTGAACAACGCGGAAAAAGCCATCCACGAGATGGAAATCTACGTCGGCATCCTGATCGGCGCGATTACTTTTTCCGGCTCGATCATCGCCTTCGGCAAACTGTCGGGCAAGATCGGCGGCAAACCCCTGCTCCTGCCCGCGCGCCATATGATGAATCTTGTGGGGCTGCTGATCGTCATTTATTTCGGGTGGCAGTTCCTGCACGCCGAATCGGTAAACGCCGGCATGACGCCGCTAATCGTGATGACCGTGATCGCGCTGCTGTTCGGCATTCACATGGTGATGGCAATCGGCGGAGCCGACATGCCGGTGGTGGTATCGATGCTGAACAGCTACTCCGGCTGGGCGGCGGCGGCGACCGGCTTCATGCTGAACAATGACCTGCTGATCGTCACCGGCGCGCTGGTGGGTTCCTCCGGCGCGATACTTTCCTACATCATGTGCAAGGCGATGGCCCGCAACTTCATCAGCGTGATCGCGGGAGGCTTCGGCACCGGCGGCGGCACGCCTGCCGCTGCCAGCGGCGACGCACAACCGGCTGGCGAAGTGATTGCGGTCAGCGCAGCCGAGACCGCCGAACTGCTGCGCGAAGCCAGGAACGTGATCATCGTGCCGGGTTATGGCATGGCGGTTGCTCAGGCGCAGCACACGGTCTGCGAGATCACCAAGCATCTGCGCGAAAAGGGTGTCAACGTGCGCTTCGGCATTCACCCGGTCGCCGGTCGTATGCCCGGCCATATGAATGTGCTGCTGGCCGAAGCCAAGGTGCCCTATGACATCGTGTTCGAGATGGATGAGCTCAACGAAGATTTCCCCGATACCGATGTCGCGATGATCATCGGCGCCAACGACATCGTGAACCCGGCCGCGCAGGACGACCCGAACAGCCCGATCGCCGGAATGCCGGTGCTGGAAGTATGGAAGGCCAAGACCTCGATCGTGATGAAGCGCAGCATGGCCTCCGGCTATGCGGGCGTCGATAATCCGCTGTTTTACAAGGACAACAACCGCATGTTGTTCGGCGATGCCAAAAAGATGCTGGATGAAGTATTTGTCGCGCTGAAAACGTAGATAAGGTTGGGCTGATCGTTCCCACGCTCTGCGTGGGAATGCATACGCCATCGCTCTGCGGTGAGTACCGCTCCAACACTACCCGCCATCAATTGCGACGCGGAGCGTCACAAGTTGCGTTCCCACGCAGAGCGTGGGAACGATGAATGACGGCGCTAATAATGCCCGCACCAGCAGGTGTTACACAATATCCATACCCCGGCCATGCCACACATAAGCCTGAACCCAGCCACCAACCAGTTGATTCAGACCCACGCCAGTTGGGATGCACAGCGTTTGGAACAAGCTCTGGAAAAAACCCACTGTGCGCAGCAAACCTGGGCGCAAACCTCTTTTGCGTTGCGTGCCGAAGCGCTGCGCAATGTCGCGATTCATCTGCATGCACAGCGCGACCAGTACGCCACTCTCATCACCCAGGAAATGGGCAAGCCGCTGCGCGAAGCGCGCGCCGAGGTCGAAAAGTGCGCCGGTGTTTGCGACTACTACGCACAACATACCGGGGAGTTTTTGCGCGCCGAGCCGGTGGCATCGGATGCTGGCAAAAGCTATGTCGCGTATTACCCGCTCGGTGCGGTGCTGGCCGTCATGCCGTGGAACTTCCCGTTCTGGCAAGTATTCCGCGCCGCCGCCCCGGCCCTGATGGCGGGCAACGCGCTGGTGCTGAAACATGCGCCGAATGTGCCGCAATGCGCGCTCGCGATTGAAGCGATTTTTCGCGAGTGCGGTTTGCCGGAGGGGTTGGTCACGACCCTGATGATCGAGGTCGAGCAAGTGGCCGAAGTGATCGCCAGCCCGCACATACACGCGGTCACGCTCACCGGATCGGAAGCCGCCGGACGCAAAGTGGCGGCGTGCGCCGGTCAGCATCTGAAAAAATGCGTGCTGGAACTGGGCGGTTCCGATCCGTTCATCGTGCTGCACGATGCCGATCTGGAATTGACCGTCAACATGGCGGTGGCCTCGCGCTTCCTCAATTGCGGGCAATCGTGTATCGCCGCGAAACGCTTCATCGTCGTGCCGCAAATCGCGGATGAATTCCTGCACCAACTTAAAACCAAAGTAGCGGCGCTCAAAGTCGGCGACCCGCTCGACGACACCACGCAAATCGGTCCGATGGCACGCCTCGATCTGCGCGACTCATTGCATCGCCAAGTCTGCGATTCCATCGCTCGAGGCGCAGTGGCGGCGACCGGATGCAAGCCGGTCGAGCGAGAAGGATTTTTCTACCAGCCATCGATTCTGGATTGCGTCACCGCCAAAACCCGCGCCTACCACGAAGAGTTATTCGGTCCGGTGGCGACCGTGATCCGCGCCGCGAGTGAAAATGATGCGTTGCGCATCGCCAACGAAACCCGCTTCGGGCTCGCCTCATCGATCTGGAGTAATGACGTGGCGCGCGCCGAACAGTTGGCGGCACACATTCAAGCCGGCTGCACCTTTATCAACGGCATGGTCAAATCAGATTCGCGCCTGCCGTTCGGCGGCGTGAAGGCTTCAGGCTACGGGCGCGAACTGTCCAGGCTGGGAATACATGAATTCGTAAATGCGAAAACGGTATGGATTCGGTAGATACGTCAACGCTGTAGCGGGTCGTGCCAGAAATCGACCCTTCGCGAATATGCCTCTTAACGATTTCCAGCTACCGCAAAATTGTTCAGAGGCATCTCATATCAATAATCGGTGTAGCCCTTTTCTCCGGGAGTGTAGAAGGTGCTGAAATCCGGCGCGGCCAAAGGCTGTCCATTAAGCAGTTTCTGCACCAGATCGGGGTTGGAGATGAACGGACGTCCAAACGCCACGAGATCGCCGCGCTGGGCATCAAGGTCTGCATTCGCGCGGGCCAGGTCATAGCCGCCCGACAGGATATATTTGCCTTTGAACGAGGCGCGTATCTTTGCCTTCAACGCCGGGCTGACTTCCGGCGCACCCATCGAACTGTGATCGACGATGTGGATATATACCAGGCCGATAGCGTTCAACTCGCCGATCAGGCGTTCGTACAGCGCATCCATGTCGGCATCGGGTGACATGCCGTTGAACGCACCGTAAGGCGAGATGCGCATGCCGGTACGCTCTGCGCCAATGGCTGCGGCAGAAGCCCTGGCGACTTCCACGGCGAAGCGGATGCGGTTCTCTATGCTGCCGCCCCAGCGGTCGGTGCGCTGGTTGGATGCGGTGTTGAGGAATTGATCAATCAGATAGCCGTTCGCTGCATGCAACTCGATGCCGTCGAATCCGGCCTCGATTGCACGCTTGGCAGCGGTCGCATATTCGGCGATGGCCTGTGCGATGTCGGTTTCGCTCATCGCGGTGGGGGCTGGGTGCGGCTGCTGTCCGTTGCTGTCCGTCCACATCTCACCCGGTGCGGCGATGGCGGAAGGTGCGAGTATCCTGGCGCCGCTTTGCATGTTCGCGGGATGGCTGACGCGCCCGGTGTGCATCAACTGCACGAATATCTTGCCGCCAGCCTGGTGTACGCCATCCGTCACACGCTGCCAGCCTTGCACTTGCGCATCGGTGAACAAGCCGGGGATGCGGGCATAGCCCAAGCCATTTGCCGAAGGTGACACGCCTTCGG
>JAHFRA010000065.1 GCA_023259035.1 Gallionella sp.
TGTTGCACATCATCAACAAATCGCCGCTCAACAACAACTCGCTCGACTCCTGCCTGCGCGTCGCCGAACCCGGCGACATCCTGCTTATCGAAGATGCGGTCTATGCTGCAACCAAGGGTAACGCTATCGAAGGCAAAGTGCGCGAATCGATGAGCCGGCTAAAAATACATGTCCTGCTTCCAGATCTGGAAGCGCGCGGACTGGCTGATCGGATCATAGAGGGAGTTGTAAAAGTCGATTACGGCGGCTTCGTCGATCTCGTCGCTGCCAATAAAAACTGCCAATCCTGGCTTTGATTTGAATAGTTCAATAGGAGAAACATCATGTCCAGCATCGAAGTAAACGGAAAAAACTATGAGACCGATGAGGAAGGTTACCTCACAAATCTCGCCGACTGGAACCTGGACGTAGCCAACTACATTGCACAGGCGGAAAACCTGAAATTGACTGATCAGCACTGGGAGGTTGTCAACTTCCTGCGTGAATATTACGAGGAATACCAGATCGCCCCGGCAGTCCGCGTACTGACCAAGGCCATCGGCAAAAAATTCGGCCCGGAGAAAGGCAACAGCCAGTACCTCTACGAGCTGTTTCCCTACGGCCCGGGAAAGCAGGCGTGCAAGATAGCCGGGTTGCCCAAACCAACGGGTTGCATCTGAGCGGCGCACCCGGGCAGGCTGTGTGCCCTGCTTACTCATTGTGAATGACCATGACCGCCGCCAGCATATTGTTCGCACTGCTTTTCTACCTGGCGGCCTTGCTGTTTGCAGGCGGTCTTGTTTACCGCGTTAACGATTATGCGCGCACACCGGCGCCGCTGAAAATCCCGACAACCCCGGCGCCAATCACCAACGGCGGCGTCGTGCTGCGCATGACCCGCGAAGTTCTGCTCTTCGAAAGCCTGTTCAAGTCCAACCTGTGGACATGGGCGCTGGGCTGGATTTTCCACATGAGTCTGGCGCTGGTTATTATCCGCCACCTGCGTTACTTCACCGAACCGGTGTGGTCTTGGGTCGTCCTTATCCAGCCCTTCGGTATCTATGCCTCACTACCCATGGTCATAGCGCTTGCCGGGTTATTGGTGCGGCGGCTCTTTGTCGAGCGCATACGCTACATCTCGACCCCATCGGATAATTTGATGCTGGCGCTGCTGCTCTTGATTGCCCTTTCCGGTCTGTTCATGAAATTTATTGCCCACACCGACATCATCGGCGTCAAGACTTTTGTTCTCGGTATCATGCGCTTCGAACTGCAGCCACTGCCTGCCAACGGGGTGCTCTATCTGCATCTCTTCATGGTCGCAACGCTGCTGATCATTTTCCCCTTCAGCAAATTGCTGCATGCACCAGGAGTATTTTTTTCACCCTCCCGCAACCAAATCGATAACCCGCGCGAAAAGCGCCACTTGGCAGCTTGGGCGGCCAAACTGGAATCGGGCAAATAATTATGGCGACAGAGATTACAGCCCCGGCTTACCGCATCATCCCGATCATCCCTGCCTTGAAACCGGGAGCGATGGCGGAAACAAAGTCCTTTGTTGCCAACGAAAAAATCCAGGAGGCCATCGGCTTTCCGGGGAAACTCGTCGATGACTGGCATGACCGCGCCATCACCAGGATGGGCGAGCTGCTGGCCAAGTACCGTTCGCTCAAGGTTTTTCTCGATGCCTGTGTGCATTGCGGCGCCTGCTCCGACAAGTGCCATTATTTCATTGGCACACAAGACCCGAAGAACATGCCGGTGGCGCGCCAGGATCTGTTGCGTAGCGTCTATCGGCGCTACTTCACGCTGCCGGGCAAGCTGTTTCCCAAACTGGTTGGCGCACGCGACCTGACGCGTGAAGTGCTGGACGAGTGGTACACCTATTTTTATCAATGCTCGGAATGCCGCCGCTGCTCGGTCTTCTGCCCTTACGGCATCGACACCGCCGAGATCACCATGGCCGCCAGGGAAATTCTCGACAGCGTGGGTTACGGCCAGAAATACTCGAACGAGATCATCGGCAAGGTGCACAAAATCGGCAACAATCTCGGCCTGCCCGGCCCGGCGCTCGCCGACACGCTGGAGGGGCTGGAAGAAGACGTGAAGGAAGCCAGCGGCTTCGACGTGCGCTTTCCGCTTGACGTGAAGGGTGCTGAAGTTTTGCTCATCACCCCTTCCGCCGATTTTTTCGCCGAACCGCATATCGACAGCCTGATCGGTTATGCCAAAGTTTTTCATGCCGCAGGCATAAGCTGGACGCTTTCTTCGATGGCATCAGAGGGTGGCAATTTCGGCCTGTTCATCGGCAATTACGATCAGATGCGCAAAATCGCCCTGCGTATCCGCGAGGCCGCTCTGGAGTTCGGGGTCAAGCGCATCGTTGTCGGCGAGTGCGGTCATGCCTGGCGCGTCGCATACAGCTTCTGGAACACGCTGACCGGAATCGGCGACGGCGCGAATGATCCCTTCGCCCTGCAATTGCAGAAGCAGCTCGACCATCGCTACAAGCAACCGATGCATATCTGCGAACTGACCTGGGACCTCATCGAGCGCAACGCGATCACGCTCGACAAGGAAGCGAACGACCAGCACATCATCACTTTCCACGACTCGTGCAACGTTGCCCGCGCTTCGCGCATGGGCGATATCCTGGGCGGGCAATTCGAAATTCCGCGCAACATCATCATGGCTTCCGCCAATCATTTTTTCGAGATGGGGGATGGAACCACGCATGAGAAAACCTTCTGCTGCGGCGGCGGCGGCGGACTGCTGACCGACGACCTGCTTGAGCTCCGGGTCAAGGGCGCATTGCCGCGCATGGAGGTGCTGCAAAGGGTGGCCGACAACCATGGTGTCAATTTCATGGCGACCATCTGCGCCATCTGCAAGGCGCAATTCACCAAGGTGCTCCCCATCTACGGCTTCGACCGGCGCATGGTAGGCGGCGTGCATCAACTGGTCAGCAATGCGATCAGGCTTGGCGACAAATAGCAGGTTCAAACACACTTCCAGGAGACATGCAATGCCAGAAACCACACAGGAAACCAAACTCACGTTTCGTCGCTACAAAGATGGCAACAGCAAGGTTCGCTCCAAGCGGGACAAGATTTTTCAGGCAAGTTGGTCTTACAAATGTCCTACCTACATCCAGTCGAGCCCTCCTTGCCAGGCAAGCTGCCCCTCGGGAGAGGATATCCGTGGATACTTGCAGATTGTACGCGGCACCGAAAAACCACCGGTCGGCGCCGACGGTAAGCCCATGGCATGGCAGGAATACGCCTGGCGCAGGTTGACCGAAGCCAACCCCTTCCCCTCGGTGATGGGGCGTGTCTGTCCAGCCCCCTGCGAAACCGGCTGCAATCGCAACGAAGTCGAAGACCATGTCGGCATCAACTCGGTGGAGCACTTTCTCGGCGAATACGCAATTGCCAACAACCTCAAGTTTGTAAAACCCCAACTCTCGACGGGAAAGAAAGTTGCGATTCTGGGCGGCGGCCCTGCCGGCCTTTCCTGCGCCTACCAGCTGGTGCTGAAGGGGCATGGAGTGACGATCTTTGACGAGCACGAATATCTGGGCGGCATGATGCGCTACGGCATTCCCGGTTTTCGCACGCCGCGCCATGTGCTCGACGCGGAAATCCAGCGCATCCTCGACTTGGGTGTAAAGACACGCATGAACTGTCGCGTCGGCAAGGATATCAGCCTGGAGCAAGTCCGCAGTGAATTCGATGCCCTGTTCCTCGGCATGGGCGCGCAATCGGGCAGGGCGCTGCCGATTCCCGATTCGGGCGCACCCAATGTTGTGACTGCAACCGCTTTCCTGCGCGCCTTCAACGATGGCCGCCTGAAATATGTGGGCAAGCGCGTCGTGGTCGTCGGCGGCGGAGATACTTCCGTAGACGTGGCAACCGTTGCCAGGCGTTTGGGCCATATTTCGCACGCCAAGCCGACCGATATCGAACACGCCATTGCCGGGCGCATGGCGCACGATGTCGCCGACATTTCGGCCAAACAGGGTGCGGATGTCATACTCACCTCGGTCTTTCCCATCGACAAGATGCAGGCCAACAAACACGAGATCGAGCAAGCCTTGGCCGAAGGCATCGTCATCCGCGGCGGACTGCTGCCGGTCGGCATCGTCAAGGACGCAAACGGGCGCGCAACGGCATTGCGCGTAGCCGAATGCGAAGCCAAGTTTGCCGGTGGCAAGCTTGAAATAAAACAGAAGGAAGGCACTGAGCAGGACCTGCCTGCCGATCTCATTGTCTCTGCCATCGGGCAGGCGGTCGATTTTTCCGGATTGGAGGAATTCGACAACGGCCACGGCGCGGTCACTGCCGACAGGAACTACCAGATCCAAGGCAAGCCGGGAACCTTTGCCGGCGGCGATGTCATCCGCCCGCATCTGCTGACCACCGCCATCGGCCACGGTGCGATTGCCGCAGAAGGCATTGAGCGCTTCCTCGCAGGAGAGGAGCAGGAGAAGCGTCCGAAAATTGATGTCCACCAATTCGACCTGAAGAGAAAAATGGCGGAAAAGGGATTGACCATTACCGAGATACACGAGCCGATACGCGGGACGAATGTTTCGACCGCGGCCGTGCACAACTTCGACAACCGTTCGGATCGCTACGTCATCCCGCATAGCGAATTATTCCTCGGCCATTTTTCCTACACGCCGCGCCTCAAGCGCAAGATCATCACGCTCGACAGGCAATCCGCCCTCGGCAACTTCGGTGAAAGGATCGAGCCGCTTTCGGAAAAAGACGCCGTCGCCGAAGCGAAGCGCTGCATGAGTTGCGGCCTGTGCTTCGAATGCGACAACTGCGTCGTCTATTGTCCGCAGACCGCCGTGTTCCGCGTGCCGAAAGCCAAGGCAACGACGGGTCGCTATGTCGATACCAACTACGACAAGTGCATCGGCTGCCACATCTGCAAGGATGTGTGTCCGACGGGGTATATACAGATGGGATTGGGCGAATGATGAAACCCGGCAAAAGCGGCTGCGCCGGCGCATTGCTGCGTTGCGCGATGCTCGCTTCCTCGCCTACCTTCATGGTATGTCTTGGTCGCTGTGCGTCGCGCGCCTTGCACTGCATCCGTCTCGCCAGCTTTTTCAGGGCTTCATCCGCTTTGCTGACGCTCCTATTCATATTTCCTGTACACGCAGCAGATGGCATCGTGCCTAAACTCGATATCGGCAAGGGCGGCCAATGCGTGGACGATCCGAAATTCATGCGCAAGAACCATATGGACCTTCTCAAACGCCAGCGCGACGAAACCGTGCGCCAGGGAATCAGGGGCGGCAAATACAGCCTCGCCGCATGCATTGACTGCCACGCCAGCAAAAAGGACAACAGCGTGCTCGGCAGCAAGGAACATTTCTGCCAAGGATGCCACGAATATGCGCAAGTAAAAATCGACTGCTTCGAATGCCATTCCAGCAAACGCAAAGTGGTCGCAGAGGTGAGCAAATGAGCACACCGAATCTCGATCGCAGGCAATTCCTGGG
>JAHFRA010000019.1 GCA_023259035.1 Gallionella sp.
CAGCGAAAGCGTGCTGGAGGCCAGCAAGCTGGGGCAGGAAGTGGGGGTGCGCACCAATCTCGATGTGCTGAATGCGCAGCAACAGCTTTATTCGACCCGCCGCGATTTGTATCAGGCCGAATACAACTACCTGATCAGCCAGCTGCGCCTGAAAGCGGCGGTGGGGTCGCTGGGCGAGGAGGGATTAACCAACGTCAATCAGGCGCTTCAATAAAGCAATTCCACACTCGCTACCGTGCATGAAAGTGGGGTGCGCACGCTCCCGCCAGAACATCTGGATTACGATCCCCCAAACTGGCTGACGGCCAGCATGCCCTTACCCTTTTAACCACCTCGCCGCGTCCAGCGCAAAGTAAGTCAGTATTCCGTCCGCCCCGGCGCGCTTGAACGCGAGCAGGGATTCCAGCACGCAGGCCTGTTCGTTCAGCCAGCCGTTCTGTGCGGCAGCCTTGAGCATCGCGTATTCGCCGCTGACCTGGTAGACGAAGGTCGGGGCCTTGAATTCGTCCTTCACGCGCCGCACGATGTCGAGGTATGGCATGCCGGGCTTGACCATCACCATGTCCGCGCCTTCCTGCAGGTCGAGGCCGACTTCCCACAGCGCCTCGTCGGAATTGGCCGGATCCATCTGGTAGGTGTATTTGTTGCCCGCACCGAGGTTGCCGCTGGAGCCGACCGCATCGCGGAACGGGCCGTAGAAACTGGAAGCATATTTGGCGGAGTAGGCCATGATGCGGGTGTGGATGTGTTTGTTGGCATCCAGCGCCACGCGTACTGCGCCGATACGCCCGTCCATCATGTCGGATGGGGCAACGATATCGGCTCCGGCGGCGGCGTGGGTCTGCGCCTGCTTGGTCAGCACCGCGATGGTTTCGTCATTGAGGACGTAGCCGCTATCGTCGATCAGCCCGTCCTGCCCGTGGCTGGTGTAGGGGTCAAGCGCAATGTCGGTCATCACCCCGAGTTCCGGAAAGCTCTTTTTCAGCGTGGCAATTACGCGCGGCACCAAGCCGTTCGGATTGTAGGCTTCGCGTGCGTCCAGACTTTTCAGCGGCGCTTCGATCACCGGGAAGATCGCCATCACCGGAATACCCAGCTTAACGCACTGCTCGGCATCCTTGAGCAGCAAGTCCAAAGTTTTGCGCCGCACCCCCGGCATGGACTTCACATCCTCGACTTTGTTGCTGCCTTCCAGTACGAAAACCGGGTAAATAAAATCTGCCGGAGTGAGTATATGCTCTCGCATCAGATCGCGTGAGAACGTGTCACGGCGCATACGACGCATTCTTTTGTGTGGGTACTGTCCGAGTGTTTGCATAATAGCCTTCTAAAAAATTCAGGTTTTGTGGAACTATTCCAGAATCCCTTTATCTGACGTAGCAGATGATGCGAGTCGTCTCCCGTTTCTCCTCCCTGAGCGGGTAGTCTTGGCACTAGGTCGAGACACCTTTGCCCCCAGCTTCCCCCTTTAGCTGGGGGCATTTTTTTGTTTTTGCCTAAAAGCCAAGATGCTGTTTGTATTATGGATTTTAGTCTTGAGCAAACCACCCGGCAATCACCGCTTCTGCCTCATCTGCTCCAAGCTTTTTCAGGCTGGAAAACAGCTGTACCGAACAAAAAGGAAAGTGCTCCGCAAGGTGCAATTTAACACGATTCAGCGTCATGGTCGCCTGCTGGCGGCTTAGTTTGTCACACTTGGTGAGCAGCACATGCACCGGTTTTCCGGTAGGCGCGAACCAGTCCAGCATCTGCTCGTCCAGTTCGGTCAGCGGGTGCCGTGCATCCATAATAACCACCAAACCACACAATGCTTCGCGTGTCTGTAAATACTGACTCAACAAGCCTTCCCAGTGTGCCTTCACATCCGGCGGCACCTTGGCATAACCATAGCCGGGCAGATCCACCAAAAAGCGATTTTCGCCCAAATCAAAATAGTTGAGATGTTGGGTGCGCCCCGGCGTCTTGCTTGTGTAGGCCAGCCGCACATGATTAGCCAGCGTGTTGATCGCGCTCGACTTGCCCGCGTTGGAGCGCCCGACGAACGCCACTTCTCTGCCGCCGTGCTGTGGCAAATCTTTCAGGTGATTGACGGTAGTGAAGAACGCCGCCTGCGAGAATAGTCCCATTACCAGTTGGCGAAAATCTTGTCGGCGGCAGCGACCGTTGCGGCGATATCCGCATCGCTATGCGCGGCGGAGACGAAACCCGCCTCGAACGCCGACGGTGCGAGGTAGTGTCCCGCATCCAGCATCGCGTGGAAGAAACGGCTGAACGCCTCCTTGTCGCAGCTCATCACCTCGGCATAGCTGGTCGGCAGCGACTTGCTGAAATACAGGCCGAACATGCCGCCCACGGATTGCGCGCAGAACGGGATGCCGTGTTTTTTTGCCGCAGCAGTCAAACCTCCGGTGAGCTGTTGCGCCAGTTGCGCCAGGCGTTCGTAGAAACCGGTTTGCTGCACCAGTTTCAGCGTGGCCAACCCGGCCGCCACCGCGACCGGATTGCCGGACAGCGTACCGGCCTGATACACCGGGCCGAGCGGAGCAAGGCATTGCATGATGTCGCGCCGCCCGCCGAACGCTGCCGCAGGCAGGCCGCCGCCCATCACCTTGCCGAGCGTGACCAGATCGGGCTTGATGCCATAATGGCCCTGCGCGCCTTGCAGGCCGACGCGGAAGCCGGTCATCACCTCATCGAGGATCAGCACCGCGCCGTGTTTGGTGCACAGGTTGCGCATGGCTTGCAGAAACTCCGGCTTGGGCGCGATCAGATTCATATTGCCCGCCACCGGCTCGACGATCACCGCCGCGATCTCGTTGCCCATTGCGGCGAAGGCTTTCTCCAACCCGGCCGCATCGTTGTAGTCCAGCACCGTGGTCAGCGCCGCGATCTCGGCGGGTACGCCGGAAGAGCTCGGCTGGCCGAAAGTCAGCGCGCCGGAACCGGCCTTGACTAGCAGGCCGTCGGAATGGCCGTGGTAGCAGCCTTCGAATTTGACGATGCGCGAACGCCCGGTAAAGCCGCGCGCCAAGCGGATCGCCGTCATCGTTGCCTCGGTGCCAGAACTCACCAGACGCACCATTTCCAAGCTCGGCAGCAACTTGCACAACAGCTTCGCCAGCTCCAGTTCGGCCGCAGTCGGCGCGCCGAAACCCAAGCCCTGTGCCGCCGCATCCTGCACCGCCTTGACCACTTCGGGATGGCAATGCCCGACGATCATCGGCCCCCACGAGCCGACGTAATCGGTATATTTTTTGTCGTCCGCATCCCACACGTAAGCGCCCTGCCCGCGCTGAAAAAACAGCGGTGTGCCGCCCACCGAGCGGAATGCGCGCACCGGTGAATTCACGCCGCCGGGAATAATTTTTTGCGATTCATCAAAAAGGGATTCATTATTGGAAACCTTGGGATTGTGCGAAGTCATGTTGCGTCTTTCTTGGCTAAATAATTTTAAGGAAACTTCAAATTTGAAAATTGCCGCGCCGCTTCCTGAATATCCGGCGCATCAAACAGCGCCGAAATCACCGCCAGCGCATTTGCGCCCGCGTCCAGCAACTGCGTGCCATTCTGTACGGTGATGCCGCCGATCGCCACCAGCGACACCGCAAGTTCGCGGCGTGCCTGACGCAGCAAATCGGGCGTTGCAACTACCGCTTCGGGCTTCACCGTGGAACAAAAAAAACTGCCAAATGCCACGTAATCCGCGCCTTGCCGCACTGCCTCATGCGCCAGCGCCAAGCGATTATAGCAAGACACGCCGATGATTTTATCGCTGCCCAGCAGCTTGCGCGCCGCTGCCACACTGCCATCTGCGCCACCCAGATGCACGCCGTCGGCATCCGCTTGCCGCGCCAGCGCTGCGTCATCATTGACGATCAGCGCCACGGAGAATTCGCGCGTCAGCCCGCACAACGCGTCGGCCTGCTCCAGGCGCAACGCCGCAGCGGCAATCTTGTTGCGGTACTGCACTACCCGCGCACCACCGAGCAATGCCAGGCGCACCTTGCGCAGCAATTCTGCCGTATCAACTTCGTCCGGCGTAATTACATACAACCCGCTAACGGCCGGTTGAAGAACCCGGCAAGATTCAACTCTTCCCACTTTTCACCATCTCCTCATCGTTCCCATGTCCCGCGTGGGAACGATCAAGCCGAAGGGCCACCACAAGCGGTTAAATGAACAGCATAGCCGCTAACCATGTCAATTCGGGCGTTCAGCTTGTGGCTCATCCTCTTCGCCGCGCGCCCAGAATAAACGGTCCGGAATGTGCTGCCCCATACCGGGACGGAAGCCGGCATTCAGGGTTTGCCAAGTGTATTCCTGCGCCTCCTTGACCGCCTCCGGCACGTCCACGCCCTGCGCCAGCAACGCCGCAATCGCGGCAGTCAAGGTGCAGCCGGAGCCGTGATAAATCCCCGGCAAGCGCGTCCAACTATCGCTGCTTATTACCCCACGCTCGCTGTACAAGGTATTGATGACCTTGGGCGTTTGTTCGTGCGTGCCGGTAATCAGCACATACTCGCAACCCATGCGCAATATACGTTTGGCGCACTCTTCCAGAGTCGGGTCGTCCTCTTCATTATCTTCGTCCAGCGCGAGACGGCGCGCCTCCATGCTGTTCGGCGTGATGATGGTGGTCTGAGGAATCAACAATTCGCGCATCGCATCCAGCATGTCTTCGTCCGCCAACTCATCGCCGCGCCCCGATGCCAGCACCGGATCAAGTATCAATGGGATATCGGGATAATCCGCCAGCACCTCAGCTATCGCCGCGATGTTTTCCACACTGCCGAGCAGGCCAATTTTGAACGCCGCCACCGGCACATCCTCCAGCATCGCGCGCGCCTGATCCACCACCCATTCCGGATCAATCGGCAGCACATCGTCCACTCCGCTGGTATCCTGCACAGTAATCGCCGTGACCACTGACAGCGGGTGGCAGCCCATGCTGGAAATGGTCAGCAAGTCAGCCTGCAAACCCGCACCACCGCTGGGATCGGTTGCGGCAAAACACATTACTAATGGGAAGGGTTCTGGCATGATATAGGTAATGATAAAATATGCGTCTGGCTGCGCATTTTACCCTATATGATCACAACTACCGAACAAAGAACAATTTCAAAGATGGCAAGAATCTGATGCGTATCCTGCATACCATGCTGCGTGTAATCGATCTGGAAAAATCGCTCGCCTTCTATACCGAAGTGCTTGGCATGAGGCTATTGCGTCGCAGTGACTACCCCGATGGGAAATTTACCCTGGCGTTTGTTGGCTTCAACAACGAAGCCAACAGCGCGGTGATCGAGCTCACGCACAACTGGGGCGTAGACAAATATGACATCGGTAACGCCTTCGGCCACATTGCCATTGAAGTGGAAGATGCCTACGCCGCCTGTGAAAAAATCAAACAGCGCGGCGGCAAAGTCGTGCGCGAAGCGGGGGCGATGAAACACGGCAGTACCGTGATAGCGTTTATCGAAGATCCTGATGGCTACAAGATCGAGCTGATTCAGAAAAAATAGTCACGCATTCACTGTTGCAAGAGGCCAAACGGCGAAAACCATAGCGACTTGCCTGCCACCGAGAACCCCCAATAAAAATAAGCACTGCAAACGTTCGCCAAGCAGCGTGGCGGCAATTCGGTATAATACCGGCACCTATGGCAGATCCAGCAGTAACCAAAGTAATGTTTTCATCCCTCAATCTCGACCCGCAGATTCTGCGCGCCATTGAAGAAGAGGGCTACACCGAGCCGACGCCGATTCAGGCGCAGGCCATTCCTCACATTCTGGCAAGCCGCGATCTGATGGCGATGGCGCAGACCGGCACCGGCAAGACGGCGGCTTTCACGCTGCCGTTATTGCAGCGGTTGCTGCCACATGCCAGCACCAGCGCCTCTCCGGCACGCCACCCGATCCGCGCACTAATTCTGGCGCCGACTCGCGAGCTGGCAATTCAAGTAGAGAAAAGCGTGGAAACCTACTCCAGGCATGTGCCGTTGCGCTCCACCGTAGTATTTGGCGGCGTCGATATCAAAACGCAGAAACCCGAGCTGATGAAGGGTGTGGAAATTCTGGTGGCAACCCCCGGGCGGTTGCTGGATCACGTCGAAAGCAGGAACCTGATGCTCAATCAGGTGCAAATACTGATTCTGGACGAGGCGGACCGCATGTTGGACATGGGCTTCATGCCCGATCTCAAGCGCATCCTCACGCTGCTGCCCAAACAACGCCAGACCCTGCTGTTCTCGGCCACGTTCTCCGACGACATCAAGAAGCTCGCGCAGGATTTTCTGGTCAACCCCGTCACAGTCGAGGCGGAGCGCCGCAACACGGCGGCGGAAACCGTCACGCAATCCGTTCTGATGGTAGACCATGACAACAAATTCGACGTACTGGCCGATCTGCTTCGCTCTCGCGGGCTTGCTAGCCAAGCGCTGGTCTTTACCCGCACCAAGCTGACTGCGGCGCGGGTGGCGCGCAAGCTGGATCGCGAAGGCATTCCCTCAGATGCCATTCACGGCGACAAAACCCAACTGGAGCGCATCAAGGCGCTGGATGCGTTCAAGGAAGGCAAGATCACCGCGCTGGTAGCGACCGACGTTGCCGCACGCGGACTGGATATCGACCAGTTGCCGCTGGTGGTCAATTACGAACTGCCGACCAATGCCGAAGACTATGTTCACCGCATCGGGCGCACCGGTCGCGCGGGTGCCAGCGGCGAAGCAATATCGCTGGTGGATGGAGAAGAAGAACGGCGGCTCGTGGAAATCGAGAAGTTGCTCAAACGCGAATTTCCGCGCGAACATGCGAAAGTCTCGCCCGCTTCGCGTATCTCCTCAAGCCATCGTCCTGCCAAGCCAGCCGCGCATGTGTATGTCAAAAAAACTGCCCCGGTAGACGACTGGTTCCTCAAACCGTATGAACCTTCCCCGGCTACCGTAAAAATCGAGGAGCAGCCTGCTCCCAATCAGGACAAACCAAAAAAACAAATCGCCGCATTGCTGTGCAAGCCGTCAATTCGGCACTAAACACTTTGCTCACGCAGCCAGTCAAGATTAATCTCTTTGAGTTCAATTCACCGCTCCTTGGAGCGAAAGCCAGCAGTCCGAGGAGCTCGGTTAATACCCCGCAGCTTGCTGCGGGGGTGCTTTATTTGTGACTATTCAACAACGGAAACGCAGAATGTTTGTGATGAATTGACGTAATCAACGAGTAGCCTGACAGCAAGGTTACTGCACCATTTGAAAATCTAAAAACGCGTACTTCTCTCATGATGCATATCCATCGTGGCAATATCAGCCCGACAGTCAAGAATGCTATTACAGCTTATATCCCCGATGTACGGCTACCACGCCGCCGGTCAGGTTGAAGTATTCGACGCGCCTTAGCCCGGCCTCTTCGATCATATTCTTCAACTCTTCCTGCCCCGGATGCATGCGGATGGACTCGGCGAGATAGCGGTAGCTGTCAGCATCGTTGGCAATGATTTCACCGATTTTTGGCAACAGCTTGAAGGAGTAGGCATCATACAACTGTTCCAGCGTTTTCCATACTTTGGAGAATTCCAGCACGATTAGCCGTCCGCCCGGCTTGAGCACGCGTTGCATGTCACGCAGCGCCGCTTCCTTGTGCGTGACATTGCGCAGACCGAAGGCGATGCTGACGCAATCAAAGTGGTTGTCGGGGAAGGGTAGATGCTCGGCATCGCATTGTGCGACTGGTGCGATGACGCCTTCGTCGAGCAGGCGGTCGCGGCCGACGCTCAGCATCGCGTTGTTGATGTCGGTGAGCACAACCTGTCCGCCGCTGCCGACTTTCTTCAGAAACAGCCGCGACATATCTCCCGAGCCGCCCGCCACGTCCAGCACGCGCTGTCCCTCGCGCACGCCGCTGATGCCGACCGCAAAGCGCTTCCACAAACGATGCAACCCGACCGACATCAGATCGTTCATTATGTCGTAATTATCGGCAACGGAATTAAACACGCCCGCGACGCGCTTGGCCTTTTCTGTTTCATCAACAGTCTCAAAACCAAAGTGCGTGGTCTTGCTCATGGTCTGCTCCGGTGGTTCATCGCCCGCAGTTGTGCGGTTTATGGCTGGCCGCATCGTGCGGGCGAGGCTCGCGGCTTTCGCCTGCTGCTTCCAGTTGCTTCAGGTAATTTTGCCACATTGCATCCTGATTTTCGCCCAGATCGTGCAGGTATTCCCAAGGGTAAAGGCCGCTGTCGTGGCCGTCGTCGAAGGTCATTTTGAGGGCATAGCTGCCCACTGGTTCCAGGTTAAGCAGATTCACGTTTCGCTTGCCGACCTGCAACACTTCCTGCCCGGCACCGTGTCCGCGCACTTCGGCAGAGGGCGAATGCACGCGCAGGAATTCGAAAGGCAGGCGGTAACGAGTGCCGTCGTCGAAGGCGATTTCCAGCTGTCTGGATTGCTGGTGCAAGGTGATTTCTGTTGGATTGGTCATGGTTATTTCAATGTACGTATTTTTTTTAGCAATGCGGTAGTGGAACGTTGATGCAGAAACGGGATGCTGTGTGTCGTGCCGCCCCAGCCTTGCACTTCGCGCGCGCCGACAATTTTGTCCGGCGCCCAGTCGCCGCCTTTTACCAGCACATCCGGACGACAGGCGAGGATTAAACTCAGCGGCGTATCTTCGTCGAACGGCACTACCAGATCGACCGCCTGCAGCGCGGCCAGCACGGCCATGCGATCTTCCTGTGAATTCAGCGGGCGATCCCCGCCTTTGCCCAGCCGTTTAACCGAAGCGTCGCTGTTTACCCCCACTACCAGCGCTGCCCCCAGGGTTCGCGCTTGCGCAAGATATGTCACATGGCCGCGATGCAACACATCGAAGCAGCCGTTGGTGAACACCAGCGGACGCGGCAATGTGGTTACGCGCGCGACGAGCTCGCCCATCCGGCAGAGTTTGTTTTCGAATTCCGGTGCCGGATACATGCCTTAGTCGAGGTACTCAAACAGCTTGACCACGCGCTGCACGCCGCCGGTGGTGCTGGTGACTTCGGTGGCGGCATCGGCTTCGGCACGTTTGACGATACCCATCAAAAAGACCGTACTGTTCTCCGTGACTACTTTAATATGGTCGGCGTTGATGCGTTTGTCATTTACAAAACGCAACTTTACGTCCGAGGTAATCAAGCTGTCGCTGCCGCGCGACGTCAGCGAACTGAGGCCGGAAACAATTAGTTCGTTGTTCAGGTTGCGCACGTTCTCAACACCGGAAACGAGCTTTCCGATTTCTGTTTTCGCTGCCTCGCTTGGCACCTCACCACTGATCAACACATTGCGGTTGATGCTGGTGATATTCACATGCACGGTATTTTTGTATTGCTTGTCGATGATGCCTGCGGCCTTGTCTTCTATCGCTTCATCCTCGATATAAGCACCGCTGGTGCGGCGATCCTGCGCCATCATGATGCCGGTTCCAACGCCGGCAGCGACCACCGGAAAACAGCCTTGCAGCGCTCCGGACACAAACACGAGCAGCAATAGAGAAACCATACGCATCGTCATTCTCCTAACAGAAGATAATCAATCACATCACACAGGCAATGCAGGGTGAGCAAGTGAACTTCCTGAATCCGTGCTGTGCTATTTGCATCCACGCAAATCAATATATCGCTGGCATGCAGTACGCCTGCCATTTCGCCGCCGGCGCGCCCGGTCAGTGCAACCACGCGCATGCTGCGCTCATGCGCGGCATGAATCGCCGCAACCACATTGGGTGAATTGCCGCTGGTGGAAATTGCCAGCAGGCTGTCGCCGGGCAAGCCGAGTGCGCGCACTTGCTTGGAAAAAATCTGGTCGAAGTCGTAATCATTGGCTATGGAGGTCAGTACCGAGCTGTCGGTGGTCAGCGCGATAGCCGCCAGGCCGGGGCGTTCTTTCTCAAAGCGATTCAGCAATTCCGCCGCAAAATGTTGCGCATCGGCTGCCGAGCCGCCATTGCCGCAGCACAGAATCTTGCCATCGTTGGTGACGCAGTCAAAAAAAACCCGCCCACCCTCGGCGATCGGTTCTGCCAGCACGTCTTTGGCCCTCAGCTTAAGTTCTGCACTGTCCTTGAAATGTTTGATGATGCGTTTGCTAATATCCATATTCGTTTGGTTGTTTTTCTGAAAGCGAATTTTAACCCGATTAGCTCACAAATTCATGTCAAAGACCTCTGCGCAATGCGGCGGGCGAGGTCTGGCGAGGAGGAAAGCGGTGAAAAACCGGGGGTGTATGTGTTTATACACGAAGATCTTGAACCGCTTACCGGCAATGCGCTCTCCGAGCGCATAACCAATGATTCGGTTGGCGTGGTTTGCCAATTCAGTCAGATGGCTATAACCAGCCGCTTGGTCACAGTTTTTTTGTGGCCCGGCGGAATGGCTGGTGATTTCATCAGCCGTTTCATCAGTAGTTGTGCGAAGAGTCTTCAAGCCTCAAACGCATTTTTGAGCCATTGCACGTTATTGCCCAGCACATCGTCCATCAATACGGCATCAAAACGGCATGGCGGCATACGTTCGAGGTTGGCAAGGTATTGCTGTGCGGTACGGATAATACGTTGCTGCTTGCGTGCGTCGATACTGGCTGCAGCACCACCAAAATTAGCGTTACGTCGCAAGCGCACCTCAACAAATACCAGCGTTGCGTTGTCCTGCATGATCAAATCAATTTCTCCAAAGCGACCGCGATAATTTTTCGCGATAATTTCTAAGCCATTTTGCTGCAGGTATTGCGCTGCCCATTGTTCGGCCCCCGCACCCGGGGAGCTTCTGGTTAATTTGAGCATGACCGCGTGCTTGGGCTTAGCCAGAGGCTCCCAAGTTCATGGCTTGCTGAAAACATGATCAGCGAATATCGGTATAGCCTGGAATGTCTGCGGGCTCTGCGGTTGCGCGCGCCCTTGTGACAACACTGCCGGAATTGCCACGCGCTGGAAAACATGCCCGTAAAGTTGTATATCGCCACTGACCCCGTCCAGCGGAAGCGCAGTATGAATCTTGTTGTCAAGCAGCAATTGGATCAGGCGGAATGCGTCTATGCCCAGCGCATAAAGCCGCTCGCGGTCTGCGGAAAGCGGCGGATCGGCACGCGGATAGGCCATCACAGCGGGGTGATCGGCTTGCAATAACCACGGCATATCGACAAAACGGATGCCGTTCAGGTCGTAATTGGTCAGGGAATCGTCGTTACCGACAAAGATTTGTGAGGTGGCATAAATCGGCAATTTGTTGAGCAGATAAGGGCAAATCAGACGCGCTTTTTCGGCATCTGCGGCGAGAAATATAGCCGTGTCAGGCATATCGGCGATATCTGCGAGCACTGTGCGATCGCCGTTGAATTCAATCTCGCGCAGTATTACTCCACCCAAGCCATTCCACTCTTCCTCAAAAGCGAATTGCAAGCGCTGGGACAGTTTCGTGTGGGTAGCGATGATAATGGCCTGATGCAAACCTTGCTGATTGCCCAGGTGCGCGACTTGTCTAGCCTCCGCTTCCGCCGCCATGCCAAAGAAATATAACTGGCTGACGGAAGGGTCTTCCGCTACGTTGAGAGCCAGAGTAGGCACGGGGAAACTTTGCTCTGTTGCCAGCGCGCTTGTTCCGCTGCGGGTCAGCGGGCCTACTACGGCACGCGCGCCGTTGCCGATAGCCTGGTGATACAGCATGGTGATGTCCTTGTCTTCATCCAAACTGCTATATACCCGTACGGGTAGCCCTTGCCTCTCGATGATGGCGGCAGCCTGAAAACCTTGCCGTACCGTGTCGGCGGCGGAACCGAAAATTGCGGATTTCAACGGCAGCAACAGCGCGATATGCGGCTCGGGCTTTTCATCATCTGGCGCAAGCGGCTCGGTGGTGGCGCAAGCAAAACCGCTCACGTATAGTGCAAGTAACGTCAAAAGCAAGAGGAAAACACGTTGCATAACCAACATCCGCAAAAACTGGAATCCGCATTATATGTAGTTGCCACGCCGATTGGTAATTTGCGTGATATTACCTTGCGTGCGCTGGATGTGCTGGCGGCAGCCAACGTGGTCGCAGCAGAGGATACGCGCAACACTGCGCATCTGCTGGCGCATCACGGTATCAGCGCAGACCGGCTGATGGCGGTGCATCAGCATAACGAACGCGCGGCCGCAGAAAAAATAATTGTGCTGTTGCAAGCAGGGCAAAGCGTGGCATTCGTCAGCGATGCGGGCACTCCGGCAGTCAGCGACCCCGGCTCGTTGCTGGTGCGTGCGGTGCGAACTGCAGGGTTGCGTGTTATTCCGATTCCCGGTGCGAACGCGGCAATAGCGGCCTTGTCGGCGTCAGGTCTGGCGGAGCCGCATTTCCTGTTCTACGGTTTTTTACCCAATAAATCTGCCGCGCGCCGCACTGTGCTCGAATCATTGCGCAGCCAAGCTTGCGCACTGGTGTTCTATGAGGCTCCCCACCGCATCGTTGACTGTGTTGCCGACTTGCATGCAGTGCTGGGCGGCGACAGGCAGATTGTGTTGGCACGTGAAATCACCAAGCTGTTCGAAACGATACATGCTTGTTCTTTGCGAGATGCCGAGGCGCGGCTGTTGTCCGACAGCAACCAGCAGCGCGGCGAGTTTGTCGTGCTGATTTCCGGAGCGGAGCCGCAGCAAGGCTTGTCTGTCGAAACGCTCAGCACATTATCGCTGTTGCTTGACGAACTGCCACTCAAACAGGCAGTGCAACTCGCCACAAAAATTACCGGTGCCAACCGCAACGAACTATATCAAAGCGCACTGGTGCTCAAATCTGAGGGGGCCTAAAAGTGTTGGCCACATTGAGGAATCCATGGGCTTGTATCAAAGGGCTTCGACGGCAGGCTGCCGATGCCATCGAACTGCAACTTGGTGTAACTTGATTCGTGGGGAAACCTCAGTCTCAGACTACAATTTGCGAATAGCGATGAAACAACCCATTCTCCCGCGCAGGATTTACCGCTTCACAAGCCGGATACCGCCAGCTTTATCCCCGGGGCTGAATTTTATAGTTTGGCTCATGTTTGCGCCCAAGGCAGCCCGTCGAAGCGCCAGCCGTTGTGCGAATTACGGTGATGTTGCTCATCGAGATCGCCTTCGAATCCGTGCGCGACGTTGTAGATATCTTGCATCCCGGCCTTTTCCAATGCCAGCCCCGCATCGGCGGAGCGGCGTCCGGAACGGCAAATGAGCAAGACGGGGCGATTGACGCTGGAGGCCTTGCGCACATGCGAAACAAACATAGGGTTAATCTCCCAATCCGCGCCATCCACCCAGGGAATATGAATAGAGCCACGCGGATGGCCGACAAACATGTATTCCATCTCGCTGCGCACGTCGATGAACACCGCTTCTGGGTTGGCTTGCAGGAAGTCATAAGCTTCCTTGGGGGTGAGATGTTGCATGGTCGTTCTCCTTTTTGATCTATTCCAGATGAAAATTATAGCGCCCCACCTGCCCTTCTATACATCAGGGCGAATGGGCTGCTGAGTTACTTCCTCGCGATGTCCTGCAGCTTCTTCGGCTGGATGACGTGTCCGTCCAGGCCGGCTTCCTTCAGACTGCCGCCGTAAGCTACCGTCATCAACTGCGAGTAATACACCACCGGCATGGCTAACTTGGTGCCCTGCTTCTTATTGATTTCTGACTGGTAAATTTCGACATTGGCCTGGCACAACTGGCAGGGCGTGACAATCATTTCGGCGCCGTGGTCATAGGCGGATTCGACGATGTCGCGAATCTGTTTTTGCGATTTGTCCGGCTCGGAGAAGGCCAGCGCACCGCCGCAGCAGGTCACCTTCTGCTCATAGCCGCTGGCCGGTTCCGCCCCCACGGTTGCGATCATCCTGTCGAGATACTGCGGGTTCTCGAACGACTCTCCGGCGATGCCGAACGGACGATTGGTCTGACAACCGACGTAACCCGCGATTTTCATGCCTTGCAGCGGTTTGACTACCGGCGCTTTCATGCCTTCGAAACCCACGTCCTCGACCAGCACTTCGACGATGTGACGCGCCTTGACCGTGCCTTTGAAATCAAGTTCGGCCTCCTTGAGTGCCTCGTTGGCCCCGGCCATCAGATCAGCGGATTCGCGCAGCTTCTCTGCAGTCTCGCGGGTGGACAGCCAGCAGGCCGGGCACCCGGAAACCATATCCTGCCCCGGCAGATGCTGCTCGGCCAGTGCCAGATTACGCGCGTTGAGCACCAAACGCGGCAACAGACCTCCCTCCCCGTAGCCGATGGATGCGCCGCAACAGTTCCAGTCGGGAATCTCGTTGAGCTGGATGCCCAGCTTCCCGCACATCACTTCGATGGAGGCAGCAAAATTCGACGCCGAAGCGCCCTTCTGTGAGGAGCATCCGGGGTAGAACGCATAATTCTTCTTGGTCATATGGTATCTCCCTCTCGCTCCGTCACGAAGCGTAACCCTGCTTGCGCTCTTCGATTTCGCGCGCCTTGGCAATCATCTTGTGGATGCCGTCCTTGTCCTTGCATTTGTGTCCGCCGAGTAGCTCCATCGGATTAAGGCGCTTGGCCTTCATCAATCCGATGCCGATCCCCTGCATCGCCAGCAGGTTCTTGATACCTTGTATGAAGCCATCCTTGAAATACATTGCCAAGGAAAACTTGAGTTCGTTGACCCGTCCGGTCTTGGCTAGGTTGTTCCAGAACAGCCGGGCAACCTCGCGCGTCGGCTGGCCTTTCGGCGCCATGCCCAGCCGGTGTGCGTAATGCGCCAGGCCGTGCATGATATGGGTGATCGGCAGCTTTCTCGGGCAGCGCACGATGCAGTTGTAGCAGGAAGTGCACATCCACATGGAATCGGAAGACAGCACCTCTTCGCGCTTACCGGCGCGGATCATCATGAACAATTTCTGCGGAGTGTGTTGCCACGCATTGCCCAGCGGGCAGGAACCTGCGCACACACCGCATTGCATGCACATCTTGACCCACTCGCCATCCTCGACATGAACCTCGACTTCCTTCAGGAAGTTGTTACGGTAATGGGCAATGGCTTGCCGGTTTTCGCTCATAACTCGCTCCTTAGACATGGCATTGAAAAACGTCGCGAGCGACGGCAGAACAAGGCGCGCAAGGATGAAAAAACGGAGTTTACATTTGAGTAAATGAGCATTTTGAATCCTTGTGCAACGCAGTTATGCCGAGCGCAGTAGCTTTTAACGCCATGTTAACCAAAGCCCTTCATCGGCGACGGCCCCATCTCCACCAACTGCGCCACATATTCGTTGATGAACTTCGCCACGCGCTCGTTATCGGTGATCGCCACTTCATAGCTGGACACGCGCTCCGGCTCCAGCCCCATCCCGGTCAGCGTATCGCCGATCTTGCCCATGCGATAGCCGGCCAACTCCGACCCCTTGACGAAGTGGCACTGGTAGTCGTCGCCCTTCTTGCACCCCATCATCATCACGCCGTCGTAGCCGGAATTGAGCGCATCGGTGATCCAGATGGTGTTCACCGAGCCGAGGCAGCGCACCGGGATAATGCGCACAAAAGCTGAGTAGACGGTGCGCGACAGGCCCGCCATGTCGAGCGCCGGGTAGGCGTCGTTTTCGCAGGCCAGTATCAGCACGCGCGGCTTCTCCGAAAATTCATCCGGGATTTCCACCGCCTTGATCTGGTTGCCCACCGTGTCCACCGAATAATTCTCGAACGAGATCACGCGCACCGGGCAGGCGCCCATGCAAGTACCGCAGCGGCGGCAGCGTTGCTCGTTGAACACCGGAAAACGC
This sequence comes from Gallionella sp., assembly GCA_023259035.1. GTDB lineage: Bacteria > Pseudomonadota > Gammaproteobacteria > Burkholderiales > Gallionellaceae > Gallionella. Next base: position 15,770 of record JAHFRA010000019.1, read on the forward strand.
TTCTCGTCTTCGTCAATTGCGCCGAACGGGCATTCCACCGTGCAGCGTTTGCACTGGGTGCAGCCTTCCAGCCGCACGATCGGGTAGGAAAGGTCGCCGGAGCGCGGATGCGCGGCACGCCCGAGGCTGGCGTTCTCGACCGCCTGAATCGCCTTGAGCGCGGCGCCGGTGGCATCTTCGGTGGCCTGCAGCATGTCCATCGGGCGGCGCACCGGCCCGGCAGCGTAGATGCCGGTGCGGCGCGTCTCGTAGGGGAAGCAGATGAAATGCGAATCGGCAAAGCCGTATTTGAATTGCGGCATGTCCGGCCCTTGCCGGTAGGACAGATTCAGGATGGAAATTTTCTGCATCTCGGACTTGTTCTGTTTTGCCGCTTCCGAGCCGCCATCGGCTTCGCTGACGGCCTTGTCCCAGGCATCGAGATTCACACCCGCATTCGGCACCTGGCCGGTCGCCAGCACAACCAGGTCGGCATCGAGCGACGTGTCTTCATCGAGGATCAGATCCTTGAAACTTACCTTGCAGCCATTGACGGCGGCTTCAACTCCGCTGGCCTTGCCTTTGGTGAAGATGACGCCCTTCTCCTGCGCGCTGCGGTAGAAGTCCTCGCCCATGCCCGGCACGCGCAGATCGGTGTACAGCACCACGGTGTCGATATCGGGGTTGGCATCCTTGAAATACATCGCCTGCTTGATGCTGGTGGCGCAGCAGTGGCCTGAACAGTAGGCGAGATGCTGGCCGGTTTCGTCGCGCTGCCCGGCGCATTGCAGGAACACCACGGATTTTATTTCCTTGCCGTCGGCGCGCTTCAGAGCGCCGCCATTGGCGGCTTGCGCCAACGCTTCGAGGCCCGCCTGATCCACGACGTTGGCCTGGCCGCCGCCCAGCTCGGGCAATTTGGCGATGTCGTACGTGGTAAAGCCGGTTGCCTGGACAATCGCGCCGATTGCTTCTTCCGTTACAGCGCCGGATTCCTGCGCCACTTTCACCACGAAACGCCCCGGCGCACCGGCTGTTTCCGCCACGGTCGAATTGAGGTGCACTTTGATGCGCGGATGTGTGCTCACTTTGGCGGCCAGCACGGCAACGCCGGTATCCTGCGGTTCGGCATAGGGAGCCTTGAACGGCACGCGTTTCCACAACTTGTTTGCCCAGCCGCCGAGCCGCGCCTGCTTCTCGACGATGACCACTTCGTAGCCCGCCTCGGCGGCCTCGAATGCGGCAGTTAGGCCGGACATGCCGCCGCCGACGACGAGGATGCGTTTCTGCAAAGTCGTGTTCGGATTGCCCTGTGGCAGCTTGACCTTTTTCAGTTCGGCGCAGCCCATGCGCACGTAGTCGTCGGCCATTTCCTGGCGCACTTCGTCGTGTTCGCTGCCTTCGGCGACCACCCATATGACGCCCTCGCGCAGGTTGGCGCGGGTCATCGCCACGGTCGGAAAATGGAACGCCTCGGTCTTGGCGCGGCGCGAGCAGGCGGCGATGCAGACATGCGTCACGCCCTCCTTCTCGATGTCGTCGCGGATCATCTGCACACCCTCGCTGTTGCACAGGAAGGCGTGATCGCGCACCAGCGCTATCTTGCCTTCATTCTGCGCGATCTTGCCCAGTTGCGCGATGTCCAACTTGTCGCCCAGGCCACAGCCTGAACAGATGTATGCGGCGGTCTTCATCTCAGCCATTATTTCGCCCCCCTCCGACATGCTCAGGGCAGGCTTCGGCAGCGGCAATCTTGTGCACTACCTGGATCGCGCGCAATGCTGCCGCCGTGGCGCTTTGCACCGAGCGGTTCACGTCGAGCGGACTGGTTGCGGCACCCGCACCAAACATGCCTTCACTTTGCGAGCCTTCGATAAAGCCAGACGAATCGAGCAGCATATCTTCCGGCAACTTGATGCCGTTGGTCTCCGGCTCCATGCCGACCGCCAGCACGACCAGATCATGCGCCGTGGCATAGCGGTGATAACCCTCGGTATCCACGCCATGCAGCACCGGGCTGCCGTCCTTGCCCTCGACTATCTTGGCAACCTTGGATTTGACGAAGCTGACCGCCGCATCCTGCTGCACTTTTTGGTAAAAATCTTCGAGGCGGTCGATGACGCGGATGTCGATGTAGTAAATGGTCGATTTCCCGGCATCGCCATATGCCTCGCGCACATAATGCGTTTGTTTCAGCGAAGCCATGCAGCAGATGCGCGAGCAATGGCGCAGGTGGTTTTCGTCGCGCGAACCGGCGCACTGGATGAAGGCGATGTTCTTCGCTTCCTTGCCGTCGGAGGGGCGCAGCAATTTGCCGCCGGTCGGGCCGTGCGGGTCGGCGAGCCGCTCGAACTCCAGGCTGGTGATCACGTTGGCGAAGCGGCCATAGCCATACGGCTGGATTTTTACCGCATCGTAAGGTTTCCAGCCGGTCGCCCAGACGATGGCGCCCACCTTCAGTTCGACCGTCTCAGTCTGCATGTCGAGATCTATCGCATCGTACTTGCAAGCCGCCCTGGCCCTCTCGGCATCCGCCGTGCCGATGATCGAAGGGTCGAGCACATAGTGCATCGGATAGGCCATCGCGTGCGGCAGGTAAGCCGCTCGCGTCTTGCTCAGGCCGTATTCGTAAGGATTGGGAATCTCCGCCTCGACCACAGCCGCACAATCGCCGCAGGCGGTGCATTTTGCGTTGACATAGCGCGGCGCCAGTTTCAGCGCCACCGTGTAATCGCCGCGCTGCCCGGCCACGCCGCTCACCTCGGCCATCGTCATCACGCGCACATTGCGGTTGCCTTTCAAGCGGCGCAAGTTGATTTCCAGCCCGCAGGTTGGATGGCACATCTTGGGAAAATAGCGGTTCATCCGCGCAGTGCGCCCGCCCAAGGTGGCATTGCGCTCGACGAGTATCACCTGTTTGCCGCATTCGGCGGCTTCCAGCGCCACCGTCATGCCGCTGATGCCGCCGCCGACGACCAGGATGGCCTGGTTGGTTGCGATGGATGGATTCATTCAAGCCTCCAATGTGGATTGCTGCAACATGCGTATCTCGAAATGCATCCGCTCCAGATCGCCCAGAATCCAGGTTGGGGTGGCGTCCACGCCAGGTGCGTCGATGCCCGCGACCGAACCCGGATTAACCAGCCAGCAGTGCCCGCCATTGACATCGGCCTGCATCCCGACATGGGCGGCGTGGCTGTGTCCGTGGCAGACCAGATCATAGTCGCCGGTGCAGGCAAAAGCTTGCCCGTAACGCGGCATATGGGTGACGAATATTCTACGTCCGCCAAGCTCCAGCACGGCTTCCTGTCCGTGGTAGGTGAACAAGCCGCCGGACTTTTCCATCATGCTGTACAACGCCGCAACATCGCCGATGTTGTTGCCGTGGACTGCATGAACGGGGATGCCGAGCTTGAGTGAAGCGCGCAGGGTGTTGGCGCCGATCAGGTCGCCGCAATGAATAACGGCTTGCGCACCGAAAACCTGCGCCTCTGTTACCGCCGCCATGAGGGGAGCGGAGCGGTCATGACTGTCGGAAACAATGCAGATTTTCATATCTTTTTGTATTACAGAGATTGCTTTGTATTAGGCAGAATTCGCGCGCAGAGTGTCTATAACCACATCGGGTAGGTGGCGCTGTAGCCCTGATGGGTAAACAATAAAAATCTAACGGCGTTTTATCATTGATATTTAAGGAAAAATAACATAATCTAGCACGCGATTCCGACTGCGGGATGCTTATTTTTCGAACGTGCTTGAGAGAACTTCCAGATATTTCTGCCGGATGCTTAATGAATGGGAAATTAATGTCAGTGGATGAACCGGATAACGCAGCGTTCTTCTGGACGCGCGAACCGGAATTCGTGTTTCCCGGCAAGAACAGCGGCGTGGATGCTTGTGTATCACAGGAGTTCGCCGCACCTCGCGCCAGCGACCTCAAAACGCTGCTGAATACGTTTCTGGAAACCACAAACTGTTTCATCAAGGCCAAGGCAGGCGTGGTGCGAGTGCTGCTGCCCGATGAGCAAACCTTGCAGGTCATCAGTGCGGTTGGTTTGACCGGTGAGGGACTGGAGGCCGAGCGCATCGTGGAACTGGCCTGTGAAAAATGCGGCAAGGACGCCTTCAAGCGCGGCCTCTGTTCCACCAATATCGACGCATGCGAGACACAACGCGACGGCCGACCGCACCAACAGTTCCAGTCGGCGATCTCCATCCCGCTGAAAAGCCGCAATTCCCCTGAAGTTTTGCTCGGTGTTTTTACCCTGTTCTTCGATACCCTGCAATCCTCCTCCGGCAACGCAGCAAATATGTCCATCAAATTCGCCGATCTGCTGAGTGCGCTGATCGAGCACATCAAATCCAACCGCGAAGCAAAACGCGCGGAGCTATTGATGGAGCGGCAATCCATCGCCAACGAGATCCACGATTCGCTGGCGCAAACGTTGAACTATGCTCGCATGAATACCACGCTGCTGAGCGATGCGGTACGCAACAACAACGAGATAATGGCGACCAAATATGCGCGCAACATCGACGAGGCGCTGGAGATCAGCCAGAAGGCCGCACGTGCACTGATCACCGATTTCCGCAGCGAAATGGATCCGGCGGGACTGTTGCAGGCATTGCAAACACTGGCTGAACAGTTCCGCCAGCAACACGACATCGTGCTTGATTGCACCATCCGCGTCGCCGACCTCGATCTGCCGCTGGAACATGAGATACAGGCTTATCACATCGTACGCGAAGCGCTCTCCAACATCGCCAAGCATTCCAACGCAAGCCATGCACGCCTGATCATCGACCATCACTGCGGTTACTATGTGTTCACGGTGGAGGATAACGGTGCCGGCACGTTTTCGCCGGTTGAAGGTCATTACGGGGTTATCATCATGCGCGAACGCGCGCAACGCATCGGGGGTGAAATAAAAGTGGAAAGTTCAAACGGGTTCGGCACATGCGTGCAATTATTCTTTCCCGAGCCAGGGTCAGATTGGAGAGCCATTGATGAGTGAAAAGATAAAAATTGTTCTGGTTGACGATCAAAACCTGTGCCGAAGCGGGTTAAGCGAACTGCTCGGCAATTGCTACGGTTTTACGGTTCTCGGCGCAACCGGCAGTATCGACGAACTGCGCGTGTTATTGCGTGAACAACCCGATCTGTTGATTCTGGATTTGCGCATGAAACCGCTGGACGGGCTTGCGATGCTGGAGCAACTTCGCAAGGAAGGTTGCACCACTCCAGTCGTGGTGCTGACCATGAGCGATTCGGAAGTGGACTTGTCCAACGCGATGCGCGCCGGGGTACGCGGCTATCTGCTCAAAGATATGGCCCCGGAAGAGGTGGTCGATGCAATCCGCCGCGTCGTAGCCGGAGAACTGGTAGTCGCGCCCACCATGACGGTGAAGATGATCGAAATGTTGCGCGGTGATCAGCCTGGACAGGAGCCGAAAAACTCGCTCAAACTGCTAACCGAGCGCGAGCGCGAAATCCTGCAATTACTATCTCTCGGCGAGAGCAACAAGGCGATCGCGCAAACCTTGAAAATCAGTTACGACACGGTAAAACAGCATGTGCGTCACATCCTGAACAAGCTCAACCTGTCTTCACGGGTGAAAGCCGCCGTCCTGTTCGCCAAAGAACAGGGCAGCGCCAGCGGTGACGATACGCCGCCGCGTTGTTAGAGAAAAGCACCTCTTCCTCAGGTGATACCCACCTTCAACCGGAATGGTTCCTGTCCATGCGCACGTGAGAGAAGAACTCCATAAATTTTAACGCTCAGTTGAATAGGCGCGGTCATACAAACGCTCCCCCCAGTTACCCGATAACTCTCTCGGTGCAATCTCGTCAACGTACCGCCAGCGAATATCGTATGCTGGTTTTCGCAATGTTATACACGCCAAAATCACAGCTCCAGATTGTCCATGTCTGAGTAATATCGGCGGCGTTGGTAGTGGAAGTCCAATAGTAATCGAAGGCTATGAAGCCGTTGAAAATTACAGGCCCAGTAACTGGACTGGCGCCGCCTTGGGCTTGCCCATTAAAGTAGTCCGCCTGCGGGAAGGTCGGGGCGCGGTCGGACAAACTCAACATCTCGCTCCGGTTCGGCATTCTCCACTGGCCGACGGTTGACCCATCCGTCAAACCGCATTGGCCGTTTGCCAAATTGTTGATGGTTGCAAGGGCGCTATCCCAAGAGCTGTTTATGCAATTGGCCTTCTTCAGCCAGATTAAACCCGTGACGGTGTCCGCTATTGTCCCGTCCGCGTTGTCAATAAAGCGGGGAGAGGTCAAGGGAGCACCGATTTGCAGGCTGGCATCGTCCCTGCTGCCGAAAAATGCTCCGCCTCCTCCGCCCGATCCGGAATAAAACACGCCGGTCGCCAGAAGTTGAACCGCCCCGGCTCCGCCCGATTTTACCGCCCACAAAGAATTGGTGGACGTTGTCTTGTTATTGTTGAAGCTGCCGTCCCCACTGTCTATCCCGTTTATCCAGCGCCCGTCAGAAAAACGAATGGCCATGGCATTGGAAGTTAAGGCCATATAGGTCGTAGATGACCAGTAGGCATTGGCAAGATTGATATTGGTGAAGGGGTTGCCAGTGGAAACAGCCGGGTTAGCCCTTGATACATCCACCAGGCTTTCCAGTTCGTTGGTATTGGGCATTCTCCACTGACCTGCGGTTGATCCATCGGTCAATCCACAGGTGCCGCTGGCAAGCTGATTGGCGGCCATCAGCGCAGTGGCCCAATCGGACGGGCTAAAACATCCGGCGTTTTTCAACCAGACAAGACCGGTCAGTTGATCGGTAACGGTTCCATTTGCATTGTCTGTGAAGCGCGCGTCTGGCCAGGCCACTCCATTTTGCAGCGAATAGTCATCCCCGCTTGCATAACTTGTCGTCTGCCCCGTTCTGGGCAGGCTAGCCACCTTATCCCCCGAGCGGTATGCTGTGAAATTGTTGCCTGTTACATTGCGGGCGGGCGGGGGATTAAACCGGATGACGGTTCTGTAATAGCCATTGAAATCGAATTTGCTTATTGAACCAGATGCGTCACTGATCGAAGGATAAAAACCAAATCCACTTTTCTCCGCGTATATTTCGTAATCTGGTTTATCTGTCGAAGTGTTTGCGGTGTCCAACCCCGAAACTGAGTATGCACCGTTGGCATCGGTGGTCGTTGTTACAGTGGTATGGACATTATGATAGTAAACGCTAATTGTAACTCCCGATAGTGGAAGCCCGTTTTTGCCAACAACAGTGCCGGATACTGTGCTCGTAATAGGAGCACCTGTCCTGTCGCCGCATGTTTCGCAACCGCCTCCTCCCCCGCCACAAGCACTGAGCAGGAAGAGGACAACGATTACCAACGGAAATCTAATCTGACTCATCGCAACCCCTTCCCAAAACGAAACTTGTCTATTCGATACACTCAAGTGCAATCTACATCCACTAGATTCACGTCAGGACAAACCCCCAGTGCCATCGTCTTACGCTTGTCGGCAAACCGGTAATCAAGCCGCCAATACTTTGCACACCATTAGGATTGATAGCAAGTACAGCACGCCGCCATCTGCCAGCTTTTGCGGGCTGCCTTTGACTTGCTTGTCTCGATTGCGCTAAGAGCCATGACAGCTCCTTTTGACGGTGTCAACAATGTGAACAAACAATAGCATATACCGTCAAACGGGAGTGCACGGCAATAGGCAATAAAAAACCCGCAATGTGTTGATTCATGCGGGTTTCGTGGACTTGCTTGGACTGCGTTGTACTGTAATTGGTGGTGATAGGTGGATTTGAACCACCGACCTCAGCGTTATGAGTGCTGCGCTCTAACCACCTGAGCTATATCACCAAAACTCCTCTCGAAGAGCGCGGCATTCTCCGGATTTAGCCGTCACTTGTCAATTGGAGAACCATCAGGATATTTATGAGCGTGAAGATATATACGGAAAGTCGATTCGAGTCTCGGCACCGCACCGGCTAATCAATTGGCTCGGTTCAAGGCTGCCTTCTGACTGGGTTAAAGCTTCCGGCTTTCGGCCAGAAGTGCGTCGATCGAAGAAGGCACTTCCCCGCGCATGAGCATACGCTTGAATACCTCATACACATCGGTTTTGGAACCTGCTTTGTGCAGTGTGTCTCATCGCTAAACCAGACGCACACGATCAATTGAACCGGGCTGGAGACAAACCCCGTCGAGCACCTGTGGGACGACCTACGTAAAAAGCCTTTCCATAACCGTGTCTTTAAGACAGCATTATTCACTTGAAAAACATCTTGAACAGGCTCTCGCTGACCTTGAAAAGTCCCACAGAATTACAGGATGGCCTTGGATAATTAAGCGTCCTAAAAATGGTTTAGAGGCATATTACTTATTTGCTTCAGTATGCGGCGCTTGACAATCAGCCAGCTTCATCCGCACCAGCGAAGCCATGACTTCCCACATAACGCTGAAAGAGAATATCTTGGATTTGCCGTGAACGCGAGGCCGGATATTCATCCCAGTGTGGGCAAACCGCCTCCCCTCGTGATGGGCATTTAATAGCGCCTCGCTCTGAAAAGTGTACCCCGCTGATAGCAGTTTCACCGACCGCATCCAACCAGTCGGATAAATAACTATGCCGTTGGTATACCTGAAAGCGGTTCGGAACAGGAAGTTGAATACGTAGAGGTACAGGAAAGATATAACCCGTCGATGGCGCGGTCGCAGCCGCGGATTTAATACGTGGGTAACAACAAAATCCGAGTCCCCGACGGAAAGCGCGGCTACCGCTCCGGGAAAAAACCCCAGATCAAACTCGTTATCACCAGGGACTATGAGACAGTAATCTTTTTGGGCGATGGCGACGCCCGCCAGAAAACTTTTGCCAACCCCTTGCCTGGTTTCATTGCGTATAAATTTAATATTGCCGTATTGGGAACTGAGTTCAGCAACCGCTGCGAAGGTTCCGTCCGTGCTGCCATCATCAATCACGACAACCTCGTAATCGAGTACGCCGCCCTTCCCCGTAACAGACGCGATCTCCTCCATGACTGCGGGAAGATTCTTCTCTTCGTTGAGCGCGGGAACTATAAAACTGAACGAGGGAACCGGCCTGCTCATCGTACGGTATTCAAATCCCAGTTGTAGGGCAGGTACTTTATCGCATAGTCCGATGGAATGTTCCGGCTGCCAGCCCACTCGCTATTGAGAAAGCCGATATTACCGCCAGCATCCTTGAAATCGTCCTCATACCAGTCAAAAATCATGGAAAGATATACCGTCTTTTTTTCGCGATCCACCCGCATCCCTTTTCCCATATTCTCAAGAAACCGGTTCGTCTGTAATTTCAATTGGTCTCTCAAAGCGTCTGCCGTGTACGCTTCTGGCAGCAGGTCGGGGCATGAAACGGAGGCGCATACGATGACAAAGTGAATGGACGGTTCATTCATGGGACGGAGTATTTTATGCTCAATGTCGTTAAGGGAATACATTCTGCCGCCGACTTTTCCCGCCGGTACTTCCCACACCGGGGAAATAAAGTTTCCCACCTCCTTGATACAAATGACGGGACAATGATCGCGCACCAGCTTCACCGCGAATATGTTGTAGACGTTTATCCAAAACGCCAGCTTCTCTTCCCTCCCGCGAAGCACTTCCGGTGAAAACAACTCCAAACCGCCGACAAGTTTGTCGAACTCGCGCGATTTGAGGATGGCGGCATAATCGAACCCGGTATACACGATGCCCTCGAAATTCGATGGCCGCGTATTTTTTTTAAGGATCGCATCCCACTGGCTAAAATCGAACGCGTACAGCGGCATCGACAGGCTTAGTGATAAAAACATGGCTCCGATAACCGATACGAGCCTGCATCTTTTCGTTTGAGGTTGACCAGCTGTAATCAGGGACATTTAACTCGTTATAGCTGAAAAATATTTTGTTAAAATTAGCTGCAATCAACCTTGGTTTTTTGCAACCGATGTTTGGCCGCCAGCTTATCTTTGTCAAGCGCAATTGGCGAAAGTGCAGTTGTTTATTGTCTGCCTGGCATCTCCGATGACTGTGAAAACAATTGTACGCGCCGAGTGAAATCAGGTTTCCACTTTCTGGCAAGCCAGCTCAGAATCAGCGCTCCAGCGGTAGCCGCCCAAATGATGGCAGGTATGGAATCTTTTTCCTCCCATATCCCAAGAAGAGTGAAATTAATCAGCACACGGTATGAGAGCAGCACTGCCCATGTCAGCACCAGCCCTGCAGTTCCAGGAACGAACGGAAGAAGGCAGGCCAAATAAAGCGCGTACCACGGGTGAAGTGTCGGCGTAAGCAACAGAAAAGCCAGTACGATGCAATAAGCAGTCTTGAAAGCTGCGGGGAAAAGCAATGGTGTGCAAACATCTTCTGCCCGGTTATGTTTGCGGAACAGCGATGCATACAAGGTGATCGTTATGAGAAAAAATGAAGCTGCAAGTATCTGCCGGGCCGTGGAACCGGATAGAAATATTTCATGAAGCGACTGAAATGCAAATCCCGCAAATTCCCAATTGCGCATGTAGATATCCAGAGTAGTGCGCATATTGAAAAGATCGGGAAGAAAGGGAATTGACAGCGCGGCAGTGCCGCTAACGACACCCATAATAAACGGCTTTATCCCCTTCCCGCCAGCCAACCAAAGGAATACGGGAAAGAAGACCAGCGGAAACAATTTGACCAGCATGGCAACCGAAAAGACGAGGCCTGCCGCCGCAGGCGCTTTCCAGTTGTTGGTGGCGTGGGGATTCGGATCATCACCCGGGGGAAGCAACAGCATAAACGCCAGCATCAGAAAAAAAATTCCCGCCCCATCGATGTGCCCTGAAGAAGCAATTTCCAGAATTGGCAGCGGATGCCAAGCATAGAGCACCGCCCGTGACGGCGGCATTTTCATCCGTGCAAGAATGCGCAATATAACGACGCAAACGGCGATATCCAGCGCGACAAGCACAGTTTTCATTCCCAGAATTCCGCCAAAAAAAGCGCCGATGGAGAAAATAATTTGTGCGGCAGGAGGATAAATGGTAATCAGTTGCGGATGGTTGACATGGCTGAGCAGTGCGGCAGACTCTTCAACAAGAAGTTTTGCGTCAGCGGGTGCGAAGGCATATGGGTTATTGCCATGTAAAACCATCAACCCGTCCCAGCAATACCGGTAAAGATCGTCGGAGAGTTCCGGCGGACGAAACAGGAACATGAGCCGAAATACAATAGCCACGACTATAATTGCGCGTGGAGACCAACCCATACCCCTTGCTTCCGCCAGATACAGGGTGATGGAAAGAAACACCATGATGAAGGCGGACGCCCCTACGAGGGCGGCAATGGACAAACGGAGATCGGCCTGAAAAGCCAGAATACAATAGGAGGATGCGATGGAGAGCGATATGCCCCAGAAAAGAAGCTGGTTTGAAATACACCGATTGAAACTTTCGTTGGCGTTGCTATTTGTCATGACCGGAATTTTGTTACATGGAGGCAGCGCAATGGCTGGCAATATGATCCTGATCGAACCTTCTGCCCTGAACGGTGAACTTACGAAACATGTAATCCTTGATGCCCGACCCAAGTCCGAATGGCAAGCCGGTCACATCCCTGGTGCGTTATCATTTTCATGGGAGAACTTTACCAGAACCGACGAGAAAGGCGTGCCGTACCGGGTATGGCCCCCGCAGGAAATGGCCGTTGCGCTGGGAAATATGGGAATTGATGAAAAAACTTCCATCGTCATTTACGGCGATGCCGACAAGAGTTGGGGCGGCGAGGGGTGGGCTGGCTGGGTGTTCGCGTGGATAGGACACGCCGGTTCCATCCGCATATTGAACGGCGGCATTCAGGCATGGCGGAATAAAGGGTTTACCGTAGCGGCCGATGCGCCAAAAAGTCGGGAGAAAGCTACCTATAATTTCAAGCTCGCTCCCCATTGGGACATTTCCACCGCCGAGATTGAGCAGCGAGCATCCCCGATGGTTTTGATCGATACGCGCTCAACGATGGAATGGCTGCTCGGAAAAATACCGGGCGCAATTCATATCGAGTGGACAAAGTTCTACACCGGCGACGACCGCCGCCCACTGGATGCCGCAGCTTTCAGGCAACTGCTGAAAGACAATGGTATCGATACCGGCAAACCGATTGTCTATTACTGCCGGGGAGGAATCCGTTCCGGGTATGCATGGATGGTGCATCAGCTTGCGGGACTGCCCGATGCGCGCAATTACGAAGGTGGCATGGAAGCATGGTGGAAACTATCCTCCAAATAATCTGCTGCTGATCTTCTAACTTCGGCGGTTCTGTACCATATCAGCAATATCTTTCAAAATCACCAGCATGAAACCGGCGGGAAACAACGCCAAAAAAGGAATCGCCAGCCAGGTTCCCCTTTGCCACGAGAAAATTACTGGCAGCAAGCTGTAGCACAAGAACAGGGTATTCATGGCCAAGTATGGAATGGCCTTCTGGCGATAGAGAAAGGCCGCCAGGGGCGGCGGCTGATTTCCCTGCAACCCGAACTTCGGCGTCCGCTCAAAATAGCCGCCTTTGCTCAAAGACCCTTTGATAACGGAAAGAGCAATGCTGGGTGCCATTCCGATGCCGAAAACCGGCAGGAGCGGCAGCCAACGCAGCAAGCGGGCTGACCCACTAACCAGCGTATACGCGAAAAAATACATCAGAATGGCGAGACTTGTTCCGGCAAGCAACGGCAAATCGATCTTCAGCAGTTGATAAGGCCCAATGCCCACGCGCCACATGATGGCGGCATACAGGGTAAAGGTTGTGAGCGCGCCAAGCAGCCAGCCGAGGTTCGCCAGAAGATGCGCCGCCGCCTCGACTTTCACTGCAAACGGCAATGGAGAGGTAAACAGGCGCGGCAATATCTTCCGCGCCGTCTGTATGGAGCCTTTTGCCCACCGCTGCTGCTGGCTGCGGAATGCCGCAAGGGTAACGGGGAGTTCGGAGGGAACCGCGATGTCATCCCGATAGATAAACTTCCACCCTTGCAGTTGGGCGCGATAGCTCAAGTCCAGGTCTTCGGTCACCGTATCCGCCTTCCATCCACCGGCGGATTCTATCGCGCTCCGCCGCCAAATGCCTGCCGTTCCGTTGAAGTTAAAATACAGATTACGCCCGCACCGCACCCGGTGTTCGATGCCGAAATGCGGGCTTAGCAGAAGCGACTGGACGCCGGTGAGCCACGATGCCTCGGCGTTAAGAAAAGTCCATCTCGCCTGAACCATGCCGACTTTCGGGTCGGAGAAGCAGGGAACTGTCCGAACCAGAAAATCGGGTTGCGGAAGAAAGTCCGCATCGAAAATGGCGATGAATTCGCCCACCGCATGCGCCATCCCCTCTTGCAGCGCTCCCGCCTTATACCCTTGTCTGTGTCCGCGCCTGAACACCCCGATATTTACCCCTTCAAGTGCCAGCCGGTTCACCGTTTCATCAACGATACTATTGGTATCGTCGGTCGAATCGTCCAGAACCTGTATCTCCAGCTTGTCCTTCGGCCACTCGAGGCGGGCGGCGAATTCGATAAGCCGCGCGGCGACGAAACGCTCGTTGTAAAGGGGTAACTGGATGGTCACCACCGGAAAATCCACCAAGCTGAAAGGCGAAATGGCGGAGTGTTTCTTGCGGCGCTCCTTGTACCAGCATGCAATTAGCCATAACCGGTGCAATCCATAGAATAGAAGCCCGCCAAGGGAAGCAAAATGGATAATCGTCAATATCCGCAGGTAATCAAAACTCATGACATTTTGTTGTTATTTTGCGCTTCCTTAAAATCGATCAAAGTCTAACATATCGACCTATGGCAAAACGACTCCGAAAACAATCGGTTGGGAATCTTATTGCTGCGTTTCAAGTGGGGGAAGCTTGATTTGAAAATCGCTGGTAAAGCGTTTTTATACTGGGTCAGGCGCTCGTCGCCGAGAGGGGCTGCGATGCGCTCGATTGATCTCGTTAGGTTATTTCCTTAGTGGATGCACAAGATGCACAACAACCATCCTCCCGCATACAACGACATAGACCTACACCCAGTAGGGCGCCTAAAGTCGGTGCCACAAGGTAAAGCCAGAGGCTGGCAAACTGGCCTGAAACCAAAGCGGGCGCTAATGATCGGAAAGGATTCATCGAAGCGCCACAAATGGGGCCAGCGAAAAGCGCCTCCAGCGCGATAATGGAGCCGACCACAATCCCGGCGGTGATACCGCGCTCTCGTGCGCCGCTGGACACTCTCAAAATAACAAACATCAGGATGGCGGTAAGCACCAACTCAAGAACAAATGACTGAGCGTCAGACCCGGCGGGCCGCGTTGCCCCCAGCGAGGCATGGGACGGGAAAAGCCCCCCGCAACAGCAAACTGGCTGCGAGCGCGCCGAAGCTCTGGCTCACGATGTAAGGCAAAACAAGCCGCCCGCTGAATCGGTGAGCGGCGAAGAAACCAATCGTGACGGCAGGATTCAGATGCGCGCCGGAGATGTCGCCGACGGCGTAAATCATGGCCAGAACCACAAGGCCAAAAGTGAGCGCAATGCCAACGTGAGTAATGGAGCCGCCGGAAACATCGTTGATGACGATGGCGCCCGTCCCGGCAAAGACGAGGCAGAATGTGCCGAAACACTCTGCCAAGAACTTTCTCATTTCGTTATCTTTCATTTTTGCTCTGTTCAGCAGCAACCGGAAGTGGCTGAGCTTTTGTCTTGCACAAACGGTATGTCGCTGCCGCAACCGGGAAATATTCCGTAGTGCCGGTTAAAGTCACCGATAAACTCGAAGTGTGGCAGGAAGCGTGTGTCATGCAGCATGCGCCAAGTGTTGCCGCATACCGGGAAGACACGTCCGGTTTCGATGTCGTGATGCCCGTCGAGGACAAAGCGATGCGCATGATCGGGTATCGTGCCGCGATAGATCACGGCCTGCCCGTAATCCTCGCAAGCCGATTCCAGCCCATCCAGTTTGAACAGCCGATAAGTGGCCGAGTAAAAACGCAGGTTACCCACGCGTGGCGCGAGCTTCGGATCGGTTATATCCAGCGTGCGGCTTTCGGCCAGACGCGGATCAGCAAACCCATGGCGATGCGCCAGCCGCAAAAAATCGTTCCAGTACAGCGCACCGCCCAAGCATTCGCCGTACAGCACAGGATCGTTGCGTACCGCGTCAGGCACTCTGCGGTCGGCATAGACATCCGAGAAATAAAATTCGCCGCCCGGTTTGAGCAGGCGGTGGACTTCGCGCAATACCGCATCTTTATCGGGTGATAGATTGATCACGCAGTTCGACACGATGACATCGAAGCTGCCGCTTTCCAACCCGAGCTCGTCGAGCTTCTCGATATAGCCCTGCTTGAACATGACGTTATCAAAACCAAACGCCTCGGCGTGATAAGCGCGATAGCTTTCCGCAACCGCGAGCTGTTCTTCCGTCATATCCACACCGACCACTTGGCCACGCGCCCCAGCCAGTTGCGCCAGCGCATAGACATCCCGACCGGAGCCGCTGCCCAAATCCAGCACTCGACAGCCTTCCAGCAGCGGCGGGCAAACCAGACCACAGCCGTAGTAGCGCGACATCACTTCAGGGTGAATACGCGCCAGTAGCGGCTTGAGCCAGTCCGGCACATTTGACGCATCGCAACAGGCAGAGGTCTTCAGGTCATCTGAAGTCTTGAGCTGCTTTCCGTAATAATCCTTGACGATTTCATGCATGGTATTCCCCTGAAATAATTGTATGCTGATGATGCTATAAGAGCCAAACAGACTGAAGACAGCTTACCGTTTAGCCGAAAAAGCAGGCGCTACACCTGACCACAAAACGAAAACCAAAATATCCAGTGTGGGCACGCTCTCCGGTATTGTCGGTATCCACGCTCAAACCGCATGAACGATTTGATGGTGAGGGCAGATGAGCGCCAGATATCTGTTCTACCAAGGTCTGCGGCGTCCTGCTTTGACAAACGCCTACCGAGCTTCCTGTTTACCGCATGAACTTCTTCAGCAATTTGATAAACGGGTTGTTCCCCATTTTTGCGGCATAGTGGTATTTCGAGGGCTGCCGTATAACATCGGAGTAGCTGGGATACAGGTGGATCGCCTGCCATATCCGCCCAAAGGGTATATTGAAATGTTTCGCCAGCTGTATTTCGTGCAGCACCTCGGAGGCATGCATGCCGAGTATGTGGGCGCCGATGATTTTCCCCTTTTTGTCCAGAATGATCTTGCTCATGCCGAATTCTTCAATGTCCGTCCGCGCCCTGTCGATCTTGCTGTAATCGAAACGGAGCACATCGATCTCATCGCCGTGTGTGGCTCTCGCTTCCTCTTCTGTAAATCCCGCGTGCGCCAGTTCCGGATCGGTAAAGGTACTCCAGATCGCGTCGCTGTAATCGGCACGCCTTTTTACCGGCAAAAACGCGTTGGTGCAGGCGAGGATAGACTGGTATTCCGCCATGTGGCTGAAACGGTACGGCCCGGTGACATCGCCGCATGCGTATATGTTGTCCGCTGCGGTCCGCAGCCATTCGTCCACCTCAATGCCGTTGCTGTTGTAGCGGACTCCCGCTTTTTCGAGGCCGAGCTCGTCCGTGTTCGGTTTTCGCCCCGAGGCGATAAAAATGCTTTGCGCGCTGATGTCTTTGCGCTGGCCGTTCTGTGTTTCAACAGTAAGAGTTATTTGCGATTTATCGGCTGACAGCTTAACCGCTTTGGCCGACGTTATGATGTTCAGCCCTTCGCCACGCATCTTGCCTGCCAGCATTTCCGAAAGCTCACGATCCTCCCGGAAAAGTATCCGGTCAAACTTTTCCACCACCGTGGTCTCAACGCCCAGCCGGTTGAAGGCCGACGCCAACTCTATCCCGATGGGGCCGCCGCCGAGAACCACCATCGAGCGCGGCAGCGTGTCGAGGGAGAACACCGTGTTGTTGGTGAGATAGGGTGTTTTGTCTATTCCTTCGATGACGGGAATGAGCGGGCTGGATCCGGTGGCAATGATAATCTTGTTCGCGGTGACCGCTTTGCCGTCCATCACGACCGTATGGTTGTCCGTAAACCGTGGGGTGCCGAATGAGAGGTCGATTCCCAGCGCCTTGAAGCTTGCGGGTAGATGGGTGTTGTAAACCTTTTCAACGATGGAGCGGACATGCTGCATTACGCCGCCAGTGTTGACGGAGATGGGGGCATCAGTCCGAAGGCCCAATGTGTCTAGATGTTTCAGTTCGTGCGCGGCTTTAGCGGTTCTGATGAGCGCCTTGCTCGGCACGCAGCCGAAGTTGGTGCATTCCCCGCCCAGCTTCCCTTTTTCAATCACCGCAACGCTTTTGCCGAAGCCCCGCGCCACTTTGGAAGCAACCAACCCGGCCGCGCCGCCGCCAAGAATTATCAAGTCGTAGTCGAACTTAGCCATCTTTGCTTTTCCTTGAAATAATTGTATGGTAATAAAGCTGGCGAGGTGAAACTATACCTGTCTAATTTCTGGCACATCCCATTCCGCGATGCCGTCCCGCAAATGTGCAGATTTAAAACCTTCTTTGCGTAGTAGCTTTACTGCATCTACCGCCATCAGACAATAAGGGCCACGGCAATAGGCGACTATTGGCCTATCTTTTGGTAGTTCCGCAAGTCGTTGGCGCAGCTCATCAATCGGAATGGAACGGGCAAATGGAAGGTGTGTCACCAGATACTCCTCCGTTGGTCGCACATCAATCACAACCACCTCCCCTCTGCGTGCCATCTTCATCAGCGTTTCACGATCATTGGGTATCAAATCGTTCGGTTGCGTAGCGATTTTCTGTAATTCTATTTGCAACTCAATCAGTCGATCTTCGGCTAGAGAATGGATATGCACCCATAAATCGGCGACCGCTTTGTCGGCTAAGCGGTAAAGAATGTTTTTCCCTTGTCGCTCGGTTTCAACCAGATGAGCGCCCCGCAACTCGCGCAGGTGGGCACTGGCCAGCTTCATGCTGATAGAAGCCTCACGCGCAAGTGTTTCCACCGTTTTTTCACCCTGACAAAGCAACTCAATCAATTCCAGCCGCTTGGGGCTTGAGAATACCTTGCCAATCCGCGCCACCTGTTCATAAAGCAGGTCTTTTATCTTGCGTGCGTCTTTCACTATAACAATCCGGTAATCATTTGATTAAGAATTATAGCAACAAACACTCTGTCAATGATTCCATTGACATCTTGTGCAGATACTGCTTTAATCAATCTAACAACAATTAGATTGTTATTACTACGGGGAGATTATGAAATACCTGATGATCCTGAACGATGCTCCTTATGGGTCGAAGCGCAGCTACAACGCATTACGACTTGCGCGTTCTCTGCTCAAGACGTGCGAAGCGCGGGTCAATATGTTCCTTGTCGGTGATGCGACGACGGCATGCGCCAAACGTGGGCAAAAGGTGCGGCAGGGTTATTACAACATCGGTGACATGCTGGGCATGGTGGCGCGTAATGGCGGCGAAATCGGTGCATGCGGCAGTTGCCTCGATGCGCGCGGCATTGCTGCAGAGGAGCTTATCGAGGGCGCGTCGCGAAGCACTATGGATCAGCTCACAACGTGGACACAGCGGGCCGATAAAGTCCTCGTTTTTAGGGGGTGAGATGGGTCGCACGGTATTAGTATCGCGCGCCATAGTCACTTTAATGCAACGTAAAACATGGTTGGCTTGGGGGCTTTAGTTATGGATCGCAAGCAACATTGGGAGCGGGTCTATGCCACCAAGGCATCTGACTCGGTGAGTTGGTTTCAGGAGCATGCAGATCAATCTCTGCGACTGATACACAATACAGGGCTTGGTAAAGATTCGGCCATTATCGATGTGGGGGGTGGCGCCTCTACACTGGTTAATGATCTTGCGGCAGAAGGCTATACCGACCTGACAGTGCTTGACCTGTCAGCGGAGGCGCTCATTGTTGCAAAGCAGCGTTTAGGGAAATATGCGGATGCTGTGCATTGGATGGAAAGCGACGTTACACGGGCGGAATTTCCCATTCACCGATTTGACATTTGGCATGACCGTGCCGTGTTTCATTTTCTGACTGATCCGGCTGACCGCCATGCTTATGTTGAACGGGTTATGCGTTCAGTTCGTCCGGGCGGTCATGTGGTCGTTGCTACTTTTGCCGAAAATGGCCCGGAAAAATGCAGTGGCTTGCCTGTGGTGAGATATCAGCCTGAAAGCCTGCACGCCGAATTCGGAGATGCGTTTCTATTGGTTGAGCATGAAAAGGAAGCTCACCACACTCCGTCCGGCGCGGTTCAGCAGTTTGTCTATTGCTATTGCCGCAAGGGTAATAGCTAGCAATTACTGGCGTATAAAGCCACGGCAATGATCAGGGGCTATCGTGATTCTTTACTATTGTGACATTCCATGAGGTTTGTCCGTAACAAGAAAACCGTAGTTGTTGGCATCTTCTTGGTCGCCTTGATCACGTTCCTGGCTTGGCGACTGTTCCGGCCGATGAACGTCTTCGTGGTATCGGAGGTGTTTGAGCGTCCGGTCTTAACTGCCGGAATACCCCCATCGCTCCAGTCCTTAAGCGCTAACGGCTGTGCCGGTTGCCATCGGGAGTTTTACGAAGAGTGGTCGACGAGCATCCACAGCCAAGCTTGGACCGATCCCTATTTTCAGGTGGATTGGGCGTTTGACGGCAAACCGCAAGTCTGCAAGAACTGCCATATCCCGCTCGATCGCCAGCAGGAATACAAGGTCGTTGGATTCAGCGACAAGGATAAATGGCAACCCATCCTGGAGCCTAATCCGGCGTTTGATGCGCAACTGCAGCATGAGGGCGTCACCTGTGCAGCCTGCCACCTCCGGAATGGCAATATTCTCGGGCCTTACGGCAGCGGGAGCACGGCGCATCCCGTGGAAAAACTCGCCAATCCCAACGAAGTCTGCTTCAAATGTCACGTCGTGGGCGGAAATCGTTGGGACACGTTTCTCCGGTTCCCGCCATGTGGAACCGTTGCCGAGATTCGTAACACCCCCGGCGCGACAACGGGCGTCCCACCTGTTGCTGTGAGCGGCACCGTTGGCCGCGAAGCCGTCGGGCCGGGCAACGCGACGCCCGACTGCGTCCAATGCCACATGCCGCTCGCTGAACGACCCCTGATCACGGGCGGGCAGGTCCGGACGGTGCACAAACATCTGTGGCGCGGCGGGCACGATCCGGAAATGGTGAAACAAGGACTGGACGCTGCACTTCGCGAAGCGCCAAAACCTTCACCTGACAAACACTCCTTTACGTTGACGCTAACCAATGCCGGGGCAGCGCATTATCTTCCGACCGGGACGCCGGATCGACACCTGACTGCATCCATCCGTCTGTTGGATCGCAATGGTGCCGTACTGCGCGAAGACCACCATACCCTGAAGCGGAGCGTCCTGTGGCGTCCCTTTATCATCGATCTGCGGGATACCCGCTTGCCGCGATGGCAGCCGAGAGTCTTCCAGTTTGATGTCGATCCCCATCGCGATCCAACGGCGGTGGCGGCAGAAGCGCAGGTGCAGTATCACCTGCTCGACGAAGACCGCAGACGGCGAATCGGCTATGAGAACAAGGAGCCAATTGCCTATGATGTGTTTCGCGCCCGTATCTCTCTAAATCGAGAGAAGACAAATTGACTATCACAGGGCAGAAAAAGCGGTACCGGAAGCGCGATGGCGCCGATTTACCTCAATTGCGATGGCCGCTACGCCGCAGCATCTCACCTCCATTGTTCGGGTAAGTATTTCAAATCCTGCGGCTCATCCACATCGTGCAGCATCTGCCCGACATGCACCGACCAGCCGAGTTGTCCGATGCGTGCAAGGGTTGTGTTGGCAACGGCATCGGTACTCCACGGCATATCGCTGAACAGGAATGGACTGAATCTCTGTAGTCCCAGCAGCGCATAGCCGCCATCTGATGTGCAATGAATAACCGCATCGTGTTTATGCAGCGCTTGCGCGGCTTCGCGCAGCAAGCCGCCGGACATTTCCGCGCAATCCGTGCCGATCAATACAACCCGTTCAGCGTTGGCCAGCGAACGTTCTGCGGCCAGCGCCAACCGCGCGCCGAGATCGCCTTCGCCCTGATCGGATATCTCGATGCCTGCCGGAAATTGAACGCCGCGCCATGCGGGATGCCATGCGGGATGACTGATAGCCGGCGTGACACACAATTCGACCGTGCCGATCTTTGCGGCAATAGCCTCGTGCAGCGTGTTGAGCAGCATCCGCTGCGCCAGTTCGGCAGCACCCGTCGCGCCCAGCGCCGGTATCAGGCGCGTCTTGGCAAAACCGGGCAGGGGCGCTTTGGCAAAAATAATTATCCTGGTCATCGGTATGACTTGGCCAGCTCACCGGCAGGCACTCCACGCCAGTATAGCCAGCGCAATCGCCACATCAACCATATCGCGCTCCACACTCCATGCGCCTCCCAACGGCGTCCGGAGGTGGTCACCCGGTCCGCCAGGCAAATCGGCCTGGATAGGGCCAACAGTCGCTTGGACAACTCGATATCCTCCATCAATGGCTGATCCGGGAACCCGCCCACTGACTCGAAGGCACGGCATGTCATAAACATGGCCTGATCGCCGGTGGCGATTCCGCTCATGCGCGAGCGCCAATTCATCAGGCTGGCGACCACTCGCAACATGAATGAACTGCCTGCAATACGTACATTAAAACGCCCCCATGCATGTTCGTTGGCTCCTCCGCCACGCCGAATGGCGGCTTCGATGACATGTTCTGCGGAGTGTGGCAACACAGTGTCAGCATGCAGAAACAGCAAAACATCGCCTTGGGCGACGGCAGCACCTGCGTTCATTTGCCGCGCCCGACCGCGCTCGCTGCAAATTACCTGTGCGCCCGCGCGTGAGGCTGCTTGCCGGGAGTCGTCCTCGCTGCCCCCGTCCACCACAATCACCTCACTGTCGCACCCGCATAGTGACGCGAGATGCTCAAGCAAACCCGGCAAGCGTTCTGCTTCATTGAGTACCGGAATAATGATTGAGAGTCGCACTGCCAACTTTTAGGTAATTGAAAATGATCGAGTCATAACTGAATCTTTTGAATCGCTCGGACAATCCATTTGGCAATCAACGGAAATACTCCAAGCAAAACGAAGGACAGCAGCACACCTAGCGAAATTATGTCCGACAGATTATTGATGCGCGCCAATTGTGTACCGGCGTTCACATACACCAGTGTCCCGGCCAACATGCCCAACTGGCTAACCCAGAAGTAAGTGCGCGTAGGGATTTGAGTCAGGCCCATCAGCAGGTTAATCAGAAAAAACGGAAAGATCGGCACGAGGCGCAACATGAAAAGATAAAGTGCTCCATCCTCCGCCATGCCCTCGTTGATCCTTCTTAGCTTGTCGCCAAAATGGCGCTGGACAAAGTCGCGCAGCAAGTAGCGTGAGGTCAGAAATGCAAGTGTCGCGCCAATCGTTGACGCAAAAGACACCAACAGCGTGCCATACCAAAGACCGAATAAGGCACCCATTGCCAGTCCCATGACCGTTGCTCCCGGGAAGGATAGCGCCACGACGACAACATAAAGCACAAAGGCAATAAGTGTAACCCGCCAAGGTGACTGCTCCAGCATGGCCGCAAATCTTCCCTGGCTCTCCTTGAGTGCGCCCAATGTCAGGTATTGGTCGAGACCCATGCCAAAAAACAGGGCGATGGCTGCGACCACCAACAGGGCAAGAATTGCTTTTTTCACATCACCCGCTCAGTTGGGCAGTGCACCGCCGCAACTGCTGCCCTGCCCCGCAGTACAGCCATGGCAGTGATCGGCGACACGGATAAGGTTGCCCTGCAAGTCGGTTTGCAGCAAGTCGCGCAGATGCGGGCGTTCGCCCGGCAGCGCCAACCCGAGCTGCTGGTTGAAATCGCAGTCATACAGGTAGCCCTGCCAATCCACGCTGACAAGATTGCGGCACATCACGTTGACGGTATTGGCAGCGGAGAAACTTTCCTTGAGCAACAGCATGTAATCGTTGAATTGCCCCTTGGAAATCAGCGTGCTGCCAAAACGCTGAATGGGCATATTGGACATCACGAACAACTGGTTGAAAACGATGCCAAAACGTTCGAACAATTCGCGCTTGTAAGCCGCCTGCAACGCAGCTTGGTCGGGAGGCAGTGACGGGTCTAGCGGGTTGTAGGCCAGATTCAATATGAGGCCGCTGTCTTCGCGCCCATAATCCAGCGCGTTGAGTTGCAATAGCGCCGCGATGCTTTTATCAAACACGCCCGCTCCGCGTTGCTTGTCTACATTCTCTGATAAATAACACGGTAGCGACGCCACCACTTCCACCTTATGTCCGGCAAGAAATTCGGCAATGCCATCCTGTCCGTGCTCGAACAGAATTGTCAGGTTGCAGCGGTCGATCACCCGCACACCGAGGGCCGTTGCTTTGACTACCAGATCACGGAACTTGCAGTGCAGCTCCGGCGCGCCACCGGTCAGATCAAGCGTCCCAATCCGGCGTGCCGCCAGCACCTGAAGGATGAGTTTCAGCGTCTCATCATCCATCATTTCCTTGCGGTCGGGGCCGGCGTTGACGTGACAATGCAAACAGGACTGATTACATTGATAGCCCAAATTGGCCTGTAGCGTGTCGAGTTTACCGCGATGCAGTGCGGGGAATCCGGTGGCTTGTAACAGGGGCAAAACGGCGTGCATCATGTTCCTCGGTATGATGGATGAAGCGCTTTCAAAGCCATTTTTCCTGCAAACCGACCAACAACCCCTTTGGTTTTAATGAACCAATCCAACGGTGATTATCGCTTCATAAGTTCCGTTTTTGCCATAGCGGTTTGAGAAAGCATACTTCGGTAGCGTTGCCATGGTCATCTCAAGCACATCGTCCAATCCAGAATCAATCATAACGAATCTGTCATGCACATCCGGGGCATCAGGATTGTCATGCAATTGGGCAAATATATGCATCTGATAATACGACGAAAAAAAGGAGTCCGGGTACTTCAAACCGACCGAAATATCCATTGTTGGCGCCTTGTCCCCCGTGTTTATCCGGATCTCATACGGCAAACGAGGCCCTGTGGCATCGGCCTCAAAAATACTCTGTATTGAAGGGGAAGCCGTGATGGACATCCTGACATCCTGAGCACCGTCAAAACTGCCCGCAGGAAATTCGATCATTGCATACCCATCAAGAATCACCTTGTCCCCAAGGGGAGGTATTTTAACGGTCACTGTCTGTTCTTTCAGGCTCATTATGGTGACGATAATCGGTGCTTCGCCTGTCCCCTCAACCGAAATAATATTTTTCGTTTGGAGTTTTATGGGCTTTGTAAGCATCTTAAGCTGTTTGCCAAGTTCATCAGACGAGACGATAAGTTTGCCGTTTATTTTTATTGCACCCCTGCCAGCACCTTTCTCGCTACCGCTTCCGCTTTGTACTGAAACGAAAAACTTCTGGCCGACATCATGAACGGAAAATCGCTTAACCACCCGCTGAGATTTGCCGCTCTCGCTGGCAAACAATTCCGGGCCGAAAACCAGAGAATGCGCATGGGCGCAAGATATA
This sequence comes from Gallionella sp., assembly GCA_023259035.1. Classification (GTDB taxonomy): domain Bacteria; phylum Pseudomonadota; class Gammaproteobacteria; order Burkholderiales; family Gallionellaceae; genus Gallionella. Next base: position 40,325 of record JAHFRA010000019.1, read on the forward strand.
AGGCCATTGCATAAATACAATGACAGCGCGGCCAGAATAAAAGTATTACATTTTTTCCACATGATCAAGCACTCCCCTAAAGATGCCGATTTCAGACAATTACTGCAGCGTACTCAAAAACAAGAAACTGATCTGTCGTTTCTGGGTTCAAAGCAACTTGTCGATTTCATGCTTCAACAATTCTTCAGTAACGATCCCCGCATGGGAATAGCTTACCTTGCCATTTTTATCTATGAAGAAGGTGGTCGGCATACCATATATTCCATAGGCTTCTTTGATCTTCCCCGTTTTATCCAGGCCGGCAGGAATGGTCATGCTTCTTTTTTGCATGAAGGCTTTCGCCTTTTTTTCCGTATCATCGACGGCAATAGCCAAAAACACCACCTTTTGCGGCTCATATTTATGAAAAGCTTTTTCAATAACAGGTGTTTCTTCGCCACAGGAAACGCACCAGGAGGCAAAAAAGTTAATCACTACGACCTTCCCTTTTTGGGCGCTTAACTGAAAATCACCACCCTCAAAGAGCGTCATATTAAAATCGGGGGCCGCTTCCATTGAAACTGGCAAACCCGTTGTATTGTCGCTACAACCCTGGATAAGCAAAAAACCGCTTGTGAACAGCGCGAGCAAAAAACTGCGGGATTTAAATTTCAGCATGATCCTCCTCCGACAAGCCATCCCTTAAGCTGGTAACGGGTCATTTGTGAGATATTTTGAATTCCTAATGCTTATGGTTTTCGTGTCCGGAATGGTCCATATGCTGGTGATCTTCCATGCCTTCCGCTGGGCCGGAACGAACTATAGCTGTAACCGCGATCTTTTCACCACTCTGGAAGGTCAACGTCATGGGAACTTGATCGCCAATACTGAGCGGCTTTTTCGCATCCGTCAACATGAAATGCAGCCCGCCCGGCTTCAACATCACCGAGGCATGAGATGGAATGGATAATTCCTTCAGTTGCTCCATGTGGACCATATCTCCATGCATAACACTCTGATGAATTCCAACCTGTTCGAAAGCAGGGCTGGAAACATTAACGAGCATTCGCGGCTTCTCACCATTGTTTTTGATCTCCAAATAGGCAGCCATAACCTTGACGTTGGGTGGCGGGGCCAGCACCCAAGGGTTCTGTATCTGGATACCCACGCCATCAGCAGATACGCCCATGGAGGCAAATCCGAGCATCAGTGCAATTAATGTTTTCAGAAAAAAGCTCGTCATTTTTTAAACCTTTCATTGTAGAACGCGCGAATATTTATAAATGCCCCTGCAATCTCTTGGGGAGATAGAGGTGGCGGAAATCGCCCATAGAGCCTTCCCTGAGGATCCACGAGAAAGATGGTCGAACTATGGGTCACTTGGTAGACATCCACCGGTTTTCCTGGTTCCCTGTCAATGGTGTACAACGCGCTCATTTGCCGGGAAACCGCATCCAGTTGGGCTGTGTCCCCAGTGACACCCGTAAATTTATTACTGAAATGGGAAACATATTCCTTTAGCAATTCTGGCGTATCCCGCTTGGGGTCGACGGAAATAAAAACACCCTGAACCTCCTGAAAGGCAGCCGGATTTTTCTCAATAAGTTTAAATGCCTGCCCCAATATCCCCATGGTGAGTGGACAGACATCAGGGCAGTGTGTGTAACCAAAAAAAATAAAGCTCCATTTCCCTTTCAGCTCATTCAAGCCAAATGTTTGAGCGTCGGCCCCCATCAATTTGAAATCCGTCAAATCCTTCGCCTGCCAGAAGAGGTAATCCTCAATCTCCACAGGGGGTTTAACAACGGCATCGTTGTCTGGTCGCCCGCCAATAAAGGCGGTGATGGCCACAGCACTGGCCACGGCGACAACCAGTAAAAGTGCGAGGCTCTTTCTGGTAAGAGCCCCACGTTGGTTTTTCATCGATTCTCCTTTTAGCTTGAGATGGCTAATCGCCGTGTATTGAAATTCCCTGCCTCATTGGAACCGACTGGCTTGCCAATTTATGCTGATGTTTCTGTAGGGCGCCATACAGAAACAGGCAGGCTCCAATAATGCTGATAACAACATAAAAACTATCCAACTCAAAACCGATTGTGACAGCTAACAGCGCCGTCATTGCGCCAAGGCAGAAAAGCACACCGCCGAGAACCTGCTTTTTTATTCCTTTGATTGGCCTGATCACAACACAAAACCGAGAACAAACGCCTTGTAGTGCCGCATCAGGCCGGTAACATTCATCACGGCAAGGATAAGCAGAATTGTGCCGCAAATATTTATTATTAAACTGGTATTACGTAAGACTATTTTACGCCCTCTTGTAAACAAGATAAGTGCAATGGACGTCATGCATAAGGCTATGCTGACACCCATCCCGTAACAGAATGCCAAATACCAGCCTTCAACCGCCGTGCTGCGCTGAGACGCTATACCCATGATGTCAGAGAGCATCGGGGTTATGCAGGGGGAATATATGAGGGCAAAAGTAATTCCGATAAGCAGGAATAATGTGCTTAACAGGAGAGGAAGGCGTATTTTGCCCAAAAATGATATGCGATTAACCAATAGAATATACAGGCCGACCAGCAGTATGATAACGCCTGAAACCACCCGCAAATTACCGATGTTATGAATCAGGGGTCGGCTGATATTCAGTCCTGATGCGATAAGCAGCGAATAGAAAACCGTAAAACCAATTCCATAAGTAATGCAGGGGATAATCATCCACCGGCAAATTTCGGGATTGGCTTTATTGCCGATAGTTGCCAGGTAAATACCCACAATAAAAGCAACAAAAAAAGGGCTGATTTGCAGAAGGCATATCTGCCAGATCGAGAAAAAGGAGGAAAAACCTCCCCACACCGCAGAGACGCCTCCCATTACAAAATCTCCTTGATCCATTGTTGAAACTCATCCGGTTTCTTCGCTATGTTTCCATAGAAAGCCCGTTTCACGACTCCGTTTTTGTCGATAAAAAAGGTGGTTGGCGGGGAGCTAACGCCATAGTCTTTTGCTATTCGATCACCTTTGTCATACCCGGCGGAGAATGGCACGTCCCACTTTTTAACAAATTTTTCAAACTTTGATCTGGAGTCCTGAACGCCAATCATCAGAAATACTATTTGATCGTTTTTATGTTCCAGATAAGCCTTTTTCATAAGTGGCGTGGAATCATTGGAACAAGGACACCACGAGGACATAAAGGTGATGACGAGTCCCTTTCCGGCATTTTGTTCCAGATTGATTTGTTTCCCGTCAAGCAGCTCAAGGGTGAACGGTATGGCTTTTTCTCCGACCTGAAGCAATGGTTTGCCGACCTCTTCACTGCACCCGGACAAAAAGGCAATGAGAAAAATAATTACGCGGCAATTTTTAAAGCAGTTTATCGAGCTCATGTTGCAACAACTCCTCTGTAACACTGCCTGAGTGGGAGTAGTTGATAACCCCTTGTTTGTCAATAAAGTAGGTAGTGGGTATGCCATATATCCCAAAAGACTTCTGGATGGTCGCTGTTTTATCAAGGCCCACCGGGAAGGTAACGCCGTATCTTGTTATAAAGTCTTTCATTTTTGCTTCGGTATCATCAACAGCAACCCCCAAAAACACCACTCCCTTCGGCCCGTATTCATGGACAATTTTTTCAAGGATCGGCATCTCTTCCCTGCATGGCAAACACCAGGAAGCAAAGAAATTAATCAGCATAGGCCTACCCCTATAATCACTGAACTGGAAATCTTTGCCATCAATCACTGAGAGTGTGAAATTAGGAGCCAGTTCCTTTTTTTCTGCTGCGGATTTGGAAGAGACTTCATTTTTCGCATCTCCTTGCGTAAGCAATAAGCCTGCGACGACAAGAGCCAGCACCAAACCGACGATGCCGAGGATAATGAGTAGTTTGTAAGTTTTAGTGTTCAACGTGGCCTCACTCAGATAAAGATGGTACGGGTAGACTCCACCGGAATTCTCTTATTCCCAGCCCCGGCAGGTTCATTTTAATTTCCAGCTCAGCGGCTTTACTGGTGTCAATATTGGGGAAAGCAAGCAACCCTTGATTGTGGTGGCGTTGACCATCCTGATAGAGCACGTCCCAGCCGATTGCCTTTTGAGAATTGCCATGGTTGTCATGAAGCGTCGCCATTTCCGCGAGGTTCCATGGGGGAACCGATCCTTGATGGGTGTTTATATAAACAACAAAAAGAGCGGCTTGTTTATCCGAGGGTGTATCACGCACTCCCAAATACCGCAACAGGCTGAGTTGCTCACGAGGTATATAAATAACATCCAAAAACAAGTCGTCATCCCCGAAATCGCTTCTCCATAAGTATTGCTTAACAAATTTCATGGTTTTTTCTGGAAGAACCGTCGGCACATTGCTCAAAAAATGACTTTGAAGATACCGGATAATTGTCTCTGCATGGCGATCCGTAATCCCAGCCCGGTCAGGCGCCTTCATGCGGGCTACAACAGATTCCCATTCTGCGGCGGTTCTGGGCTTTTTTTCGATCACATCCTTGCCGTGACATTTTCGGGTGCAGGTATCCAGATAAAGGCGCTTGATTTCATTGGAAGATAACTTTTCGATCATGCCGTACTTGTAGAGGAAAAGATTGCCCGAGTTTTGAAAATCATTTACCACATCATTGGGGGCCTGGTCGGTCAGGTACATAAAGACGAGAAAGAGGATGGTTCCAGACAGCAACAAAAATACGCTAATGCTGATAAGTAAGGTCTTCAGCGCGCTCATGTATTATCTTTTATGCCCAACAACTGATTAAAGGTTTCTGGTATTGGAAGCATGATATTGGAAGCCCGCTTGCCCTTAGGGCCTTTTGTCGTTACTTCAAAGCTAACCTTTTGACCTTTTTTGAGTGCCTTGAAACCGCTCATGTTGTTTTCAGAATAGTGTGCAAGCAAATCAGCGCTGCCATCATCTGGATCGGTACAACCCATACCCCTTGCCTTGTTAAACCACTTAACTGTACCGATTGCCATGTGACTATCTCAATGCTAATAAAATAGGGGAAATCCCTGCAGGTTCTCTACGGGTAGGATATTTTCCAGCAGGTCGTGGAGCCGTTCAGGCATCCTGCGATTTGTTCAAGAAAAGCTTTTTTACGCCAATGTAGACACCGAAAAACATTAGGAATACCCATACAATTAATCCGGCCCACAATAGAACCCAATCTATGGTATCAAAACTTCTTGTGTATTGATAAATCTTTCCGTGAATTCTCTGTATGGGAGTAATGCGGGCATCGTCTCCGTATTTACCGATAAAATAATCCATGATCTGTTGCTTGGTCATTCCCTTATTAATCATTTCGCCAACTTGATTCTTCCATTCAAGACCGCAGGTCATATTACAGTCTTCAAGGACAAGCGGACATTCGCAGGGACAGGCGAGATCCTTTACAACTTCTTTGACGGTTAGCGCGGAAGCACTGGACGGGGTTGCAACATAGGTTACTGCCATGAACAAGCAGGTCAGCAGGAATCGCCTGTCAACGAGAAATCGCATATTCATGCCACCCTGCCCCGCTTTGCTTTCCGGGATCGAAGAAACCATGCAACCACCACGACAATACCGAAGACGCCAGCCCCGAATAGCGAATAGATTATCGCCTTTATGTTTCTCTGGGTTTCATAGGGCGCACTCTGGGTCTGCGGGGTTTTCATGGAGGTATACTTGATGTCGACCGATGGGCTGGGATCGCTCTTGATATAGTTGATCTTGAATGCGCTTTCCTGACCTTTGGAAACGCCCTCAAACTTATAGGTGAAATGATTAAACCCTTTGATTACACTTGCTGTGCCATTCTTTTCTGACAGGGCAGCGCTTCCCGGTGGGGATATGCTGAATGCCGTGCTTCGCAAAGGTTGCTGGATATCGACTTCCATGGTTTTTATGGGGTGATTTGCTTTTATCAGGTAGTCGAATTCCTTCTTTTCCCCTTTTGTATCAAACTGGGGCGTGTGAAAGCTGAGATAGAAATTTGGGTAGGGCAGCAGCAGGCTCACTTCATCAAGCACGCCTTTATTGACGGTTTTATAAAGCTGGCAAAAATGCTGGCCCTCATGTGAGAGGCTGCAAGCATCGCTGATGACAGAACCTTTGGGTATAAGAAAACTTGTCTTGATCGGGTAACTTGATGCTTCCTCAAATTTGCCGTCATAAATTGCCAGTACGCTGGGATCGTCATATTCCGGCATTATGGCCACTTTCATACGGCCTATAGACAGGTCGTTGGTAGGTGCGCCCCCCAGCGTATTTCCAGCGCCGCCACCACATCCGGAATTGAGGGTCACGAGGAAAGAAACAATGGCAATAACCTTGATGTAACTTACAGTATTCATGTGTTGACAACCTTGTAGCATAAGTACAAATTATGTTTGGTTACAGTAATGCAGACGCCTCTTCCAGATGTATCGGTACTATTGATCTGCCAGGTGACATCAACCAATGCTATTAAACTTCCTGAACTAAGATGCGCAAACCGTACATTCGTTCATTTTTAATCAACACGATGATTGAATCCGTAAGCTGCTGTATACAATTGGGGAGCCACCACCACTCCAGTTAGGCACATTGGCGCTGGCGAAGACGTTTCACAAACCGAAGAATAATGGTGCTTGGGCATAATATTAACGTGGGTAAAGAATTGTTGCCCGGATTATGGGGACTTTTAGCCGCAATTAGCAACGTCATTTTTCTCAGCCGCTACGCTCGCCGCCGATACAACAGATAGTGCTCGCCCTTGTCGCCCCTGCGACTCCCTTCCCATGTTTTTTCCCAGCGCGTTTCGTCGAGCAGCGGCTTGGATAGCCTGCCCCCCTGGATCAATCGCAAATCACAGCGGTGTTGGGGATCATGTTGGGTAATAATGTTGCCGAAATAATGCAGCATGGCACGTTGTCCTTCGCCCAGATAATCGTACCCAATGCACTGGTATTGCTTCGGCATAGCATGCTGCAGCGAGACGACCATGCTGCGGTAGCTTTTGCCGCTGTCCAGCCACGGCAACCATAGTGTCATCGCGAGTATCCAAATCAGTGTAATGCCTGATAACCAATTCACCACCGCGCGGCGCATTGAGCGGCCAACACGCCACACCAGTATCAGCCACAGCACGGTGGCGACGGTGGCGATGGCGAACGGCATGATTTGGAATTCCGGCTCGAAACCCGGCTGGTAATCCTTCAGCCACAGCGTGATTTTGGCATGGTTATCCAACAGCAGACCCGCCCAACCCCACCACATCAGAATAGCGACCAGCGCGAAGGTCATCAGCCCGAACCAATCCAGCGCGTTGGCCGCACCGCGCTTCAGCGACGACAACGAGGCAGTAGCAAGCAGTGTGAGGGGCAGCAGCATCGGCAAGGCAAACACCTCCTTGATGTGCGGAACGAGGCTAAGCGTGACGAACATCACGCCAAAACTGACCATTGGCAATTGCAAATCATCGCGTTGCGCCATGCGATTACGCGATTGCCATACCGTCCAGACTGCCAGCGGCAAAGCTGGCCATGCCAGCCACGGCAGATTTTTCAGGTAGTAGAATGACTCGCTGTTCGGTCCGCTTTTCACGTAATCCAGCCAATGGCCGATGTTGTGCGTCCATATCCATTCGTCGAATAATTTTGGCGAATGCTGATACAGAAGCAACGGCCACACAATGATCCACGGCAAGGCGCACAACACGGCGATGCCCAGGCTGGATAAATAATTGCGCACACGCCAATTCTGGAACAACGCGGGCAACAGCGCGGCAATCAACACGAACAGCACCGGTGCGATGAAGCCTTTCGCCATAAAGCCGATGCCGATGCCGGTACCGATCCAGATGCCGGCGCGCAGGGCGCGCTCCTGGCTTTGCGCAAAGCCGTACAGCAGCATCGCGCAACCGGCGAGCAGCGCCAAGTCGGTAATCATCTGGTGCGCGCGCACCAGCATGCCGAGACAGCCGATCAGGATAATCGCCGCAGCCCAACCGCGATTCTCGCCATATAGTTTTCGGCCTGCAAGGCCGGTAAATAGCATGGTCAGCGCGGTGTAAAAACCGCTGGCAAGGCGCGCACCGTCATGTGGCGGCAGCAGCGGGGAAAATAATTTGGCGGACAGCGCTGCGGTCCAATAGAACAGCGGCGGCTTGTCCATATATGGCTCGCCAGCAAGAGTTGGCACCAGCCAATCGCCGCTTTGCAGCATGGAATACACCAGTCCGAACCCCTGCGCTTCATCCGGTTTCCACGGATCGTGCCCGACCAGCCCCGTGCCCAGCCAGATCAGGCACAGCACCCCGATCAGCAACGCTTTGGCAGGCGTGATCGGATTCGGATCGGTAGGTTTTATAAAATACATTTGCCTGATTATCCAAGCCGGGCGAGCCTGAACCAAATATTTTTTTTGTTTGCCATGTCGCTATTCCACAATCTTGATGCGCTGCCCAGCTTGCGGTTCGCCATCGGGATATTGTGCATTGATCAGGCGCAAATAACTCTCCGCAGATTTTCCGAGTGGCGAGTTTTGCGCGAGCCCGGCGTAGGTGTCGCCCCGCAGCGCTGCAATGACGCGGATGCTGAGCGGTCGAACCAGTTTGCGTTCCTCTGAAGTAAGCGTGTGGAAGCTATGCACCGTATCAATTATCTCGTTGCGGTGCGAGGTCAAACCTTGACGAGTCTTTGCTTGGCCTTGCAGGATAAATGCCTGCTTGTTCGCGTAAATCACGCCGCTGATGTTGTTGGGCAAATCAATCAGTGCGGCAGGCAGACCATTCACTTCGAGGGGCAGGACTTGTGCGCCATAGCCAGCCTGGCGGCGGGCATATTCGACCGGTGAGCCGCCGGGTTTATCGTCCATTTTCATTTGCAGCTTGGCTTCGCCTTGCGGGCTGACGGCAATCAAAGCGTCCGGAAGATTGTGCACCTGCCATGCTTCCGGAAATTGCAGGGCGATGCCCAGTTCGCCGTGATAAAAACGATTGTTGCGCACCACGCCCTGCTCGGTGTTGTCGTTGAACACCAACCCATCGGTGGCGGCGAGAAATTCGCTGCGTCCTTCAAAAGGTGCGGCGGTAGCCAGTTTATCCGCTTCGCCGACCACTTGTTTCAGACGCGTATCGTTGTCCGGATGCGTAGCGAACAGGCCGGAGTAGCGGCGCGGCTCGCGCCCTTCCTGCCTGGCTAGCTCAACATCTTTCAGCTCCTGGTTCTTCAGTACACGGAGGACGTTGATGATAGCCTGCGGATCGTAATCGGTGCGCGCCAGATATTGTGCGCCCAAACGGTCAGCCTCGAGTTCCTGCTCGCGCCCATAGCCAGAAAGCAGAGCGCTGCCCAGAATATTTGCCAAGTTTTGCCCGGCGTTGGTATTGATTTCCGGCACAAAAATGGAGGCAATGGTCAGCCCGATGTTGGTGGCTTGCGCGGCGCTTTGCTGGCGTACGCCGTGGCGTGCCGTCACGTGGCCGATTTCATGCCCCACGACGGCGGCCAGTTCCGCCTCGCTATTGAGATAGGCCATGATGCCACGCGTGATATAGACATAACCGCCAGGTAACGCGAACGCATTAATTTCCGGGGTATCCAATACAGTGAAGTGGTACTGCAGATCGGGGCGATGGCTCTGTTTGGCTAGCCTTTGCCCGACGCCATTGACGTAATCCTGCAGCGCTTTCGATTCGTAGACCTTGTAATGCTTTTTGATTTGCTCGTCGGATTGACGACCAACTGCCACCTCTTGGCTTTCCGACATCATTACAAAATCGTTTTGCCCGGTAACGGGATTTTGCGCGCAGCCAGCGAGAATAAGCCATGACAGGCAAACGAAAACTGTACGCATTTGAGTTCCCAATTCGCTTAAATTAAGGAATGTAAGTTGTCGCCACAAATGAAAAAGGCAGCAAACGCTGCCCTTTAATGGAATCGCTTTGCGAAAGTTTCCTTATGCCGCAGCTTTGGTGCCGTATTTCTGGCGGAATTTATCGATGCGACCAGCGGTATCCACAATCTTTTGCGTACCAGTATAAAACGGGTGGCACTCGGAGCAAACTTCTACCTTCAGCTCCGGCTTGCCCATCACGGACTTGGTCTTGAAGCTATTGCCGCAACTGCAAGTCACGGTAATTTCCTTGTAATTCGGGTGAATATCTGCTTTCATTTTCATTCCTTGCGAGTAATTTTGTGCGGCGGGTGTACGCACTCACGGGGCGCGCATTATCCATAAAAGTATGGGGTTGCGCAAATTTTTATGATTTTGGCTTGGTATGATGCAGGAAGGATCGAAAATTTATGGGGAGCTTATGTCCGCACTAACTCGCAGTGATTACCGCACGCTGGTGTTGGCCGCTTTGGGCGGCGCGCTGGAATTTTACGATTTCATCATCTTCGTTTTCTTCGCGGTGGTGATTGGACAATTATTCTTTCCGCCCGACATGCCGGACTGGCTGCGCCAGGCACAAACCTTCGGCATTTTCGCGGCTGGTTATCTGGCGCGTCCGCTGGGCGGTATTGTGATGGCGCATTTTGGCGATTTGCTGGGGCGCAAGCGCATGTTCATGTTGAGCATTTTTTTGATGTCTGTGCCGACTCTGGCGATAGGCTTGCTGCCGACTTATGCCAGTATTGGTATCTGGGCGCCGTTGCTGTTGCTGGCATTGCGCGTGCTGCAAGGGGCAGCAATTGGCGGCGAAGTACCGGGAGCATGGGTGTTCGTTTCCGAACATGTGCCGCCGCGCCATGTCGGCTTTGCCTGCGGCACACTGACTGCCGGACTGACTGGCGGAATCTTGCTTGGCTCGCTGGTAGCGACCGCGATTAACAAGCTGTATGCCCCGGCTGAAATACTCACCGAAGGATGGCGCGTGCCGTTCATCATCGGCGGTATCTTTGGCCTGGTTTCGGTGTGGTTGCGCCAGTGGCTGCATGAAACGCCAGTATTCAAGGAGATGCAGGCGCGGCAGGCGTTGGCTGACGAATTGCCGTTGAAAACGGTGGTGCGCGAACATCGCCCAGCGGTGCTGATGACGATGCTGCTAACCTGGTTGCTGTCTGCCGCAATCGTAGTGATGATCCTTATGACGCCGACGCTGGTGCAGAAGCTCTATGCGATTCCCGCCGCAACTGCCCTGCAGGCGAACAGCATTGCGACACTGTTTTTGAGCCTGGGTTGCGTGGTGTTTGGCGTACTGGCGGACAGGTTCGGCGCGGGGCGCGTACTGATGGCCGGTTGCACGATGCTGGGTATCACCTCCATGCTGTTCTATCAGCAATTGGCCATTGCGCCGCAGCGCATCAACGAGCTGTATGCATTGAGCGGATTTTTTGTCGGCGTAATTGGTGTGGTACCGAGCGTCGCGGTCAAGGCATTTCCTCCAGTGGTACGTTTTTCCGGATTATCATTTTCGTACAACGTCGCTTACGCAGTGTTTGGCGGCCTCACGCCGATTGTGGTGAGTATGCTGTTGCCGCTCGATCCGCTGGCTCCAGCGCATTATGTGGTGGCGTTGAGCACGCTGGGCGTACTGATCGGAACGTATTTATGGCAAAAAGGGTAGCGGATGATTGATTTACATGCCTCTGAACTATCCTCAGTCATCTGTCGGTTTCACTCCTTCCCACGCGCTATGCGGGCAAGGGAAGGGGTACGTGCATTTATTACTGCGAATAGTCCAGAAGCATATTGATTTATTTCATGCGCATACAGCGTCAAGTATTTTAAATACACATACTTTTAGCACGGTTGAATCGGCCTATAAATCAGGGGATAATCTGCGCCTGACTTCACAAGGCGCATAAAGTGTACGGCCAAGCATCTTTCTGCAGGACAAATCCGGCATACTGGTAAAACTCGCAGTTTTCTCCTGCACCAAACTTATTCCAAATTCGAAGCGAAATTTAGCTATGTCCATTCCAATGACGTTTTTTCCTTCTCGTTCCCAAGAGGTCGATGAGTCTGCTCAAGAGCTTTCTCCCATCGTAGGCAGCCGTGTAGAACTGCAACTGCTTACCACCCTGACGTGCAATCTGAAATGCACTTATTGCTCGCTCGGCGTGGGCGATATGGTCGGTTCGCAGGGCAAGGTTTCCTATACCACTGATGTGCTGGACGTCTTCATCAACAAACATCTTTCCGGACACGAGATATATGTCACTTTCTATGGCGGCGAGCCGACACTGAATCTCGATTTCATAAAAGAAGTCATGGCGCGCTATCCCACCTTCCGCTTCCAGCTCCAGACCAACGGCACGCTGCTGGATAACTTGCCGGATAACGTTCTGGCAAACCTTTCCAATATCCTGCTTTCGATAGACGGCGGCGAGGTCATCACCGACGGTTTCCGCGGGCGCGGCGTATACCGTCAGGTAATCAAGAATACCCAAGCGGTGCACGACCGGATGGCGGGTACTTTCACGGCTCGCGTGACCTGGAGCAGCGCGGAAACGTCATTCGAGGAGCTGGATGAATTGGCGAACACGTTCGATTATGTGTATTTCCAATTCGTCGCAGGAGAAGGAACTTATACACCCGCCGCGATGGAAAAGAAAAAAGCGGTGATCACGCAACTGGTGGACAAGTTTTTTTCCAGCGATAAGCTATATCCGATCATCCCGATCATGGGCATCGTGCGCAACAAGGTACTGCCAACGCGCGCAACGGAACTCTGTCACGGCAAAACCCAGTGCCGGGTATCCACGCATATTCTCAATGTGATGCCGGACGGCAAGATTTACCCGTGCCCAGACATGATGTACGTGCCCGAGATGTTGCAGGGAGATGTAATCGCGAATTGGCTCAAGCCCAGCCCGTTGCAGCCGCACCCGAACATGCCGTGCGACCAGTGCGAAGCGCAGCCGTGGTGCCGGGGCAATTGCCTGAAGAACCTCTATCTTGCATACGTGAAGGACGACAAGGAATACCGCGATAAAGTCGTCGAGCCGATCTGCGATCTGGTCAGGTTTCTGGGAAGGGAAATAGACCGCCACAATCCGCACGCCTGGTACGCAAAAGCGCCGCTGGATATACGCAAGACCCTGCGCGATTGCGAGGTCTACGAATATGTGGAAATTATGCCCTGACCACCGCAATGTCGCCCCATTCGCGCGGTGTTGGCTATTCGCCAAGAAATAAAATGGCGACAAGTACATTCAGCGTGAGGCGAGACAGTGCAATTGATCCAGGGTCCCTTCGGATATGGCCTGTTGCTAAGCCTCTTAGCAGTCATTTTTAACGGTTGGATATCAACCAAATGTTTTATGAGTTTTTACGCCATTTTTGTTAAACCGAATCACCTGAGCCTTGCCAGCTATGTGCCTTATGTTTGCGATATTCTTCATGTACAATTATCCGCAATGATTTCAACTGACCCCTCTTGCGTTTATTTTGGCTTCAATAGCAAAACGAAAACCGTCAAGACGCCTTAACTAGTTGATTGTCAAGATTCGGGGTGTAGCTCAGCCTGGTAGAGTACTGCGTTCGGGACGCAGGAGTCGGAGGTTCGAATCCTCTCACCCCGACCAATTAAATCAATGCCTTGGTTTTACCCAGATTGGTCAAGTTAAAATTAGTGTGACAGTTTTGTGCCACACCATCCAACGCACTTACCGCAGCCCGAACATTCTCCGGCGAGAGGTGCGCATATCGTTCGGTCATCTGTACTGACGAATGACCAAGCAAATCCCTCACCGCAGGTAGTTGCACTCCAGCAGTTACCAGCCAAGATGCACAAGTGTGTCGCAAATCGTGAATCCGAAAATCCTCAATCCCAACACGCTTGAGCGCCCCCTTGTAGGCTTTTGCTACTGCCTGCAACCGTTCACCATTGGGATGTACAAACACCCAAGGAGAGTCCGGACAATGTTCCGCACGATAACGAGCCAAATCCAACAACGCCGCCCTTGCTTCCACATTGAGAGGAATAGACCGACGCTTCCCGTTTTTCGTGTTACTACCCTCAAGAAAAATGAGGTTTGCTTTTAAATCTACACGACACCATTCCAGCTTTAGCATCTCATTTTTCCGGCATCCAGTATTCAACGCCAGACGGATAAAATGCACCAACAGAGGAGACCGCAAATGCTTCTCAGCCTCCTCAAGCAACTGACGAGCTTCGATCAAGGTTAAGCTCCTGACCCTGCCTTCAGGCTTTTTTTGCAACATCCCCTCTACGTTGTTGGGAATATTCCAATCCCATTCCCTACGCGCATAGTTGATTGCCGCAGAAAACAATCCAATCTCTCGATTAATTGTTGCGGCTGCCATGCCGTCAGCTTTCCGTTTATCAATATAGGCGCGAGTATCAGATCGTTTGAGCGTCCCTAACTCCATCCCTGTGAAAAACGGTTTCAACTGCTTGACGACATAGACGTCGCGCTCTGGCGCTCTTTTCTCGCTGGCAGTTGACTGGAGATACTTCAGCATCAATTCATCAAAGGTTCGTGTTGGCTCGGCATCCCAAAATTTACCTTGGTATGTTGGCGCCGAAAGAAATGTGATCACCTGTACCGATTGAATTCTGACCAGGCAATAGATAGCGTAGCGTACTACGCGGCTGTGGATAAGTCGACCAGACTATGATTGGTATATTGACCT
>JAHFRA010000066.1 GCA_023259035.1 Gallionella sp.
GCGCGCCGCCTTGTTTGGGAACCGGCTCCGGGCTACGCCCTACGCCGCTTCCCAAACAAGGTAAAAAAAGCGGACAATTCATGTGCTACAGAACCGGACAATTCTAAAAACCCGTGACAAAAAAGCGGATAGTGTTTGACTGGTTACCACTGCTTTGCTATAGTTTCAATCTTTCCTGACGCGGGGTGGAGCAGTCTGGCAGCTCGTCGGGCTCATAACCCGAAGGTCGTAGGTTCAAATCCTGCCCCCGCAACCAGCATTTCACATTTCCGAGAGCTGTTAGCGCGTAAAAGCCCGTTTTGATAGGGTGCCGTTTTGCGGTATCATTGCGCTCCATGACCAGGTATATTTTCATTACTGGCGGCGTGGTGTCCTCATTGGGCAAGGGAATCGCCGCAGCCTCCCTCGCGGCGATTCTTGAATCGCGCGGCCTCAAGGTAACACTGCTCAAGCTTGACCCCTACATAAACGTTGACCCTGGCACCATGAGCCCGTTTCAGCACGGCGAAGTATTCGTGACAGAAGACGGTGCGGAAACCGATCTGGATCTCGGCCACTATGAGCGTTTCGTCTCAGCCAAGATGCGCAAAGCCAACAATTTCACCACCGGGCAGATTTACGATAGCGTCATCCGCAAGGAGCGGCGCGGCGAATACCTCGGCAAGACGGTGCAGGTGATACCGCATATCACCAATGAAATTCAGGCGTTCATCGAGCGCGGTGCAGCTGCGTCGCACGATGGCAAAGCCGATGTGGCAATTGTTGAAATCGGTGGCACGGTAGGCGATATTGAATCCCTGCCTTTTCTCGAAGCCGCCCGCCAGATGGGCCTGCGCCGTGGCCGTGGCGACACCGCATATATACATTTGACGTTGGTGCCCTACATCGCCAGTGCGGGCGAACTGAAAACCAAACCGACCCAACACAGCGTGCAGAAGCTGCGCGAGATTGGTATTTTCCCCACTGCACTGCTGTGCCGTGCGGATCGCCCGATCCCCGATGATGAGCGCGCCAAGATTTCGTTATTTGCTAATGTGCGTGAAGAGGCGGTAATTTCGATGTGGGATGTGGACAGTATTTACAAGGTGCCACAGATGTTGAACAAACAGGGGCTGGATCGCATCATCTGTGAGGAATTGAGGCTGAACCCTGCACCAGCCGACCTTTCTGTCTGGAACAAGCTGGTAGATTCACTGGAGCATCCACAGCATGAAATAACCATCGGTATGGTCGGCAAGTATGTCGACCTGACCGAATCGTATAAGTCGTTGATCGAAGCCTTGCGCCATGCCGGCATCCATACCTCGACGCGCGTCAATATCGAATACATAGATTCAGAAACAATCGAAAATGGCGGGGTGAGCGGCTTGAAGCACCTTGATGCAGTGCTGGTTCCGGGCGGTTTCGGCGTGCGCGGAACCGAGGGCAAAATCGCAGCGATACGTTTTGCACGCGAAAATAAAATACCCTACCTTGGCATCTGCCTCGGCATGCAACTCGCGGTGATCGAGTATGCGCGCGATGTGGCAGGTATGGCTGATGCGAATAGCACCGAGTTCAATCTCGAAACCGAATACCCGGTGGTGGCGCTCATCACCGAATGGGTGGATCGTGACGGCAAAGTAGAAGTCCGTAGCGCGAATTCAGACCTCGGCGGCACCATGCGTCTTGGCTCACAGCGGTGCCCGATCAAACAAGGCACGCTGGCTGCGCGCATCTATGGTTTGGAAGTCAATGAGCGCCATCGCCACCGCTATGAAGTCAATAATCACTATGTACCCGTGCTGGAAAAGAATGGGCTGGTGATTGCTGCGCGCACCCCGAGCGAAGCCTTGCCGGAAATCATGGAATTGCCGCAAACCATGCATCCGTGGTTCGTCGGCGTGCAGTTTCATCCGGAGTTTACTTCCACCCCGCGTGACGGGCATCCTCTATTCAAGTCTTACGTCGAGGCGGCAGTGCAGCGCAGGCAGAGCGTGCAGGACAAGCAGAAGATGGCCGCATGAACAGTGTTTTTAATTACTGCGATGGAGCATCTGCTTGAAACTGTGCGGTTTTGATGCGCAGCCCAGACACGGTGGCGCGCAGCGCTTGGTAACAAAGTCAGGCAATCCACTATGCGACAAGTCGCATGTGGAATTGACACTGCGGGACGGGCATGTCCGGCATCACTCGAAAAACGGTGAAATATGAAATTGTGCGGATTTGATGCCGGATTGAATCATCCGCTGTTCCTGATTGCCGGACCATGCGTGATTGAGTCAGCGCAAATGACTTTGGATACTGCAGGGCAATTGAAAGAAATTTGCCAGCGGCTTGGCATCCCGTTTATTTTCAAATCGTCTTATGACAAGGCCAATCGCAGCTCCGGAAAATCATTTCGCGGATTGGGTTTGGATGCAGGTCTGAAAATCCTGGCCGAAATTAAAAGACAAATCGGCGTACCAGTCCTGACTGATGTGCATTCAATGGAAGAAATTGCGCCGGTGGCCGCTGTGGTGGATGTATTGCAAACCCCTGCTTTCTTGTGTCGCCAGACCGATTTCATTCATGCGGTGGCCGGGACAGGGCGCCCGGTAAATATCAAGAAGGGGCAGTTCCTGGCCCCCTGGGACATGCAGAATGTGGTGGAAAAAGCACGTGAGGCAAGCGGCCAGGACAATATCATGGTGTGCGAGCGCGGCACATCGTTTGGTTACAATAATCTGGTGTCTGACATGCGCTCCCTGGCTGTGATGCGCAATACCGGCTGCCCGGTAGTTTTTGATGCCACGCACTCAGTACAATTGCCGGGAGGGCAGGGCGGCAGTTCCGGCGGACAGCGTGAATTTGTCCCGGTGCTGGCGCGTGCAGCAGTTGCGGCAGGCATTTCCGGCTTATTCATGGAAACGCACCCTGAGCCATCCAAGGCCTTGTCGGACGGACCGAACGCCTTTCCATTAAGCCAAATGAAAGCGTTGTTGCAAACACTTAAAGTTCTTGACGCTACCGTAAAACAACAAGGGTTGATCGAAGAACACTTCGATCTGAAGAGTGTTTAGAGAGAACTAAGGAGAAATTATGACTGCCATCGTTGACGTTGTAGCGCGTGAAATACTGGATTCCCGTGGCAACCCCACAGTTGAGGCGGATGTATTGCTGGAATCAGGCGTGATGGGTCGCGCCGCCGTGCCATCCGGCGCCTCCACCGGCACCAAGGAAGCCATGGAACTACGCGATGGCGACGCGCAACGCTATCTCGGCAAGGGTGTTTTGCGCGCGGTGGAAAATGTGAATACCGAGATCGCCGAGGCCATTGTCGGCCTGGATGCGGCGGAGCAGGCCTTCATTGACCAGACCATGATTGACCTTGACGGTACTGAAAATAAATCGCGCTTGGGCGCAAATGCCATCCTGGCCGTCTCCATTGCCGTGGCCAAAGCCGCTGCGGAAGAAGCCGGCTTGCCGTTATACCGCTATCTGGGCGGCGCAGCGCGCATGGAAATGCCGGTGCCAATGATGAATATCATAAACGGCGGGGCGCACGCCACCGGTGGAGCAGATATTCAGGAATTCATGGTAATCCCGGTAGGAAGCCAGAGCTTCCGCGAGGCGTTGCGTTGTGGCGCAGAAGTTTTTCATAGCCTGAAAAAGATTCTGCATCACCGCAGTCTTGCCACTACCGTGGGCGACGAGGGCGGTTTCGCTCCAGCGCTCGGCTCGAACGAGGCTGCCCTGAAAATCATCGTAGAAGCCATAGAGGCGGCAGGATATGTGCCCGGAGCGGACGTGGCTATCGGCATAGATGCCGCCGCCTCAGAATTTTACAAAGATGGCCAGTATCATCTGAAGGCCGATGGGCTAACCTTGAGTTCAGACCAGATCATAGACCTGTATGCCACGTGGGTGGATAAGTACCCCATTGTCACCCTCGAAGACGGCATGAGCGAACATGATTGGGATGGCTGGAAAAAACTCACGGACCGCCTCGGCAAGAAGATACAACTGGTCGGCGATGACGTATTTGTGACCAACACGAAAATTTTGCGCGAAGGCATCAAGCAGGGCATCGCCAATTCCATCCTGATCAAGGTAAATCAGATCGGTACCCTGACCGAGACTTTCGCGGCGATAGAAATGGCCAAACGTGCAGGTTACACCGCCGTAGTTTCGCACCGCTCCGGCGAAACAGAGGACTCCACCATAGCCGACCTTGCCGTAGCCACCAATGCGCTGCAAATCAAGACCGGCTCCCTGTCACGCTCTGACCGCATAGCAAAATACAACCAATTACTACGCATCGAAGAAGACCTTGGCGATAGCGCGTCATACCCAGGGCGCAATGCGTATTACCAGTTGGCGTAGGCGTGCCCTTGTTAGATGCGCTGGATATCGCTGATACTTGCCGCCTTGATTCTGCTTTTGCAGTATCCGCTCTGGTTAGGCAAGGGCAGTTGGTTGAAAGTTTGGGATCTTAACCAGCAGATTGTAGCGCAAAAGCGTGCCAACGAGCAAACGCAAGCTCGCAATGCTTTGTTGGATGCGGAAGTTCGTGACCTCAAGCAAGGCACTGAAGCAATCGAAGAACGCGCCCGCAACGAATTGGGCATGATCAAACGCGACGAAATATTTTTTCAGATAGTGGGCAGCAATCCTGCGTCTTTGCCAAAATCTACGGAACGAGAAACCAAGCCTTGAAATTCATAATAGGCGCTTGGCCAAGCTGAAAACTTGGCCAAGTAGTCGTCTTGGTAATTTAACATAATATACATTATGCGAAGTAGAGGATACCCGGACTCGGAATAGTTCGCGGTACGGTTTCGCGTTTTACATATCAAAAATTAGGCGTACTACCCCTCATGCTCGGTCTGACGTGATGGGGGTTTTACCCCCATCCGGCAGATCGGGCGTGTCCGGGTCGTATGCGCCTCAAAATA
>JAHFRA010000048.1 GCA_023259035.1 Gallionella sp.
ATTCCATCAGGGATAGAAGCTAAATGCTTCACAAAAAGTCCGGATGTATGGCTGCAATCTTTACCTTCTCAAAATCATTGATTGAAAGCTTGGCATAAAGTGGGCGTCCATGTATGAATCCTAAAACTTCCACCACATAGAACAAGAGAGCAACGCATGGCCTGGCATCGGACAATATCATGACTGCGGGCATGGGTGATTTCATCCGCAACCACTACCGCACAGAAGAAGTTTTTGACTGCCAAGCCCGCCATCTCGGCGTCTGCCTTGTGTATGATGAAGCGGCGGCAGGTTCTGTTGCAAAACCGGTTGCGCCTGTACGCCTTGAAGCCATGGCGACAATGCCGGATGACTTGCGCCACGAACTGAGTAATCCGCTGGCCAGCCTCAGCCCCGTGCGGATAACGGAACTGGCTCGCCGCATTGCCGGACTGAACCCGGCGCTGGGCGAGGCGCTGGCTCACCATGCGGACCAGTTTGCTTACACCGCGATCCTGCATGCCCTGAAAGCTGACACAAGCAACTCGAACGGGAGCTCCGCATCGTGAACCAAGGCACCATTCTGGCAGTTGACGACACGCTGGCATCGCTGAAGCTGCTGGCTGCCATTTTGTCTGCTGAAGGTTATCAGGTGCGCACGGCTGACAGCGGCGAGCTTGCGCTGGCATCCGTTGCGGACAGCCTGCCGGAACTGATCCTGCTGGATATACGCATGCCGGGTAGGGACGGATTCGAAGTGCTGCGGCGGCTCAAGGCGCAGGAGCGAAGCCGCAATATTCCGGTCATCCTGACCACCGCATTCACGGAAACAGAGAGCCGCGTGGAGGGCTTCAAGCTGGGTGCCGTGGATTTCATCTCCAAACCGTTTCAGCGCGATGAATTGCTGGCTCGCGTCCACACCCATCTGGAACTGTTCCGCTTGCGTGTTCAACTCGAGCATCAGGCAGCCGAACTGCAGCAAGCCTACGCACAGCTTCAGGCCGCCACTTCTGTCGAACGCAAGCAGGCAGAAGTGGCGTTGCGCGCGAGTGAAGCGCGCTACAAGCGCATCACCGATGGTCTCACGGATTACCTGTACACGGTGCGCATCGAAAATGGCCAAGCCGTGGAAACCACACAAAGCCCGGCTTGCGTGATGGTGACGGGTTACACGGCAGAGGAGTTTGCCGCCGACCCCTATCTCTGGATTCAAATGGTGGCGGAGGACGACCGGGAGCTGGTCAGGGAGCATGTGCGGCAGATTCTGGCGGGAAAAGATGTACCGCCGATTGAGCATCGCATTGTCCGCAAGGACTGGGAAACCCGCTGGGTGAGCGACACGACCATCCTGTTCAGGAATGCATCGGGGAAGCTGTTGTCCTACGACGGCGTGATCAAGGACATCACCGAGCGCAAGCGGGCGGAGGAGGCATTGAACGCTAGCGTGGCGCGCTACCGGGCGATTACCGAGACCACCGCTTATGCAATCGTCTCCGCCGACATCAAGGGCAATATCGTGGGGTGGAATGCGGGAGCGGAAAAAACTTTCGGCCATACCAAGACCGAAGTGATCGGGAAACCGCTCACCATGCTGATGCCGCAGCGCTACCACGAGAGTCACCTCGGCGGCATAGGCAGGGCGCTGGCCGGCGGGCATGTGAGCAACAAAGTCGTTGAGCTGCACGGCTTGAACAAAGCAGGAACCGAGTTTCCGCTGGAGCTGTCGTTGTCGGAATGGAAGACAATGGATGGACGGTTTTTCACCGGCATCATCCGCGATATCAGCGAACGCAAACAGTCCGAGGAAAATTTGCAGCGGTTTTTCAACCTTGTTCCGGACATGGCATGCATTGCATCAACCGAGGGGCGTTTCCTGAAAATCAATCCCATGTGGCAGGCAACACTCGGCTATACCGAACAGGAAATACTTGCCACCCCCTTCATCGAATTCATCCACCCCGATGACCGGGACGCCATGACGCAACAATTGACGCGATTGCAAAACGGAGAACCGGCTCCCCTGTTCAATAACCGTTATCGCTGCAAGAACGGCAGCTACAAATGGCTTGAGTGGAGGTCGACACCAGCCATCAACAAGACCCTGCTTTTCGCCCTCGCACGCGACACCACCGAGCGCAAAGCGATAGAGAAGAAGCTGCTGGATAGCGAAGCGCGCTACAGGCGCATCACCGAGGGGCTCACCGATTACCAGTATACGGTGCGCATTGAAAACGGACGCGCCGTGGAAACCAGGCAGAGTCCGGCATGCTTGACGGTGACGGGATATACGCCGGAAGAGCTTGCCGCCGACCCTTATCTCTGGATCAGCATGGTCGCGCCGGAAGACCGGGATCGGGTCAAGGAGCATGTGCAACAGATTCTGGCAGGGGAAGATATTCCACCCATTGAACATCAAATCATCCGCAAGGATGGAAAAATCCGCTGGGTGAGCGATACGACCATTTTGTGCAAGGATGCAACGGGAAAACTCCTGTCATACGATGGCGTGATTAAAGACATTACCGAACGCAAGATGGCGGAAGAGCAGATTCGCAACCTGGCTTTTTATGACACCTTGACGCAACTTCCCAATCGCCGTCTGCTGAACGACCGTCTGGAGCAAGCCATGGCCGCCAGCAAGCGCAACGGCCTGTATGGCGCACTGATGTTCCTGGATATGGATAACTTCAAACCGCTCAACGATGCGCATGGGCATGATGTGGGTGATTTGTTGCTGATACAAGTGGCTTATCGCATTACCAGTTGCGTACGCGAGATGGATACCGTCGCGCGTTTTGGCGGCGATGAGTTTGTGGTGATGCTCAGCGAGCTGGCTGCGGATAAAACCGAATCCATTTCACAGGCCGGTACCGTCGCCGAAAAAATCCGCACCATACTGGCTGACCCCTATGTGCTGGAAATCCGTCATGAGGAAAAATCAGGGGCAACCGTCGAGCACCATTGCTCGTCGAGCATCGGTGTGGTGCTGTTCATCAACCACGAAGCGCGTGCGGAAGAAATTATCAAATGGGCCGATATGGCGATGTATCAAGCCAAAGAGGAAGGAGGCAATCGGGTTCATTTCTTCGCCGGGGAATCCTGATGGAATGCCTTATTCCGTTCCGGATAAACCGGCGCCAGAAAACACAAAACAACTTGCGGCTGGGCAAACAGGTCAAATCCCGGCCAACACCTTCAGGTCGATTTTCCAGTTGTCTGGTTCTTCGACGCTCACAATAGTATCCGGAATCTTGGATAGGTCGACCAACTCGGGAAAAATCGGCGCATTGACTTTGGTCGAGAAGAACACTCTGACGATCGGGGTAAGCAGACTTTTCGGCGCCTGATCCACCACCACTCCCAAACGGCCTGATTTCAATTTGACCATAGTCCCGGTCGGGTATATGCCAACAGTTTTTACGAATGCGTGAAATACGGTTTGATCCAGTTGCGTATTTTGCAATTCGGCCATTTTATGGATTGCCTCGGCGGGCGCCATGCCCTTCTTGTTCAAGCGATCAGAGGTGAGCGTGTCATACAGGTCGCATACAGCCGCCATGCGGGCAAACAATGTCAAAGCATCGCCCGAAAGCTTTTCCGGATAACCCTTGCCATCCACCCGTTCGTGATGGTGCAGGCAGACATCCAGCACCGTGGCATCCACATCATGCGCTTCCTTCAGCATCTTCCACCCTAACCTGGGGTGGGATTTAATCATTTCGAGTTCTTCATCGTTCAGGGGGCCGGGCTTTTTCAGCACCTCTTCCGGAATCATCATAATCCCGATGTCGTGCAGCAACCCCGCCATTCCAAGGCTTCTCAACAAGTCGCCTTCTATGCCTATCTGCTTGCCCAAGGCAACCATCAATGCGCTCACGGCAACTGAATGCTGGTAAGTGTAATCATTCTTGTTTTTCAGCCGGGCAAGATTTAACAAGGCGCCAGGATTGCGTGTGACGGATCGGGTAATGTCGTCCACCAGTTCAACGGCTTCACCAGTTTGCAGTGCATTGCCCATGCGCGCCTCCTTGAATATGTAGGCGGTTGCCCTTTTGGCTTTGAAATTCACCTTTTGCGCACGTTGAATCTCTTCCAGCGCCGGAACATGAACGGATTTTTTCTTTTCTACGGCTACCGCTTCCGGCGCCGCACTTTCAGCCTTAGGCGCCACATAGGGATGGTATTCCGCATCCAGGCCCCTGTCGGTATCGATCCATATCTCTTCTATGCCGCACTGCTGCAAGTTATCCAGGTCTTTTTGCCTGACCAGCTCGAATTCCTTCTTCCAGAATGGATGATCCATCCAGTTTCCGCAGATTTCCGTAATGAACATACCAAGCTTGGCATCACGAACATTTATTTTTCTCAGCATGTTTTTTACCTGCAATATTTTTGTAGAGCTGCCTGAAATTTGGGAACTAACCGGTGTGGAGGGGTATTATACGTATATTCCATTTATTCAAGAGCAGCATCAATGACCGACCTTGCCGCACTGTTGCAACAAGGTGCAACCAATGCATGGCTATTCATCCCCAGCGCCATCCTGCTTGGCGCGCTTCATGGCCTGGAACCGGGACATTCAAAGACCATGATGGCGGCATTTATTATCGCCATTCAAGGCACGCTTGCACAAGCGGTGATGCTGGGCCTTGCCGCCACCGCTTCGCACACTGTCGTGGTTTGGATAGCCGCCCTGGCCGGGCTGCATTTCGGAGGCCGGTGGAACACCGCAGAAACCGAGCCTTATTTCCAGCTTGCATCGGGCATCATGATCATCGGCGTGGCTATCTGGATGATAATCAGAACCCGCCACCAGTTGCACGCGGCTCACGACCACGATCACAGCCACGATGAAAACAAGTGGATAGACACCGGGCACGGCATCTTGTGCCTGGAAATATTTGAAAAAGGTGCGCCGCCGCGCTTCCGCATCACCCAGGAAGGGGCGCACGGGCACGAGTTATCTTCCGGGCTGGTGTCCATTGAAACCGAGCGCCAGGATGGGCGACGCCAGGTGTTTTCCTTCATCCGGCGCGATGGTTTCTTCGAGTCGACCGAAGAGGTTCCGGAGCCCCACGAATTCATCGCGCGGTTGCATCTGGGGCACGGCGACCATAGCCATGATTTCGATGTCGAATTCACCGAACATGGCCACCACCACGCCATCAAAGAATTAGATGAGCTGGAGTTTGCCGCACCCGGATATCAAGACCCGCATGAACTGGCGCACGCGAACGACATACGCCGCCGCTTCGCCAACCGCAAGGTGACCAACGGCCAGATATTCCTGTTCGGCCTCACTGGCGGGCTGATCCCCTGCCCCGCATCCATCACCGTCCTGCTGCTGTGCCTGCAACTCAAACAGGTCATGCTTGGGGCAACACTGGTGCTGTGTTTCAGCATCGGCCTCGCGCTGACCATGGTGTTTTCCGGCGTCATGGCCGCATTGAGCGTGAAGCACATGTCGAAACGCTGGAGCGGCTTCGGCGATATCGCACGCAAAGCCCCGTATTTTTCCGGCGGCCTGATTACACTGGTCGGTTTGTATATCTGCTATCAGGGGCTGCATGCCTTGAGGTGAGCCGAAAAACAGCCTCTAAAATACCGGAAGACTCATCCGCGCCTTCCCGTTTTGCAATCGCTTCATTTCCCATGCAACGGGTGGAGTGAAGAATTTGGACTACACTTTCACCATGGTAAATGTCATTGTGCACAGCCATGTGACATGAAAACTCTCGTTGCTCAGCCTGCCTTATTGATCTTTACATAATTCACGACGCACATGTCGTCATTCCCGCACCCATAATCATCATGATATTTTGCTTTTCCGCGATGGGCAGCGCAGGCTCATTTCATATTGGAAGAGGTTATATCTAGTGGAACAGGAAGCTATCTGATAGTCTTGTAACTGATCCGTTGCGTAGTGGAACGCAGTGGTTGCCAACTCGACGCACTTTGCCGTGAATCTAAAATACAAATTTTTTCTGTTGATACTCGGGATAATTCTCGGATTTTCATCCATAGCCTGGTTCTTCTCTTCGCACTTGCTAGCCCAAGCTAACGAGAAATGGGCCGAATTGCTGGCAGGCCGCCAGGTGATGTTCGACAAGCATCGAACCCTTTTGCCGCTGACACGCGAGATTGCCCTGGCCCGGCAACTGGCTGCCGATCCTGCGTTGCTGGACATGGCTTTGCATGAAGACGATCCTGCGGTACGGGAGCGCGCCATCAAGGTGCTGGAAGCATACCGGCTGAATTTCCGCGACCAAAGCTATTTTGCGGCATTTGCGCGCTCCGGCAACTACTACTTCAACGATGCGGCAGGCCAGTTCACCGGCAAGCAATTGCGCTACACCCTGCGGGCAACCAATCCGAATGATAAATGGTTCTTTGCCACGCTGGGCAGCGGAAAAGATTATCAGGTCAATGTCGACCCGGACATACATTTGGGTGTCACCAAGGTCTGGATCAATGTGCTGATCAAGCGGGGCGGCGAGGTGCTGGGGGTAATCGGCACGGGCATCAACATCACGGAGTTTCTCAGGGAAACGGTCGATATTAACCAGCCGGGTGTGCACAACCTGTTCGTTGACCGCGATATGGCGATACAGCTGTACCGGGAGGCCAACCTGATTGACTATGCCAGCATCACCAAGGATGTGGAGCACCGTAGCAAGGTTGATTTGTTGCTGACATCCCCGGGCGACATCGAAAATTTGCGGCGAGTTATGAGGCGGCTGGAGAATTCCGAGAGAACAGTAGATACCCTGTGGGTAACATTCCATGGCAAACAGCATCTCCTGGGCGTTTCCTACCTGCCTGAGATCGGCTGGTTCGACCTGACATTGATGCATCCCCGAATCCTGTTCTCGTCTGATACCTTGTTGTCCATGCCGCTGTTGTACGGCCTGGCCCTGGTACTGGCATTGTCACTGGTAGGCTGGCTGGTGCATCGCTGGATTCTGGGGCCGATAAGCAGGCTGCGCGCCTCGATGGCTGAGGTGCAGCACGGGAATTACCAGATCGATCTGCCGGGAATCGGTAAAGGCGAGATAGGCGACTTGTCGAGACAATTTACCGACATGGTGAAAGTGGTGCGCGATACCAGAGACGGGCTAGAAGATAAGGTTAAGCAACGCACCGAGGAACTGCTGCGCCTGACAGAGACCGATCTGCTGACCGGATTACTCAACCGGCGCGGCATGCAGAAACGCTTCGATCAGGAACTTGCCCGCCAGTCCCGGCAAGGAGAGGCGCTGGGGCTGATGTTGATTGATCTGGATTACTTCAAGCTGATCAATGACCGCTACGGCCATTTGGTAGGCGATACGGCTTTGAGTGCAGCCACAGCGGTGATTCAGGAATCCATACGCGCTTTTGACCATGCGGCGCGTTGGGGCGGCGAGGAATTCCTGGTGTTGCTGGCGGAATGCAACGAAGATGCGCTGCTCGGTGCCGCCGAACGCATACGTGCGGGGATTGAGGGGCTTTCGGTCCCTTACAGCAAAGGGGTGTTCCATTTTACCGCCAGCGTCGGCGTGTATTACGCCAATGCTCCGGAAGATCAGGAAGACCTGTTGCGCAAAGCCGACAAGGCGCTGTATCTGGCAAAGGACAGCGGGCGCAATTGCGTTCGCCGCTATGCCGAATAGCTTTCGAACTACTTCTCCATACAGCAACTCATCGAGCGGGTATTCCAAACATCTTAGGGTGTAGGCTTTGTATGAAGCAGAGTGAGTAATGCGACCCCGTTAGTTGTTGGGCAAATTGTTAGGCTGCTTGCCGTTGAAGGATGATAGCGAGATAGACGGCATATAGCACCAGCAGCAAAACGCCCCGTCTTCGTTCAATGAAGCCTGTGCGTGTAGGGTAAGTGAACGCCAAGGCCACGAGACCAAACACCAATGTAATAGTTACCTCACGCCATGCAACGGTTATAGGGTGGATAATGGCCGCGACAGAAACGATAAAAATGCCGTTAAAAATATTACTGCCAAGAATTGTTCCCAGGCCAACTTCATCGTGTCCGCGAAGCTTCGCAATGACTATTGTAGCGAGTTCGGGCACGGATGTGCCAACCGCTACAATAGTTGCCCCAATAATGAATTCATCTATGCCAAAGGAAATGGCGATGCCTCTTGCTCCGGCCACAATAAGATTCCCGGCAGCGACAAGAAAGGCAAAGCCGACGACGCAGGAAAGAACGACCATCCACCTTCGATATTCCCCAAGAACCTCCTCCGCGGCGCTTCGTTGTTTTCGTGCTTCGATAATCGCTGCCACAAGCCAAGCGAGAAACATGCTCAACATCAGGAAGCCGTCGACGCGGGAAAGTTCACCATCCAGAAATAGAACACCCGTGATTATGGGAATCAACAACGCCACAGGAAAATCTCGTTTTACGCTGTCACGAGGACTTTGGATTCCAGAAATTACTAAAGCAAGACCGAGAATCAGGGCAACATTCACAACGTTACTGCCAAGGGCGTCGCCGAGGGCGATTTGGGGAGTTCCAGCCAGAGCGGCATTTATTGAGACTGACAATTCCGGACTTGATGTGGCAAATGCGGCCACGGTTGCGCCGATAATGCCCGGAGAAATCCGCGCCCAATGAGCGAGGCCAACCGCTCCGCGAACGAAGAGCTCGCCGCCGATGCCGGCGCACACAACACCCAAAATCAAAGCAACGTAATCGTTCATTGCAACCCGCGTTGATTTAGCAGCCTAACGTTTGAATTCACCTTCCCTTCAAGGTGTATGGAATGGAGTCAGCTTCGCCCCGAAATCCCCCGCTGCTTCTCGCGTTCAGCCTTCGCCAGCCTCAAGAACGCCGCCAGTTCTTCCACCCAGCACAAACGTTGCTCCGGCGTGAGTTGCCGGAAGGCGCGCAGGCGTTCGTTACAGCTCCCTATTATCAGCAGCGGATTCAAGCCGCACGTGCGTGCTGTATTTCCAGCGGATAAGCGCCGTTGGCGCGCGCATCCAGCAAGACCACTTCCACCGCGCTGCCGTCATCGGCATAGCTGATATGTGTGTTCCAGTTTTGCGATACCTCACGGGCAATCGGCTTGTCTGACAAGCGTATGACGAGAATGTCGTCTTCATCGAAATAGGTTGTGTGCATGTTGTGTACTGTATCGCCCGAAAATCGGCTTGTCCAGATATTCGTGGATTGGGCGCTGCCTCCCCGTTTGGCAATCGCCCCATTCCCCGTACAATACGCCCATCACCATGAACATCATCACCTTCCCCAACAGCCCTTACCGTC
Organism: Gallionella sp.; assembly: GCA_023259035.1. Lineage (GTDB taxonomy): Bacteria > Pseudomonadota > Gammaproteobacteria > Burkholderiales > Gallionellaceae > Gallionella. Next base: position 9,248 of record JAHFRA010000048.1, read on the forward strand.
TGCACCAGCCATTTGAGCCTGCGGGCGACCAGCCGGTTGCCATCGCGCAACTGGAGGAAGGGATCAAGGACGGGCTGGCGTTCCAGACGCTGCTCGGCGTGACCGGTTCCGGCAAGACATTCACCATGGCGAATGTGATCGCGCGTACCGGGCGGCCTGCGATTGTGATGGCGCCGAACAAGACGCTGGCGGCGCAATTGTATTCAGAACTGCGCGATTTCTTTCCCGAGAACGCGGTGGAGTATTTCGTTTCCTATTACGACTACTACCAGCCCGAGGCCTATGTGCCGTCGCGCGACGTGTACATCGAGAAGGATTCCAGCATCAACGAGCAGATCGAGCAGATGCGCCTGTCCGCGACCAAGTCGCTGCTGGAGCGGCAGGATGCGGTGATCGTGGCGACGGTATCGGCGATCTACGGCATCGGCGATCCGGTGGATTACCACGGCATGATTTTGCACTTGCGCGAGAATGAGAAAATGCCGCAGCGCGATGCGATCAAGCGCCTCACCGACATGCAATATGAGCGCAACGATGTGGAATTTTCGCGCGGGCATTTTCGTGTGCGCGGCGACGTGATCGACATCTTCCCGGCGGAGAACAGCGAACATGCGCTGCGTCTGACCCTGTTCGACGACGAGGTGGAATCGCTGTCGCTGTTCGATCCGCTCACCGGCCACATTCTCACCCGCGTGTCGCGCTATACTGTTTACCCTTCCAGCCATTACGTCACACACCACTAAATGAAGTTTGCTCCCAATCCCATTCGTATTGGGAGCCGCCTTTATGGTAAGGTAATAAACTTGGATTTCGAGCAATGAATATGTACGAGCGAACAATCATCTGTTTAGCGAATTCCACTAAACCGCCTTCCGGGCGCTGTATCGCTGGCAAGGAATTAGATGGCCCGCGCGCTGGCCAATGGTTGCGCCCGGTCAGTTCACGCCCAACGAGAGAAGTGTCGGAGGAAGAGCGCCGGTACGAGACGGGCGAGAAGGCGCAGTTGCTGGACATCATCACCGTGCCGCTAAACAGCCATTCCCCATTGGGACACCAAACCGAAAACCACATTCTTGCCGATGACTACTACTGGGCCAAGGAAGGTATAGCAACGCTGAATCAGGTTAACGCGCTGATTGATCCATACGACGCAAATTTCTGGATGCAGGCGGAAAGCACCTACCATGGGTTTAACGACAAAATTTCCGAGCCGGTTGCGGCAGGCATCACCAGTTCCCTCAAATTGATTGCCGTCACCGATTTGAAGATTCATGTACAAACAGAAGAAGGATTTGAGGGCAGGCAACCACGCAGGCGCGCACGGGCGGAGTTTGGCTACCACAACCAAACGTACAAGTTTTCACTCACCGACCCGGAAGTCGGGGAGCATTATCTCAGGCAAACTAACGGCACCTACCCCATCGGAAATGCAACCTTGTGCATCAGCCTGGTGGAAACATGGAACGGCTATGCCTTTCGGGTTGTCGCCTCCGTCCTTTATCCGTCGCGGTTCGGAGGACAGCCATGAGCAGCGAAGTCTTCACCATCGGGCACTCCACTCACACCATCGAGAAATTCATAACCCTCCTGTCCGTCCATAAAATACAGGCGGTAGCCGATGTCCGCTCCTCCCCATTCAGCAAATTCAACCCGCAGTTCAACCGCGAGAATCTGCAAAACAGCCTCAAGGCATCGGGCATTCGTTATGTATTTCTGGGCAAGGAACTCGGCGCGCGCAGCGAAGACCCCGCCTGCTATGTCGCCGATAAGGTTCAGTATGACCGCCTGGCGCAAACCCCTCTTTTCCAGTCCGGGCTGGACCGGGTCGTGGAAGGCGCGAACAACTACCGCATTGCGCTGATGTGCGCGGAAAAAGACCCGCTCGATTGCCACCGGACAATACTTGTTTCCAGGGAACTGCTGAAGCGCGGGCTGATCGTCACGCACATCCTGGAAGACGGCTCACTCGAAAGCCATACGGAATCCATTGCGAGACTCGTAACGTCCCTCGGCATGTCCATGGACGACATGTTTGTTTCCAGAGACGAAATTATCGATCAGGCATACCGCAGGCAAGCCGACAGAATCGCATACGATCAGGGCGAATGGCAGGCCAGGCGCGCGGTCGGACAAAACGAACTGGTTGGAGTAAATCTCGCGTAGCGCCCGACCGTACCCCTCGCCCTCTGGGAGAGGGGGAACGGGGGTGAGGGAAACGGTCATGCGCATGACTTTATTATTCAAGACGGTTTGCGCCATGACCGTTAGCGCGGGAGCAACAAGATGAAACTGTTCACCATTGGCTTTACCAAAACGACCGCAGAGAATTTTTTCGATAGACTCAAACGTTCAGGCGCCAAGGCAATTGTGGACGTCAGGTTGAACAACGTCTCCCAGCTCGCCGGTTTCGCCAAGCGCGACGACCTGAAATACTTTGCCAAGGCCGTTTGCGGCATGGACTATCGCCACCTGACCAAGCTCGCGCCGACCCAGGACATCCTCGACAAGTACAAAAAAGACGGTGGCGACTGGGGCGAGTACGAAAAAAAATTCATCGACCTGATGCAGACGCGCCACATCGAAAACATGGACAAAGCCCTGCTGGATGGCGGATGCCTGTTATGCAGCGAAGACAAGCCCCATCACTGCCACAGACGTTTGGTTGCAGAGTATTTGAAGCTGCATTGGGGGGATGTTGAGATTGTTCATCTTTGATGATTGTTGTGAGGAACGCAAAGCTTGGCGCGACTCGAAATTTATTGGCGACGTTTGATCGGCGGATGGTGGTGGATGCGGTGCGGGGTGGGGCAAAGGCTCTGCGCTTGATCGCCTGACATTCAAATCCGTAGCATTGGTAATACAGTGCGCCAAAAAGCTTGCCCTGAGCGAAGTTGAAGGGCGAAGCACATTGCACCGGATGTTTCATGTGGCGGTGCGTAGTTGTTGCCGATTTATCGGCTTTACAACCCGGCTGACCCCTTGTGGGTGCAATAACGATTGCTACTGCCTGACATGGTTAGTTTGCGAATTGATGTGTCTGTTTAGATAAGGCGCAAGGTTATAATGCGCCGATACGTTTGACGTGTGAGGTGTTGTCATGCTCGATAGACTCTATGTAGAAAACTTCAAGTCTTGGAAAAAACTTGACATTAAGCTAGGTCAGGTCACGGGGCTATTTGGCACTAATAGCTCCGGTAAAAGCAGCCTGCTGCAATTTTTGTTACTGCTAAAACAAACCAAGAATGCAACGGATCGTGGTTTGGTATTGGATTTTGGAGGCCCTGAACAACTTGTCAATTTGGGTAGTTATAGCGATGTAATTCACGGGCATCACGTGGATGCAGACCTCAAGTGGAAAATTGAATGGTCTCTGCCTCAGAAAGCCAACATTTTTGATCCGACCAAAAAGAGAACGGAAGCGCTGGCTTCTGATTCCAAACTTACCGTGAAAACGAAGGCTCGCTTGAGAGGTCAGACTTTGATCTCGGATTTTCTTGAATATCAATTTGGTGGCTTTAACTTTTCGATCTCTTCGAAGAAAGAGGGAGGAACAGAATTTGAATTGAATGCGAAGTGTCCGGAGGGATCAAACTTTCGCTTTGTGCGCAACAAACAGCGTGCGTGGGCATTACCTGGCCCGATCAAGACTCATCTATTTCCAGATCAGGCAATTACCTATTACCAAAATGCAGAATTCCTTGGTTTATTTGGAGCCGAATACGAGTCAATGATGGATTCGATTTACTATCTTGGCCCCTTGCGCGAGTACCCCAAGCGTGAATATCCGTGGTCGGGTACCAGCCCGTTGGATGTTGGCCTACGCGGCCAACGAACCATTGAGGCCATGCTATCTGCAACTGCACGCAATGAAACTCGTAATCTCGGCAAAGGAACTAGACGCAAACCCTTTCAGGAAATGATTGCATACTGGTTGAAAGAATTAAAACTAATACACGATTTCAAAATTGAGGAAATTGGTAAAGGCGCGAACCTTTATCGGGCCGTGGTCAAGCGTGATACTCACAGCCCGTCAGCTTCGTTAACTGATGTAGGTTTTGGTGTGTCTCAAGTATTACCTGCGTTGGTATTGCTCTACTATGTTCCAGAAGGCAGCACAATTATCATGGAGCAACCTGAAATTCATTTGCACCCTTCGGTGCAAAGTGGGTTGGCAGATGTAATTCTTAACGTAGCGAAGGTCAGGAGCTTGCAGGTAATTGTGGAGAGCCATAGTGAGCATATGTTACGGCGCTTCCAGCGTCGCGTGGCCGACGAAACTTTTGATTCAGGGGACATTAAGTTGTATTTCTGCAATAGCATTGGCGGTCAATCCGAGCTCGTTGACCTAAATCTGGATTTGTTCGGTGATATATTGAATTGGCCGCCAGAGTTCTTTGGCGATGAAATGACTGAGATTGCCGAAACCAGAAAAGCCATACTGAGGAGAAAGATGGAGGCTGTTCGTTGATGAATGTTGTCGTGGATACTAATGTGGCGATGGCTGCCAACGGGCGTGATACTCATGCCAGTCTGACTTGCCAGTATGCATGCACTGAATTTCTTGAAGGGCTGGTTTCATCCAGAAAACGCAGCCGAATTATTCTTGATGAGCCTGGACTGATCTTCGCAGAATACAGCAACCACCTAAACTTCAAAGGGCAACCAGGTGTGGGGGATATGTTCTTCAAATATCTTCACGACCATATGTATTTAGGAAAGAAAATCCGGCTCGTACCCATTACGCCGATTACTGACGAGACTCGTGGCTTTAATGAGTTACCGCCCAATTCAGTAGATAAAAGTGACCGGAAGTTTCTTGCAGCAGCTTGTATTGCCGGAGCAGCCGTAGTAAATGCTTTGGATAGCGGCTGGTACAAAAAAGCTGATTTTATTGCAGAGTTAGGTGTGAATGTGCGGCAGCTTTGCCCTGACCAAGCTTGTATCTGACGGTTAAGCCACAGCAGGATTCTGAGCTTTCAGAAGATGCATGTTGCAAATGAATATCATCACCTTCCCCGATAGCCCCTACCGCCTGCATCAGCCATTCGAACCGGCGGGCGATCAGCCTGTCGCCATCGCGCAACTGGTGGAGGGCATCGAGGACGGACTGGCATTCCAGACGTTGCTCGGCGTGACCGGCTCCGGCAAGACGTTCACCATGGCGAACGTGATCGCGCGTACCGGGCGGCCTGCGATTGTGATGGCGCCGAACAAGACGCTGGCGGCGCAACTGTATTCCGAGCTGCGCGATTTCTTTCCCGAGAACGCGGTGGAGTATTTCGTTTCCTATTACGACTATTACCAGCCCGAGGCGTATGTGCCGTCGCGCGATGTGTACATCGAGAAAGATTCCAGCATCAATGAGCAGATCGAGCAGATGCGCCTGTCCGCGACCAAGTCGCTGCTGGAGCGGCAGGATGCGGTGATCGTGGCGACTGTATCGGCGATCTACGGCATCGGCGACCCGGTGGATTATCACGGCATGATTTTGCACTTGCGCGAGAACGAGAAGATGCCGCAGCGCGATGTGATCAAACGCCTCACCGAGATGCAGTATGACCGTAACGACATGGATTTCAATCGCGGCAACTTCCGCGTGCGCGGCGATGTGATTGATATCTTTCCGGCGGAAAACAGCGAGCATGCGTTGCGCCTGTCTCTGTTCGACGACGAAGTGGAGAGCATGTCGTTGTTCGACCCGCTCACCGGGTACATCCTGACCCGCGTGCCGCGCTATACCGTTTACCCTTCCAGCCATTACGTCACACCGCGCGCTACCGTGTTGCGCGCCATCGAAACCATCAAGCTGGAACTGGCCGAGCGCATCGCATTTTTCCAGCAGGAAAATAAACTGGTGGAGGCGCAGCGCATCGAGCAGCGCACGCGCCACGATCTGGAGATGCTCAACGAGATCGGCTTCTGCAAGGGCATCGAGAATTATTCGCGCCATCTGTCCGGGCGCAATCCGGGCGAGCCGCCGCCCACGCTGATGGATTACCTGCCGCCGGATGCGCTGATGTTCATAGATGAAAGCCACGTCACCATCCCGCAAGTCGGCGGCATGTACAAGGGCGACCGCGCGCGCAAGGAAAATCTGGTCAACTACGGTTTCCGCCTGCCATCCGCATTGGACAACCGTCCGTTGCGCTTCGATGAATTCGAGCATGTGATGCGCCAGACGGTTTTCATTTCCGCCACGCCTTCCGTTTACGAGGCGGAACATACCGGGCAGGTGGTGGAGCAGGTGGTGCGCCCGACCGGCCTGGTTGACCCGCAGATCGAGGTGCGCCCGGCCACGCATCAGGTGGACGATTTGATGTCAGAAGTGAGCAAGCGTGTGAATGCCGGTGAGCGAGTGCTGG
>JAHFRA010000067.1 GCA_023259035.1 Gallionella sp.
TGTCCGAAATCGCTGAAGCCTTGTCGCTGAGCGCCAAGACCGTCAGCACCTATCGCACCCACATCCTCGAAAAGATGAATCTGAAAAACAATGCCGAACTTATTTTTTATGTGATGAAGAACGATTTGACAGACCCGACATTAGGAGGAAGTTGAAAAATGCATATTCAAGAACGACGGGCCGCCCCCCGGTTTCCCTTGGACTCAACGGGCTGCGCGATTATTAACGGCAGCAATGTCGATCTAAAAACGCACGATGTTTCACAGGGGGGCGCATTGGTTGAATTCGTCGCTCTCACGTCCTTGAAGAAAGGAACGAAGCTGCGCGTCCGCCTTAATATCGGCTTCATCGGGAGGGCGATTATTTGCCGGGTCAATACCAGCAACAACTGCACCTTATACAGCCTCAAGTTCGACCGTTTCGATTTTTATTCAGACCTCGTGCTAAGCGCCTATTTCGTCAAGTACGACCGCCATCTGTCAGGGACATGCACCATCCACTGAGAAAACTGCCGGACAATTCGAATACCTCGGCCTGTTTCAAGCGATTATGTGATGAATAAAAGAATCCGGTTCAATTCGATCGAAGCGCGCCTCGTCCTCGTGCTGTTGTTTCTGAGCATTTTGCCGGCCATCACGGTTGGCTGGGTAGCCCACAACCTTATGTTCGAAGCCATCAGGACGGAACGGATCAAGACGGTGGGACGGGTTGCCGATACCAAGCATGACCAACTGGTCATGGTTCTGACGCGAGCCAACGACCGGGCGAAGTTGTTCCTCCTGAGCCTGGGTGCCCAATGCAACGACGCGAAACTCACTCAGGTATGCGCCGCCAGACTGATTAAATCATATCTGACTTCGGAAGGAGCCCAAGGCGCGACTCTGCGCAGGGCAGGCGGCGACAACCTGACCGTTGGAACTTCCGCAGCCTGGAACGGGGAAAATATAACCTTTCAAACCGGGCAGCTTGCGAAATTCTCCGGAACAGGCATCGGGCATAACCTCGCCTATTTTATTTCGGTAGCGGAACCCAACGCCGGATTGCAACTGGAAATAAGTTACCCTTCAGCGAGTCTTCAACCGATATTTGACCGCCCCCCGGAGCTTGGCGAATCTGGAGAGACCTTTCTTGCGGATGGCGATGGTTATTTCGTCACTCAGGCCAAATACCCTTCCACACAGGGAAATGACATCCCGATTCATGCACATCCCATGCAGGCCTGTCTGGGCGGTAAAAATACGGAGATCCTCGATCTGGACTACCGGGATGTAGAGATCATTCACGGGTTCCGTCTGGTGCCCGAATTCGGCTCGGCGTGCATCATGGCGCATATAGACCAGACCGAGGCTTTCGCGCCGCTGGCGAAGCTGCAAAAGAAATTATTCATAACCCTGTCGTTTTTCATCCTGTTTGTTATTTTCATCGCCATGTATATGGCAAGGAAGATTGCGAGACCGGTGAAGCAACTCACGGTAGCCGTACGCGCCATTACGAATGGGGATTACACGGCCCAAGCAAATATAAAAGGGTTCGATGAAATATCGGAACTGGCAACTTCGTTCAATTTCATGACCGGTCAACTGACCTCCGCCAATGCCCATTTGCAGCAAAAAGTCATCGAACTCAACGAGGCCGAGGAACGCTACCGCAAGCTGTTCGAGGAAGCCACCGATGCCATTGCGTTCGCCGACGCTGAAACCGGCGTATTCCTCGATCTCAACCAGTCGTTTGCAGATCTGCTCGGCTGGAAGAGAACGGAGCTCATCGGCCAGCCGCAAAAGGTTCTCCATCCAGATGTGGGCGGGGCTGCGGTATCCGACAGTTTCAAACGGCATCGTTCTGACGAAGCGGGGAGTACGATCGAAACCCAGGCGATCACCAAGGACGGAAGAATCCTCGATGTGTCCATCAAGGCCGCCGTCATCGAACTGAACGGGCGGCAAGTTGTGCTCGGTTCATTCCGCGACATTACCGCGCGTAAATTCGCGGAACGGAAACTTGCCGAGTCCTACAGTAAATTACAGCAACTTTCCTTACATCTGGATCATGTCAGGGAAGATGAACGGACGCGGGTCGCACGCGAACTTCACGACGAGATGGGGGCGACATTGACCGCGCTCAAGATGAGCATTCACTGGCTGGCAGACAAGCTGCCTGCCGCAATGACGCAGTTCGCGGCAGAAGCGGAACACATGAATAAGCTGGTGGCCGACGCAATCCATACCATGCGCCATATCGTCACCCAGTTAAGGCCCACCCTGCTGCACGACCTCGGATTCGCAGCGGCAGTCGAGCGCTACGTGGGTGATTTCCAGAAACAGACGGGAATTGAATGCGGGCTCGTTTTGCCCGAAGAAGGGTTTGCGCTGAACGAGAACCAGCTCTTGGCGATGTTCCGGATACTCCAGGAGTCCCTGAACAATGTAGCCAAACACGCGCAGGCCACCAGGGTAATTATCCGGTTAATAGACAGGGGGCATTCGTTGATCCTGTTGGTCAAAGACAATGGAGTGGGTTTCGACAGGAATGCGCACAAGGACAACTCCTTCGGTTTGCTCGGCATCAGAGAGCGCGCCCTGATGGCGAACGGCAAGGTCAGAATCAGCAGCAAGCCGGGCAAGGGAACGCAGGTGCTGGTCAGCATCCCGCATACGGGAAGGTAGCAGATTCGCAGTGTCTTTGGCTGCTGTATCGTCGAATCGCATGTCTGCACATGATTTCGTCCGGCGGATTTTTCCGCATACCTGGCCTTGTCGGCGCGATCAATGATCCGCGTATGCTCAAAAGGCACGCTTCGCCGCAACTCTTGAACCTCGGCCCAGAGTTCCTAGGCGACGAAGGACTCTATGAAGGTCTCCACCTGTCCCGGTTTGCGCAGCATCTTGTTCACCGCATCCTGATGTGCGGTTTCTGCGACAATCATGCTGCGGGCGTATTCTTCCAGCCGGACATCCTTGTCCTTCGCGAGTTCAAGCAACTGGTAGTAGGCCTTCAGTGCCTCGTCTTCGTGCGCCAGCGACTCGCGCAGGATGTCGCCGATGTCGTGGGTGGAGGTTTCCAGCAGCGGGCCGATGCCCAGCGACGGGTGCCCGCCAAGCCAGGTTACCAACTCACCTGCCAGCCGGGCGTGAACAAGCCCCTCGTCGGCCTGCTTTTGCAACCAGTCAACAATGGGGATGCGGCTGTAGCCATACACCATCAGAGCGTAATGGGTGTAGTGCACCACGCCAGCCAGCTCCAGCTCCAGAATGCGGTTGAGCGTTTTGAGTATCGCATCTTTGTCCATGATTACCTCCAATGGGTTAAAACATATTCCAACTCATACCCCGGCTATCTGCAAGGCATCAAATTTATTGCCGGAGCGAAACTTGTTATCAAGGCGGTCGGTGTGCGCCCATTTCCATAAGATCTCGCGGAGCTGCGTGAACTGGAAAGATTTATCAAAAAAGTAATCCGCTCCGGCGCGTTTGCAGCGCTCGACATAAAACTTGTCGGTGTAACGGGTAAACACAATGATTTTAATCGCGGCGTGGCGCTTTTTGGTGTGTTCCAATACACCGATCCCCGCTCCTGATTGCAGGCCGAGATCGTGAATCACGACATCAGGCAGCAGTGCATCAATGTGCTCGATTGCATCCGCCTCATCCGCCGCATGGCCGATTACCGTGATGCCGGGTATATCGGACAGGATGGATTGCAGGCATTCCCCCACAGCTTCCGAGTTTTCCACAATAAATACGTTCATCGCTCCACACCTCCATTCGTCGGGCGGATTCCGTTTGCACAAGTTCCGGATGCCACCCTGGTTTGAAGTCGTACGGATATTGCCCGTACGACCAGCATGAATCCAACGCCATCAAATAATATTCCTTCGCTTGCGCTTAGGGCAGAGGCGTTTGTCTGATTATCATGTAGGCGGTAGTGAGATTATGCTTACGGTGTTTGTCTGATAGGGAGCGAAGTGCGATTTGAGGAGTCGCTGGTATCCTGTTGATATTCCCGCAATCAACATTCCCCGGCAGCCGTGTACCGTCATTTATTGGGCTACCATTGGGCAATTTTCGCCAGGCCTGTTATTCAGAGCGCCGCATAGCAGCCCTTCGCCACAGGCAGCTCCCGAACCTGACACCCGCGCCTATCAGTCAAACGCTGATACTAAAATCTCTCATTCCCTTATAGACCTATTGGCATATATGAATTAGTTTGGAGCATGGGTGGCTTCCCCACTTGTTGCGGGGAATCTTTGTTAGTGTTATGGCAGTTGCCCCTGAAGCCGGCATTCAGAATACCCTGGGCTGCAGGTAGCAGCGGCGCCGCTTGCCGATGACCGAACTACTGCCGCTGGATGATGGCGGCCAGCACATCACAAGGATTCGTATGCGCCCGGCGGTTATACTGCTGCGGTACGGCACCGCTACATTTCCAGATTATCCAACCGGGATCGCTTTAATGAAAAACCTGCTCGTTATTACCAGAATGTTCCGGCAAGAAACTTCGAAAGGAATTGAATCGTGATCCGTGCACTTATCGTCGACGACCACGCCATCGTGCGCCAGGGGCTGAGAAGAATATTGGACGAAGCGAAAGAAGTTGAGGTCGGCGCCGAGGCTGTCAACGGGGTTGAAGCGCTAAATAAACTCAGCGCGGGAAAGTTTGATATCGTGCTTCTCGATATATCAATGCCCGAGAAAAACGGCATCGACACCCTGAAGCAAATCATCGACAGGAACAGCTCGGCCAAGGTGCTGATCCTGAGCATGTACCCGGAAGACCAGCACGCGGTGCGGCTGATGAAAGCCGGCGCTTCGGGCT
>JAHFRA010000020.1 GCA_023259035.1 Gallionella sp.
GCCCGAAGCGCCGGCTTTCATCAGCCGCACCGCGTGCTGGTCTTCCGGGTACATGCTCAGGATCAGCACCTTGGCCGAGCTGTTCCTGTCGATGATTTGCTTCAGGGTGTCGATGCCGTTCTTCTCGGGCATTGATATATCGAGAAGCACGACATCAAATTTTCCCGCGCTGAGTTTTTTTAGCGCTTCAACCCCGTTGGCAGCCTCGGCGCCGACCTCAACTTCTTTCGCTTCGTCCAATATTCTTCTCAGCCCCTGGCGCACGATGGCGTGGTCGTCGACGATAAGTGCACGGATCACGATTCAACTCCTTTCAAGGTTTCCTGCCGGAACGTTGCGCTTATACCGTATCAAGCGAGTTACTCTCAGCCGCCAGCGGGATGCTTATCGACACTTGGGTTCCCTTGCCTGGCTGGCTCTTGATCCTGGCTTTTCCGCCGACTATCAGGGCGCGCTCCCGGATGCCGAGCAAGCCGAAGGATTGCTCCTTGTGCTCGTCCAGATTAAGCCCGATACCATTATCCTCTACTGTCAGCAATAGCGATTTGCCCCGTTTCTTGAGGAGGATATGCACTTCGCTCGCTTGGGCGTGTTTTACCACATTGTTCAGGGATTCCTGAAGAATTCGGAAGATCGTGGCGGATTGATTGGTATCCAGCGCCAGCTCATCATTGGGCAAAATCAACAGGCACTCGATCCCCGTGTACTGCTGGAATTTCTTCACATAGTCCCGTATCGACGCCGCAAGCCCGACATCGCCCAGCCGGCTCGGATTTAATTGGGTGACGACCTGGCGCATGGTCTGGATCCCGGCTGATACCAGTTCGGTCAAGTGAGCCACCTCGGCCTCAAGCTGCGGCGTGCCGGCGGGCAGCTTCGAGGCAAGCCAGGCGACACTCATTTTTGTCGCGGCCAGCGTCGCCCCCATCTCATCGTGAAGATTGAGCGCGATTCTCGCCCGTTCCTCCGCCTTGACATTCTCCAGATGCAAGTAAAGCTGTTGTAGCTTCCGGTAGGATCGGGCAAGTTTTATTTCCGAGAGCTTCTGCTGGGTGATGTCCGCAGCGATGCTCAGTACGCTCAACCTGCCGTCCGGCATAACAAGCCGTTTTTTGACCGTGAGGAGCCAGCGTTGCTTACCGTTCGGAAGCGTATAAGGCTCGATCAGGCTGACTTCACGCCCATCCTCGATTATCTTGCGATCCGCTGCCAGATATTCAGCTACTTCTTCCGGGGAGCGGTTGATTTCGGCAAGATTCTTGCCGATCATTTCACCTGGGTTCAAACCATGAGCGGCTGCCGCGCTCTGGTTGGCCAGGAGAAAGTTTCCTTGGGCGTCCTTGACAAATATCTGGCTCGGGTCGGTATCAATGACTTGCCACATGAAGATTTTCTGCCTCTGCAATTCTTGTTCCGCATTCCTGCGCTCGGTAATATCCCGCACAACGGCCACGAACAGACTTTTTTCGCCTTGCTCTTGCTCTTGCTCTTGCTCTTGCTCTTGCTCTTGCTCTTGCACGAGTTGCAGTTGTATTTCCACCGGGAGTTCGGTTCCGTCCTTGCGCCTGTGCATGGTCTCAAAGCGGAGCAGGTTCTGTTCGCCGGCGATAAGGGGAGCGATGAGCTTGCGGAATTCCGGCTCCGGTAGCAGCGGCTTGATGTCCGGCGGGGTCATCAGCAGCAATTCTTCGTTGCTGTAGCCGATGCTGTCAATCGCCCCCTTGTTCATGTACACAAAGCGCAGGGAGTCGGGCCGAAAAATGAAAATCATGTCCTGTGTGCTGTCCAGGATATGGCGCAGGCGGCTCTCCCTTCGTTCGGCCCGTTTGCGTCCGGTGATGTCGCGGGCAATGCCCATCACGCCGATCAGTTTGCCGTCCTCATCCCGCACGGGTGTTTTGATGGTTTCCAGCAGTGCGCGCTGACCGTTGTCGGGATAGGTGACCCATTCCTCGTTGACGCTCGGCTTGTTGGCAGCCATGGCTTCCCGGTCTTTCTGGCGGAAGTGCTCGGCGAGTTGCGCATCTGCGAAGTCAAAGTCCGTCTTGCCGACGATATCCGCTTCCTTCGCGCCGTAGAGGCGTTCAATTTGCGGATTGCAACTGAGATAGATGCCATCCGTATCTTTGAGCCAGACCAGGTCGGGAATGGTCTGCACCAGAGTGCGCAAGCGGGTGCGCTCGTTCTCGAGTTGCGCCTCCACCAGCTTGCGCTCGGTAATGTCGGTGACCACGCCCTGAATGGCGATCAGGGTTTCGTTGCGCTCACCGCTCCGGAGCGGCGCATTGCGCTGATGTATCCAGCGGGTCTCACCGGACTTGTTGATGATCTGGAATTCGAAATGCGCAGCAACCTCTCCCATCAGGAATTTCTCCCACTGTTCTTTACAATAGGCATGCCAGTCAGGGTGAATAAGGGTACTCATCAGCCTCGGGGTGATGTAAAACTCTTCCGGCGTGTACCCGGTCAGATGCGTTGATGAGGGACTGACATAGTCATAGCGCCCGTCCGGCAGGGACATGAGGTAGATCATGTCGGTTGCATTTTCCGTCAGGAAACGGAAATGCTCCTCGCTTTTGCGCAGCATCTCGACGGCCTGTTCGTGCTCGGTGCGCGTGCGCAGTGCGGTGATCCCCCAAGCCAGGTTAACCGCGAGTTCTTCCAGCAATATTACTTCGTCGGTGCTGAAGGAACCGGGTGCGGCGGAGTAAATGGTCAGCGCCCCGAATGTCTGTGCTCCGCCGCTGAGCGGCAAAGCGATACTCGACTGGTAGCCGCGCGCCAATGCGGCCTCGCGCCAGGGATTCGTCAGGGGAGTGTTCAGGAAACTCTGGTTGACTTGCGTTGCGCCCGTCCTGATTGCCGAGCCGGTGGGGCCGCGCCCCCGCTCCGTGTCCGCCCAGCTAATGTTTATGCCGTTCAGGTAGTCTGTCTCGAAGCCATAGCGCGCAATCGGACGCACACTTTTTTCCGGGTCATGCTCGGCAAACCCTATCCAAGCCATGCGGTAACCGCCCGTTTCCACGATCAGTTTGCAGACTTCGGTCAGCAGTTGTCCCTCTTCTGCGATATGCACCAACGCCATGTTGCATGCGCTCAACAGTTGGAGCGCCCGGTTGTTGGTTTGCAGCCGCTGTTCCGTCTCTTTGAGTCCGGTGACGTCCGTTGCGATGGTCAGCACGCTGACCGTGCCATCGCTCTGCACCAAAGGTTTCCTGAGGGTCTGAAACCAGTGGCTCTTGCCGTCGGCAAGATATGCCGTTTCGAGCGCCACCCGTTCCTGACGCTTCTCGATCACTTCCCGGTGCCCCCGGTCATATTCTGCAAGGTGTTCCTGATGGCCGGCCAACGCCCAATTATCGGCCAACTCCCAGTTGTATTTACCGATGATTCCCCCGGTAGTCTGTCCGTAGCTTTTCGCCATTGCCGCATTGGCAAGCAGAAACTTGCCTTCGGTATCCTTGACGAAAATCAGGTTGGGATCGCTGTCGATGATCTGCCGGACGAAACTCTGTTGTCGGGCAAGTTCTTCCTCGGCCATTTTGCGTTCGGTGATATCGCGGATGATGGCCTGGTGGAATTTCTCCCCGATGGTATCGATCAGTCGCACGCTGGCCTCGACCGGAAAATTCTCCCCGTTGCGCCGCACATGTGTGGACTCGAATCGCAATGACTCTGTGCGGTTTATTTCTTCGAGCCGGTCGGAGAAATGGGGGGTGAAATCAATTGCCTGCAAATCGGATATGTTCAGGGTCGAGAAAATCTCGGCGGTATAGCCGTATGCCTCGAGGGCGCGGTCATTGAAGTCAACTATTTTGCCGGTGCTGTCCAGCAGCAGGATGATGTCGTTTGCATACTTGGTGAGGTAATCCAGATGTCTGGTGAGCGACTGACGCTGGAGTTCGCTCTCGTGTTGTTGTTTTTCTCTGCGCTGCCAAAAGGCGGCGATCCCGCCGCTTGCGCCGACAAGGATCAGCATCAGTGCCGCCATCCAATTAGCCAATTGGTTTATGGGCGCATAGATTTCCGCCTGGTCTATCTTCGAAACCATAGACCAAGAAGTGCCGGGTACCTTGCTCAATACGCCGACCACCGGCACATCTCGGTAGTCCATTCCCTCCACCACCCCCTCCTGACCCATTGCCGCCATCACCGCCGGTAATCCACTTTTGCTCATCGGCAGGCGCATGGCAAGCGCCGTGTTCTTGCGGTGGCGCAGTTCATTCAGGAATACCACTTCGTCGCCATCGCGGCGTACCAGCAGGTTTTCGGCGCTTGGGCTGGGGGTCGGCCAGCGCTGGATGAGCGGAAAGAGAAAGCGGGAAGGATCAATGCGGAAAAGAATTGCGCCGATGGTGCGCGTTTTCCCGTTTGTGACCAGGGTTAGCGGCGCTCTGAGTTCGATCTCGATCCTCTCCCCCGAGCTGATTCTCTCCCGGTGGATATCGGAAAAAACGATTTGCCCGGTACGCATGCTTTCCAGCAAACGCGCCTTTTCCACTCCCTGGATCGGCGCTTCATCCGTAGCAGAGGACAGGCGCAACATGGCCTGGTCGTCGAACAGGGAAACCGAGATATAGCCGTGAGCCGCAAAGGCCTGTTGCAGCGATGCCAGTCGCCCGGCCAGTTGCACGCTGGTTTCTCCGGGCGGGGCGCCCTGTTGCAGCCAATGGTTAACTGCGGCCACAAACAGGGTATCTTCCGCGATGACTTGCGCATCGCCCCTGCGCTCATCAATCCAGGAGGTGATTTGCCTGATCTTCAGCTCCGCGATACCGCCGAGGTCACCCTGGCTGTCGATTTTTATGCGTTCCTTGTAGTGCTGGAAGACGGCATAGCTTGCCATGCTGATGGCGATAGTGAAGATAATAAACAGCAATAGCGGCTGCCAGATCTTAACCCAATATTGATCTGAATGGCCCCGCTTATTCACGTTGCCGGTCGATGTAGCTTGAGTATTCATGCTTGTTGGAAGAGCCTCATTTTGGATAAGCGCCTGCCGCCATAAATCATCTGTACCGATTCGAGCCGGAAGTTTACAGAGTTTGACGGGTTGGCGGCATAGGACAAACACCGATGGGTAGATTGCAGGATTTGCTTAACGCAGATTGAGCAAAGCGCCGATAGTTTAAAAACTCCGGCATTGCCACAATGACTCATCCTGAAAACCACCACAACGGGAGCCGGTCATGAATGGGTATGTTTGTTCGGAACAAGACGTTTTGCTTGACACCTGTAATCCGGAGACTGCCGAAGTCGAGAATTTGTCCGCTTCGGCGGGGACATTCGCACTTCGGCGCGCCCATTACTTTAACGAGACCGGATGCTTCAACGAGGTCGGGCATGAGCCGTCATTGAGCGCCGAACAGCAACCGGTCTCCACAAGTCTCGTCGGGGATGACGATTTTGCTGCGGAGCAAAAGATGATCGCCCACAACTTGCGCCTGGTGGTTGATATCGCCAATCGTTATGCCAACCGTGGGGTGGCGCTCTTTGACTTGGTCAGGGAAGATAATCCGGGTCTCGCTTGTGCATTGGAGAAACACGAAGTGGAAGGACGGTTCTGTTTTTCGGCCTATGCCACCCAGTGCATACGCCAGTACATCAAGCGCGCCATCACGAACCAGAATAACCGCATGTCCAGCGGCACTTCCCCGGATATTCCATCGCAGGCTTGGCCATCGCTGATGCCGGTTGTTTCGCTTTAGAGAGTTTTACCGAAGAGCTTCTTGCCGAATACGCAGAGCAAGCGGGATCGCTGTTATATGAGAGCCGTGGCGGCGGGTGCAAGCACGGCTCTTATAGGGCCGACATGATCTGAAAATAGTTGAAGCTTGGTCTTCCCCATTGCGTAAAATCTGTGCTGGCAGATTACCCAGCGGACAGCCACAAATACATTGCCCGTTCCGCGCGAAGCCAGCAGGTTCAAGATCTTGCCAACGCCATCACCGGATCAAGTTTTGCCGCGCGCCGTGCCGGCCACACGCTGAACAGGATGCCGGTGCCAAGCGATGTGCCGAGAGCCGCCAGCACTGCCCACCAGGGCGCGGCTACCGGCAGCGACGGATAGATTTGCGCGATCACCCATACGCCAATCTCACCCAAAATCAATCCCATCACGCTGCCGATGCCGGACAATAAAATCGCTTCGACAAAAAACAGGTTTCTGATTTGCGCCGCCGGTGCGCCCAGCGCCTTGAGCAAACCGATTTCCTTGATGCGTTGCGAGACGGCAATCAGCATCACGTTCATGATCAGGATACCGGCCACCGACAGGCTGATCGCGGCAATGCCGCCCACCGCCAGCGTCAACGCGCGCAGGATGCGGTCGAAGGTGGCCAGCACGGCATCCTGCGTGATGACCGTCACGTCACGTTCACCATTATGCCGGCGAAACAATATCTCTTCGGCATCATGCTTGGCCGGTTCGATGGCATCGCGACTTTTCGCTTCCACCAGAATGCGAAACAATCCGGAGGTGTTGAACAGCATGTGCGCCGAGGCGACCGGGATGATGACAATCTCATCGGTATTGAAGCCCATCGACTCGCCCTGGCTCGCCATCGTGCCAATCACGCGAAAACGCCGGTCACCCAGCCGCACCCAGGCACCGATGACCGGCTCCTGGCCAAATAATTCGCGCCTGATCTTGGCTCCCAACACGCACACCGACTCGCTGGAATGAATATCTCCGGCGGGCAAAAATTGCCCTTGCGCCAAACTCATGTGGCGCACTTCCAGCATCTCGGAGGAGGAGCCGAGCACGACCACTTCGCGGTTGAGCGCATCGTGAGAAATTTGTGAGGAGCCTACCGTCATCGGCACGATGCGTCCGATAGCACGGCTACGCAGCAAAGCCTGCGCGTCATCAAGGCTGATTTCGCGCGGGATTTGCCCGAGCAGCATGCCCGGCCCGATGCCGGCAGTCTCGGTACGTCCGGGAAATACGATCAGCAGATTGGTGCCCAACGAGGAGAACTGGTTGATGACATAATTTCGCGCGCCGTCGCCCAGTCCGGTCAACACCACCACCGATGCGACGCCGATAGACATGGCGAGCATCATCAGCAAGGTGCGGGTGACGCTGCCGCGCAGACTGCCCCAAGCAAAATTCACGACATCAATCAGCTTCATGTGCCGCGCCTGGTTTCGCCGATGAACTGACCATCCACCATATGCAACTGGCGCGCCGCGCGCCCGCCGATGGCCGGATCGTGGGTGACGACGATCAGCGTGACCTGTTGCGCGACCAGTTGCTCGAGCAGGTTCATCACCTCTTTGCCGGTGGCCTGATCGAGATTGCCGGTAGGCTCATCGGCCAGCAGCACGGCGGGGTGCATGCTGGTGGCGCGCGCAATCGCCACACGCTGACGCTGCCCGCCGGAGAGCTGGTCGGGACGGTGATCGGCGCGATCCGCCAAGCCGTAGTTTTCCAGTAATTGCATGACGCGTTCTTTGCGTTCGGCGGGGGGGATGCCCGCCAGGATCAGCGGCAGTTCGATGTTCATCGCCGCCGTCAAGCGTGGCACCAGATGAAACGCCTGAAAAACGAAACCGATTTTATTGCTGCGCACCTTGGCTTGTTGCTCATCATCCAAATCGGTGACGTTGCCATCATCCAGCCGGTAAGTTCCGGAAGTAGGGCGATCCAGCAGCCCGATCAAATTGAGCAAAGTGGATTTTCCGGAGCCGGACGGCCCCATGATTGAAACATAGTCGCCCGCTGCGATACTTAAGTCGATGCCGCGCAACGCGGCGACTTGCTGATCGCCGACCATGAAGCTGCGGCTGACCTGGCTAAGTTCGATCATTCAAACCCCAATTTTAAAACGATGGCAATTTTTACTGGATGAGCAGCAACCGTAGCCTGGATGCAGGCTAAAAGCCGGAATCCGGGGGTGATGGTTTACCATATCCAAGTTCTCCCGGATTACATTACATTTCATCCGGGCTACGCTCGCTACGCCGCCTATGCCGGAATTGATCGGTCATAAAGTGTTTCCGGCGCAATATCGATATTGCCAGGCCAGACGACCGTCCCATAATCAACTCTTGCCAGTGCGAATAAAGAGCGTTCCTTTATGCGCACGAACGGACGTTTATCCATGTAAGCGGACATATCAAAAACACGCTTCTCGCCGTTCTCGAATTCGAGCCGCAACTTGTAATCCGGCTCGACTTCTACTTTGACCACGTCCAATAAAGCTTCCATGCTTGTCTCCTTATTGCAGCGGTGCGATACGGAAAGGCTCTTCACCAGCAACAGCCAATTCCCAATCGGCAAACAATTCGTCTTTGTGAATCTCAATCCACGCCTGCACCATTTTTAATTGCTTGGGCGGGAAATTGCCCGCCAGCAACTGGCCGTCCTCAATAGCGATGGATGCCTTCTCACCCGATTAACGCACATGAATGTGCGGCAAATGATGCCGACCATTATCCTCAAAAAGTATCGCCACCATAATCCCGTAAAACATGCTAATCGTTGGCATTGTCCTCCCTTTCGTTGTTGTTGCATTGTAGCCCGCGCAAGGGCTGACACAGCACCCTCATGGTGTCCGCCGAATGCAGGAAACGATATGCGGGAATACCACGCGGCAACCGGTCGGGTTAAAACCCGACCTGCATTGCGCGATCATTTAACCGGCTTTCCAATTTCCGGTTGCACTCGCGCGCCAGCCTTCACCCCGGCCTGATCCAGCGACAGCACAATCTGGTCGCCTTCGTTCAAACCGGAAATAATCTCGGTAAGTTCCCAGTTGGATAAACCTGTCGTTACGGCGCGATCTTCCAATACGCCGCTCACTGGACTGTAGACAAGTACCCGCTTGCCTTCCAGCAGAGCTTGCGTGGGAATGCGCAGCACCTTGTCATGGGTCGTGTGGATTATCTCGACATCCGCGCTATAGCCGACCAATAAATTTTCCGCTGTCGGAGGGTTGACAAATTCCACCTCAACTTCGACGGTGCGCGCCTGCTTCTCCAGCTCCAGCACATACGGCGCGACGCGCTTGACCTTGCCGGCAAACGACTTGCCCTTGATCGCATCCAGCGTGATGCGGCTCACCTGTCCCGCCTTGATGTTGGCCGCATCCACCTCGTCGATCGGCGCGCTGACGAACATGCAGCGATCATCGATCAGATCGATGGCGGGCGGGGTCGGAATACCGGGCGGCGAAGGTGTGGCATATTCGCCCAGTTCGCCGCTGATGTCGGCCACGATGCCGGCGAACGGCGCGCGCAACACCATGCGCCGCAAACCGGCCTGTGCCACGGCGATGCGCGAACGGCTTTGTTCGATCTCGCTGCGTGCCGAGCGGCAGGAGGCCTGTTTGGCTTTTGCATCCGCCTCGGCGCGCTCCAAACCCTCCGGCGAAATAAACCCGCGCTCGCGCAATTGCCGTGCCCGTGCCGCTTCCTTGCTGCTCAGATCGGCGACGGTGCATACCTCATCGATGCGTGTGTTTACCGTTTTAAGCTGCTGTTCCGCGAGCCGCGCCTGCGCCTGCAAATCGTCGTTCCACAATTCCAGCAATATCTGGTCGGCCTTGACCCGCTCGCCCTTTTTAACCAGCAGATGCGCGATTTGCCCGCCCGCCGGCGGAGCCAGCTTGGCGCGGCGGCATGCCTTCACCGTTCCCGCGCGGGTATTGCTCACCGTCGCTTCCACCGCGCCGCGCTTGACCTTGGCCAACTTCACATGAACCGGTTCGGGGCGCGTGAAATACCAAGCCGTACCCGCCAGCAATAGCAGGACAATAAAATAAATGAGGTATTTCAGGATGGGATTTCGTTCGCGATGCTGAGATAAAGTCATACGAATTCCTCATGAAAGCGGGTCAGCCATGCTGCGGAATAATTGGAGCATACATTCAACACGCGGTTTTAGAAACGAGAGGCGCGAAATCTGGTTTCGAATATACCGAACCGGTCTCATTTTACCAAACTTCCAATCTGCGCCTGAATATGATTCGCCGCTACGATTCGAGGGCGTAGCCGCCAAAGTTCTTGTCGCTATGAACATGAATCCGCCAACATTAATAAACTCAAAGTTAGAAGCCTTCGCCTGATCCACCAGATATTTTTGGGCGAGTTCAGCCTGCATGTGTTGTCTTATGGTGTTGACCTTCACCTTCGCTATTTGCTTGCATGAAAGCGGAACGTCAAGGCAGTAGGATGATTCTTACCAGTGCCCATTCGCCAGAACCGGCGAGTCAACCAGAACGCGATAATGTTCTCTGGCGCATTTGAGGCATTCGCCGGGCGTATTAAATTGAACGAACACCATCTGTCAGATAAAGTCTGAGCGGCTACTGGTGGTGAAACTGAACCAGTTCGGCGCAACGCAGTCCGCTCAGCACTGCGCCTTCCAGCGTGGCGGGGTAATCACCAGCGGTGTAGTCGCCCGCCAACAGCAGGCCGGGCAGGGGCGTTTGTTGTGAAGGACGATGCAGGCCGGGTGCGCAGGTAAAAGTGGCGCGCTTTTCGGCAATAATCCTGAACCATTCCGGTAACTCGGCGATGCCGAATTCTTCGCGCAATTCCGCGATTACTTTTTGTGCCAGATGTTCTTGGGATAACTCTTGATGGATGCCTTCCGCGCTGATGACGGCGGCGAGCAGGCCGTGCTGTCCGGCGATCTGTCCTTTGTCGAATAGCCACTGGCTATAGCGTTGATGCAGTCCGAGCATCGGGTGTGGCAGGCGCACATGGGCGGGATATTGCAGATAAACGGTGTAGATCGGTTGATGCTGCAAGGTTTCGATTTGCGCCACCAAGCTTTCGAGTGCAGCGATGGGGCGCAGCAGCTTTGCAGCAACCGCAGGTGGCGCGGCGCAGATGATATGGCTGAACTTTTCCGCTCCCTGCTCGGTGGTTATCTCCATGCCGCTTTCGAGCGGACGCAGAGACTCTGCGCCGCATGTGACGAGCACCTTGCCGCCGCGCTGTTCGATGTAGCGCGCGGCACGCTGCGGAAACAGCGTGGTGAAGTCCACGCGCGGCAACAACATGTCGCTGTCAGCGCGCGACTGAGTCAGCGCGTCGCGCAGCACGTTGAGCAGCACCCGCGCAGAAGCCTTGCAAATAGGCGTATTCAGTGCAGCGATGCAGAGCGGCTCCCAGAGCTTTTGGGTTAGCCCGGCATTTTGGCCGTGTTGCGCGAGCAACTCGGCAACGGTCATGTCGTGTGTCAGCCGGAAATTTGTGCGGCTTAGCGCGAGCATGAAGCGTATGGCATTCAGGCGCGCACCGAACGGCAGTCCTTGTGCTCCGAGCAATGCAACCAAAAGATGCAGCGGCGCAGGCAGGCGCGGCGCCTTGAGCGAAAACTCACCGTGTAAATCGAGTTGCAGCGGCAGGCGCAGGAAGTCCTGTTCGAGGTTGCCGCCGACCTGCTCAATCAGGCGCAGGGTCTGGCGGTAGCAGCCGAGCAGCAGATGCTGGCCGTTGTCCAGTTGGGTGTCCTGAAGGACTATGCCGCGCGCGCGACCGCCGAGTTGCCTGGCGCTTTCGAACACGGTGACGGAAATGCCGCGTTCGGCCAAGGCGACCGCGGCTGCCATGCCCGCGTAGCCGCCGCCGATGATGGCAGGGTTCATGGATTATTTCTCCCGCAAGGGCGTAGGGTGGGCACGTTTTTGTGCCCACGCGGCTTCTCGCATCGCGCACCGCGTGGGCAAACGATGAAGCTGTTTACCCACCCTACAAGAGGCTTAATGATCATGTGTAGGTTTAGGGAGAAGGGAAACTCATTTTCTAATTTTTGATCCACGTCTTGAAAGCCAGCCACAGTTTGCGCAGCGGCGTAAGCGAGACACGTTCTTTCAAGACATGGCAGCCGCTGGCAACGACTTCATCCAGCGTGGTGCGGTAGATCTCCGCCATGATCAGGCCGGTGCGCTGCGCCTTGCGGTCTGCTGCGGGGAGGTGGTCGAGCGCCTGCCGGTAGTAACGTTGCGCGCGTTCGATCTGGAACGCCAACAGCTTGTGGAAATTTTCCGTTTCGCGCGCGCCGAAAATGTCCGCCGCCGTTACGCCGAACTGCTGCAGTTCGTCCATCGGCAGATAGATGCGATTGCGCCGCGCATCCTCGCCGACATCGCGGATGATGTTGGTGAGCTGGAAGGCGATGCCGAGGTCGTGCGCATATTCCAGCGTGCGCCGGTCGCTGTAACCAAAGATTTTCGCAGACAGCAGTCCGACCACCGATGCGACGCGGTAGCAATACAGTTGCAGCGATTTGAAATCCGGGTAGCGCGGCTGGTCGATATCCATCTCCATGCCGTCGATGAGTTCCAGCAGGTGTTCCTGCGCCAAGTTGAATTGCCGCACCACCGGAACCAGCGCCAGCGCCACCGGATGCTGCGGCTTGCCGCCGTAGATTTCCGCCACCTGCCCGCGCCACCAGTTGAGTGTGGCGCGCGCCACGTTGGCGTCGGAGCACTCATCCACCACGTCGTCAACTTCGCGGCAAAAGGCATACAGCGCGGTGATGGCGCGGCGTTTGTCCGGCGGCAGGAACAGGAAGCTGTAGTAAAAGCTGGAGCCGCTGGCGGCGGTTTTTTCCTGGCAATATTCTTGAGGATTCATATCAGAAACGAAGCGATGCGCTTTTGGCCAGCATGATAATCCAGTCGAACGGGCGCAATACCGGGCGGTGGCGGAATATGTCGAATTGAATATTTTCCAGTTTGTCGAGGATGCGCAATCCTCCCGCGATGATCATGCGCATCTCCAGCCCGATGCGTCCGGTCAGGATGTTGCCGAGCGGCACTCCCGAAAGCATCATCGCGCGGGCGCGATCCACCTGAAATTGCATCAGCCTGCGCCATGCGTCGTCGCAGATGCACTGCGCGATCTGTGCCTCGCTCACGCCGTATTGCGCCAGTTCGTCCAAAGGCAGGTAAATGCGTCCGATGGCGTAATCCTTTTGCACATCCTGCCAGAAGTTGATCAGTTGCAGGCTGGTACAGATGGCATTCGAATAGGCGAGGTTGACCGGCGTGGCCTCCTCATAAAGATGCAGCAGCAACGTGCCGACCGGATTGGCGGAGCGTCGGCAGTAGTCGAGCAGGTCAGAAAAATCTTGATAGCGTTTTTTCACCACGTCTTGCGAGAACGCATCGAGCAAATCATAAAACGGCTGCATCGGCAGCGCGTGCTGTTGTATCTCGGCGGCGAGTTTGCGGAATAGCGGCGTGAGCGGCGTTTTATTTTCATCGATGCGCGCCAGTTCGGCGCGGAATTCAGCGAGTTGCCTGAGCCGCTCCTCATCGGGCAGATCGCCTTCATCGGCGATGTCGTCG
Source organism: Gallionella sp. (assembly GCA_023259035.1). Taxonomy (GTDB): domain Bacteria; phylum Pseudomonadota; class Gammaproteobacteria; order Burkholderiales; family Gallionellaceae; genus Gallionella. The sequence continues at coordinate 13,308 of JAHFRA010000020.1, forward strand.
GCTGCGCGCGCGAAATGGTAAATTGCCGCAACCGGCTTGCGCAGATGCTTGGGCATCAGGATCGAGGCGACGGGGAAGTTCTCGTAATGGTCGACTGACATGGGTAAGTATTGATGAGCTACTATTTGGCGTAAGGGCCAAGAAAACGAATTCCGTTGAAATGAATCAAGTGGGTCGGGTCACTGGCACACCATACTTCGGTTTCCCACGCAACAACAGATAAAAACTTGCGCATAATTTCTCCACGGTCTGGGAATGCCGTCACGTATACAAGCCCTGCTGTGCTTGCATCAAACAAGTCGGAAAGTTCGGCATGGCGTATACCATCCACTGGGCCGCTACTTGCCACAGCCTCGATCAGAATGAGCCAATTCTTCTTGCGGTAGTAAACCACCACATCAGGCATTTTGCCGTGACTTCCCAGTCTGACACCCAGTGTATGCAGTAATTGCTCGTCGAAATAACTCCATTTTGTTCCTGTGTCACCCACATAAACTAGTTCTCCGCCTGGCACAAAGCGAGGAATAAATTCTTCGATGATGGAACGAATTAGATCGGAGTGTTTTCCTGCACTTAACTTGATTTTACGTCCATGAGTGATAACTACCGGAATTCGTTGCATATCACGATGTTGGGCAAATTGGTCTGCCAACGTCTGGCGAGTTTCCAGGTAAGTGAGCAAGGCTTTTTTCCAGCTTCTCGTGCCAAATTTACGGAATAAGGCGAGGGCGTTAGATTCCACTTGATAGCAATTGTCAGAGCTATTGACTGCGCGATCCGGTTTGTCTGGGTTGTGCAGCAACACCCCAGCTGCCACAAGCTGTTTGACGCTATATTTTCTGATGCTTTCCCGCGTATTTTCGGCATAATTGTGCCCGAGTTTTTGGCGGGCGAAGTCAAGGATGGCGCGAATGCCAAGCATTGGGTTGCTGGCTTTATTCCAAGTCGTGGTTTCGGGTAGTTCGAGTAACGCCAACAGGCAAATGGCTGTTCTATCGTTCAATTGTTCATTGGGCATCCCGATTTGCCTGAGAACATCCAAAGCTTCGTCAATTCGTTTTTGTTTTGTAGTCATGACGTTCCATATCCTCAATCAATCGGTCAATGGTGGCTTGATCGTCAGGTTGATTTTTTGCGAGTTGACCAAGCTTGCACAACTGATCTCTACTTGGGTAGCGCATATTGCGCAAATCGGTGGCATTTACCTGTGTGTGGCCCGAGAACACCCGAAAGTGTTCATCAAGAATGGTCGAGTTAAGAAACGTGGCCAGCCCCTTGGCGATATCCTCATCCATGCCGTGCTTCTCAATATGGAATACATTCCAATGATTTTCGAAGCCGATATGTGCGGCATCCAACGCCTTAAGAGGTAAATGGTAAGCCACGAGGCGACGGCGTTCTTCCTTTGCGGTAAAGCGTTTAACAAGCACATAGTGGCCACGCGGCATCAGCCATTTGCTGATTTCGGAAGAAAGCCGCAAAGCGTTGGGTTTCTTGTGTGATTTTGGCCAGCATAGAGCGCCATCGTTAAAGTGGTGAGGATAGAGCAGGGGGCAAGTGTCTTTTGCCGGTTCATCACGCCAATATTCTCTCAGCCGAAAATCCACTACTGGTCCGGTGCAGACTTCCAGTCCAATGTCGAGTAACGTATGTGTGCAAAGCATGGGAGTGCTTGTTTGCCCGGCAACTGTCGGAATGTGGATGAATTGTTCTATATCGTTTGGCTTCACAATCACGGCAGCATCAAACGCAGTCTGCTGGTAGTCTGAAAATTTTGCATCATGCGAAGTAGATACGATGACTGTGCCTTGCGGCTCTCCCTTAACCAAGTGGATGATGATGTTTTCTTGCAAAACGCCATCGTCCTGAAAAGCCTGGTTTCGGCTTTCGAATAGATGCAGTTGGCGAATGGAGCAAGTGCGCAGAATCAGATTGCGGAACGGGCGGTAATAACTTCCGTTGCAGAATGAACGGGGAATAATGGCGACAATCTCGCCCCCTTTCCCCATCAACAAAACAGTCAATGCGACGAATGCCGTGTACAGGTTGACCGTCTCAATACCAGCTATTCGTAATAACTTGCGGTGTTTTGAATTCGTGCAAATTTTCTTGTAAGGAGGATTGAGAATGGCGTGTGTGTAGCGGTTGCCGCAGTCAAACTGTATGGAAAAAGTTGCATCTTCGATAAAGTCTGACGCATGAATGCGGGCTTTTATTTTTTCTCGCCCATGCTGCACATATTCGTCGAGAGTGTTCTTCAGGTAGCCGCCTAATGTGCTGTCGATCTCCCAAACTTCCGCGTCGACTGCTATTCCACTTTGCAGAGCTTGATCGAAAAATGCCGAAGTCAACGAGCCTATCCCGGCACCGGCATCGAGTAGTCTGGCCTGCCCTTGATAGGAAAAAAGCGAGGCCATGAACGCCGCAATTGGGGATGGTGTCATATATTGCCCAAGATCGGAACGGCGCTGTGAGTCCAGCAGCCTGCTGGCTTTGCGTCTAATCTGGTCAATAACAAGGCTCATGGGATTCAGAGTAGATCATTGCGGTGCAGCATGAACACGAACTGGTCTCCCGCACTCACGTCCAGCCAGGTGAACGGCAGGCTCGGGTAGGCGGCTTCCAGCACTTCGCGGTTATGGCCGATCTCGACTACCAGTACACCGTTATCGGTAAGATGCTGCGCGGCATGTTTGAGAATGATGCGCACCGCATCCAGCCCGTCATCGCCGCTGCCGAGCGCCAGCTTGGGCTCGTGCAGGTATTCCTGCGGCAGCGCGGCGACCGATGCGGCATCCACATAGGGCGGGTTACTGATGATGATGTCGTATTTTTGCCCATCGAGCTTGGCGAACAAATCCGATTCGATCAGGTTTATGCGATCCCGCAACTCATAGTCGGCGACATTGCGCTCTGCCACGGCTAGAGCGGCCGGCGACAAGTCCACTGCGTCCACGCTGGCATTTGGGAAAGCATGCGCGGCGAGAATGGCGAGGCAGCCGCTGCCGGTGCACAAGTCCAGCACGCTGCCGATTTCTTCCGGCTCGGTGATCCATGGCGCGAGTTGTTCGTGCAGCAGTTCGGCGATGAATGAGCGCGGCACGATGACACGTTCGTCGACGTAGAAACGAAAATCGCCCAGCCACGCTTCGTGCGTCAGATAAGCAGCAGGTGCGCGCTGCTCGACGCGCCGCTGAATGATGCTCAATATTTCGGTGCGCTCCATGTCGGTCAGGCGCGCATCGAGAAACGGTTCGAGCCTGTCCAGCGGCAGATGCAGCGTATGCAGGATCAGGTAAACAGCCTCGTCGTAAGCGTCGCTGCTGCCGTGCCCGAAAAACAATTTTGCCTGGTTGAAACGGCTCACCGCGAAGCGCAGCCAATCGCGCACGGTGTAAAGATTGTGTGCCGCACCAGAAAAGTAGTCACTCGTTTGGGTGCTCATCAGTCGCCTCCGCCGCCATCACCGCCGCCACTATCACCGCCGCCTTCACAACTAGTATCGCTGCCGTGGCAGTGTGAGGAGAAGCTGTCACCAGAATCACCGGAGTAGCCGCCGCTACTGTCGCTGTTGTCATAGGGGGACTTGCGCCGGTTTGCCCAAGCAATGGAAAGAACCCATACCAGAAGCGCAATCAGCGGAATAAGAATAATAAATTTCACCAAGGCTCTTATTCTGCCAGCAGCTTGATCAGCGTCAGGCGGTAAATTTCCGAGAGCGCATCCAGGTCGGCCACCGCGACGCATTCGTTGAGCTTGTGGATGGTGGCGTTGAGCGGGCCGAGTTCGATGACCTGCGGGCAGATGTCGGCGATGAAGCGCCCGTCGGAAGTGCCGCCGCTGGTGGAAAGTTCGGTTTCAATGCCGGTCACCTGTTTGATGGCGGCGCTCACCGCATCCACCAAGTCGCCGCGCGGGGTGAGGTAGGGCTTGGCAGCCAATGACCAGAGCAGATCATAGCTCAGGCCATGTTTGTCGAGAATGGTGTGAACTTCTGCCTTCAGTCCATCCGTCGTGCTGGCGGTGGAGAAACGGAAATTGAATTCGATTTCCACCGTGCCCGGAACCACGTTAGTTGCACCGGTGCCGCCGTGGATGTTGGATATCTGCCAGGTGGTGGGCGGGAGATATTCATTGCCCTGATCCCACACCGTGGCGGCCAATTCGGTTATGGCTGGGGCGGCAAGGTGGATGGGGTTTCTGGTCAGGTGCGGGTAGGCGATATGGCCCTGCACGCCTTTCACGGTAAGCGTGCCGGACAGCGAGCCGCGTCGGCCATTTTTGATCGTGTCACCGGTTTTTGCTGCCGAGGTCGGTTCGCCGACGATGCAGTAATCCAGTTTTTCGCCGCGTGCCTGCAAGGCTTCCACGACGCGCACCGTGCCGTCCACCGCCACACCTTCTTCATCGGAAGTCAGCAGCAGTGCAATCGAACCGGCGTGGACGGGATGCGCCGCAACAAATTCTTCAACAGCGGTGACGAAGGCGGCCAGCGAGCCTTTCATGTCGGCGGCACCGCGCCCGTACAACATGCCGTCGCGCACGGTGGGAGTGAAAGGATCGCTTTGCCACTGATCCAGCGGGCCGGTCGGCACCACATCGGTGTGTCCCGCGAAGCATACGACAGGGCCGTTGCTGCCGCGCCGCGCCCACAGGTTGTCCACGTTGCCGTAGCGCATCATTTCCAGTTTGAAACCGTGCGCTTCCAGGCGAGCGCCGATGAGTGCCAGGCAACCTTCATCCAGCGGCGTGAGAGAACGGCGGGAGATGAGTTGTTGCGCAAGTTGCAAGGTTTTTGACATGACGGAAATCAGGGTTTCGGATTGTTGCGGTTAATGATGCCATGCAGCTCTATTTTGTTTCATCCAGATTGAGCTTGATACCGCTGAAATCGGACTGCGGCGCAGCATTCTTCGGTGCAGCTTGGCTTGCGTCATAGGCCGGCACTTTCATGGTGCTGGTACGTTCCGAGAAATCGATCAGGGTGGACAGGTTGCTGGGCGAATCGGCGTTGCGCATCGCCTCTTCTTTGGTGATTTGCCCGGTCTTGAATAGTCTGTAAAGCGCTTGCTCGAAGGTTTGCGAGCCGGCTGAAACACTCTTCTCGATGGCATCGCGTATCTTGTCTATCTCGTCGTTCTTGATCAGATCGGCGATCAGCGAAGTGTTCAGCAGGATTTCAACGGCGGGTGTTTGCTTGCCTTGTGTGTTGCGTATCAGGCGTTGCGAGATCACCGCGCGCAGGCACATCGACATGTCGGACAGCACGCTTTGTCGCGAGTCGTAGGGGAAGAAATTCACGATGCGGTTCAGCGCGTGGTAGCTGTTGTTGGCATGCAATGTGGTTAAGCACAGATGCCCGGTTTGCGCAAAAATCAGCGCGTGCTTGAGCGTGTCGCGATCCCGGATCTCGCCGATCATCAGCACATCCGGCGATTCGCGCATCCCGCTGGACAGGGCATTCTCGTAGGTAAGTGTGTCGGTGCCGATTTCGCGCTGGTTCACGATGGATTTGCCGTGCCCAAAAATGTATTCGACCGGATCTTCGATGGTCAGGATGTGGCCACTCTTGGTATTTTTGCGGTGCTCGATCATTGCGGCGAGCGTAGTGGACTTGCCGGAACCGGTCGCGCCGACTACCAGCACCAGACCGCGCTTTTCCATGATCAGGTCTTTCAGGACGCTGGGCAGGTGCAGGTTTTCCACGTTGTCAATCTTGCCTTTGATGTGGCGAATCACGATAGCGATGTCGCCGCGCTGGCGGAAAATGTTGACGCGAAAGTTACCGATACCATCGGCGCGGAACGAGAAGTTCATCTCCATTGAGGACTCGAACTCTGCGATCCGTTTCGGGGACATCAGCTCATAAGCGATGCGTTTGATGATTTCGGCATCGAGAATCTGCGCGTTGACCGGCATGGCGATGCCGTCGATTTTGATGTTGACCGGCGCGCCGACCGAAAAAAACAGGTCGGAAGCCAGCTTGTCGGCGGCCAGTTGCAGCAATGGTGTGGCGATCATCATGCGCTCCTTTCAATCAAAATTGCGTTGCCCTACTGCGTTGTGCTCCAAAAATCCTGCTTACATATCACCACCTATGCGGCGCTGCGATTTGTGGTTCCGAAATCACGCCGCCAAGGCGGCATGAGTCTACACCGCAACATGCGGCGATGCTGCATGTTGTGTCGCACGCCTTGTCTGGCTTGGCAATTTTGATTTTCAGGGGCACATGAGCAGGTTATTAAATGCCGCGCAGCAATTCGTTGATGCCCACCTTCGACAAGGTTTTGGCATCTACTTTTTTAACGATCACCGCGCAGTACAAGCTATAACAGCCATCTTTGGAAGGCAGATTACCGCTGACCACCACCGATCCGGCTGGCACGCGGCCATAACTTACCTCGCCGGTTTCACGGTCATAAATCTTTGTGCTTTGGCTAATAAATACGCCCATTGAAATTACAACGTTGTCTTCCAGTATCACGCCTTCCACGATTTCCGAGCGCGCGCCGACAAAGCAGTTGTCGCCAATGATGGTCGGGTTGGCCTGTACCGGTTCCAGCACGCCACCGATGCCCACGCCTCCGCTCAGGTGAACGTTCTTGCCGATTTGCGCGCATGAACCGACCGTCGCCCAGGTGTCCACCATCGTGCCTTCATCGATATACGCGCCGATGTTCACATAGGAGGGCATCAGCACCACGTTTTTGGCGATGAATGCGCCTTTGCGCGCCGCCGCCGGCGGCACCACGCGGAAGCCGCCTTCGCGGAAATCGCGGCTGTTGTAATCGGCAAATTTGGATGGCACCTTGTCGTAATAATTGGTGAAACCGCCTTTGATAAAAGAATTGTCTTCCATGCGAAATGACAGCAGCACGGCTTTCTTCAGCCATTGGTGCGTTACCCACTGGCCGTCGATTTTCTCGGCGACGCGCAGCTTGCCCTGGTCGAGCTGGGTGATGGCGGCATCAACCGCTTCCTTGAGTTGCGCATCGGCATTATGCGGAGTGATGTCGGCGCGGCGTTCAAAGCCCTGCTCAATGATTTGCTGTAATTGATCCATGATGATTCCTGATTGTTAAATTGTTTGCAGGGGGCGTACGGCAATACGTCCTTGTGTGGCTATATTCTTTCGCCATTACTGCCATGATGTCAGGGCGTATTGCCGTACGCCCCTACAAATTCAGCAATGCGCAGCACCGCTTCCTCAGTCTCTTCGGTATTCGCGACCAGCGCCAGGCGCACAAAATTTTCGCCGGGATTCACCCCCTGCGCGGTGCGCGCCAGATAGCTGCCCGGCAACACGGTCACATTATAGTCGCGATACAAGGCTTGCGCGAAGGCGGTGTCGGCAAGCGGTGTGCGTATCCACAAGTAAAAACTCGCATCCGGCAGCGTGACCGGCAGCACCGGCTTGAGTATCTCCAGCACACGGGTAAATTTCTCCGTGTACAGGCGGCGATTCTCCGCGACATGCGTCTCGTCGTTCCATGCGGCGATGCTGGCGGCCTGGATCGCCGGATTCATCGCCGAGCCGTGGTAGGTGCGGTACAGCGCGAATTTCGCGATCACCGCGGCATCGCCCGCGACAAAACCGGAGCGCATTCCCGGCACGTTGGAGCGCTTCGACAGGCTGGAAAACACCACCAGGTTTTTATAGTCGCCGCGCCCCAGTTGTTGTGCGGCTTGCAGCGCGCCGAGCGGTTTTCGACCGCGAGAGAGCAGCATAGATATGGCGGTCGCCGCATCCATCTCCGGGGTCACATCCCCGCTGCGCGGGGCCCCTGCCCCGCCCTCCGATGGCGCTCCGCCGAAATAAATCTCCGAATAGCATTCGTCCGAGGCGATCACAAAGCCGTAGCGGTCGGACATCTCGAACAGCGTTTGCCATTCTTGCAGCGGCATTACATGCCCGGTCGGGTTGCCCGGCGAACAGACGTAAACCAGTTGTGCGCGTTGCCAGACTTGTTCCGGCAGTTGCGCGAAATTCAGCGCGTAATTGTCTTCCGGCAGCGTGTTGAGGAAATGGGGCGTGGCTCCGGCCAGCAACGCCGCGCCTTCGTATATCTGGTAGAACGGGTTGGGGCAAACTACCACCGGATCACTCTTCGTGTGGTCGATCACCGTCTGCGCGAAGGCGAACAATGCCTCGCGGCTGCCGTTCACCGGCAATACTTGCGTCTTCGCGTCCGGCGGCGGAATGCCGTAGCGCATCGCCAGCCAGTTAGCGATGGCATTGCGCAGCGCGTCGCTTCCGGCGGTTGTGGGATAATTCGCCAGCCCGTCGAGATTGGCGGTCAGCGCATCCCTGATGAATTGCGGCGTGGCGTGTTTCGGTTCGCCGATCGACAGGCTGATCGGGCGATAGTCCCGGTTCGGTGCGACCTCGCGGAACAGCGCGGCGAGTTTCTGGAACGGGTAGGGCTGGAGCCTGTTCAGGTCTGGATTCATTTATTGATGGCCTTGGCGAAATTCATGATGCTGCCGGAGTCGTAAAGTGTTGTGATTATAAAGGTGTAGCGAGTGTCATCAAAACAAAATCTGCTGCCGATTGCCGGAGTGTTGAGCGGTGCGCTGGCATGGGGATTGATCTGGTATCCGTTCCGCGTGTTGCAGGATGCCGGCGTATCCGGCGCGCTGGCGACGCTGATTACCTATCTGCTGGCAATGCTGTGCGGCGCGTTCATGCTGCCGCGCGTTTGGCACGAACTTCGCCAGCATAAAAAAGACGGGGCCGGTTGGTGGGCGGTGGCGCTGGTGTTGAGTGCGGGCTGGTCGAATTTCGGCTACGTGCTGGCGATGTTGCATGGCGAAGTGATGCGCGTGCTGCTGCTGTTCTATCTCGCGCCGCTGTGGACGGTATTGTTCTCCTACTGGCTGCTCGGCGAACGATTAAATCGCTACGGCTATCTTGTTATCGCGCTGTCTTTCAGCGGCGCATTCATCATGCTGTGGGAGCCGCAACTCGGCCTGCCGCTGCCGAACAATCTCGCCGAATGGACCGGGCTGTCGGCGGGCATGGCTTTCGCGCTGTCCAACGTGGTATCGCGCCGCGCCGCGCATCTGAGCGTGGAGGCAAAATCATACAGCGTATGGCTAGGCACGGCTCTGCTGACCGTGCCGCTGTTGTGGTGGCAAGGCGGATCGCAAAATCAACTGCCGGCGATCAATGCGCAAGCCTGGCTGATGCTCGCGCTGCTCGGCATCGTGCTGTGCGCCACCAGCTTCGCGGTGCAGTATGCCCTGGTCTACCTGCCCGCCAACCGCGCTGTCGTCCTGTTTTTGATCGAGCTGGTGGTCGCCGCCGTCTCGTCGTATTTTCTCGCCAATGAAGCGATGCATCTGCGCGACTGGTTCGGTGCGCTGTTGATTATTTCGGCGAGTTTATTGTCGGGGAGGTTGTATTCTGAATTAAAATGAACTTTTGGTGTGCCAACGGTTCTGGTGCGTGGCACGTAACTTGCGCTTGTCGCTTTCAAGAAAACGAGTGGCATCGGACCTTTTGCAATCAACGCGGGCAGCACTCATCGCTTGACGGGAAAATACCAGATGAGTTCTACTATGAATACTTGCCCATGCTGAAAAATGCGGCGTAGGCGATAATCGGCAAGATTTTAACTTTTGAAACAGGAAATTCTGCTCAAACAGACGGAGCTACTTCTAATTAAGAGTTTTTAAGGTTGAATGTGTGTCCTCTGTTAGCGGTAATAAACCAGAGGGTTTTGGAAGATCACTTGGTAATCGCCGCAAGAAATGGTAATTGGGCAGGTTTATGCATGCAATTAATATTCAAATACGAGATTAAACGACCGCATGTATTCCAGCTTATTTTTAGCCGATGTCCGATGCAGTGCAACCCGCAAGTGTTCGCGACTGCGGATTGATGCTTTAAGTTGTGTCGAACATGGCTCCTGCCTGTGACTGATCATTCCAGAGAGTTGGATAGAAAGCTTGGCGATGCCGTGGAGCGGATGCCTGCTTTCCCCAGAAGCGTACAGAAGATTCTTGAATTGACGCGGAACATGAACTGTTCACCGAAGGATTTGGTGCAGGTCATCGAGAAGGATCCGGTAATGACGGTGAGGATCTTGCGAGTTCTCAACTCCGCCTATTACAGCCTGCCAAACAAGATTACTTCGGTTAACCACGCGGTCGTGTTTCTTGGTCTGAATACCATCAAAAATCTTGCGCTGAGTATTGCTTCGGTCGGTATTTTGCCCAAGCAAAATGCCGCCGGTTTCGATGTTAACCAATATTTGCTGCATTCCCTGACGACCGCTGGCATTGCCAAGCATTTAAGTAGCAGGATAGGCGGTTCAGACCCGATGGACTGTTATGTTGCCGGGCTGTTGCACGATTTCGGCAAGGTGGTGTTCGCCCAATTTATGCCGGAGCAGTTCAAAGTAGCGCTCGACAAAAGCCTGCAGGACAATGTGCCGCTATTTTCGGCAGAGATGGCTACCATCGGGACAGACCACACTGTCGTTGGTTCGATGCTGGCCGAGAAGTGGCAATTCCCACAACCGCTGATCGATAGCATCCGCAACCACCATGCCGAAGATGCAGGTGCTACAGTGATGGGGGCCTGTGTATTTGCCGCCAATGAGGTCAGTAAAAAAATGAAATTTGGTTATGCCGGAAGTTTATGTATAGAGAGCTTTCCCGCCTCGGTTGGAAATCACTTTGGGGGTAATGTTGACGGATTGATTATCTCCATCGGTGATGGTGAGTTGTCAAGGATTGCCGAGGAAGCCAGGTTGTTTTCCCAGATGGAGGCGGCGAAATGAAAATAAAATTCTGGGGTGTCCGCGGATCAATCCCGTCGCCCCGCGCCGGCACAGTAAGATATGGCGGCAATACGACCTGTATCGAAATTCGCACGGACGACAACGAGTTGATTATTCTCGATGGGGGCACCGGGATTTATCCGCTATCGCAGACTCTCTTGAAGGAGTTGCCGGTTACCGCCCATATATTTATCACACACAGCCACTGGGATCACATTCAGGGTTTGCCTTTTTTTATACCCAACTTTATCCCCGGCAACAAGATGAGGTTGCATGGTGCGTTCGATCCTGTTTCCGGGCGTGGGATTGAGCAGGTCATGGACGTGCAATTGCAATACAGCTACTTTCCTGTGCGCGAGGCCGAAATGAAGGCCAACATTGAGTACGTTTCGCTCTCACCGGGGCAGACAGTCCAGGCTGGATCCGCCACGGTGACAGCAACGCTGCTGAATCACCCGGTCGTCAATCTGGGTTATCGGGTTGAATGCAACGGCAAATCGCTGTTTTTTACCGGCGATCATGAGCCGCACTACAATATTTATTCGCCGGATGATGAGAGTTATGCGATATATCAGGAATTGATTGAAGCGCAGGAGCGGATGATTTTCGACGCGATGCGGGGCGTGGATGTGCTGATTGTCGATTCATCCTATACCATTGAGGAATATCCTGCCAAAAAGGGGTGGGGGCACGGCACTTTTGATTCCAGTATGCGAATGGCCGACATGGTAGGTGCGAAAACACTTTTCTGCACACATCATGAGCCGACACGCGACGATGATGCGCTGGAACGCGAGTTTGCCAAGGCGCTGGAGCGGCATCCGCGACGCGAAGGGTTGGCTGATTTCAGGCTGGCGCGCGAGGGTATCGAGATCGAGTTGTAGTGTGCTGACAGGCTGGCGCAAGTGGATAGCATCTTGCAATCGTTTCGTTTTATAAAAGGCGTTTGTGCTGTCTTGCATATGGAGAGGATATGAGTTCAAGCTTTGATGTTCCAGAAAGCAATTCCGAAGATGCAGCTGCAGAGCTTGCCGCCGAGCGCGAAGCACATGCGGGGACTCGGGCAAGGTTAAAACTGTTTGAGCGTACTTTGCTGCACTTCGTCCCTCGTGACCTGATTTCTTTTTTGGGCAAGGGAAGCCTGCTCGATGTAGAGCTCGGCGACCAGGTTGAAAAAACGATGTCAGTAGTGTTTACCGATATACGCGACTTTACTACCTTGTCGGAAAGCATGACGCCGCAGCAAACCTTCAACATGATCAACTCCTACCTGTCCGTGATGAATCCGGTTATCAGTATTCATCATGGCATCATCGATAAGTACATGGGCGACGCAATCATGGCGTTGTTTCCCACATCAGCCGATGACGCACTCTCTGCTGCACTATCAATGCTGGCGAGGCTTGATGAATATAACAAGGGCCGATCAAGAGCTGACTACCCTCCCATACGGATAGGGATTGGCGTTAATACCGGACTGTTAATGCTCGGCGTGATAGGTGGGGGCAACCGGATGGAGGGTACGGTAATCAGCCACGCAGTCAATCTGGCGTCGCGCCTGGAGACTCTGACCAAAACCTATGGCGTACCGTTGCTGATCAGTGAACATACGCTGTACAGCCTTTCCAATGCGCAGCAATTTTCTGTGCGTTACCTCGGAAGATCCAAAGTAGCCGAAAAAACTCACGCAGAATCGATCTTCGAGGTGTTTGACCATGATGCTCCTCATGTAAAGGAGTTGAAAATAAAGTCCCTGAGAAGCTTCGATGAAGCGCTTGCTTATTACCACACCCGTGAGGTGACAAAGGCTCTCCCCATTCTGGAAGATATCGTGCGGAAAAACCCCGGTGACAATCCCGCGAAGGTGTACCTGCAACGTTGTAGCGATTACATCAAAACAGGTGTTTACGTTGGCACTGAGGAGCTTGCCGATGAAATAACTTGGCTTGGTGAATACGAGATCGGCAGCGACGAAATTGACCGCCAGCACAAAGAATTACTGAGACTCATCCGAAGGCTGCATGAAGCTGTAAAAATTAAAAACAACCGGAGCGCCATATCTTCGACGATGGATTTGCTGGAAAAGCACATTCAAGAACATTTCGACTGCGAGGAGGAGTTGATGGGCAAGTATTATTATCCGTTCTCTTCGGATCATATCGCCCAACACAATTCTTACAAGAAGTACTTTCTCAAGCTTAAAGGTGAAATTGAGGCTGGCGTCGAAAGCTCATCGTATATTGGGTTCCGCATCAATCTGTCTTTGGCAGAATGGTTGTTGAACCATTCTGCTCGCGATGATCGTCACCTGGTACGTTTCTTGAATGAGTGTGGTGCCTTTGAAACGCGCTGATCGTATGCTTACCGCTGCGGCAGGTTAGCAACTGTGTGACTGGATATTGCGGGCGGCACACCAGCTTTGTCGGGGGATTAGGGTGGTTTACACAAGAGGCAGCCTATTGATTTTTATTGAAAAAAGGTGTATTTTTAGCAACGATATTAGAGGGGAGCGATAATTCAATGATCACCTCCATCAATTACCTGCCACCCAATGCCGTTGGTACATCCAATGCGTCGGCTGGCTCGGGCTTGCAAACTTCGCTTGCCAGCCCGCAGTTGAAGGGAGGCGGTGCAGTCGCGCAGTTGAGTGCATTCGGTCAGGTCAAATCTTCCCTCGTTGATTTGCAGAACAAGGCGTTCGCGCTCAAGAATTTTAGCAAGCCGCCCACGCTGGAAGATTTCAAAGTGGTTGTGCAGGGCTTTGTGCAATCATTAAATTCAATTAACAAGGGTGTCAAAGAGTCGGCGTCAAGACAAGGCGTACTCGGCACGGATAGCCGTTCTGGTCAGGCATTGAACGATATTCGCAAGGCTGTGAATGGCGATAGTGCAAATGCATTTACTTCGTTACAAAAACTGGGCATTTCTCAGCAGGGCGATGGCGCGTTCTCTATCAACCAGAAGCAGCTGAAAAAGTCTTTTCAGGACAATCGATCAGGCGCGCTATCGGCAGCTTCCGACATCGCCAATCGGGTTGCTCTGGTGACAGGCCAGCAACTCTCCGGTGACGGTATTCTCGGCAAGAAAGTGAATGACTCGAGTCTGCGCGCCACCGAGTTTGGAAACACCCGCAGCAAAGCGCAGGGCTACTTACAAGCGCCAGCGGTTCAATTGACTAATACTGGTGGCAATGCGGCAGCCGCTTATTCCAGCGTTGCGTTGCTACGCTAGCTCATTCTATCGGTGGGGAATTAAGCGCGGCGTTTGAATTCGTTGGTGCGCGTGTCAATTTCGATTTTGTCGCCGATTTCGACAAATGCTGCAACAGGTAATTCAAAGCCAGTGTTGATTTTGGCAGGCTTCATCACCTTGCCCGAGGTGTCGCCGCGTACCGCAGGCTCGGTGTAGATAACCTCGCGCACAATGGTGTTTGGCAGTTCAACCGAAATTGCTTTGCCATCGTAGAACACAACCTCACAAGCCATGCCGTCTTCAATGTAGTTAATCGCGTCGCCCATGCTTTCGGCTTCTATTTCATATTGGTTATATTCGCCATCCATGAACACGTACATCGGATCGGCGAAGTATGAGTAAGTCACTTCCTTGCGATCCAGCATGATCTGTTCGAACTTGTCATCGGCGCTATACACGGTTTCTTTTGCGGATTCGGTCAGCAGATTTTTCATCTTCATCTTGACTACCGAGCCATTGCGGCCGGAACGGCTGTATTCAGCCTTGAGCACGACCATCGGGTCGCTTCCGACCATAATAACGTTGCCTACGCGTACTTCTTGTGCCGTTTTCATGTTTGCTGCCCTTCAATTTTGAAGGCGCGGATTTTACCGATTTTTTGGCAAAAATCCAGCAAATTCAACGCCAGATTGTTTTTGACCAATTGCTGCCCCCAGTTTTGCGCGTGACGGTTCAATTCATCCCGTGCGGCAGCGAAGGCAGACCAAGCCTGTCCTGAGTCTGTCGAAGTGGTTTCCCCGTCTGCGCCCGCATTGTTCCATGCCTGCCACAGGCCTTGCACCGCTTGGCGCGCTGCGGTGCTGAGTGACGCCTCGTACAGATTGAGGAATGCCTGCAGTTTCTGCCAGTGCACCGCGTCGTGCTGCGGATAAATTTGCCAGACAAACGGTTTCCCTGCCCACTGCGCCCGCACACAGGAATCCTCGCCACGAACGAAATTGACATCGCATGCCCACAACAACTCGTCGTAGCGTTCCTGCTCAACAAAGGGCAGCACGCGTACTTGCAAATTACCTTGAGAATAAGCTTTGCCTACGCGTGATGCGGCATCGCCGAAATATTGCCCAACCTGCGGCAAGATGCGTCCCTCCGGCACCAGGCATAACATCGGCTGAGAGCCGCCCGACCAAGCGTCGAGCAAGCCGCGCAGCGCGGTGTTCTCATAGCCGAACAGCGAGATTTTCAATGTTTCCGCGCTCGGCATCTCCATGCCGATGGACTGCCAG
Organism: Gallionella sp.; assembly: GCA_023259035.1. Lineage (GTDB taxonomy): Bacteria > Pseudomonadota > Gammaproteobacteria > Burkholderiales > Gallionellaceae > Gallionella. The sequence goes on from JAHFRA010000020.1 coordinate 28,573, forward strand.
AATCCCCGCTGTTGCGCGACATCGTTCTGGAACGTGTCACGCCGCGCCAGCAGACCGCGCTCCAGCAACAAGCCGCCGGTCTGCTTGGTAAAGCCGGGGAAGAAGAAATATTTGGTCAGCGGCAGGCGGGAGTGCGGCGAAGGCAGGCCGTGGCAGCCATGCACCCAATCTTCGGCACTCAAGTATTCAAGATTGATCCAGGCAGATTTCTGCTGTGCGGCCATCGCTACGACATAAGACTCTGGTAGCGCGCAGCCAAAAGCCTCGATAACCAAGTCGGCGGGCTGCACTTCGGGAAAGTTTTTTATCCACAAACACACTTCCACACCGCGACACTGCTGCACCTTCGATGTAACGTCCGCTTCGGGACACAGTCTGGCAAAGCTGCCCAAATCATCCACCCACAACCTTACCGCGAGGCTATTCTCGTTCGCCAGTTGCCGCGCCAGCCGCCAGCTCACGCCGATGTCGCCATAGTTGTCGATGACGTTGCAAAAGATGTCGCAGGTAGTATGCTTATTCATTTGAAACACAATACTTTGATCGATAAAGTGAGAGCGGTTACACCTTGTATATGAAGATTCGGGGGGAATGTTTTGGCGGTTTATTCGCTCGATATATCAAGTATGCATCATGAATTGATTTTTTGAGGCACCCATTATCAATTTTTATCGGCTGATGATATGCCGGCGCCAAGCTCTGAAAATTTTGAGGGTTTCCGGATGATAAAGAATTACAATGCAAAACAACTCCGACCCCCGATGAGCCATGACTATAGTCGCTGTTTTTAACCAGAAAGGTGGTGTGGGAAAAACCACCACAGCTCTTAACATTACCGCCGCCTTGGCACGCCGCGGACGCCAGCCGGTTGGCATTGACCTGGACCCGCAGGCGCAATTCGGTTCCATTATCGGTATTACCGCCCATTCTGGAGATGACAGCGTTTTCAGCCTGTTTCAGCGTAATCGCCCGTTACGTGAAATGATCCGGGAATCGGCCAGCGGGATCAGCGTTATTCCGTCGCATGCCGAGTTATCCAAGGTGGATGCGCTATATGGCAAGGGTTACAACGCGATTAACAAACTGAACTCAAGCCTGCAGGCGGAAAAAACGGGGGGCATGAATACGCCTTGGGTAATCGACTGCTGCCCGATGGTTGGCGTTCTTTCGCTAAATGCGATATTTGCCAGCGATGGCCTTATCGTTCCCATTTCGGCGGATCACCTGTCTTTCAAAGGCGCCATGCAGATTAGAAGAACCCTCAAGGCGCTCGAACAGGTGCTGAAACGCCGTGTCAATCGCCGTTATCTGATCACCCGTTTTGACTCGCGGCGGCGCATGGCGAGGGACATCCTGCTCATGGCCGAAACGGAATTCGGCGCGGATGTTTGCAGGACGCTCATTTCGGAAAACGTCAGCTTGGCGGAAAGCCCGGCAGTGAATAAAACTGTCTTCGAACACGCGCCAAACAGCCGTGGTGCGTATGACTATGATGCACTGCTCGATGAATTACTGGCCGATGGGTTTATCGAGTAATGCTGGTCGAAATAATACGGAGAGATTCAGCAAGTCCGGGGTGGTACAAGGCAATAGCGAGAATGGCTGCTGCGTGCTTGCCGTGGTTATAATTTTAGTCATCTTTGGCAATGAGTGACAGCACATCTTCTATGTCCATGGACTGGGAAAATTTCTTGTCATGGTCAATTATCTTGCATTGCGTCACTTCACAATGGCGGTACATCTGCCGCAGTTTACGTTCAGCATCCGCCAAATCCTTGCCTTGAATCTGGATGCTCTCGACTTTTTGTCCATCCCGTGTCTTCACGGAGAAATCGAATTTCAGCATAATTCCCCCAAAAAATTAGCACATCTCAAAACTGATACGGCAAATCAAATTCTGGAATAGTATAGGGACAAAGCGCATTTTTCGTAATCCCGTTTTTCATTCCGCATGCAATGCCTCCACCGGATCAAGTCGCGCCGCGCGCCGCGCCGGCATTACCCCCGCTACCAGGCCAATGGTAACCGCACTCAATTCGGCGAGCGCTGCAAACAGCCACGGTGTATGCACCGGCAGTGCCGGGAACAGCCAGTGTAACGCCTGTGCGATGCCGATACCCAATGCCAGCCCGGCCAACCCGCCCAACGCGGACAGCAGCATTGCCTCGCCCAGAAATAGCAGCAGCACCTGTCGTTCTTGCGCACCCAGGGCGCGCAGCAAGCCGATCTCGGCAGTGCGCTCGGTGACAGCCATGGTCATGATAGTGAGGATGCCAACGCCGCCTACCAGCAAGGAAATTCCGCCCAACGCGCCCACCGCGAAGGTGATCACATCCAGCACTGAACCGAGCACCTCCAGCGCTTTTTCCTGCGGGGTCAAGGTGAAGTCTTCGCGCCCGTGCCGATCTCCGAGCAGTGTGGCGATCGAACGCAACACGCCTTGCAAATCGGTATTGGCCTGATAGTTTACCTGTATCTCCATCAACCCCGGACGATTGAATAATTCCAGCGCTCGTGCGGCGGGAATAAACACGGTATCGTCAAGGTCGAAGCCGAGTATCTGTCCCTTTGGCTCCATCACACCGATCACTTGGTAGCGTTGTCCACCGATGCGCAGGTAGCTACCAAGCGGATTCTGACCGGCAAACAACTCCTGGCGCACTTTTGAACCGAGTACGACAAGGGCGCGCGCCTGGGTCGGATCATCGTCCGGCAAAAAACTGCCGGTCTGCACATTGATCGTGAAAGTCTTGGTGAACTCGTGCCCCGCACCGTACACCGTGGTACGGCGCGTCTTGCCATTGGCGCGCAGTTCGGCATTGCCCTGTACGCTGGGGTTGACGTGCTCAATATTGGGCAAGCGGCGCAAGGCCTGTGCATCTTCGATGGAAAGCGGTCTGACTGAACCGAAGATACCGACACTCGCGCCATGCGTCTGGGTTTTGCCGGGCTGAATGGCGATCAGGTTGGTGCCGAACTGGCTGAATTCAGCCAGTACGAATTGATGCAACCCTTCACCGATGGAGGTGAGCAGAATCACCGCAGTAATGCCGATGGCGATGCCCAGGCCAGTCAGAAAACTGCGCAGCCGGTAAGCGATGAAACTGGAGGTGGTGAGACGGATCAGATCGGGGAATAGCATCAGAGGTGCTCCAGTGCCACATGAACATCGCGCATGACGTCGTCGGAGAGGCAGTCAATCTCAACATTGTCCGGCATGGAGCGCAGCCAGGTGAGTTGCCGCTTGGCGAGTTGGCGGGAAGCGGCGACACCGGTTTCAATCAGTTGCGTCTCAGTGATCTTTCTTTCCAGAAATTGCCACGCCTGACGATAGCCTACACAGCGCATCGATGGTAAATCGGGATGCAGTTTATAGCGCTGTCTGAGGTTGCGCAATTCCTCGATCAGGCCTTGTTCCAGCATTTGTTTAAAACGCGTGGCAATGCGCTGGTGCAGCACGCTGCGCTCGCCGGGAACCAGCGCGATGGGCAGGATGCGGTAAGGCAGTTCGCTGGTTGTTTTCTGTTTGATCAGCGCCGACATCGGCTGTCCGGTGAGCCGGTAAATTTCCAGCGCGCGCTGAATACGTTGCGTGTCGTTAGGCGACAAGCGCGCGGCGGTTTCGGCATCTACTGCGGCCAACTGCCGGTGCAAATAGGCCACGCCATGCTGCGCGATTGCTGCGTCGAGCTCGGCGCGCACGGCCTGGTCCGCCTCCGGCAAAGGGCTTAAGCCGTGTTGCAAGGCGCGGAAATACAGCATGGTTCCACCGGCCAGCAGGGGAATCTTGCCGCGTTGCGTGATGTCTGTCATCAGACGTAGCGCATCATGGCGGAACGCGGCGGCGGAATACGCTTCGGTGGGGTCGCGAATGTCGATCAGGTGATGCGGGGCGCGCATCAAGGTTGCCGCATCCGGTTTCGCGGTGCCGATATTCATGTCGCGATACACCAGCGCGGAATCCACGCTGATGATTTCTACCGGCAATAGTTGCGCCAGCGCTACCGCGATCATGGTCTTGCCGCTGGCGGTGGGGCCCATCAGGAAAATTGCTGGAGGTAGCGTCCTCATGCCAATTCCTTGTCGCGTGTTTCGCGCATCATGAGCACCGCCAGCACGCTGATTGCGGCTGCTGCGGAAACATAGCCGCCTACCCAGGCGAGGCCGCCGTGCAGCACCAGTTGTTGCGCGAGGTAGGGAGCGAGCGAAGCGCCCAGAATTCCTCCCAGATTGTAAGCTGAGCCCGCGCCAGTGTAGCGCACGGCGGTGGGAAACAGTTCCGGCAGCAGCGCACCCATCGGCGCGAACGTCGCGCCCATCAGGAACAGTTCGATGGAAAGAAAAATGGTGATCTGCCACGGCGAACCGCTGTCCAGCATCGGGGCGAGCAGGAAACCGGACAGGAATGCCGCGCTGCCCGCGACGAGCAACACCGGGCGGCGGCCATAACGGTCGCCCGCGATAGCGGCAAGCGGCGTGGCTGCCGCCATGAAGATGACGGCCACGCACAGCATCGAGAGGAATTGCGGGCGCGAGATGCCGAGCGTGGTGACGCCATAGCTCAGCGAAAACACCGTGGAAATGTAGAACAGCGCGTAGCACACGACCATCGCCAGTGCGCCCAGCACCAGCGGTGCAGCATGATGGGACAGCAATTGCGCGAGCGGCAATTTGCGAAAATCCGTTCGTGGTGAGCCTGTCGAACCATGAACGGGGCGCCCTTCGACAAACTCAGGGCGAACGGCTTGGATGGACTTGAGAAACACCGGCGTCTCGGCGAGCTTGAGCCGCACGTAGAGGCCGACGATGACCAGCGCAGCACTGGCAAGGAACGGGATGCGCCAGCCCCAGGCGCGGAACTGCGCATCGTCGAGCCATTGTGACAGCAGCAGGAAACTGCCGGTGGCAAACAGGAAGCCGACCGGCGGCCCGAGTTGCGGGAACATGCCGAACCAGCCGCGCTTGCCCTTGGGCGCATATTCCGCCGCCAGCAAGGCCGCGCCGCCCCATTCGCCACCGAGGCCGATGCCCTGACCGAAGCGCAGCAGACAGAGCAGCGCGGGCGCGCTCCAGCCGATCAGATCATAGCCGGGCAACACGCCGATCAGCGTGGTGGAAACGCCCATCACCAGCAGCGAAGCGACCAGCGTGGTTTTGCGCCCGATCCTGTCGCCGAAATGCCCGAATAGCAAGGCACCGAGCGGGCGCGCGAGGAACGCGATGCCGAACGTGAGGAACGCGTTCAGCGCCTGCGCCGCCGGGTCGCTGCCGGGGAAAAACACCGGGCCGATCACCATCGCCACGGCGAGACCGTAGATGTAGAAATCGTAGAACTCGATGGCGGTGCCGATGAAGCTGGCGAAGGCGATACGGGTTGTCGAAAAGGATGAAGAAGATGATGCTTGTCTGTTAGAAGGGAATGTCATCGTCAAATTTTGGGAAATCATGGTATCGGTCGATGGCATCCAAGCGCGATTGGATATTTGCCAAAATGATCCTTCGCTTCTCATCATTAGCTGCTTTCAATAATGAGATGAAATCTTTTAAATACGAAACATTAAAGCCTTCTTTGTGAAATCTGAACCCGCCATCTAGGAAACATCTGAGGATAGGTGCGCAATTTGGTGCTATGTCTTCTAACATGAGATTGCGATAAGCAGACTCTAATTTCGATACAATTTTTTCATGATCTTCAAAATATTTTGTCCCGTTTTCAATTTTTGCTATGTGTTTAGTAAGTTCATTAGCAAAATATCTGTAATTGTTCAACTCCTGTCCCCAGAAATTAATCTCGGATAATTTATTTGCGAGAATTTCTCGCTCTACATCCAAGAAACTTCTGAAGCGGTTTGCAGGTTCAACTTGGCACATCCTTCTCAGTATTGACCGATATTGGAAATCTTCAATTGATAAATTCTGAATGGTTTTCTCGAATAGCTTGCCAACGAAATAAACTTCCGTTCCAAAGTCGTAATTGCTGGTTGTGAATTCATTCGGTGGTTCGCACCACCAGTTTAGGCTAATGCTTTTTTCAAAGTCATCACTGATCTCAACCCTTTTTCCGAAGCCGAGGTCGATGATTTTTACAGTGCCATCTTTTTTTACCATCAAGTTCATTGGTCTAATATCCCGATGAAGGATATTCCGAGATTCAAGATGACAGAATCCTCTGATGGTTTGATTAAAAACATCGGCTAGTTTTTCTGGATTTTCCCTTGCGTAGTCATCTATGTCAGTTCCATCTACATACTCCATCAGTATGTATCCGGTTAGTTTTTCTGGATAAATATGGTAGTTGAATATCCTGACTACATTTTGGTGATATACGTCGTGCAGTAGCTTAATTTCGCGCAAGAAGTTGGAGAAGAACTCTTGTTTGTGTTCTTCGTAATATGGCGAATATTTTTTGCAGACGAATAATTCGTCGATTACATCATCTTTAAGCAGAACGGTTTTCCCGCACGCTCCTTGTCCAAGCTCTTTGACGAGCAAGTAGTTTCGCTTACGAACGAACTCAATAACATTGTCACTCATAATAGGTCTTGTACTTTGTAGAACTTTAAACTTTCTAAGTTATTATTTTCCGCGCATAAACATCTTGTCTAAATCGTTCATGCTCAACTGGAACCACGTCGGCCTCCCATGATTGCATTGGCCGGAGCGTTCGGTTTGTTCCATCTCGCGCAGCAGCGCGTTCATTTCGGTGATGCTCAAGACCCGATTGGCGCGCACTGCACCATGGCAAGCGAGGGTGGCGAGCAATTCGTTGCGCCGCTCGGTCAGTACGCGGCTCGCGCCGAATTCACGCAGTTCGTCCAATACCTCGCGCGTGACGGCCTCCGCTTCGGATTGCTTGAGCAGCACCGGCATCGCGCGCACCGCCAGCGTGTTGGGCGACAGCGGGGCGATGTTGAAGCCGAGCATCTTGAGCGCATCCTGCTCCGCTTCCACCGTTGCGACCTCCAGCGGCTCGGCATAGAAACTTACCGGGATCAGCAACGGCTGCATGGCGATCTGCTCGGCATCCAGGGAAGCCTTGAGTTTTTCGTACACGATGCGCTCATGTGCGGCATGCATGTCCACTACCACCAGTCCGTGCGCATTTTGTGCGAGGATGTAAACGCCGGAGAGTTGTGCGAGGGCAAAGCCGAGGGGGTGTTCTCGGGGGGAAAGGTGAAACGTGAAAGGTGAAACGTCGGCAGCGGGAGCGTTGTCTTGTTGAGTATTATTTTTCCCGTCATTACCTGTCTGCGCTTCCCACAGTCGATAAGCGGCTTCGCTTTCTGCAACACCCAGCCGCATAGCCTGCTGCTGGAAACGTGGAGCGCCGTCATTCCCGCGAAAGCGGGAATCCAGTGAATTTATAACACCGCTGGATTCCCGCATATGCGGGAACGACGAATCAGGTTTGGAGGTTTCGGTTCCCGCCATCGGCACACTCAATGCCTGTTCCAGCGCGTGAAAAATGAATTGATGGATTCCCTGGCTTTCGCGGAAACGCACTTCGCTCTTGGCCGGATGCACGTTGACGTCCACCTGTTCCGGCGGCAGTTCGAGAAACAGCACGAAGGCCGGGTGGCGCTGATGGTGCAGGATGTCCTGATAGGCCTGTCTTAGCGCGTGGCTGGCGACCTTGTCGCGCACAAAGCGGCCGTTGACGAAGAAATATTGGGCATCGCGGGTGGCGCGGGAATAAGCGGGCAGGGCGGCCAGGCCTTGCAGCGACAGGTTCGCCGCGTTGCGTGATACTGGCGCGGCGGCCTGCCCGAATTCGTCGCCGAGCAGCGCCGTGACGCGCTTCAGCGCGGCCTGTTCGCCATGCGATGCGGGCAGTTGCCAAATGGCTCGTCCGTTGTGTTGCAGTGAAAAGGCGACATCGGGACGCGACAACGCGATGCGCTTGAAGGTCTCTTCGCAATAGGCAAACTCGGTGGCCTCGGATTTCAGGAATTTGCGCCGTGCCGGCGTGTTGAAATACATCTCGCGAATTTCTACAGTAGTCCCGCACGCATGGCTGGCAGGAACAGGCTGGCTGGTCTGACCATCTGCCGCCGTCACTTGCCAGCCGTGCGGTTCGGCTGCGGTGCGGCTGGTCAGCGCGAGTTGTGCAATCGCCGCCATACTCGCCAGCGCTTCACCGCGAAAACCCATGCTGACAACTTGTTGCAGGTCTTCCAGTGAAGCAATTTTGCTGGTGGCGTGGCGCACTAATGCGAGCGGCAGTTCGGCTTTGGCGATACCCTTCCCGTCGTCGCGCACACGCAGCAGCTTGATCCCGCCACTTTCAAGTTGTACCGCGATGTTTTCAGCACCCGCGTCCAGACTATTCTCCAGCAACTCCTTGAGCGCCGATGCGGGGCGTTCGATCACTTCACCAGCGGCAATTTGATTGACAAGCAGATCGGGTAGCAGCCGGATTGAATGTTGCATACTGGTAAAAGAGGCAGGGGGTAAATTTGAATAGAAATTATAAGGGTATCCGAGTTTGACTGCTGAAATTCCGCTTGCGCGTGAGATTGATCACTGTTCCGTAACTTGGAATGGGTTATTGAATTCTCATCGGGATTAATGTCCGGAATGTGCTCATTGCCCCATGCCAAGACATACACGCTGTGGCATAATCGCGACCTCTTAAAAACTGAAACAGTGCAAGCGAAACAATTAATGAGCGCGCAAACCCTTTACGACAAACTCTGGAATTCCCACGTGGTGCGGCAGGAAGCCGACGGCACCGCGCTGATTTATATCGACCGCCATCTGGTGCATGAAGTGACCAGCCCGCAGGCGTTCGAGGGGCTGAAATTGGCGGGGCGCAAGCTGTGGCGCAGCGCGTCGATCCTCGCGGTGGCCGACCACAATGTGCCGACTAAAGGGCGCGCGCAGGGCATCGCCGACCCGATCGCGCGCCTGCAGGTGGAGACGCTGGACAGCAATTGCGCCGAGTACGGCGTGAACGAATTCAAGATGAACGACGTGCGCCAGGGCATCGTGCATGTGATCGGGCCGGAGCAGGGCGCGACTTTGCCGGGCATGACGGTGGTGTGCGGCGATTCGCACACCAGCACGCACGGCGCGTTTGCCGCGCTGGCGTTCGGCATCGGCACTTCCGAAGTCGAGCATGTGATGGCGACGCAATGTTTGCTGATGAAGAAATCCAAAGCCATGCAGGTGCTGGTGGACGGTGCATTGGGCAAGGGCGTGACCGCCAAGGACATCGCGCTGGCGGTGATCGGCAAGATCGGTACGGCGGGCGGCACCGGCTATGCGATTGAATTTGCCGACAGCGCGATACGCGCGCTTTCGATGGAAGGGCGCATGACGCTGTGCAACATGGCGATCGAAGCGGGCGCGCGCGCCGGCATGATCGCGGCGGACGACACGACGATCGATTACCTCAAAGGGCGACCGTTCGCGCCGCAGGGCGAGTTGTGGGACAAGGCGGTGGCTTATTGGCGCACCTTGCACAGCGATGACGGCGCGCAATTCGATGCGACAATCAAACTGGATGCCGCGCAAATCAGGCCGCAAGTGACTTGGGGCACGTCACCGGAGATGGTGGTGGCGGTGGATGGGCGCGTGCCCGATCCGGCAACGATGATCGATCCGGTGAAGCGCGAGGGTGCGGAGCGCGCCTTGCACTATATGGGCTTGAAAGCGAATACACCGATCACCGAAATTAAAATAGATAAAGTGTTCATCGGCTCCTGTACCAACGCGCGCATCGAAGATATGCGCGCCGCTGCCGCTGTCGCGAAGGGCAAGCATGTCGCGCCGAACGTGAAGCTGGCGATGGTGGTGCCCGGCTCCGGTCTGGTCAAACAGCAGGCCGAGCAGGAAGGCCTGGACAAAATATTTGTCGCGGCGGGCTTCGAGTGGCGCGATCCGGGTTGCTCGATGTGCCTGGCGATGAACGACGACCGGCTTGCGCCGGGCGAACGCTGCGCTGCTACTTCCAACCGCAACTTCGAGGGGCGGCAGGGGCAGGGCGGACGCACCCATCTGGTCAGCCCGGAGATGGCTGCTGCTGCGGCGATTGCCGGGCATTTTGTCGATGTGAGCAAAATTTAGGAGGCGATGATGAAAGTATTTTCTTTGATGTTGGCAATGTTATTTCTGGCGGGTTGCAATACCGTGGAAGGCATCGGCAAGGATCTGAAAAAGGGCGGCGAAAAGATCGAGAAGGCCGCGACCAAGTGATGGCTGCCTCTATAAATCCATTTTGCGGGCGAATCGCGGTGTCGTGTGCTCGTTCGCTCCTCGTCTATCTGAATGATATGCCTCGTCGCTCACTGCGCGACTCCTTGCGCTTCATCCCGCAAAATGAATTTCTAGAGGCACCATAAATGCAAAAATTTACCGTACTCGATGGTTTGGTTATGCCGCTGGATCGCGCCAACGTGGATACCGACGCGATCATCCCCAAGCAATTCCTGAAGTCGATCAAGCGCTCCGGCTTCGGCCCGAATGCGTTCGACGAATGGCGTTATCTGGACCACGGTGAGCCGGGCATGGACAACAGCAAGCGGATACCCAATCCCGATTTCGTGCTGAACCGGTCGCGCTACCAGGGCGCGCAGATTCTGCTCACACGCGAAAATTTCGGTTGCGGCAGTTCGCGCGAACACGCGCCTTGGGCGCTGGAAGACTACGGCTTCCGCGCCATCATCGCGCCGAGTTTCGCCGACATCTTTTTCAACAACTGTTTCAAGAACGGCCTGCTGCCGATCCGCCTCGACGCGGAAAAAGTGGATGCGCTGTTCAAGGCGGTGGAGGCTACGCCGGGCTATCGTTTGAAGATTGACCTGGAACAGCAGAGCATCACCGCGCCGGACGGGACGGTGTACAAATTCGAGGTGGAGGCGTTCCGCAAGCATTGCCTGATGAACGGGCTGGACGATATCGGCCTGACCTTGCAGCATGTGGGCGAGATTAAGGATTACGAGGCGAAGCATCGCGCGGCACAGCCGTGGCTATAACTAATTTACTTTGATTGGGAATTTGAAATGAAGATCGCAGTATTGCCCGGTGACGGGATCGGTCCGGAGATTGTCGCGCAGGCGGTGAAGGTGCTGGAAGCGTTGCGCAGCGACGGCTTGAAAATTGAGTTGGAATACGCGCACCTCGGCGGTGCCGGATATGATGCGGCGGGTGATCCGTTTCCGCCTGCGACAGAAAAACTGGCGCTGGCAGCCGATGCGGTGCTGCTCGGTGCGGTGGGCGGCTACCAGTACGACACATTGCCGCGCCCGATGCGCCCGGAACAAGGGCTGTTGCGTATCCGCAAGGGGCTGGAGTTGTTTGCCAACCTGCGCCCTGCTCTGGTGTATCCAGAGCTGGCCAATGCGTCCAGCTTGAAGCCGGAGCTGGTTGCTGGCCTGGACATCATGATTCTGCGCGAACTGACCGGCGACATCTATTTCGGCCAGCCGCGCGGCATCCGCACGATGGATAGCGGCGAGCGGCAAGGTTTTGATACCATGCTGTACAGCGAGTCGGAAATTCGCCGCGTGGCACATGTCGGCTTTCAGATTGCGCTGAAGCGTGGCAAGAAACTATGTTCGGTGGACAAGGCCAACGTGCTGGATACCAGCATGTTCTGGCGCGAAATCGTCACAGAGGTGGCGAAAGAATATCCGCTGGTAGCGTTGTCGCACATGTATGTGGATAATGCCGCGATGCAACTGGTGCGCGCGCCGAAGCAGTTCGATGTGATTCTGACCGGCAATATATTCGGTGATATTTTGTCCGATGAAGCTTCGATGCTGACCGGTTCGATCGGCATGTTGCCGTCCGCTTCGCTGGATGCGCACAACAAGGGTTTGTACGAACCGTGCCACGGCTCGGCGCCGGACATCGCGGGCAAGGACATTGCCAATCCGCTGGCGACCATCCTGTCGGTGGCGATGATGATGCGCCACACTTTTGCGCATGAAGATATTGCGCGGCGTATCGAGGCGGCGGTGCGCAAGGTGTTGCAGCAGGGGCTGCGCACCGGCGATATTTACGAGGCCGGAATGCAGAAGGTCGGCACGATTGCGATGGGCGATGCGGTGGTCGCAGCGCTGTAAATTATGCAGGGTGGATTACGTAGCCCGCCATGGATTCGAGGTGAAACAATGAAAGTAGGAATGATCGGTTGGCGCGGCATGGTGGGCTCGGTGCTCATGCAGCGCATGCGCGAAGAAAAAGATTTCGATCTGATCGATACGGTGTTCTTCACCACCTCCGATGCGGGCGGCGTAGCACCTGCCGAAGGGCGCGGCGTGCCGCTCAAGGATGCGTACGACCTCAACGAACTGAAGGCGATGGATGCGATCATTTCCTGTCAAGGCGGCGATTACACCACCAAAATATTCCCTGCGTTGCGTGCAGCAGGCTGGAACGGATACTGGATCGACGCGGCTTCCACGCTACGCATGGAAAAAGACGCAGTCATCATTCTCGATCCGGTGAACCTCGACCTTATCAAAAAATCGCTGGCCGACGGCGGCAGGAATTTCATCGGCGGCAACTGCACCAACAGTATCCTGTTGATGGGGTTGAACGGCTTGTTCCATGCGGGGCTGGTGGAGTGGGTGTCCTCGATGACCTATCAGGCGGCATCCGGCGCCGGTGCGCAGAACATGCGCGAGCTGCTGAAGCAGATGGGGGTGGCCTACGCCTCCGTGGCCGACCTGCTGGCCGACCCGAAGTCGGCCATTCTGGAAATTGATCGCCGCGTGGCCGAAAAGCTGCGCTCTGCCGACATGCCGACCGAGAATTTCGGCGTCCCGCTGGCGGGAAGCCTGATCCCGTGGATCGACAAGCAGCTCGATAACGGCCAATCCAAGGAAGAGTGGAAGGGGCAGGCAGAGGTCAACAAGATACTGGGCACGACCCAGCGCATCCCGGTGGATGGCCTGTGCGTGCGTATCGGCGCGATGCGCTGCCATAGCCTGGCGCTGACCATCAAGTTGAAAAAAGATGTGCCGTTGAGCGAAATAGAAGCGCTGATCAAGGGCGGCAATCCCTGGGTCAAGTTTGTGCCGAACCAGCGTGAACTGTCGGTGCGCGAACTGACGCCGGTCGCGGTGACCGGCAAGCTGGACGTGGCGGTCGGGCGCGTGCGCAAGATGGAGCTGGGGCCGGAATATGTGAGCGCCTTCGTTTGCGGCGACCAGTTGTTGTGGGGCGCGGCAGAGCCGTTGCGGCGCATGTTGCGTATCTTGCTTGATCGATAAACGGCGAGGATTTTTTGCTCTCACTTGGGTTAAATATGCGGGTAGTCAGCGATAACGTGCGCAAGGGCGCGGCGTTGAATAGTGTGCAAATCGCGGAAATTTTGGTTGCGAAATACCTTAATTAAGACATAATACGAAGTATGTTATGAGCTTGTGCTGATAACTCTATGATGTTACTTTACTTGTTCAACAAATAGATAAAGGTGATAGCGTGCAAAAATCGCTACTGAAACTGCTCGGAGTTGTTATTGCTTTGGCAATGTCAGCAACTGTTTCTGCCGTCGGTATGGGAGGAATAGATGTGGCTTCTTCTTTGGGGCAACCACTGAAGGTTGACATTGAATTGGTGTCGGTCAATAAGGCTGACAAGGCTAGCTTGGTTGCTCGCATTGCATCACCCGAGGTCTACAAAAGTGCGGGACTGGAATATCCTCATGGCAATAAATTCAAGTTTCAGATAGAGAGTCGCGCGAACGGCGAGCCCTATCTAAAAGTGAGCAGCACGCAGCCGATCAATGATCCTTTTGTGAGCCTGTTGGTCGAGTTGACATGGTCTTCAGGCAAGCTATTGCGGGAATATACTTTTTTGCTTGATCCGCCAGGCTATGTTCCAGAACAACCCAAGCAGGCGGAAGTGCAATCTGTCGCACCGGCTGTGCAATCCGTACCGACAGAGCCTGTTGTCAAGTCGGCCCCGATTGTAGTTGAGCCTGTTGAAACCCGTCCAGAAACCAATATAGTCGAGAAGCCCATCCAGCAAGCGGCACAGCAACCGCTGCCTGCAAAAAATGTTGCAACGGGGCAGATCATCGTGAAGCGCGGCGATACACTGAACAAAATAGCCGCACAAAACAAGCCGACCGAGGTCAGCTTGGAGCGCATGCTGGTTGCGCTGTATCGCGCCAATGCAGATCAGTTCGATGGTAAAAACATGAACCGTATCAGGACTGGCAAGGTTTTGCGTTTGCCTGATCAAGCTGAATTGAAGGCGGTATCGCAGCCTGACGCGGCAAAAGAAATTCATGCCCAAGTGGTTGATTGGAATGTTTACCGGCAGAAACTGGCCGGTGCTGCCGCACCCGGCAGCAAGCCGCAAGCGGCACAGCAAACAACCTCTGGCAAGATTACCAGCAAGATTGCCGACAAGACTCCGGTTGCCAAAGAATCTGCCAAGGAAGTACTGAAGCTGTCCAAAGGAGAAGCGCCCGGAGACAAGGCTGCGACAGGTGCGGCTGGCAAGAAGTCAGCGTCTGCTCAAGATAAGAAAAATGCCGCGCAGGAAGATGCAATTGCCAAGGCGAAGGCTTTGAAGGAAGATCAGGGACGCGCCGAGTTGTTGAAGAAGAATATCCAAGATATGCAACGCCTTGCGGAACTGAAGACGAAAGCGGCCGCACTGGCCGCCAAACCTGCAAGCAGCGTTGCATCGAGTTCCGCAGTGGCCGCTGCCAGCCAGGTTGCGGCGGCAAGTGCGGTAAAACCTGAGCCTGCCGTGAAGCCGAAGCCAAAAGTGATCGTGCCGGAACCTTCCCTGACGGATCAGATTCTGGGTGAACCGCTTTATCTGGCTGGTGGGGCGGCAGTGTTGCTTGGTTTGGGTGGCGTTGGCTTTATGCTGAGTCGTCGCAAAAAAACCTCTTCTGAATCGAAGGCTGGCAAATCGGCTGAGGACATCGGTTCAGCCGGTCGGATGATGTCGCCCGTTGTGTCTTCTCCTGATACCGGTGATTTCACCAGTGCTGCTGTAACCAAGGTTGAAACAACGCCACAATCGGATGATGTCGATCCAATTAGTGAGGCGGATTTATTCCTCAATTTTGGCCGTGATGTGCAGGCGGAGGAGATTCTGAAAGAGGCGCTACAAAATACGCCAGATAATCACCAAATCCACCTCAAGTTGCTGGGCATTTATGCCAACCGGAAAGATGTCAATTCCTTTTCGGCTATTGCCCGCCAATTGAAGGACTCCGGTGATGAAGACGCTTGGTATCAGGCCGTTGTCATGGGGCGCAAGCTGGAGCCGGGCAACCCGATGTATGGCGGTTCAGGAGCCATTGAAGATGCCGATAGCGCCACTATGCAGACAACGGTGCTTAATACAAAGCCGGATTTTAATTTGGACGATACGTCTGGCGTTCAGGCATCGGCTCCAGATGTTGATTTTGATCTGGGTACGCCGACAGCCGGATCCGGCTCATCGCAAGGAAGTGACTTCCTGGACGACGTGGAAAAAACCATGGTTTTGTCGGCTGAAGACATGGCTGCCGCACAATCAGGAGTTATGGATTTTGATGTGACATCGACTCAGCCGTCGCTTGGTGTTCCGACCGCGACAAATCCTGATATTCCCTCGGCCCCATCTTCGTCGCCGGAGGCTGCTGCGCAGGTAGATTATGCTTTGCCCAATTTGGACGATCTGGTTTTTGACGTGACATCAACCCATCCATCCTTGCAGCCGGCGCAACCGGAAGCTCAAAAATCTGCGGAGGCTGCACAAGCTGACGACGGTGGAATGGTGTTTACGCTGGACTTTCCGACGGATGATTCGGCTAATAAACCGGTTGCTCAGCCTGCGGATATTGGCTTGGCAGGCATCAGTCTCAATCTGGATGATGTTGGTACGCCCGCAGAACCCGCAGCGTCACCCACAAAGGACGAGCATTGGCATGAGGTTGCTACCAAGTTGGATTTGGCGAAGGCCTATCAGGAAATGGGCGATGCCACCGGCGCGCGAGAAATTCTTGAGGAGGTAGTGCGTGAAGGGGATGCAGAACAACGCGGAACCGCGCAAACCCTGCTTGATCAGCTCGGCTGATCCAGAGCTTTATATAGCCATCTGACTGATGGAGTTCCTGGCCATTCTACCAGGCTACCAAAAGACGGTATGCAAGTGGCTGGTTATAAGTTGGCAAACTACACCAATCAAGACATTGGTTAACGGCGGCTCAGAATTGGGCCGCCGTTTTCTTTCGGAGTGAAGGTTGCAATTTCATCCTGCCACGCAAATCCTGACTTGGTGCATCCTCGTCGCGTCCATACAGGTTTTGCACCTTGGAATTTTGCTGGCACCGGCCGGTTTGGTTCTGCTGTGCGCTTTTGCAATATCCAGACACAAATTCATCCAGCTATTGCGCCGCACCCGCTGGATCATGCTGTCGCTATTGCTGATCTACGCTTACAGCACGCCGGGGCAGGCGCTGTCGGACGCCCTCGGCATGTTCAGCCCGAGCCGCGAAGGGCTGACTGATGGCGCGCTGCAACTGTCCCGTTTGCTTGCCGCGCTGGCGGGGTTGGCGATATTGCTGGAACGCCTGCATCGCCAACAATTGATTGCCGGACTGTATACCCTGTTTGCGCCATTGCAATGGCTGGGGCTGTCGCGCGAGCGGTTTGCCGTGCGGCTGGCGTTGACCTTGCACTATGCCGAGGCGGCGATGTTGCGCGAGACGCATAGTTGGCAGGATGCGTTGCGCGGCTTGTTCGAGCCGCATGGCGAAACCACCAAGCACATGGAATTACCGCTGTACCGTTTTGCCGTGGGAGATGCGTTGTTGCTGCTTGTTGCATCACTGATGTTGTGGCTGGCAATCAGATGAGGGTCGCACCATGAGGATAGCACTGGGTGTCGAGTACGACGGCCGCCCGTATTGCGGCTGGCAGAGCCAGGCGGACGGGCATACCGTGCAGGACACGCTGCAACGCGCGTTGAGCCAAATTGCCGGTGAACCAATTTCAGTTATCGCGGCAGGACGCACCGATACCGGCGTACATGCGCTGGAGCAAGTGGTGCATTTCGATACCCGGGTTGAACGCCCGCTGACTGCCTGGGTGCGCGGCGTGAACGCGTTGCTGCCGGACAGCATCGCGGTGTTGTGGGCGCATCCGGTGCCGGACGAATTCCATGCGCGCTTTTCCGCGCACGGCCGCAGCTACCGCTATCTGCTGATCAATCGCACCACGCGCAGCGCGATACATGCGGGCAAAGTCGGCTGGTTTCACGCGCCGCTGGATGTTGTGGTGATGCAGGCAGCCGCGCAATGCCTGGTGGGCGAGCATGACTTCAGCGCATTCCGTGCGGCGCAGTGCCAGGCCAAATCGCCGGTCAAGAATCTGCACCAACTGGATATCCGCAGGCACGGCGAGATGCTGATTTTCGACTTGAGCGCCGATGCGTTTTTGCACCATATGGTGCGCAATATCGTCGGTTGCCTGGTGTATGTGGGCAAGGGGAAATACCCGCCGGAATGGCTCACAGACGTATTGGGCAGCCGCGAGCGCAGTCTCGCCGCTCCGACCTTTGCGCCGGATGGCTTATACTTGCGCCGCATTCAATATGAAGCGAAGTGGGGATTGCCGCAAATGGAAAATCAGAATGGGTTGGGAGAGTTGTTGTGACGCGAATAAAAATTTGCGGCATCACCCGCGTCGAGGATGCGCTGGTTGCCGCGCAAGCCGGAGCAGATGCCATCGGGCTCGTGTTTCATGAAAAAAGCCCGCGTCATGTCACAGTGCAGCAGGCTGCGCGGGTGGTGGCAGCCGTACCGCCGTTCATAACCGTGGTCGGGCTATTCGTGAACCCTTCCGAAGAAATGGTGCGCGAAGTGATGCGACAGGCGCCGCTGGATGTTCTGCAGTTCCACGGCGAAGAAGAGCCGGAATTTTGTGCGTGCTTCGGCCGCCCCTGGATCAAGGCAATTCGGGTAAGGCGTGATGTAGATTTGATACAATGCGCGGCGCGTTACCGGATGGCGCAAGGATTATTGCTGGATGCCTTTGTGGAAGGCGCGCATGGCGGCACGGGGGAATCTCTCGACTGGGCGCTGATCCCGCAAAATCTGCCTTTGTCGGTGATCCTGGCCGGCGGCCTGCATACCGGCAACGTGGCGGAAGCGATCCGGCTGATCCGGCCCTACGCGGTGGACGTCTCCAGCGGAGTGGAAGCGAGCAAGGGAATCAAGGACGCGGCGAAGATCGCCGCGTTCATCAACGAGGTTAACAACATTGACTTACAACTATCCAGATAGCACCGGCCACTTCGGTATCTTTGGCGGCATCTACATGGCCGAGACGCTGATTCCGGCAGTGGAAGAATTGAGCCGCCAGTATCTGCGTTTTCGCGACGATCCCGAGTTCAAAACCGAGTTCGCCTACGAATTGAAACACTACGTCGGGCGCCCCAGCCCGGTCTATCACGCCAAGCGTTTATCGGACGACCTGGGCGGCGCACAAATCTACCTGAAGCGCGAAGACCTGAACCATACCGGCGCACACAAGATCAACAACGCGATAGGGCAGGCCTTGCTGGCCAAGCGCATGGGCAAGAAGCGCGTGATCGCCGAGACCGGCGCGGGTATGCACGGTGTGGCAACCGCGACGGTTGCCGCGCGTTTTGGCATGGAGTGCATCGTGTATATGGGTGCGGAAGATATCCAGCGCCAGGCCGCGAACGTGTTCCGCATGAAGCTGTTGGGCGCGACCGTAGTCCCGGTCGAGAGCGGTTCCAGAACGCTCAAGGATGCGTGCAACGAGGCGATCCGCGACTGGGTCACCAACGTCGAAAGCACCTTCTACATCTTCGGCACTGCGGCTGGGCCGCATCCGTATCCGATGATGGTGCGCGACTTCCAATGCGTGATCGGCAATGAAGCTAAAGTGCAGATGCCGGAGATGATAGGCCGCCAGCCGGATGCGGTGATCGCCTGCGTCGGCGGAGGCTCCAACGCGATTGGCCTGTTTTATCCCTACATCGAAGAAAAGAACGTGCAGATCATCGGTGTGGAGGCGGGCGGTCACGGTATCGCCAGCGGAAAACATGCCGCGCCGCTGACCGCGAATGCAAAAGTCGGCGTGTTGCACGGCAACAAGGTCTATCTGATACAGGATGAGAACGGTCAGATCATCGAGACGCATTCCATCTCCGCCGGGCTGGATTACCCCGGCGTCGGCCCCGAGCACTGCCTGTTGAAGGATCAGGGGCGCGCGCAATACGTTGCGATCAACGACGATGAAGCGCTGGCCGCATTCGATGCGCTGTGCCGCTTCGAGGGCATTATCCCCGCGCTGGAATCCAGCCATGCTTTGGCGCACGCGATGAAGATCGCACCGGCGCTGGGCAAGGACAAAGTGCTGCTGGTGAACCTCTCGGGTCGCGGCGACAAGGATATGAATACGGTGGCGAACTTGAAGGGGATCACGCTATGAGCCGCATTCCAATTCATTTTGCGGGCGAACTGCGGCGTCGCATGCTCGCTCATTCCTCGCCTACCAATTGCGGTATGCCTCGTCATTCGCTGCGCGGCTCCTTGCATTTCATCCCGCAAAATGAATTGAGAGGTTTGTACGTATGAGTCGTATTCAATTAACCTTCGCCAGACTCAAGCAGCAGCAGCGCAAGGCGCTGATCCCGTTCATCACCGCAGGCGATCCGTCGCCGCAACTCACCGTGCCGCTGCTGCATGCGCTGGTGGAGGCGGGCGCGGACGTGCTCGAACTGGGCGTACCGTTTTCCGATCCGATGGCGGACGGCCCGACCATCCAGCGCGCTTCCGAGCGCGCACTCAAGCACGGCATGTCGCTGCGCGGCGTGCTGGCGATGGTGGCGGAGTTCCGCACACAGGATGCGACTACCCCGGTGGTGCTGATGGGCTACGGCAATCCGATCGAAGCGATGGGCTGGGAAGTGTTTGCAAAACGTTGCGCGGAGGTGGGCGTGGACGGCGTGCTGACCGTGGACTTCCCGCCGGAAGAGAGCCACGATGCGTTCGAGCATCTGCAAGCGCACGGTATCGATCCGATCTTCCTGCTGGCACCGACCACCAATGATGCGCGTATCGAGCAGGTCGCCAAACTGGCGCGCGGCTATGTGTATTATGTTTCGCTGAAAGGCGTGACCGGCGCGGGGCATCTGGACTTGGATGCCATCGCACAAAAAATTCCGCAACTGCGCCAGCACATCAACCTGCCGATTGGCGTCGGTTTCGGCATCCGCGATGCGGCCACCGCGCTGGCGGTGGCGAAGCTGTGCGACGGCGTGGTGGTGGGCAGCCGTATCGTGCAGGAAATCGAAAACTCGACCGAACAGAATGTCGTCGCCAATGTGAGCAAGCTGGTTAAAGAGCTACGAAGCGCAGTAGATAAGGCATAAGGAGAAAAGAGCATGAGCTGGTTCCAGAAATTACTGCCGCCCAAGATCAAACGCCGCGACGGGGACGCCAAGAAAAACGTGCCGGAAGGTTTGTGGCGCAAGTGCCCATCCTGCCAAGCGGTGCTGTACCACTCCGACCTGGAAAAGAACCAGAGCGTCTGCCCGAAGTGCCATCACCATCACCGCATCAGTGCGCGCACCCGCATTGATTTATTACTGGATGGCGAGGGGCGGTTCGAGATCGGCGCGGAAGTGCTGCCGATCGATACACTCAAGTTCAAAGACAGCCGCAAATATTCGGAACGCCTGATCGCATCCAAGAAAAGTACCGATGAAGACGATGCACTGGTGGTGATGCAGGGCAGCATCCATGCGGTTCCGGTGGTGGTTGCGGCATTCGAATTCGATTTCATGGGCGGCTCGATGGGCTCGGTGGTCGGCGAACGCTTCGTGCGCGGCGTGCAGGTCGCGCTGGAG
>JAHFRA010000021.1 GCA_023259035.1 Gallionella sp.
GATCATCGCACGCAAAATTGCCCGAGCCGCTTGGTCTATCCATCATTACAAGTCAGTCTTTAATCCGGAAAGGATTACAAAAAATGCTTGACGAAAATCATAGAATCTCAGGGCGAACGGAAATTTTTCTTAAGTGAACCGCATTGGGCCTGCCCCTGATAACTGCTTGCAGGAGAACGTTAGCCATGACGCCACAAATCTCCGAAAACGCATCGTCCCAAGCCGCCACTCTGGCGCGAATTGAATCCATCTTCGCACGGCAACGGGAAGCTTATGCCCAATCCCCGATGCCAACTCTGGAAGAGCGCAGACGGCATCTCTTAATCCTCAGGGCATTGCTGCTCGAACACAAGGATGCGATTGCCGTAGCCATCAGCGCTGATTTCACGGCACATTCCGTGGATGAAGCGCTGTTCGCCGAGGTCATGCCCAGCGTGCATCACATCGACTATACGTTGAAGCGCCTGCGCCGCTGGATGAAGCCGGGTTGCCGCAGCGTCAGCCTGCATTTCCTGCCAGCCAGCGCCCGCGTGGTTTACCAGCCGTTGGGCGTGGTCGGCATCATCGTGCCGTTCAATTACCCGGTTAACCTGTCGATGGTGCCGCTGGTGGCGGCGCTGGCGGCGGGCAACCGGGTGATGCTCAAGATGTCGGAGCACACGCCCAGGACTGCCGCGCTGGTCGAAGCAATGCTGCGCAAAGGTTTTGCGGAGGACCACGTTGCGGTGGTAACCGGCGAGGCGGATGTTGCCGCCGCGTTTGCGAGACTCCCGTTCGACCATCTGCTGTTCACCGGCTCCACGCCGATCGGCAAGCGGGTGATGCGCGCGGCGGCGGAAAATCTGACGCCGGTCACACTGGAGCTGGGCGGCAAATCGCCCGCCATCATCGCCGACGACATTCCGCTGGAAGATATCATCGACCGGATATGTTTCGCGAAGTCGCTGAATGGCGGGCAGACCTGCGTGGCGCCGGATTACGTGCTGATCCCGCGCGGCAAGCTCGAAGATTTCATCCGCCTTTACAAGGCCGCGTTCAACAAGATGTATCCCACGATCGACGGCAATGCGGACTACACCAGCGTGATCAATGCGCGCGCCCATCAGTTGCTGCAGGATTGGCTGAAGGATGCCGCAGCGAAGGGGGCGCGGATAGAAAAGGTGAGCGACGAAACCGTCAGCGACGGGACCTTTCGCATGCCGCTGCATCTGGTGACGCAGGTGACGGACGAGATGACGATCATGCAGAAGGAATTGTTCGGCCCGATATTGCCGGTCGTGCCCTATGACAGCATCGAAGAAGCACTGGACTATGTGAACCGCCGCCCGCGCCCGTTATCGCTGTACCTGTTCACCTATGACCGGGCATTGCAGGAGCGTGTCACGATCCGCACGCATTCCGGCTCAATGTGCATCAACGAAGCACTGATCCAGGTTGGCGTGGATGACCTGCCTCTCGGCGGCATCGGCCAGTCCGGCATGGGCCAATACCACGGGCACGAGGGCTTCCTGACGATGTCCAAGGCAAAGCCGGTGATGCGCAAGGGCAGGCTGAATTCGATGAAGTTGATGTATCCGCCCTACGGCGGGATGATCCAGAAATGGCTGATGAAATGGCTGATGCGCTGAGCCAGCGCAAGTTGCCGGTTCCAATTTTTGGATTCAGCGTTAAACTCGAAGCTGCGCTTTAACGTTCTCAGCATCGGAGGCAGTTGTGTTTGGTGTCATTCTTACTGTGGCCGTCACGCTGATGCAAGGCTACGTTTTCTGGCGTGCCGCTTCGGTGCCGTTTGTCGCGCAGCACATTTCGCGCATACGCCTGAACGTTTTTGTACCGAAATCGGATTGCTGCGCCGCTACCCCGCCAGCCCCACATAAACATTCTGCACATCATCATCCGCATCAATCGCTTCCAGAAACGCTTCTACTTCTTCGCGCTCGGCATCATTGCCGAGCGTGACAGGATTCTTCGGGCGGTAGCCTAGCTGGGCGGAGATGACGGTGAAGCCTTGTGCTGGCAATGCGCGGCACACGGCATCCAGATCGGTGACGTCGGTGATAAAAAGAGTTGCGCCCTCGTCTGCCGGTTCAAAGTCCTGCGCGCCCGCTTCGATGGCGGCGACTTCCGCATCGGCTTCCTTGGAGTTCGGCGTGGCTTCGATCATGCCGACATAGTTGAAATCCCACGAGACGGAGCCTTCTGCGCCGAGCTGTCCTTTGCGGAACAGTACGCGCATGCTGGACATCGTGCGGTTGATGTTGTCGGACAGGCATTCGACGATCACCGGGACGCGGTGCGGCGCAAAACCTTCGTAGACGAGGCGTTCCAGATTCGCGCCCCCGTCGAGCAGGCCCGCGCCTTTCTTGATCGCGCGCTCCAGGGTTTCACGCGGCATCGAGGATTTCTTGGCTTGCTCGACCACGAGGCGCAAGCGCGCGTTCGAGTCCGGATCGGCCCCACCCCGTGCGGCGATCGTGATTTCTTTGCACAGCTTGCCGAAAATTTTACCCTTGGCGTTCGCTGCGATTTCCTTGTGCCTTGCTTTCCACTGTGCGCCCATAGTTATTCTCTTGTTTGTTTATGCTAAAAATCTAGAGCGCGGACTGCTATCGCCCCTACCTTCAACCGTGAATCTGGTTGAGCTGCTTCGCGATGACATCGTGATCGAGCCACAGCACCGGTGCTGATGGATGGGAGGCTTCGATGAACATCAGCGGCCCGGTTCCTTCCAGCACCAGCGCGCTGAGGATGTCGGTCACCAGCGCCTTGCGATCCTTGTGCATCTGGGTGATTTCTTCCGAGGTGCCGATCATCAAGTCGGCCAGCGCTGCGGAGTTGTCCATCGGCCAGGCGGCGAAATTGCGGTAGGCCTGCATCACGCCGGTGGCGTTGTAGTCGTCGATCTTCTGCAACAGCGCTTCGAGTGACGCACCCTCCTGCAGCAGGTCGCGACAGGCCTGCCACTGCGCCTCGGCCCAGGCCGCGCCGCCTTCCTGCTTGAGCGCCTTCAATAACGGGAACAGCGATAGCTCGACGCCGACGAAGATGTCGGAGGAGTTGGTGCGGATCTCCGGGCAATTGAACACGGTGGCCTTGATGCCCTGCGCCCAGGCTTCCTGCGCGACGCGTTCGAGGCGCATCTTGGCGTAGCCCTGGGTGTAGTTGGTGTAGGTCTGCCACTGGTACTTGCCGTCGATGAGTATCCCGGTGCCGTGGTAGCCGTAGGCGGTGTAGCGCACCTGCCCGCCGGTCTTTTCCAGCCGCGCACGGATCGCCGCACTGCCTTCGATCAGGTACTGGAAGGTGTTGGCGGTGACCTCGTCGAAATTCATCAGGCACAGCTTGCCGATATCGCTGTCGAGCAGCGCGCGCGATGGCATGAAGCGTTCGCCGCGCCCCTTGTAGATGCGGTTGGCAATCGCCAGAAACACCTTGACCTTGGGGATGCCGCCCGCCATCGTGTGGGCGAAGAACACGTTGCTGCCGTCCGCGATCATGCCGTCCAGATCGGTCATCACTTTCGCGACCGAATCCCTGAAACGCTTGACGCCGACCGCGCGGCATTTCTCGATGTGTTGCCAGTCGAGCTTGTCGTCCCGCCAGCTCTTCAGCGTCATGCCGCCGAGCAGATCGGTCGGGGTGGGCTCGCCTGCGGGAGCATCCAGATCGAAACCGGCCATCAGCGGCACGTTAATGATGCGCCCGCCCAGATTGGCCTCGGCGGTGGACAGCTCCTCGTCGGTCAGCGCGCGCAGCGTGTTGTTCTCATCGCGCCGCCCGACGGTGATGCCGATGATCGTCATGCCCGCCTTGCGCGCCTCGTTCACCAGGCCGTTGGCATAGCCCCGGCCGAACAGTTCGCCGAACAGCACGAAGGTGTCGCCCTTGCGGAAAATGTTGTGCTGCGGAATTTCTCTTAGCGAGACTGGCAACGAAACTGGTGCGATCATATAAATGCTCTCAGATTGTTATTGATGTCATCCACTGCAACCGAACCACATGTTTATATCAGGCGCTACTTCCTTTGCCCTAGTGCCCGCCAGCCGATGTCGCGCCTCATCTGGCAGCCATCGAAATGGATGGTGCCGGCGATTTCATAGGCGCGTTTCTGCGCCATCTTCACCATGTCGCCCAGCGCGGTAACGCACAGCACACGTCCGCCGTTGGTCACTACTTTGCCGTCCTGCATCGTCGTCCCGGCATGGAACACATGCGCGTCTTCCATTTGTTTCGCCAGTTGCGCAGGCAGCCCGGTGATGACATCGCCCTTGCGCGGCGTGTCGGGGTAATTCGCGGCGGCCAGCACCACGCCGAGCGCGGTGCGCCGATCCCACTCCGCTTCTACTTGGTCCAGCGTGCCGTCGATGGCGTGTTCGACGATTTCCGCGAAATCGCTTTTCAGGCGCAGCATGATCGGCTGGGTTTCCGGGTCGCCCATGCGGCAGTTAAATTCCAGCACTTTGATGCCGCCATCCGGTGAAATCATCAGCCCGGCATAGAGGAAGCCGGTGTAGGTGACGCCTTCTTTTTCCATGCCGCGCACCACCGGCTGGATCACCTCGCGCAGCACGCGCGCGTGCAATTCCGGGGTGACCACCGGCGCGGGCGAGTATGCGCCCATGCCGCCGGTGTTGGGGCCGGAGTCGCCGTCCAGCAGGCGTTTGTGATCCTGGCTGGTAGCCAGCGCCAGCACGTTCCTGCCGTCCACCATGACGATGAAGCTGGCTTCTTCGCCCGCGAGAAATTCTTCCACTACCACGCGCGGGACTTCTTTTTCAGAAAGGCCAGAGCGGGCATCGCCCAGCTTGTTATCGGACAGCATCATATCGATTGCGGCGAATGCTTCTTCCTTGTTCATCGCCACCACCACGCCCTTGCCTGCCGCCAATCCGTCCGCCTTGATAACGATCGGCGCGCCGTGCTTCTCGACATAAGCCTTGGCTGCTGGGATGTCGCTGAAGGTCTCGAAGAACGCGGTGGGAATGTTGTGGCGCGTCATGAAACGCTTGGCGAAATCCTTGGAGGATTCCAGTTGCGCGGCAGCCTTGGTCGGGCCGAATATTTTCAGCCCGGCGGCGCGGAACGCATCCACAATGCCCGCCGCCAGCGGCGCTTCCGGACCGACCACGGTCATGTAAATGTCTTCGCGCTGCACGAATCCGATCAGGTCGGGAATGGCGCTGAGAGCGACATTTTCCACGCCGTCTTCCAGCGCGGTGCCCGCATTGCCCGGCGCGACATACACCTTCTGCACCTTGGCGCCCTGCGCCAGACGCCAGGCCAGCGCGTGCTCGCGACCGCCGGAACCGATGACCAAAATTTTCATAAGGTTTTACCTTTTCAATGAAGCACGATTAGGCCGTCACGAGCGACGGCAGAACAAGGCGCGAAAGGGCGAGGAAGCGGAGTTTACGCATAGTAAATGAGCATTCCGAGCCCTTGAGCAACGCAGTTGTGCCGAGCGCAGTAGGCCTAATGACGGAAGTGGCGATAACCCGTAAACACCATCGCTAACCCATGCTCGTCCGCCGCCGCGATCACTTCCGCATCGCGCATCGAGCCGCCGGGCTGGATCACGGCTTTTGCACCCGCTTCTGCCAGCACGTCGATACCGTCGCGGAACGGGAAGAACGCGTCGGACGACACGACGGAATCTTTCAGGCTCAACCCGGCATTGTGTGCCTTGATCGAGGCGATGCGCGTGCTGTCCACGCGGCTCATCTGTCCCGCACCGACGCCCAGTGTCTGGCCGTTCTTGCAGAATACGATGGCGTTAGACTTCACGTATTTAGCCACGCGCCACGCGAACAGCAGGTCTTGCAGTTGTTCGTTGCTGGGTTGCGCCTTGCTGACCACTTTCAGTTGCGAGGCCTGCACGTTGAGCGCGTCCGGCGATTGCACCAGCAGACCGCCGCTGACGCGCTTGAAGTCGAACTGGTTGTGCGCATTGGACAGCGGCACGGTGAGCACGCGCACGTTCTGCTTCGCCGCCGTGACCTTGAGCGCGGCCTCCGAGGCGGAAGGCGCGATGATCAGTTCGACGAACTGGTTGGCGGTGATCTGTGTCGCACTGTCGGCATCCAGCTCGCGGTTGAAGGCGATGATGCCGCCGAATGCGGAAGTGGTGTCGGTGGCGTAGGCCAGCTTGTACGCATTCAACGCGCTGTCGGCAATCGCCACGCCGCACGGGTTGGCGTGTTTGACGATGACGCAGGCGGGCTGGTCGAAAGTCTTGACCAGTTCCCACGCGGCATCGGCGTCGCCGATGTTGTTGTAAGACAGCTCCTTGCCCTGCAATTGGGCATAGTCGGCAATGCCGCCCGGTACCGGAATGAGGTCGCGGTAGAACGCGGCGTTCTGGTGCGGGTTCTCGCCGTAGCGCATGTCCTGCACCTTGGCGAAGTTGAAATTGATCTGCGCCGGGAACGTGCTCTGCGTGCCATCCGCGTTGATCGCGGTGAGGTAGTTGCTGATCGCGGAATCGTAGGCGGCGGTGTGCGAAAAGGCTTTCTTCGCCAGGTCGAAACGCGTCGCATCGCTCACCGCGCCGCTGTTGGTCTGCATCTCGGCCAGCACGTCCGCATAGTCCGCCGGGTCGGTGACAATGGCGACATGCGCGTGGTTCTTCGCCGCCGCGCGCACCATCGTCGGGCCGCCGATGTCGATGTTCTCGATGGCGTCTTCCAGCGTGCAGCCCGGCTTGGCGACGGTTGCCGCGAACGGGTACAGGTTTACCACCACCAGATCAATGGTTGGGATACCGTGCTTTTCCAGCGTGGCGACATGCTCGGACAAATCGCGCCGCGCCAAAATGCCCGCATGGACTTTCGGTTGCAACGTTTTTACTCGGCCATCCAGCATCTCCGGGAAACCGGTGTAGTCCGCCACTTCGGTGACCGGGATGCCGTTGTCGGCGAACAGCTTGGCGGTGCCGCCGGTGGACAGAATTTTTACGCCGAGCTGATCCAATCCCTGCGCGAATTCGAGAACGCCGGACTTGTCCGACACGCTGATGAGTGCTTGCTTGATTGTTGCCATGATGGTTCCAAGGGAAAAATAAAATAGGATAGGGGCACGTGAAACTTTTGTTCCGGCACCGGCACGGCGTGCCGTGCTGTTACGCGACGCCGTGTTGCTGCATCTTCTTGCGCAACGTGTTGCGATTGATACCGAGCATCTCCGCCGCGCGGGTCTGGTTGCCGCCAACGTGTTCCAGCACCATTTCGAGCAGCGGTTTTTCGACACAGGCTATCACCATGTCATACATGTCGCAGCACGGTTCCTCGCCGTCGAGATCCTTGAAATATTCCTTGAGTGTCTTGCGCACGTAGCGCGCCATGTCATTTTCGTTTATCAGACAATCGCTCATGCCGCCAACCTTTCGCTGTATTGCATCTGTGTTCCACGCTGCGCTTGTTGCGCAAAAAAATCGTCCACTGCCGCCAATTGCCCGGCAGCGCTTTCCAGCTGGTTCATGTGATGGCGAAACTGCGCCGAGCCGGTCAGCCCTTTGGTGTACCAGGAGATGTGTTTGCGCGCCACGCGCAGCCCGTTGTGTTCGCCGTAGAAGTCGTACAGCTCCTGCACATGCCCCAGCAGCACACGATGAATTTCGCCGCTTTCCGGCGCGGGCAGATGCGTGCCGGTCTTGAGGAAATATTCGATTTCGCGGAACAGCCACGGGCGGCCTTGTGCCGCGCGACCGATCATCACGGCGTCCGCGCCGGTGTATTCCAGCACGTAGCGGGCTTTTTCCGGCGTGGTGATATCGCCGTTGGCGATGATGGGGATGCTCACGCTGGCCTTGACCGCCGCGATGGTGTCGTATTCGGCATCGCCGGTGTAGGCGCAAGCGCGGGTGCGCCCGTGTATCGCCAGCGCCTGAATGCCGGATGCCTCGGCAATCCTGGCGATGCGTATCGCGTTGCGGTTGTGCTTGTCCCAGCCGGTGCGAATCTTCAGCGTGACCGGCACATTCACCGCGCCGACCACCGCTTCCAGCAATTGGGCGACCAGCGGTTCGTTTTGCAGCAACGCGGAACCCGCCATCACATTGCAGATTTTCTTTGCCGGGCAGCCCATGTTGATATCGATGATTTGCGCGCCGCGATCCACGTTATATTTGGCGGCTTGCGCCAGCATTTTCGCGTCGGCACCGACGATCTGCACCGAGATCGGATCGGCCTCGCCCTCATGGTTGGCGCGGCGCTTGGTCTTTTCCGAACCGTACAGCAGCGAATTGGACGCCACCATTTCGCTCACCGCCATGCCCGCGCCCATGCGCTTGCACAACATGCGGAACGGGCGATCGGTTACCCCGGCCATGGGGGCAACGATGAGGTTATTCTTGAGTTGGTAGGTGCCGATGCGCATGACGGTTCTTCGCGAGGGGCCGCAATTATAAATGAAACTTGATGCCATGTTATGATTGCCGCCATGATTTTTTGAGATTGCGATTGCCGGTACTGACTGATGGAAGCCGGTGTGGTCGCCATGCCCAGAAACAGTGGGTTGCAGGCGGTATACGGCGGAAACGCAAGGAAGGCATTTGCATTGCCGTGCGCAATCCGGGCCTGAATGTCGCCAATCGCATAACACCGATAAACTTTACCGATACAACACGTTTTCAATCAACCAAAGAGAAATACTCATGAAAAAATTTCCTGCTCCATGCTTACAGAAGTGGCTTGCCCTGTTTTTATTTGCATTGTTGTCTTCCGCACAAGCCGGAGAAAACGAAATCCGCCTGTCGTTACAAAGCAAATTTCCCGAGATGGGCAATATTGAGCATATTGTCAAAACCTCTTATGCGGGGCTTTATGAAATCCTGATCGGCGATCAATTGTTATATACCGACGAGCAGGGACAGTATCTGTTCGACGGCAACGTGATTGAGGTAAAAAGCCGCAACAATCTCTCCGAACAACGCCGCCAGCAGTTATTCGCTATCGATTTTGACAAGCTGCCGCTCGATCTGGCAGTGAAGAAAGTAAAGGGCAACGGCAAACGCAAGATGGCTTATTTCACCGATCCGAATTGCGGCTATTGCAAAAAACTGGAAAAAGAATTAGCCAAGGTTTCCGATGTTACGCTGTACCTGTTTTTATACCCGATATTCCAGGGTTCGGATGAGATTGTGCGCAATGTGCACTGCGCGCAGGATCCGGTCAAGGCGTGGGACGATTTGATGCTGAACGGTATTGCGCCAGCCAGTGCCTCCTGCAAGACCTCTACCGAAAAAGTGTTGGCATTGGGGAAAAAGCAGCATGTTAACGGCACCCCCAATCTGATTTTTGGCAACGGAATGCAGGCTCCGGGATATCTCCCTGCGGAAGAGCTGGAAAAGCACCTTAATGGGGTCAGTAAAAAATAGTTGCGGTTCTATGGATGCAGCAGAGAAAATTTCCCGTGACCTGCTAGCGCAGGCCATCGACCAATTATGCGACGGCATTACCATTGCTGATGCAAATCAGCGGGGATTCCCGCTGATTTATGTCAACGGGGGTTTTGAACGGTTGACCGGTTACAGCTCCGCCGAGATTCTTGGCAAAAACTATCGCATCCTGCAAGGAACGGACACCGAACAACCCGGGCTGGACGTCATCCGTGCTGCCGTCGCCAAGGAGGAAGGTTGTGTCGTCACGTTGCGCAATTACCGCAAGGATGGCTCGATGTTCTGGAATGAACTCAGCATTTCTCCAGTGCATGATGCCGACGGCAAACTCACGCACTACATCGGCATCCAGAAGGATGTAACCGCGCGCGTTCTGCTCGAGCAGCATCTGCACCAATCCAATCTTGATTTGCAGACGCTCAACCAGCAACTGAACACCCTGGCTTACACTGATCATTTGGTCGGAATCAGTAACCGCCGTTATTTCGACGAGCAGTTTGCCAGTTTGCTTGCCAACGCGCAGCGCACCCACAGCAGCATATCGATACTGATGATAGAGATTGATCACTTCAAACAATTCAATGCGCGTTACGGGCGGTCCGCAGGGGAGGAGTGTCTGCGTATGGTGGGCGATTGCATTGCCAAATCGTTTTCACGCTCGGGAGATTGTGCGGCCCGTTATGCGGGGGAGGAATTTGCTGTCGCATCGCTGGCTATCAACCTCGACGACCTGAAACGGCATGCGCAAAAACTGTGTGAACAAGTGAGCGCTCTCAACATCCCGAATAGTGATTCATCGCATGGTGTTATGACAATCAGCATCGGCGGTGTCCATCGCTTGCCCAACCGGGAAACCACCGAGGCAATGCTGGTTAATCTGGCCGATCAGGAATTGTTTGCCGCCAAACGTGACGGACACAACAGGGTTCACATTCTTGGACAGTAATTCTATTCCAACGGTCAAATAATCCGGTGGACGCGCGATGAATCGCGCTCCTGCAGTATTGCACTACTGATCGAGTACCGGTTCCGCGCCCTTCGGAAACAGCACCCACATCTGGCCGCTTTGTTTCATGCGCCCCGCCTGAACGCCCGCCTGTTCGCCGAAGCCCCAAAAGAAATCTGCGCGCACCGCGCCCTTGATTGCGCCGCCGGTGTCCTGCGCCAGCATCAAGCGATTCAGCGGCTCGCTTGTATTAGGGTAAGTCGTGGAGAGAAATACCGGCGCGCCGAGTGGAATGGTGCGCGGGTCGACCGCGATGCTGTACGCCTCGGTCAGCGGCACGCCCAGTGCACCCAGCG
The DNA here is from genome assembly GCA_023259035.1 of Gallionella sp. Lineage (GTDB taxonomy): Bacteria > Pseudomonadota > Gammaproteobacteria > Burkholderiales > Gallionellaceae > Gallionella. Next base: position 10,697 of record JAHFRA010000021.1, read on the forward strand.
GCGCGGACAAACCATTCGGCAATTCGCGGAAAAACACATAACTGGGATTTTGCGCCAGCAGCGCGTTAAGTTTTTCCGGATGTTGTTCTGCCCATCTCTTGATTCCCTGCATTGATGCCTCTTCCACTTTGAGCTCGCCCATCTCAATGAGTTTTTTTCCGATGGAAATATAAGAGTGCCCGTTCTGCTCGGCGTAACCCACTTTCACCAGACTGCCGCCCGGCAATTCGATGCGCCCCGAGCCCTGGATTTGCAGGAAAAACAATTCCACCGCATTTTCCACCCAGAATAACTCACGGCCTTGCAGCGCGGCCTTGCCGTCGTCGATCTCGCTGCGTTTGTAATACGGCACGATGCGCTTGCCCTGCAGGCGCCCGCGCAAACGCAAATCTTTCAATTGCGGATATATCTCGCTCAAGTCGACGGTCAGCAAATCGTCCGGTACCGCATACAACGGATAACGGAAGCGTTCTGTCCTGACACGGTTACCCAATAATTTTGGTTCGTAGTAACCGGTAATCAAACCCTGCGAAGAACCATCCGGATTAAACACCTGATAAGGCGTGAAGCCGTCCTCAAAAAAGGCGCGTAACGCGGTGTTATCCGGCTGGATCAATTCGCTGGCGCGCGCGCATACTCCTTGCCAGGCGGGCTTGTTCTTCAGCGCGAGACAACTTTGCGAAAAAGCCGCCCAGGTTGGCTGCAAATCTATCGTCTGCCAGTCCGGCAGCATCTCCCACTTGCTTACCGCAAACGGCGCGACGGGGGGTGCTACTGGCGGAACAACCGGAATAACCGGCGGGCACGATACAACCGGCGGCTTTGGCGGCGCGGCACAGGCGGCCAGAAAAACCAGCAGCAGCGCGATTTTCAGCCGCGAGTTGGCCGAAAAACTAATGCAAAACACGCGGAATACTCAGAACAAATTGCGGAATCTCGACATCAAATTGTGTGCCATCTTCGGTCTGCATCTGGTAGCTGCCGCACATTGTGCCGACCGCGTGGTCAGCACCGTACCGCTGGTATATTCAAAACTCTGGCTCGGTTTGAGCAGCGGCTGTTCGCCCACCACGCCCTGCCCGCGCACCTCCTGGACATGGTTATGCGCATCGGTGATGATCCAGTGGCGGCTGATGAGTTTGGCGGCGACGTTGCCAAGATTGGTGATGCTGATGGTGTAGGAAAAGACAAAACGATTGTCCGACTCATCGGACTGATCCGGCAGGTAATTCACCTGCGTTTGTATCAGGAAGCCGTGTTGATCATTTTTTTCCATGCGCAGCATTTGAACCGATTTTGCCTTGTGTCGCAAGGGCTTCGCAGCACTTTTATGCTAATCTGCGCGGATAATTTTTCAGGCAAGTAGTTATGTCCTCTAGAAATTCGTTTTGCGGGATGAAGCGCAAGGAACCGCGCAGCGAACGACGAGACATATCAAATGGATAGGCGAGAAGTGAGCGAGCACGCGACGCTGCGATTTGCCCGCAAAACGGATTTATAGAGGACATAATGAACGGTTATTTGAAACGTATCCTTAACGCCCGCGTCTATGACGTGGCGGTCGAAACGCCACTGGAAGAAGCACCCAATTTATCGGCGCGCATCGGCAACACTGTTTTGCTCAAGCGCGAGGACATGCAGCCGGTGTTTTCCTTCAAGCTGCGCGGGGCCTACAACAAGATGGCGCAACTCACGCCGGAGCAACTCAAGCATGGCGTGATCGCCGCTTCGGCGGGCAACCACGCGCAGGGCGTGGCGCTTTCGGCGCAAAAACTGGGCTGCAAAGCGGTCATCGTGATGCCCACCACCACGCCGCAGATCAAGATCCAGGCGGTAGCCAGCCGTGGCGCGAAAGTGGTGCTGCACGGCGATTCGTATTCCGATGCCTACCAGCACGCGCTGGAGCTGGAGAAAAAAAGCCGGATGACTTTCGTGCATCCGTATGACGACCCCGACGTGATCGCCGGGCAAGGCACCATCGGCATGGAAATTTTGCGCCAGCACACCGGGCCGGTCCACGCGATCTTTGTCGCCATCGGCGGCGGCGGGCTGATTTCCGGCGTGGCGGCTTACGTCAAACAACTGCGCCCCGAGATCAGGATCATCGGCGTGCAACCGGTGGATTCCGATGCGATGTATCGCTCGCTGAAAGCCAAGAAGCGCGTCACGCTCGAGCATGTCGGACTGTTTGCCGATGGCGTGGCGGTCAAGCAGGTCGGGCAGGAAACCTTCCGCCTGTGCCGCAAGCTGGTCGATGAAATCATCCTGGTGGACACTGACACCGCCTGCGCCGCGCTCAAGGATGTGTTCGAAGACACGCGCTCGATACTGGAACCGGCGGGCGCGCTGTCCATTGCCGGAGCCAAACTGTATGCCGCCCGCGAAAAACTCAAAGGCGAAACGCTGGTCGCCATCGCCAGCGGCGCGAACATGAATTTCGACCGGCTGCGTTTCGTCGCGGAACGCGCCGACATCGGCGAGAAACGCGAGGCGATCCTCGCCGTCACGATTCCAGAAACGCCCGGCAGCTTCCGCAAATTCTGCGCGCTGCTCGGCAAGCGCAATATTACCGAATTCAACTACCGCTACGACGACCCCAAAGTGGCGCATGTATTCGTCGGCATCCAGGTGCGCAACGAATCCGAAACCGCCGAGTTGGTAGACAAGTTGCAGCACAACAAATTGCCCACGCTCGACCTGAGCGACAACGAAATGGCCAAGCTGCACCTGCGCCATCTGGTCGGCGGCCACGCGCCTGAGGTGAAGGACGAAATCATGTTCCGCTTCGAGTTCCCGGAACGCCCCGGCGCGCTGATGAACTTCCTCAACAGCATGAGCCACAGCTGGAATATCAGCCTGTTCCACTACCGCAATCACGGCGCGGACTACGGCCGCGTGCTGGTCGGCATGCAGGTGCCGCACCACGACAAGAAGGCGCTGAAAACCTTCCTCGACACCCTCGGCTACCGCTACTGGGACGAGAGCGGCAACCCGGCGTACCGGTTGTTCCTAGGATAACCATAAGTGCGCACGGATTCCTTCCGTGATTTCGTTTTGGAACAACTCGCCAGCCTCGACGGCCTGCGCTGCCGCGCCATGTTCGGCGGCCACGGCTTGTATTGGGGCGAGCAGTTCTTCGGCATCGTGTATGACGGCAGGCTGTATTTCAAGACGCATCCCGACACCTTGCCGGATTATTTGAGCCAGCATTGCGCCGTGTTTGCACCTTCCGAAAAACAGGTTCTGAAAAACTATCGCGGGGTTCCGGTGGATATTCTGGAAGATGCGCAGCAGTTGAGCGCATGGGCGAGGAAGGCGGCACGGCCATGAGTATGCAAGCTATGAAACAAGCCATCCGCAAAAACATTCTTGCGCAACGCGAGCAGCTTCCTGCCGATATGCGTGCCGCGCACAGCACAGCGATCACCAACCATTTATTGCGATTGCCCGAGTATCAGCAAGCCAATGCGGTGCTGGGCCACATGAACTTCGGCGCAGAATTCGCCAGCGAGCTTTGGGTCGCGCGAGCACTGGCGGACGGCAAGCGTCTGGCCCTGCCCAAGGTGAACCATCACACCAATCAACTCGACCTGTATTGGGTGGATGATCTGGAGAACCAATTGGCGGCGGGGTTGTGGGGGATACGCGAGCCGGTCGTGGAGCGCTGCGAGCGGCTGGACAGGTTAAATGAGGTAGAATTTGTACTCCTGCCGGGTGTGGCATTTTCCCGCAATGGCGCGCGGCTGGGTTACGGCGGCGGCTATTACGACAAGCTGTTGGCACGGCTGGATGATGAATGTGGGATAGCGCACCGTCCGGCGCTGGTCGCCGGGGCATACTCCATGCAACTCGTCGAACGCATTCCGCAGGAAGCGACCGACCGCAAGGTGGAATGGCTGGTGACGGAAAACGAAATGATACATTGTGGCTGGTAAGATGCACCATGCTCCGGACATTAACCGTAGTGTGGGCATAGCCCGACCTACCTTGGCTCCGGCTCATCTGGTTTGAGGTAATAGAAAGCGGAAAAATGGCACTCTCACCTGATAACGATACGCCCGATCCCGATCCGCAGGAAACGCAGGAATGGCTGGACGCGCTTGATTCGGTGCTGGAGCATGAAGGCCCGGAGCGTGCCAGCTACCTGATCAGCCAGTTGATCGACAAGGCTGGGGTGGCCGGCACCGACCTGCCGGTGTGCGCGACCTCGCCTTACCTGAACACCATTCCGCTCGACCAGGAAGAACGCTCCAGCGGTAGCCATGAGCTGGAGCACCGCATCTGCGCGCTGATGCGCTGGAATGCGATGGCGCTGGTGCTGAACGCCAACAAGGAGTCCTCCGAACTGGGCGGGCATATTGCCACCTTTGCTTCGGCGGCCAAATTGTACGACGTGGGCTTCAACCATTTTTTCCGCGGCAAGACTGACACGCATGGCGGCGACCTGGTGTATTTCCAGGGGCATTCCTCGCCCGGCATGTATGCGCGCGCCTTTCTCGAAGGGCGCATCAGCGAGGCGCAGATGTACAAGTTTCGCCAGGAAGTGGATGGCGGAGGCCTGTCCTCTTATCCGCACCCGTGGCTGATGCCGGACTTCTGGCAGTTTCCCACCGTGTCGATGGGGCTCGGCCCGCTGATGGCGATTTACCAGGCGCGCTTCATGCGCTATCTGCAACACCGTAGCCTCGCCAATACCGAGGGGCGCAAGGTGTGGGCGTTTCTCGGCGACGGCGAAACCGACGAGCCGGAATCGCTGGGCGCGATTTCGATGGCCGGGCGCGAGAAGCTCGATAACCTGATCTTTGTCGTCAATTGTAATTTGCAGCGGCTCGATGGCCCGGTGCGCGGCAACGGCAAGATCATCCAGGAACTGGAAGGCGTGTTTCGCGGCGCGGGCTGGAATGTGATCAAGGTGATCTGGGGCGGCAAGTGGGATCGCCTGCTGGCCAAGGACAAGAGCGGCCTGTTGCTGAAGCGCATGGAAGAGGTAGTGGATGGCGAATACCAGACCTACAAATCCAGGGATGGCGCTTATGTGCGCGAGCATTTCTTCGGCAAATATCCCGAGTTGCTGGAGCTGGTCGCCGACATGTCGGACCAGGAAGTATGGCTGCTCAACCGTGGTGGCCACGACCCGTATAAAGTGTACGCAGCCTACGCGGCGGCGGTGAAACATAGCGGCCAGCCCACCGTGATCCTGGCCAAAACGGTGAAGGGATATGGCATGGGCGCTTCCGGCGAAGCGCAGAACCCGACCCATCAGCAGAAGAAAATGGACGAGGATTCGCTGCGCCAATTCCGCGACCGCTTCAACATTCCGGTGAGCGATGAGCAACTCGGCAAGCTGCCGTTCTGCCGTCCGGCGGAAGACAGCCAGGAAATGAAATATCTGCGCGAACGCATGGCCGTGATGGGCACGGTGCCATTGCGCAAGCCAATCGCCCAGCCCTTGAAAGTGCCGGGACTGGAGGCCTTTGAGGTGTTGCTGAAAGGCACCGAAGGCCGCGAGATTTCCACCACGATGGCGTTCGTGCGCCTGCTCGGCATTCTGGTGAAGGACAAGAACATCGGCAAGCAGATTGTGCCGATCGTGCCGGACGAATCGCGCACCTTCGGCATGGAAGGCATGTTCCGCCAGCTCGGTATTTTTTCGCAGGTGGGGCAGCTCTATACGCCGCAGGATGCCGACCAGCTGATGTTTTACAAGGAATCCGAGACCGGGCAGATTCTGCAGGAAGGCATCAACGAGGCGGGCGGCATGGCCGACTGGATTGCCGCCGCCACTTCCTACGCCAACCACGGCACGGCGATGGTGCCGTTTTATATCTACTACTCGATGTTCGGTTTCCAGCGCGTCGGCGATCTGGCCTGGGCAGCGGGCGACATGCGCGCGCGCGGCTTTTTGCTGGGCGGCACCGCCGGGCGCACCACGCTGAACGGCGAAGGCTTGCAGCATCAGGATGGGCACAGCCATTTGCAGGCCGCGCTGATTCCCAATTGCGTATCCTACGATCCGACCTTTGCTTATGAGCTGGCAGTCATCATTCAGGATGGGATGCGCCGCATGGTTCAGGAACAGCAGGATGTGTTTTATTACATCACCGTGATGAATGAAAACTATGCGCATCCGGCCATGCCGAAAGGCGCGGAGGCGGGCATCATCAAGGGGATGTACCTCATCAGAAGACAGAAGACGGAAGACAGAGGACAGAAAAAACCTGTGGTGCAATTGATGGGGAGCGGGACGATATTGCGCGAGGTGATTGCGGCGGCGGAGTTGCTGGAGAAGGATTTTGGCGTGGCTGCCGACATTTGGAGCGTGACCAGTTTCAACGAACTGCGCCGCGACGGGTTGGATTGCGAACGCTGGAATATGCTGCATCCCGAAGCGCCGCGCCGTGCGAGTTATGTCGAGCAATGCTTGGCTCGGCGCAGCGGTCCGGTGATTGCCGCGACCGATTACATCAAGGCTTATGCCGACCAGATACGCCCCTATATTCCGGGGCGCTACAAGGTGCTGGGCACGGATGGTTTCGGGCGTTCCGATACGCGCAAGAAGCTGCGCCATTTCTTCGAGGTGGATCGCTATTACGTTGCGGTCGCAGCGCTGAAAGCATTGGCGGATGAAGGCGCGATAGATGCAAAAGTGGTCAGCAAGGCGATCAAGCTGTACAACATCAATCCCGATAAACCTAACCCGGTGACGGTTTAACGTGGCTATCATTAAACAAGTAGTCGTACCGGACATCGGTGACTTCAAGGACGTGGAGATCATCGAGGTGATGGTCAAGGCGGGCGACACGGTGCAGGCGGAGGATGCCCTCATCACGCTGGAAACCGACAAGGCCACGATGGATGTGCCATCGCCGTTTTCTGGCGTGGTGAGAGAACTCAAAGTCAAAGTGGGTAACAAGGTTTCAGAAGGCGTGCTGATTGCGCTGGTAGAGGCGAGCGGGGAGCAAAAGCACCCCCCCCACAGCCCCCCTTTGTCAAAGGGGGGTGAGGATAGCGTGCCTGCTGTCGAGCGAGCACCAGCGGCAACCTCCGCTGTTCCAACACCCTCCCCCATTCCGACCGCACCAACCATCCCCCCCTTTGCACCCGCAAGGAGTACGCCAGTGGGTGCCCCGCTGTTACACAGCGACCCTTCCGCAGCAAAAGGGGGGCTGGGGGGGATTTCTGCCCACGCCAGTCCATCCATTCGCCGTTTCGCGCGCGAACTGGGCGTCAATCTGCCGCAGGTAACAGGCAGCGGCGAAAAGGGGCGTGTCACCAGGGAAGATGTACAGAATTTCGTGAAAGCTGCATTGGCGCAACCGCGCGGCGCAGGCGGCGGCTTGCAGGTAGCGGAAATGCCGGTGGTGGATTTCGCCAGGTTTGGCGCGATCGAGAGCAGACCACTGTCGCGCATCAAAAAGCTTTCCGGCGCCTGGCTGCACCGCAACTGGGTCACCATTCCCCATATCACCCAACACGACGAGGCTGACATTACCGAGATGGAAGCTTTCCGCAAACAACTCGGAACGGAATACGCCGCGCAGGACATCAAGATCACCCCGCTGGCTTTCCTGCTCAGAGCGGTGGTGGAAGCCTTGCAGCAATTCCCGGATTTCAACGCTTCACTGGATGCCAGCGGCGAGAACCTGATACTGAAAAAATATTTTCACATCGGCGTGGCGGTGGATACGCCGGACGGCCTAGTGGTGCCGGTGCTGCGCGATGTGAACCAGAAAGGGCTGGTGCAATTGGCAAAAGAGCTGGCCGAAATAAGCGGACGAGCGCGTGAGAAAAAAATCTCCGCTGCCGAAATGCAGGGCGGTTGCTTCACCATCTCCAGTCTGGGCGGCATCGGCGGCACCGCCTTCACGCCGATCATCAATGCACCGGAAGTGGCGATTTTAGGCGTGTCCAGATCGAGCATGAAGCCGGTGTACAAGGACGGTAAACTCGAGCCGCGCCTGATGCTGCCGCTGTCGCTGTCGTATGACCATCGTGTGATTGATGGTGCGTCAGCCGTGCGCTTCACCACATTTCTGGCGCAAGTGCTGGCTGACGTGCGCAGGCTGGCACTTTAAGCGCCAGCCTATTTGCCTGCGACTTTCTCTGCTATTGCACCATATACGCTAAAAGCGTATATCAAACCTATGCACTACGAATTTATCGAATCCCCGATCTTTTCGTCCCTCCTGCCGGATTACCTGACGGACGACGAGTATTCGGCTTTACAGGGGCATCTGTGTGAGCATCCGGAAGCTGGGGATTTGATTCGCGGTTCCCGGAGTGCGCAAAATCCGCTGGGTGCGGGCGGGTAGCGGAAAATCGGGCGGAGTCAGGGTGTGTTACTACACGCGCACTCGCGCCGACCATATTTTGATGTTGGTAATTTATGCCAAGAGTGGGCGCGACTCGATACCGGGCCACATACTCAAGGCATTAAAAGAGGAGATGGAACATGCTCAAGACTGAAAAACAACTTCTGGCGCGCGATACCAAGCACAACATTGGCGAAGAACTGCTGCAATCGGTGCGCGACCTGCGCGCGGGAAAATGGGCGCGCAAGACTACTTATGAAGCTTTGAAAAATGGCACCGTGCGCCGCCGCATTGAACGCGCTGATGGCACCATTGAAAAAGAAGAAATTCTCGAAGGCCCACGCTGGAATATCCCGGCTACTTCCACTGCCAGAAGGTGTCTGCCAATGGCGTTGCGTATTGGATAGGGCGGCGTATCTATATCGGATATTTGCTGGCTGGCGAGCGGGTCGGTTTGGAGGAAGTGGGCGATGGCATATGGGCCGTGTATTTCGGGCCAGTGCGCCTCGGTGTGTTTGACGAGCGCCAGGCAAAAGGGCGTCTGAATGATTATTTGACGCTGAAAGTGTAACCCATGTCCTTGTACTAAAGTGTTACCGATGTCCTTGACTTGTACAGCCCCATTGCGCCAGCCTGCGGCTTCCTTCGGTTGGATGGATGCATCGGGCTGCGCAACTCGCCCTGGCGAGGCGCGCGCACCACGCCCCACTGTGGAGTTCAAACAGTGCTCGCCTTTTCCCCCGATGCATCCATCCAACCTCAGTGGTGCAAAAGGGGGAGAAAAAGCAAGGTCAAGAACAAAACCGTTCGCCAATAACGACTATTGGCGAACGCCTGCTTTCGGATAGGCAATTAGAGGGGATGAATAACCGCTGTGTGCCAATAACGGAATTTCGACCATTATTCAAATTCCAGCCTGCATTCAATATCGCTAAACCGATATATATATATACCTTTTGGCATATATACATTGCTTGAGAAAGGCATAAGCTACGCGCAGGATTTTTGATGTCAGTTTGCTGAAAATGCATTTTATAGGGAGTTGTCATGCGTTCATTCATCATCCGTTTTTTCATTCTGCTGATCTGGTGCTTCCTTATATCCACCGCAGCCAGCAGCGCCGCTCATGGCGGAGTAATTGCCGCAGGCTTCGGTCACACGATGACCGTGAAATCCGACGGTACCTTGTGGGCGTGGGGGGGCAACACCTATGGCCAACTGGGCGACGCACACCACACGCACCGCAATATCCCGGTGCTGATCGGCAGCGGTTACAGCGCCGTGGCGGCAGGCGCCAACCACACGGTGGCGCTGAAATCCGACGGCAGCCTGTGGGCATGGGGGAGCAACTCTTATGGCCAACTGGGCGACGGCACTAACATACAACGCAATACACCGATGCTGATCGGCAGTGGCTATAGCGCCATCGCGGCAGGGCAGTTTCACACGGTAGCCCTGAAGCCAGATGGCAGCATGTGGGCGTGGGGATACAACGTTTATGGGCAACTGGGCGACGGCACCTTCACGCAACGAAATGCCCCGGTGCTGATCGGCAACGGCTTCAGCTCCGTGGCAGCAGGTTATGAACATACGGTGGCGCTAAAGCTCGACGGCAGTCTGTGGGCGTGGGGAGCCAACGGCAATGGGCAACTGGGCGACGGCACCACCACGGATCGCCATGCTCCGGTGCTGATCGGCAGCGGCTATAGTGCCGTCGCAGCAGGAAACACACACACTGTGGCACTTAAGCCCGACGGCAGCCTGTGGGCGTGGGGAGACAACGTCAATGGCCAACTGGGCGACGGCACCACCACGCCACACAATACTCCGATGCAGATCGGCACCGGCTACAGCATTGTTGCGGCAGGAGGATCGTATCTTCTTCATCTTAATTTTTCCACTGTCGATTCAGGTGGCTCTACAATGGCCATAAAGCCCGACGGCAGCCTGTGGGCGTGGGGGCTTAACGACAATGGCCAACTAGGCGACGGCACCACTACTTATCGCCAGACCCCGGTGCTGATCGGTAGCGGCTACAGCGCCGTGGCGATAGGCGGCTCACACACGGTGGCGCTGAAGTCCGACGGCAGTCTGTGGGCGTGGGGGCTTAACGATCATGGTCAACTGGGCGACGGCACCATCGCGCAACGCAATGCACCGGTACTGATCGGCAACTGCTACAGCGTCGTGGCGGCAGGTACCTATCATACGGTTGCACTGAAGTCCGACGGCAGTCTGTGGGCGTGGGGAGACAACGGCAGTGGTCAACTGGGCGACGGCGCTTTCACGAATCGCAATGCACCGGTACTGGTCGGCAGCGGCTACAGCGCCGTGGCGGCAGGCTACTATCACACGATAGCGCTGAAATTCGACGGCAGCCTGTGGGCGTGGGGATACAACGGCAGTGGTCAACTGGGCGACGGCACCACCACGCAACGCTATACCCCGGTACTGATCGGCAGCGGCTACAGCGCCGTGGCGGCAGGCACCTTCCACTCGATAGCGCTGAAATTCGACGGCAGCCTGTGGGCGTGGGGATACAACGGCAGTGGTCAACTGGGCGACGGCACCACCACGCAACGCTATACCCCGGTACTGATCGGCAGCGGCTACAGCGCCGTGGCGGCGGGCACCTTCCACTCGATAGCGCTGAAATTCGACGGCAGCCTGTGGGCATGGGGAAACAACAATTTCGGCCAACTGGGCGACGGTACCACCACGCAACGCAATGCTCCGGTATTGATCGGCAGCGGCTATAGTGCCGTCGCAGCAGGAAACACACACACTGTGGCACTTAAGCCCGACGGCAGCCTGTGGGCGTGGGGGGAAAGCTATTATGGACAACTGGGCGGCGGCACCACACCGCCTCACATTACACCGGTGTTGATCGGCAACGGCTACAGCGCCGTGACGGCAGGTTATGAACACACGGCGGCGCTGAAGACCGACGGCAGCCTGTGGGCGTGGGGGCTTAACGACAATGGACAACTGGGCGACGGCACCACCACGCAACGCTATACCCCGGTACTGATCGGCGGCGGCTACAGCTCCGTGACGGCAGGTTACTATCATACGATGGCGCTGAAGACCGACGGCAGTCTGTGGGCGTGGGGGTTGAACGCTTATGGGCAACTGGGCGACGGCACCTCCACGGATCGCAATACCCCGGTGCCGATCGGCAACGGCTTCAGCGCCGTCGCGGCAGGTTACGCCCACACGATGGCGCTGAAGACCGACGGCAGCCTGTGGGCGTGGGGGAGCAGCTTATTTGGTCAATTGGGCAATGGCACTTCTGTCTACTATGCGACACCGGGCAGAGTGCCGGGCCTGAATCTTTATTTTCCTTCCGATGTTGTCGTCGAGTTCTACAACACCAGCCTCGATAACTACTTCATCACCGCCGACTTCAATGAAGCGGCCGCGATCGACAACGGAGCCGCCGGACTGGGCTGGATGCACACTGGCAACACCTTCAAGTCGGGCGGCAGCACCGCGGTATGCCGCTTCTACGGCAGCCTGTCGCCCGGGCCGAACTCGCACTTCTATGCGCTCGACGGCGGTGAATGCGACGGACTCAAGGCGCTCCAGCAAAGCACGCCGGCCACGCAGAAGCGCTGGAATTTCGAGAGCATGGATTTTGTTTCGACCCCGGTTACCAACGGCACCTGCCCCACTGGCACCGTGCCGATCTACCGCGCTTACAATAATGGCTTTACCCGAGGAGTGGATAGCAACCACCGCATCACCAGCAGCCTGACAGTCATTCAGGAAGCCGTGACGCGCGGCTGGAGCAATGAGGGCGTAGTCATGTGCGCACCGAATTGATCAGGCAAAACACCACACGATTCGCATTTGAACGACCGTTTCGGGAAAGATCGATATTCTGCAAGGTGTCGCTGAGTTTGGTAAATGGCTGCTTTGAGTCGGTTTAAAACTGATACCGCGCTTGCGCGTCATCAAATTTGGGTTGAATTTCCTGAATTTGCATTTCCGCTTTTCCTTCCCCTTTTGCGCCATTTCGGTTGGATGAATTCATCGGGGAATTTCGGCAAGCACTGTTCGAGTTCCGCAGTGGGGCGCTGGGGGGGCGCCCCGCCAGGGCGAGTTGCGCAGCAGCCCCGCTTGCTTGCGGCTGATCGAGGAAACCCCGCAGGGGCGGCAAACCGGGGGCGACTTCTTGTTTTTGACTCACAAGGTACTGCTGCGGAGCTGCCTCGGCGAGCCGACAAGAACATGCAAATCGTGCAGGTGAGCTGTGGTAATATTTCCTTCGCTTGAAGGATCAGGAGACAGCCATGACTGCAATCGCATTTTCACAACTCAGAAAAAAACTCGGTGAAATCATTGAGCGTGTCCACGATAATGAAGAACCCATCACCATCACTCGCGCCGATGGGAAAAACGTTGTAATCGTTCCGGAATCGGAATGGGAATCACGCAACGATACAGCGTACCTGTTAAGCTCGCCGGAAAATGCCAAGCGGTTGCTGAACGCAAAAAAACAGGTAAAGGCTGAAATTGAGCGCCGCAAAAAACAAGCGGCTTGACCTGTTCATGGCTGACCAGGCGAATGAGGATGTCGCTTGGTGGAGTATAAACGACAAGAACGTGCTTAATCGTATCAACAAGCTGATAGACAATTGCAGAGATACCCCGTTTTCTGGAATTGGAAAGCCGGAGCCGTTGAAATTCGATCTGTCTGGCTTATGGTCACGCCGCATCACAAAAGAACATCGTTTGATTTATCAGGTTGAAGCCGGGACGCTTTTTGTGTTGTCCTGCCGATACCACTACTAAAAAACGATTACGGTTTACAGTATAGTGAGCATCGCACCCATCGGCATTCTCGGCGGTACCTTCGACCCGATCCATTACGGGCATTTGCGTTTGGCGCAGGAGACGCTGGAGCAATGCGGTCTAGCCGCGGTGCGCTTCATCCCCAGCGGCACGCCGCCGCACCGCGATGCGCCGCATGCCAGCGCGCAACAGCGGCTGGAGATGGTGCGCCTGGCGCTGCAAGGCAATCCCTCATTTATCCTGGATGAACGTGAAGTTCATCGCAATGATCCCTGCTACACGGTGGACACGCTAACCGCGCTGCGCGCCGAGTTGGGCGCGCAACAGCCGCTGTGCCTGTTGATGGGCGGCGATGCCTTCATGATGCTGCACGCCTGGCATGAATGGAAACACCTGTTCGAACTGACTCACATCGTGGTCATGCAACGTGCGGCCTGTCCGTCAACCAGGGGACGTCCGCTGGGCAATGCCATCAACGAAGCTGACGCGGCCTTGCGCAGCGAGTATCATGCGCGCCTTGCTCCGGCGCCCAGCGCCCTGCGCGATTCGCCTGCGGGGGCAATTCTGGTGGCAGACATGCCCGCGCTGGAGATTTCCGCCACCGATATCCGCAGACGTTGCTCCGAAGAAAGAGACATCCGTTATCTGCTGCCAGACGCGGTGGTTAACCACATCCAATCCCATCACCTATATATGAAATGCTGACTACTGAAAAAAAAACCCAGGCCATCGTGGCCGCTCTGGAAGACATCAAGGCCACCGACATCACCGTAATCAACACCAGCAAACTGAGCTCTCTGTTCGACCGCATGGTGATCGCCAGCGGCAACTCCAACCGGCAGACACGCGCCTTGGCCGACCACGTAGTGGTCAAGCTCAAGGAAAGCGGCGAAGAAATTCTTGGTCGCGAGGGCGAAGAGACCGGCGACTGGGTGTTGATCGATCTGGGGGAAGTGATCGTGCACATCATGGTTCCCGCGGTGCGCGCCTATTACAACCTCGAAGAGTTGTGGAACGTGAAACATCTGCCGAACAGCGCGGCGAACAAGCCGAAATGAAACTATGGCTGGTGACGGTCGGGCATAAGATGCCGGGCTGGATCACGGCAGGTTTTAACGAATATGCCAAGCGCATGCCGCGCGAGGCGAAGACCGAACTGCTGGAGATCAAGCCGGAGCCACGCACTACCGGCAAGAGTATTCCGCAGATCATGGAGGCGGAAGCGCAGCGCATCCTCGCCGCGCTTCCGCCGAATTGCCTGCGCATTGCGCTGGACGAACGGGGTGCAACCTGGACGACGCGCCAACTCGCGGACAGGATGCAGCAATGGATGGGCGAGGGGCGCGACGTAGCCTTCATCATCGGCGGCGCGGATGGCTTGCACGAGACGGTAAAAAATGGCGCACAGCAACTGCTGGCGTTGTCGGCCATGACGCTGCCGCACGGTATGGTGCGCGTGTTGCTGGCGGAGCAGTTGTACCGGGCGCACAGTCTGTTGCACAATCACCCCTATCATCGGGAATAGCGCGATCTCTGCAATTTTACGGGTAAAAGATTTTTATGAGCATCGTCAAGCCGCGTATCTATCTTGCCTCGCAAAGCCCGCGCCGTCGGGAGTTGCTCAAGCAGATCGGTATCAATTTCGAAGTGCTGTTGTTGCGTTCTGACCCGCGCCGCAACCCGGATGTGGACGAGACACCCCATGCTGGTGAACCGCCGGAGAATTACGTTCTAAGGGTTTGCCAAGCCAAAGCCGAGGCAGGTTACACTGCGCTGAGTTTGCGTAACCTGCCTCCATTTCCGGTGCTGGCAGCCGACACCACAGTCACGCTGGAAACCCAGATTTTTGGCAAACCGGAAAATGCCGAACAGGCCGCCGCTATGCTGCGCCAGCTTTCAGGACGCGAGCACCAGGTGCTCAGTGCGGTGGCGGTGGCAATGGGCGAGCAGGTCGAAGTTGTCATTTCCGCTTCCACGGTGCGCTTTGCTCCTCTCACCGAAGATCGTATCCACCGTTACCTGCTTACTCACGAATATGCGGACAAAGCCGGCGGCTATGCCATACAGGGACACGCTGGCGCGTTCATCGAATATATTTCCGGCAGCTATTCCGGCGTGATGGGCTTGCCGCTGTTTGAAACCGTGCAGTTGTTGCGGCACTTCGGTTACCCGACGCCATGAGGCTTTCATGAGCACATTGATATGAGCGAAGAAATACTCATCAACGTCACCCCGCAGGAAACCCGCGTCGCGGTGATGCAGCTCGGTGTGGTGCAGGATCTGCACATCGAGCGCAGCAGCAGCAGCTGCGGCATCGTCAGCAATGTCTATCTCGGCAAGGTCAACCGCGTATTGCCGGGCATGCAATCCGCCTTTATCGACATCGGCCTGGAACGATCGGCGTTCCTGCAAGTGGCGGACATCTGGGAAAACAGCAACAACGGCGGCGCCGCCAAGCCGATTGAAAAAATCATTTTCGAAGGCCAGACGCTGCTGGTGCAAGCCATCAAGGAGCCCATCGGCAGCAAAGGCGCGCGACTGTCCACGCAGATCAGCATCGCCGGACGTTT
This sequence comes from Gallionella sp., assembly GCA_023259035.1. Taxonomy (GTDB): domain Bacteria; phylum Pseudomonadota; class Gammaproteobacteria; order Burkholderiales; family Gallionellaceae; genus Gallionella. The sequence goes on from JAHFRA010000021.1 coordinate 26,376, forward strand.
GCTGGTCTATCTGCCGCAGGAATCGCATATCGGCGTGTCGCAACGTATCGAAGGTGTTGAGCAGCGCGATTCATTGCGAGCCAAGCTGCAAGCCGTATTGCCACCGGATCATCGGGGCGGTTACATCATTCGCACCATGACCGAAGCAACTGAAGCTCCGGATTTTTTGGCCGATATCAGCTATCTCGACAAGCTGTGGCACAACCTGCAAGGCGCGGCGCGGAACGCCAGCGCCCCGCAATTGTTATATCAGGAGCTGAATATCAGCTTGCGTGTGCTGCGCGATTTTGTGAGCCGCGATACCGCGCGCATTCTGGTGGACTCGCGCAGCACCTACCAAAAAATGCTGGAATTTGCACAAGATTACAACACCTCCGCAACGGATTGCCTGGAACACTATCAAGGCGCCCGCCCGCTGTTTGATTTATATAGCGTGGAAGAAGAGATCGAGCGCGCCCTGTCCAAACGCGTCGATCTCAAGTCCGGTGGTTACCTTATCATTGATCAGACCGAAGCCCTGACCACCATAGACGTAAACACCGGTGGTTTTGTCGGGCTGCGCAATTTCGACGACACTATTTTCAAAACCAATCTGGAAGCCACGCAAGTCATCGCGCGGCAACTGCGCTTGCGCAATCTGGGCGGCATCATCATCTGCGATTTCATCGATATGGATACACAGGAACATCGCGATGCGGTGCTGGAAGAATTCAAAAAAGCCTTGTCGCGCGACCACACGCGCATCAGCGTGAGCGGCTTTTCCTCGCTGGGGCTGGTGGAGATGACGCGCAAGCGCACCCGCGAAAGTCTGGCGCATCTGCTGTGCGAACCATGCCCGACCTGCCAGGGGCGAGGCGAGGTAAAAACCGCGCAGACCGTGTGCTACGAAATCCTCCGCGAAATTGTTCGCGAAGCGCGCCAATTCAATCCGCGCGAATACCGTATTCTGGCCTCCCAACAAGTCATCGATCTGTTTCTGGAAGAAGAATCGCAAGCGTTGGCGCAGCTGTCAGACTTTATTGGCAAGCCTATTTCGATGCAGGTGGAGACGATCTACAGCCAGGAGCAATACGACGTAATTTTGATGTAGGGAGTGCACTAAAATTGCCGTTTTGTTAAACTGCACGGGCGTTTCGATCAACGCATTCCAATAAAATAGTCTCAGGGAGAAAAGTATGTTCAAGAAACAACTCGCGGCCATGGTGGTCGCCGCTGTATTTGTTATGCCTATGATGGCCCAGGCAAGCGATCATCACGCCGGTGATGCCGCCATAGCACGAGCCTACATCAAGGAGATTCAGGCGGATGATACCGCTTATATCGCCGCACACGATTCGGCGTTCTTCAAGAAGTTATCCGAGGGGCAAAAGCCGCGCGCCACCGTGGTCACCTGCTCTGACTCGCGCGTACATACCAACGCGTTCGACAAGACCCCGGAAGGCGATCTGTTCATGGTGCGCAACATCGGCAACCAGCTGGCTACCGCCAAGGGCTCGGTGCAATACGGCGTGAACCATCTGGGTTCCTCGCTGCTGCTGATTATCGGCCATTCCTCCTGCGGCGCGATCAAGGCTGCCGGAGGCGACTATTCCAGTCTGGAAGAGCCGATCAAGAAGGAGCTGGATACCATTAATATCACCAAAGGCTCTGCCAACATTGACGGCGTAAAAACCAACGTCAACAATCAGGTTGATGCCGCTCTTAAGGAATTTGCCGACAAGGTAAAAAACAACGAGTTGCTGGTGGTCGGTTCAGTGTATGACTTTGCGGATGATATGAAGCAAGGCGCCGGCAAGCTCAATATCATCAACATAAACGGTGAAACCGATCCGGCCAAGATTCGCAATATGCCTGCTCCGGCAGCAAAGGCAGAACACGGGCACGAGCATCATTAATCACCACCGGAAGGCATGACAAATAAAGCCGGCTTGCGCCGGCTTTTTAACTGTTACGCAACACGATCCCGCGAAACCATCCTCTGGCGAGTAGCGGCACATCATCGCTCACTTGCAGTTGCGGCACTTCCCGTAACACTTCCTCGAATACCACATCCAGCCGCGTGGCGAGGCGGCGCGACAGTGGGTTCAGCGCGCGGCGCAGCAAAGCAGGCTGGTGCGAGCGGAGAAATTTGTCGAGGATCAGGATGGTACCGCCAGGCTTCAGCACGCGCGCCGCTTCAGACAGGCACTGTACGGGTTGCGGCACGACGGCGAGGATCAGGTGCAGCACGACATGATCGAATTGCGCGTCGGCAAACGGCAATGCCATGCTGTCTCCCAACACCCAATCCACCTCACCGGTTCTTTCAGAGCTTCTCAAATTCTCGTTGCGCTTCATGGCGCGCGCCAGCATCGCGGCGTTGAAATCCAACGCAGTGTAGCGATGAATGGCGGGCAGCAACGGCAGATCAAGCCCTGTGCCGATGCCGCTCAACAATACCTTTCCGGCCACATCGGCAGGCAAGGCGCGCAATGACTGAATGCGCGCACCCAGCAGCGGACGCGAGATAAGCGCATCGTAGAACGGCGCGATCAGGTTGTAGCTCAACCTGAGCAGAGGATTCTTCCGGTAGGGTTGATCAGTATTTGCCATGGTGCAAGTGTAGTGGAAAATTCGAGCCGAGAGGTATCAGAGAACAACTGCTTGTTTGATTACCAATTGGTTGTTTCTTTGTTTATCCATCAAGCCGAAAGAGATCGTTATGAGCAAAACCACCATCAACACGCTAAAGAGATGATAAGAAAGCCTTGTCGATACATGTATGACTGCATGGCCTTCGGCAGGTTTAGGCCGAACGGTATGTAATTTCTATTCGTGGCGGATCAATAAATTTCGGTGCGAGACAATCAAGGAAACGCTTTGCGCCACCCAACCCAAATCGAGTGGCGTCGCGGCTTGATTTCAATCCGCTCTCCTTCCGACTCAAAGCGCAGGAGAGGCGACAATGAAATACGGTCGCTGTCGGGAGTGGCTTGCCAGCGTGCATCTATTGGCCTGACGGCATCTTTTTTCGGCTCGGTGACAAGATGCAACCGCGGTGTGTTGCCGAACCCTGCCCCGACAGGAGCGGTATCTGCCGAGCGGATAAGCACGACACTCACATTGAGTTGGTAAGGGAACGGCCGGTCGGCCCCGGAGTGCACCGGTTGAATTGTCAATATACTCATATCGCGTGCAAAAGAGTTTTCCGCGGACTGCGCTGTCTGTGCCGCAATAGCCAATCCAACGAATACCAACCCGAAGCACATGCGAAACGTGACCGCTTGAATATAGCAAAAAACAGCATTGAGGTTGGTCATATCGCGCTCCTTTCCCTATTTTCAAACACTGCGGGCCAGGTGGTTTATGCAAGGGACGCATCCGTTCCGCAGCCCCTCTGTCACACGACTCCCCGTAGTCCGTTGACTTTGCGTCCTTGCCTTTCGGCAAGTCTGCCAAGTGAATACAGATTATTGAGTAGCCCCGATAGAGTCAATTCATATGGGACGGATGGTTGGGTAATTGGACGATTGGCAAGCCGGCAAGACGAATGGTTGAGTTTTCTGGATGACTGGTAGCGGTTATTCAGAGAATTGGCATCTCATGGGAGCTTCTAAAAGCCCTCATTTCAAACCTATGCGACGCGACACAGCGAAATTTCAGCGCAGGGTGATCTTCAGATTGGCCGAAACCAAAAGCTTTTCTGCGTTTTGCATTTTGGCAAGTTCTGGATTTTTTGAGATTCCCCATAAATCCGTTTGATGGTTGCCGGCTTTTAAAATTGCTCGTTCTCGCCCAAGTAGCGCCACTGTCCGACTGGCAGATTGCCCAGTTTGACCTTGCCGATACGGATGCGTTTCAGTCCGGTCACCTTCAGCTCGACCAGCTCGCACATGCGGCGGATCTGGCGTTTCTTGCCCTCGCGCAGCACGAAGCGCAACTGGTCTTCATTCTGCCAGGTTACCTTGGCAGGCTTGAGATATTCCCCGTCCAGCTTGAGGCCCTGGTTGAGCAAAGCCAGCCCGGTGTCCTTCAATGTGCCCTGCACGCGCACCAAGTATTCCTTGTCCACTTTTGAATCTTCGCCGACCAATTGCTTGGCGATACGGCCATCCTGGGTGAGCACCAGCAAGCCTTGCGAATCGATATCCAGACGGCCTGCCGGGGCGAGGCCAAGCAGCTGGCTGCGGTGGAAGCGCAGTGGCGACGGGTCTTCCGCCCAGTGTGTCGCGCTGTCGATCAAAGTGACGGCGGGTTTGTGATTGTGCTCGGCTTGCCCTGACACATAGCCGATGGGTTTGTTGAGCAATATCGTCACACGTTGCTGCTGGGTGTTCTGCGCGGCGTTACGCAACGTGATTTTCTGGTCGGGATAGACTTTGCTGCCCAGTTCGCTGACGATCTCGCCGTCGACTTCCACCCAGCCTTTTTCGATATAGCCATCCGCTTCGCGGCGCGAGCACAGGCCGAGTTCGGACATGCGTTTGGAGAGGCGAATTTTTTCCATAAATATCTTGCAGGGCTGTTTGCGTGAGGCGCGATTTAAGCACAAAGCACGGCGTTGCGAGAAATAAAAAACGCGGCACGAAGCCGCGCTTTCTAATTAGCACGTTACGCTTAATCCGGATATTTCACCGGCCCGGCCCTAAGATCAATGGAAAGCGGCATGAATACAGGGGGCAGACCCACAAGAGTGAATCCAGTTTCGCAGGCCTTCGCGGGTGCTGGCGGTCGCTTTGCGGCATCTTCGCGCCAATAGGCGCGGCTATTGGCTTGGCGCGGGATGCGCAAATCTGCTCGCAAATCGCCTCGCCATCATCCCGCGATCCGGCGAAATATCCGGGTTAAAAAGTCTGACTTATGCCGAGCGACACAGACCACGGTGCGGTCAACTGGCCAACAACCGGGTCGCCCGGCAACCAATTGGGATCAGAATTTGCGTACTGATAAATAGGCAGTTGCACAAAGCCATACAGCTTGGTTTTGGGCGCTACTGCAAAACTCAGGCCGGGGCTTAAGTTCAAGCTATGCGCGCCGGAATGCGGATTGACCTTTACCCCATTACCGCTATCACGTTCTTTGAAGTTTGCATTCACTTGCAGCAAGCCGGTGAGCGATGGGGAAAGTGTGTAATGCGTACCCAGATCAAGTGCGACCTCATTGCCAGGATGGTAGCCATCGCGGGTAGTCCAAGCGGTTTGCAATTGACCGCTGACAAACCAGCCCCATGGTGAGTTAGCAATATCCTGGTGGTAATACGCACCCAGAATCGCATCGGTGCTGCCGCTGCCCGGTTGCAGCCCGCCTTCCGTCGGGCCGGCTCCGGGAACGAATTCCCAATTGGCTTTGCCGGTAGGCAGCTTCAAACCAAAGCGTATCCCACTGCCGGACATGTGATCGCTGGAATCAAACTTGTAGTTGCCTACCACGCGAATATCGCCAAGTTCGGTGAACTTGTTTTGTTCAACGATGGTGAGCGCAGGGTCGCCGATTTGATGCGCGTGGTCGCGCATCACCACAGGCAAGCCGACCGCAACACTCCACTGATGGTTGATCGCATAATCGAAATCCAGATTAAGCGATTGATTGATGGTGCGCATGTTCTCGACTTCAAGGCCCAGCAAAGCCGGATCAGCAGGCGAAGGCCTGGCGACTTTTGACGAGCCGACGCGCGGAGTGTCAGCTCTGGCGTAGGAATAGCGCAAGTCAATGCGCAAGCCATCGTCATTCACCAGCCCTTGTGTATCCCAATGGGTGTTCATCGCGCAAAATGATGAGCCACAAGAGGCGTGGGCACTGGCAGTTATGCATAGCAATACTGCGTACAACAGTTTTATTTTCATCGCAAGAGTCTCCCTGTAAAATTTTGCATGTAAAATTATTGCACCATGTTACCAAGTTTTTTGCACGCTACCCTGCGGCATATTGCCGCACCCCTTTATGCGTTTGTCACGAGCGTGACCAAATAGCGTTTGACAGGGTTAACCGGGCTGCAATAGAATGCGCGCCCTTCGAGGTTTACTTCGCCCTTCGAAGTTTACTTAACAAATAAAGAATTTTTAGGAATAGTGGCTATGAAAACATTCTCCGCCAAAGCCGAGGAAGTCCAGCACGACTGGCTTCTGGTTGACGCAGCCGATCAAGTGCTGGGCCGTTTGGCAGCGCAAATTGCCGCGCGTTTGCGCGGCAAGCACAAGGCGATTTATACGCCACACGTGGACACAGGCGATTTCGTCGTCGTGGTCAACGCGGACAAGCTGCGCGTGACCGGCAACAAGGCGGAAGCCAAGTTGTACCATCGCCACACGACTTATCCGGGCGGCCTGTATACCACCAACTTTGCCAAGCTGCAGGCGCGCCATCCGAGCCGTGTGCTGGAAAAGGCGGTCAAGGGCATGTTGCCGAAAGGCCCGCTGGGCTATGCAATGTTGCGCAAGATGAAGGTGTATGCCGGTGCGGCGCATCCGCATGAAGCGCAGCAACCGAAACCAGTTAATTTATTGAAAGCTTAACCATGAGCGCAACTTACAACTACGGAACCGGTCGCCGCAAGAGCGCAGTGGCGCGGGTATTTATCAAGCCGGGCAAGGGCGGCTTCGTGGTGAACGACAAGCCGGTGGATGAATTTTTCTCGCGCGAAACCGGCCGCATGGTCGTGCGCCAACCGCTGACATTGACTGAAACCCTGACCAAGTTCGATATCATGGTAAATGTTTCAGGTGGCGGCGAATCAGGTCAGGCAGGTGCGGTGCGTCATGGCATTACCCGCGCATTGATCGACTACGATGCCTCGTTCAAGCCCGTATTGAAGCATGCTGGCTTGGTAACCCGCGACGCGCGCGAAGTAGAACGTAAAAAAGTCGGTTTGCGCAAGGCGCGCCGCAGGAAGCAGTTCTCCAAGCGTTAATCTGCTTGTATGCCCCAGCAAAAGCCGCCTTCAGGCGGCTTTTGCTTTAGAGTTTTGTTGTATGATGCGGGGCATTGGTTAACGCAAAATTCGCGCAGCGATTCGTTTGCCCTTTCCCCCGCATGCGGGGGAAAGCTGGATAGGGGGAAACGGGCATGGCAAGTTTTAATATCATGGGAGGTAACTTGCCATGCCCGTTGGTTAAGGAAAACACGATGATTAAAGTTGGTATAGTTGGCGGGACAGGCTACACCGGTGTCGAGTTGCTGCGCCTGCTGGTGGCGCATCCGCAGGCCACATTGCGGGTGATCACCTCGCGTGCTGATGCCGGTACGCCGGTCAGCCAAATGTTCCCCAGCCTGCGCGGTTATGTGGATTTACCGTTCACCCATCCTGACGAAGCTCATCTGGAGCAATGCGACCTGGTATTTTTCGCCACCCCGAATGGTATCGCCATGCAACAAACACGCGCCTTACTGGATGCTGGCGTAAGGGTGGTCGACCTGTCTGCGGACTTCCGTTTGCAGGACATCGCCGCATGGGAAAAATGGTATGGCATGACCCATGTCTGCCCGGATCTGGTTGCCGGAGCGGTATACGGCTTGCCGGAAATAAATCGTGCGCAAATCAAATCAGCCCGGCTGGTCGCCAATCCCGGTTGTTACCCGACTGCAGTGCAATTGGGCTTCTTTCCGTTGCTGGAAGCGGGTGTTATCGAGCCGGACAGCTTGATCGCCGATGCCAAGTCCGGGGTTTCCGGCGCGGGACGCAAGGCGGAAATCGCTGTCTTGTTCGCCGAATCATCCGACAGCTTCAAGGCTTACGGAGTGTCGGGGCATCGCCATTTGCCGGAAATCAGACAGGGGCTGGCGCGTGTGGACGGCAATCCGGTCGGGCTGACCTTTGTGCCGCATCTTACCCCGATGATTCGCGGCATCCATGCCACACTGTATGGCAGGTTGACCAGCGAGACGGATTTGCAGGCATTGTTCGAACAGCGTTATGCCGGAGAGCCTTTTGTCGATGTGATGCCTGCCGGAAGCCATCCGGAAACCCGTTCGGTGCGTGGCGCGAACTGTTGCCGCATTGCGGTGCACCGGCCGCAGGATGGCGATACCGTGGTGGTGCTGTCGGTAATCGACAACTTGGTCAAGGGCGCGGCGGGACAAGCGGTGCAAAACATGAATATCATGTTCGGACTGCCGGAAAATACCGCTCTCAACAACGTGCCGTTGTTACCGTAACATGTGGCGGCGCGTTAAACGCAGTTTTGGCATTTCCGCACCAAAACTGTCGGTGCGGCTACACATCCCATGGTATTTGCGCTGGAGCCTGGTGATTCCATTCGTGCTGGCAGCGCTGGCGCTGGCTTGGTGGGCTTACGGAAACGGGCTGGAATTGGCGGGATTCCAACGCGGGCAAACCCAAGACGAGTTGGCCAAGTTACATGAACAGGTTGCCATTCTGACAGCCGAGAACAAACAACTGAACAAGCAGGTTGCACAATATGAGCGACAAATTCAGATGGATCAGGCGATCAACAAGGAGACATCTAAGCAAGCAAAAAATCTGAATGATGAAAACGTGCGGCTGCAGGAAGACTTGGTGTTTTTTCAAAATCTCACTGAAACACGCGGCAAAGAGGGAGAGTTGGCAGTTCATCGTTTGAGATTGGAACGTGACCCTATTCCCGGTGAATATCATTTGCGTATGTTGTTGGTGCAGAGCGGGCAACGTGCCAAGGAGTTTAATGGCTCCTATCAGTTAGTAGCCACCGCGATGGAGAACGGCCGGATAACCACGCATTTATTCCCGCAGGACACGTCTGGAAATTCACAATTCAAGCTCAGTTTCAAGTATTATCAGCGCGTAGAACAAAGCATCCGGTTGCCTCACGGTGCGCAATTGGAAAATGTGCAAGTTCGCATATTCGAACAAGGTGCTAGTGAGCCGAAGGTGCGGCAAAGCGTAAACCTTTCATAAGTTTCTCATAAGTCAGGGAGCAAACGATGTTTGGCAAAAAACACAGTAAACCACAAAATCGGATCGATTCGCTGATCGGTGTAGGCACCACTATTGAAGGCAATTTAAGTTTTAGTGGCGGGATGCGCATTGATGGGCAAGTGAATGGTAACGTCATTGCGGCACAAGGCAAGCCGAGCACGCTGGTATTGAGTGAGCACGCTCGGGTAAATGGTGAGGTGACCGTCACCCACTTGGTAGTTAATGGTGCGATCAACGGTCCGGTATCCGCCAGCGAATATATGGAACTACAAAGCAAAGCCAAGGTCAACGGTGACGTGCACTACAAAACGCTGGAAATCCAGTTGGGCGCAATTATTGAAGGCCGCTTGATACACAGCACAGTCGCGGCACAGGATAAAATAGTGGCGTTCAAGTTGAACAGTGGCGAATAATCGATTAAGGAGCGAAAAATGAATTCAGTGACCGAAGCACAAGAACCGCTAATCTTCACCGACAACGCGGCCAACAAGGTAAAAGAGTTGATTGCAGAAGAGGGCAACGCCGAGCTTAAGCTGCGCGTGTTTGTCAGCGGTGGCGGTTGCTCAGGCTTCCAATATGGCTTTACTTTTGATGAAATGGTCAACGATGATGACACTGTGCTGGACAAGAACGGCGTGCAACTGTTGATCGACCCAATGAGCTTTCAATACTTGGTCGGAGCGGAAATAGATTATCAGGAAGGCTTGGAAGGTTCGCAGTTTGTCATCAAAAACCCGAGTGCTACAACGACTTGCGGATGCGGCTCGTCGTTCTCCGTTTAATCCCGATCCCGTTTCACCGGTAAAACTTGCGGGGCGCGTTGCGCCCCGTCAGCATTTTATACGGGATAGATTGCCCCCAACAGGCACGGATGCCTCGCACCGGTGACCAGCGGCAGGTTGGCGGGCTTGCCGCGCAGGGTTTGTTGCGCCAGCCAAGCAAAGGCAATGGCTTCCAGATAGTCGCTATCCATACCGATATCGCCTGTTGTTTGCACAGTACAGTCGTGTAGCAAGACTGCGAGGCGGTTACGCAAAATTTGGTTGTGTGTGCCGCCACCGCATAGGTAAATTTCTGCTGCGCCGACACAATGTTTTTGGATGGCTTGAGCGATGGTTTGGCAAGTCAACTCCAGCAGTGTGGCCTGCACATTCTCGGCCCGTTCATCGCCTCGCAGCTTGCTGTGCAGCCACGCCATGTTGAACAGATCACGCCCACTGCTCTTTGGCGGTGGCAGGGCAAAAAATGGTTCGTCAAGCATCTGTTCCAGCAACGCGGACTGCGGTTTGCCGGATGCCGCCCATGTGCCGTTAGTATCAAATGGTGTGCCGTTATGCTGTGCGCACCAAGCGTCCATCAGCAGATTGCCTGGCCCGCAGTCGAAGCCGGTAGTGGGGCGGTCCGGCGGCAAGTTGGTCAGGTTGCTGATGCCACCGATATTAACGATGACGCGATGAATGCAGGGATGGCGCAGCACTCGGTCGTGAAAGGCTGGAACCAGCGGCGCGCCTTGCCCTCCGGCAGCGATGTCGCGGCTGCGGAAGTCGCTGACCACGCTGATGCCGGTCAATTCGGCAAGCAATGCGGCATTGCCGATTTGCAGGGTATAGCCATGCTCCGGGCAATGGCGGACGGTCTGTCCATGGCAGCCGATGGCCTTGATTTTTGCGTCTGGTAAGTTTGCTGCGGCGAGCAATGCGTTGATTGCTGCGGCATAGAGCCGCGCCAGTTGATTACCGGCCAGTTGCGTTCGATGCAGTTCGTTGTGGCCGGGCTGGTGTAACGCCAGCAGGTCGTTCTTCAACGCATCATCAAAGGGAGCGTAATGCTTGGCGATCAACACGGGTGGCGTCTGTCCCAAGTCGACAAGGACGGCATCAATACCGTCCAGGCTGGTGCCGGACATCAGGCCAACATACAGTTCCGGCGAGTGTTGCACGCGATATTTAGTCGAGCTTGGCGAGATTGGTATTGCGCAGCAGTTTCAGGCGCGTGACAAAGCTGTCGGCCATCGACTGAAACGCGACCTTGTTGGCCGCATCTATCGGTGTGGCATTCGGTAGCGCAACACGTAACGGATCACGTTGTTGCCCGTCAACCTTGAATTCATAGTGCAGGTGTGGGCCGCTGGCCAAACCGGTCATGCCGACATAGCCGATAACGTCGCCCTGTATCACGCGTTGGCCGCGGTGCAGCCCTTTGGCGAAGCGCGATAAATGGCCATACACGGTGGCGAAATGACCCTGATGTTTGATCGTGATGAAGTTGCCATAACCGCCCTGCCTGCCGAAAGATGAGACTACCCCATCCGAAGTCGCTTTGACTTTGGTGCCGATCGGGGCGGCAAAGTCCACGCCTCTGTGCGCGCGCCATTGTTGCAACACCGGATGAAAACGTGAGTTGCTGAAGCCCGAACTCACGCGCGAGAATTCGATGGGTGAACGCAGGAAAGCCTTGCGCACGCTATTGCCTTCCGGGGTGTAATAGTCGCCGCGTTGTGCATCGCTTTGAAAATATACCGCGCGGTAGGTTTGTCCCTGATTGATGAACTCAGCGGCCTGAATTCGGCCGGTATGTACTAATGCGCCATCGCTGTAGGTCATTTCATACACCACGGTAAATTTGTCGCCTTTGCGCAAATCGTGGTGGAAATCGATGTCACCGCTAAAAATTTCGGTCAATTGATTGGCGGCAGCTTCCGGCATTCCGGCTGCGTCAGTAGCAGCATACAAATTGGATTTTATTTCGCCGGTACGCACAAATAGACGTTTTTCAAGATAGGCCGGCAACGCTTTATTTCTGAAGCTATCGCCCTGCCTTTCAATCACAATTTGCGCGCCGTTATCGCCCAGATAACGCATCGCAACGAGTCCGCCAGCCGCATTGGTCTCGGCTTGAACTTCCTTGCCGACAGCCAGCTTGCGGAACGATTCTGCTTCTCTGGCACTGCGCAGATAAGCGCTGGCAACGGTATCCTCTACATTTAAGCGGCGTAACAATTCGACAACAGTGTCGCCGCGTTGCACGCGTTCGTTGCGCCAGAAGCTGGCGATATCGATTGTCTTGGGGCCAACCTTGGGTAATATGATTTCTTCGATGGCAACCCTGGTAGAGATCAGACCAAGATCGCTTTGTGGTACCAAGCCGAAAGCGGTCACCACACATAGCAGCGGCATAGTGGACAGAGTGACGAACCAGCGCAGTTTTTTTCTGCTTTCTGGCATTTTACGTTCTTGGCCGGGCAAGTTTTGGGTTAACATTTGCGATTCCTTGACTTTCTTTGCTTTATTTTGGCAGCGTGTTGTGTTTTTGATTGGTGCGCACTTTACCAGAAAGGGACATCCCCTCAAAACCCAACTGATGGGTGGCTGGCAAAAAAATCGAGTGGCAAAACACAACTGATGAGAGGTTGAAAAGCAAAAATGAACGGTAATTTGGTTTTTTGAACTTAAATTGATAATTAACATGACCGAAATGACTGCCCCGGAAAAAACACTGGCCGACGCGCTGGCACAGATCAAGCGCGGCGCACATGAATTGCTGCTTGAAGACGAGTTGAAACAGAAGCTCGCGCAAGGCCGCCCGTTGCGCATCAAGGCAGGCTTCGACCCGACCGCGCCGGATTTGCACATCGGGCATACCGTGCTGCTCAACAAAATGCGCCAATTGCAGGATTTGGGACACCACGCGCTGTTCCTGATCGGCGATTTCACCGGCATGATCGGCGACCCGACCGGCAAAAACACCACCCGCCCGCCGCTGTCGCGCGAGCAAGTGCTGGAAAACGCCCAGTCCTACCGCGACCAGGTGTTCAAGGTGCTCGACCCGGACAAGACCGAGGTCGTGTTCAACTCCACCTGGATGGATAAATTCAGCGCGGTGGACTTGATCAAACTTGCGGCCACCCACACCGTGGCGCGCATGCTGGAGCGCGACGATTTCGGCAAGCGCTACAAGAGCAACCAGCCGATCGCCATCCATGAATTCATCTACCCGCTGGTGCAGGGCTATGACTCCGTGGCGCTCAAGGCGGATATCGAGCTGGGCGGTACCGACCAGAAATTCAATCTGCTGATGGGGCGCGAGCTGCAAAAACATTACGGGCAACCGCCGCAGTGCGTGCTCACGATGCCGCTGCTGGAAGGGCTGGACGGCGTGAATAAAATGTCCAAGTCGCTGGGCAATTATGTCGGTATCACCGATAAACCGCAGGACATGTTCGGCAAGCTGATGTCGATTTCCGATACGCTGATGTGGCGCTATCTGGAATTGCTGTCGTTCCGCAGCATGAGTGAAATCACCGGCTGGCGCGAAGAAGTGTCCGCCGGGCGCAATCCGCGCGACATCAAGGTATTGCTGGCGCAGGAAATCGTGGCACGTTTCCATTCGCAACAGGCCGCCGAAGCCGCGTTAACGGAATTTGGGGCGCGCTTCCGCCAAGGCGTGCTGCCGGACGATATGCCGGAAATCGCCGTCGCCAGCGCGAACGGACACATCGGCATCGCCCAACTGCTCAAACAGGCCGGGCTGGTTCCCAGCACCTCCGAAGCGCTGCGCATGATCGAGCAGGGCGGGGTCAAACTCGACGGCGAAAAGGTCAGCGACAAAGCCCTGCAACTCAAAGCGGGCGCGGTCGTCGTCGCGCAAGTCGGCAAGCGCAAGTTCGGGCGGGTTAGCGTGAGCTGATTGCGAGTATTCAGGATGGGGCGTTGAATGAAACATCTGAAGCCTCATAAACCGCATTGCTAATGAGTTGAACCGGTGTATGCCTCATACCAACCTGTCTGGACAGGAAGATTGATGGGCGATATAGTCAAGCCATGTTCAGCAACCGCTTTCAGCGCCTTGTAGTCATTTCCGCCCATGCAAAAATACGCATGATGGAACGCAACATCAGCGAAGCGATACTGCTCGAGGTTATCGATTTGGGCGAGACGCGTTACAAGGACGCGACCCATCTGTGGGCGTTCAAGGAATTCCCGGCACGGCATGACAACCTGTTATGCGCAGTGCTGGTGTTGGAAGATTGCGTGGTCGTTAAAACGGTCATGCACCATTTCGCGATTTTGTAGGAGGTTGTCATGCACACCACTTATTTCGATGAAGACGACATTCTTGTCATCCGGCTTTCGGACAAACCGATAACCCGCGAAGTGTCGCAGAATTGGAATACGCATATCAGCTACGCCGAAGACGGCAGCATGGTTGAGGTAGTGCTGCTGGAGGCTCGCGTCAACGGGGCTTACCCGCTGGAAGTTCAACATGCACGGGCTGCTTGAAATAAAGCGAAGCTACTCCTTCGCTTTCATCAAACCATCCAGCGCCGCGACGAAGAGATTGTGAGAGTTTTTGATGATAATCGACGTTCCACCGCGTTCCTTGAGCTTGCCGCGATTCATTTCCACGGCTTGCTGACACCGGAAGAGTTCCAGCGTTTCAGCCCGGAAACCCGCAGTGTATTATCCGCAGCTTGCGAAAAACGCTAAGCAGGATGCGATGACTCCCAAAGAATTTATCGGCAAATGGCGCGACAATCCGCTCAAAGAGCGCGCCAGTTATCAGCTCCATTTTATCGACCTGTGCGCCTTGATCGGCGCGCCGCATCCTTCCCCGTCCAGCCACGAAACCTATTGCTTCGAGCGCGGCGCGACCCGCACCGGAGCCGGGCAAGGCTGGGCGGATGTGTGGAAGCAAGGCTTTTTCGCGTTTGAGTACAAAGCCGCGCGGCGCAATCTCGCCGAAGCGCTGAAACAGTTAATGACCTACGCGCTGGCGTTGGACAACCCTCCGTTGCTGGTGGTGTGCGACACCAACATTATCGAAATCCACACCCACTTCACCAACGCGCCCAGCGAAGTTCACACGATTTTGCTGGAAGATATCGGGCAACAAGCCAACCTCGACAAATTGCGCTGGCTATTCACCGACCCCGACAAATTCCATCCCGACCGCACCATTACGCAGATCACCGAAGAAGCCGCCGGAAAGTTTGCCGCCCTCGCGCAATCGTTAAACACCAGAGGCCACGCCCAACAGTCTGTGGCGCATTTCCTCAATCAATGCCTGTTCTGCCTGTTTGCCGAAGATGCCGAACTGCTGCCGGGCAAGCTGTTCGAACGCCTGCTGGACAAGAGCCAGACTGACCCGGCCAAACTTTCTACACGCCTCGAAGAATTGTTCAATGCCATGCGCAAGGGCGGCGACTTCGCGCTGGAAGATATTTACTGGTTCAACGGCGGCTTGTTCGAAGACATCGAAGTGCTGCCGCTCGAAGCCCCTGAAATTAAAATTCTGCACGAAGCATCCAAACTCGATTGGAGCGGCATCGAACCGTCGATCTTCGGCACGCTGTTCGAGCGCGGCCTCGACCCCGCGAAACGCTCCCAGCTCGGCGCAAACTTCACCGACGCGCAATCCATCATGCGCATCATCAATCCCGTGATTGTCGAGCCGCTCACGGCGGAATGGGAAACCGCCCGCGCCAAGATTGCCGGCATCATCGCCAAGCGCAAAAAGAGCGGCGACAAAGCCGAGCGCGAAGCGCAAGCCGTGTTTATCGCCTATCTCGAACGGCTCAAGAATTTCAAAGTGCTCGACCCCGCCTGCGGCAGCGGCAACTTTCTCTACCTTGCTTTGCGCGCGTTAAAAGACCTCGAACACCGCGCCAACCTCGATGCCGAAGCGCTGGGGCTGCAACGGCAAATCACCATCGAATGCTCGCCCGCCAATGTGCTGGGCATCGAGATCAACCCCTACGCCGCCGAACTGGCGCGC
Organism: Gallionella sp.; assembly: GCA_023259035.1. Taxonomy (GTDB): domain Bacteria; phylum Pseudomonadota; class Gammaproteobacteria; order Burkholderiales; family Gallionellaceae; genus Gallionella. The sequence goes on from JAHFRA010000021.1 coordinate 42,040, forward strand.
GTGACGGTGTGGATCGGTGAAATCCAGTGGATGCTGAAAAACGGCTACCCGATCCGCAAGAACCCGATTCTGCAACCGCTCGACCACATCGAGAACCGCGATGCCCTGCTTGAAATCCCCCCTAGCCCCCCTTTTTCAAAGTGGGGAACAGAAGGCGTAGCGCTACCGGTCTCCCCCTTTGAAAAATGGGAATTGAGGGGGATTTCCGAAGCCCACTGGCCCACTGTCGATGCCATCATCGGCAACCCGCCTTTCTTGGGTGGTAGCAAAATGCGCGGCGAGTTGGGCGATGACTACACCGAAGCCCTGCGCAAATGCCTCGCAGACCGCGTTCCGGGCGGTGCGGATTTGGTCACCTACTGGTTCGAGAAAGCACGGGCGCAGATCGAAAAAGGCGAATGCCAACGCGCCGGATTGGTTGCCACCAACTCGATACGCGGCGGAGCCAATCAGCAAGTGCTGGCGCGCATCTGCGGCACCTCCAAAATCTTCAATGCGTGGAGCGATGAGGAATGGATCAACGAAGGTGCAGCGGTGCGAGTCTCGCTGGTGTGCTTCGGCGAAATCCCCCCTAGCCCCCCTTTTACAAAGGGGGGTATGGATGGTGTGGCGGAAGAAACTTCCCCCTTTGTAAAAGGGGGATTGAGGGGGATTTATCTTAACGGCCAGCCCGTTGCTACCATCCACGCCGACCTAACCGCAGGCGATGGACTGAATTTGACGCAAGCACAACCACTCAATAAAAATGCCGGGGTTAGCTTTCAGGGGCCCTCAAAGAAGGGTAGTTTTGATGTTACTGGCGAGTTGGCGCGGTCATGGCTTAGGCTACCTAACCCCAATGGGCGTTCAAACAAGGATGTTGTGAAACCATGGCAAAATGGCCGCGACATAGTCCAGTCAGCGCGCGACATGTGGATAATTGATTTTGGAACTTCCATGCAGGAAGATGATGCGGCGCTATACGAAGCCCCATTCCAATATGCCCAAGAGCATGTCAAACCAGAGCGCGCAAAGAACAACCGTGAGGCCTACCGCAAATACTGGTGGCGACATGCCGAAGCGCGTGTTGCCATGCGTGAAGCTCTGGTTGGATTGCCTCGATACATTGCCACGGTTCGAGTTTCCAAGCATCGTATCTTCATCTGGGCGAATGCCGCGATACTTCCCGATGACAGTCTTATTGTTATTACCCGTTCCGATGACACGACCTTCGGCATCCTTCATTCCCGTTTTCATGAACTATGGGCGTTGCGTCTCGGCACCAGTCTGGAAGATCGACCACGCTACACTCCAACTACTACCTTCGAAACTTTTCCATTTCCCGAAGGATTGACGCCCAACCTCGCATTAGCCGATTACACCAACTCATCCGCCGCCGAGATTGCCGCCGCCGCACAGAAGCTGAACGAACTGCGCGACAACTGGCTCAACCCAGCCGAGTGGACGGATTGGGTGCGCACACCCGAAGAAGAAAAAGCAGGCTACCCGTTGCGTCCCGTGACCAAGGATGTCGGATTGAAATCCGACCTACAAAAACGCACCCTGACCAACCTCTATAACGCCCGCCCCGCTTGGTTGGACAACGCCCATAAAACGCTGGATGCAGCCGTCGCCAAGGCGTACGGCTGGAATGACTACACGCCGGAAATGCCGGACGAAGAAATCTTGCGGCGCTTGCTGGTGTTGAATTTGGTACGGTCTTCAGGTGATGAATCCTGAGTTAGAGCGCCATATCGCCCATATTGAAGGGCTTACTGATCTGCATCTTTCCATGCTGAAAGACACTTTGTTGGCAGATTCAGGAAAGATGTATTTGCTCGACATACTTGCAGCTGCGACAGTTAAGCGTTCAATGTCACTGTGTTCTGGATTCTCCAGTCTTGTTCGTGCTCAAAATTATGTTTGTGCAGCTTCATTACTTCGACTTCAGCTTGATAGTTGTCTCAGGTTTTTTTCTGCTTTTATTGTGGATAAGCCGCATCAGTTGGCCCACGAGGTATTGCAGGGGAAGCCAATAAACAAGATGAAGGATAAGAGTGGAAAGTTGATGACGGATCGGTATCTGGTGGAGACGCTTGGAAAGAAATACGTATGGGTGCCAAGAGTTTATAAGGCAACCTCCGGCTTTATTCATCTTTCTGACAAGCACATATATACCGTGCTAACGCCAAGCGATGAAAATGGGCATGTATCGCTCAACGTAGGCGCGAAAGACGATGAAATTCCAGTAGAACTTTGGATTGAGTTGGCGGCTGGTTTTTTGGCTTCAACGGATGCACTTTTTGAATATCTCGGTGGTTGGAAGCATACAAAAACCATTTTTGCGAACGATGCCAAAGAAACACATGTGAGCGGTAGCACGCGCAGGGCGCAATCGTTATTGCGCCGAATGGAACAATAAGAATTCGCGGAGAGACGATGACACCCATTGCGCTACGCAAATTGCAGACAACCAGTGAGTTGCTGCAACAGGGGCTGGAAATCAAGCCCGGAACATTGAATGTCTTGCAGCAGGAGCTTGATGATGTGGCCGCAAGGCGCAATTTCCTGCTGCTTCTGTTACATGAGGCAAATCAAGAGTTGCCTCATGTTCCGCTGGTACTTTGCTACTTCAGCGAAGTGAATGAGTTGGCTCAGAGTTTGAATTCGCCTTTGAGTACGGATAAGTTGAAAGTCATGGCAGACAGGATACATGCGATACAGCCTTGCCATAAGAAGCTCTATGTTCATGCGACAAGAAGGCGTGTCCAGTATGTCGATCTATACTTCCTAGAAATGCTGGTTCAGGGGCTGACCGAAGATAGAAGAGGACGCCACTTTTATTGTCTGGAGGCTGCGAAATTGTTTGTATTCGATTACGTCGATATGCGCTATCGAGTTGGCGATAAAGCACTGCCCCATTGGAATGCAATCGTTGAGTATTGGCAGAGGCAGCCATGCTGACCATTTCCAGAGAGGCGAAAATCAAGGCGGGAAGACACGCCTGGAATGTCTACCCGCTGGAAGCATTTGGTTTTTTGCTGGGGAGGGAATCCGAGAGCACGGTGTATGCCACACTGCCCTGTTCCAAGACCCGGCGCTGGCATGAATTCGACGACCGCTGGGCAGGGATCGAAGAGAATATCGAAAAGGCACGCGCCGTTGCACGGCTGTTCGATATGGATGTCGCCGGTTTTTATGCATCAACGGACGATTTTTATCCCGATAGCCTCGATCATTTTCCGGTGCCCTCGTTTATCGCAAGCACCAGCATGGAATTGTTTATGTTGTATCGGACGATTTGTTGTCCAGGTCATTCGTGGGCTTCGTTCAAATACGGTAACCGCTGGCTGAAATATAAGGAGGATTACGTTTTTCCCCGTGGCAGGCGGACCAGCGATGCTATCAGCCAGAAAAGAATCCTCACCGAATGGCGCAAGGCCTTCGGTGCGCCGGACTACTCGAATTCGTCGGCAGAAAATTCATGATGTTGCAACGTATTCGAGAGACTCTTTCCAGAATCGAGGCCGAGCACGGCGTGCGAATTCTTTTCGCCTGTGAATCAGGTAGCCGTGGCTGGGGCTTCGATTCTGCCGATAGCGATTGGGATGTGCGTTTCATTTATTGCCATCCGCGCGACTGGTATCTGTCCATCGAAGAAGGGCGCGATGTGATCGAATTGCCCATTGATGACTTGCTGGATGTGAACGGTTGGGATTTGCGCAAGAGTTTGCGCTTGATGAAAAAGTCCAACCCCGTGTTGCTGGAGTGGCTCTCGTCGCCGATTGTGTATCGGGAAGATGCGGAGGCAATAGCTACATATCGCTCTCTTGCGCAAGATTTTTACCAGCCTGCGGCTTGTCTTCACCACTACCTGCACATGGCGAAGGGTAATTTTCGCGAGTACCTGCAAGGCGAAACGGTGTGGTTGAAAAAATATTTCTATGTGCTGCGCCCGGTGCTTGCCTGTTTGTGGATTGAGCGTGGGTTGGGCGTTGTGCCGATGGCTTTTGACGACCTGGTCGCTGGCGTGGTGAAGGACGAAGAGTTGAGGAGCAGTATTATCAAACTGACCGAGTTGAAAAGGTCAGGAGCTGAGATGGATAAAGGATTGCGTATCACAGCGATTCATTTTTTCATTGAGCGCGAAATTGCGCGTTTGGGTGAGGTGATTGCCAAAGCTTCAAGAAATCCGGTGTCCGCAGAATTGCAGACAAAGATAAGCCGATATTTTCGCGATACCTTGAGGTGCTGAACGTGAATCTCCGAATCTTCCCAGTCGAAAAACTAACCAATCTGTATCGTCAGTTTTTTCCCGCACGCTTCGGCATAACGGCGCAGGGTGGCGAGCGAGGGCGAGTGTTTGCGGCTGCCCAGCGAGCTTTCGATGCGCGCCAGCGAGGATTGCGCAATACCCATGCGTTCAGCCACTTCGGCCTGGGTCAGCCCTGCATTTTTACGCGCTTGCAGCAGCGCGTCGAGCGCGGAGAATTCATCTTCCAGCGCATCATAAGCGGCCTTGAATGCCGGATTTTTCAGTGATTTAGCGAGGTGTGCCGCCGGGTCGAACGGTATGGTTTTGTGTGGTTTAGCCATGTTTGATCTCCTTCATACGTTGCTTGGCAATGTCCAGTTCATGCTTGGGTGTCTTGTCGGTTTTCTTGATGAAGCCGTGCAGGATGATGATGCGTTGCCCGACCAGTGTGCAGAAAAATGCTCGGCCAATGCCTTCTCGTCCCTTGGCGCGTATTTCGAATAGCCCGCCGCCCATCGCTTTGGTGTAAGGCAACCCGAGGTTTGCGCCATGCTCCACCATGCGCAGAGCGATGCGGGTGAAGCTGGCATTGATTCCTGCGGGCCATGCCAGTACGGCTTGCTGCACGTTCTCATCGAAAAATTCTATTGAATATTTCATGCGTGAAATATAACGTGCATGTTATAAACAGTCAAGCCGTGCTGGTTCGGCGTGAAAGCGATGGCGGACAGCAAATCGCCGGTGTCCGGTATGCACCTGCTCATTTCCCGGTATCGGGCATGTCCGGGCTGATGGCAAGGACAGTTAACCTACAGCCCTGCCAACAGTTTCAAACGTTCGGCAACAGATGCCTATTCTGGAGCAGTGCGAACACCCATTCTGGACGAGGGCGACAAGGTCATCCGAATGGCATCTGGAGAAATCATGAACAATTGCCTCAAAGCTGTTTCTCTGCCCACCGCCATACCTTCATAAAACAGCTATACTTTCCTCCGCAATCACGTTGCGTTTTGAAACAGGCCAGATCAATGGAACAACAGATTCCTACCAGTATCGACAAGTACGAGATCGTCAGTGTGCTCGGCAGCGGGGCGACGAGTACCGTTTATCTTGCCTACGATGCCTTCACGGAGCGCCAGGTTGCAATCAAGGTTTTCAATTCCTCGTTATTATCCGACCCCGAATATGGTCGCACCTATCGGAAATTAATAACCAACGAGGCCTCGCTTGCGGGACGACTCAATCACCCTCACATCGTCGGTATTTATGATGCGGTGCTGAGCGAGGATAAATGCTATGTCGTCATGGAATATGTTCAGGGTGAAACGCTGGAGAAATATGGGCAGCCGGAATTCCTGCTGCCCGTCGAAACAGTGGTTGAAATTATTTTCAAGTGCGCCCTTGCGCTTGCTTTTGCCAGCAAGAACGGCATCATTCATCGGGATATCAAACCGGCGAACATCATGATGAGCCGGAACGGCGATGTGAAGATTGCCGACTTCGGCGCTGCCGTATTGACGAGAAGCGACCAGACTGAAATGGTCGGAATCGGCTCCCCTGCGTACATGTCACCGGAACAGGTCCGGCTGCATTCCCTCACGCATCAAACGGATATTTATTCCCTCGGTGTAGTGATGTACAGGCTGCTGACCGGGCGAATGCCCTTCGATGCGGAGAGCACTTACAGCTTATCCCAAAAAATACTGAACGAGGAGGCCACGGGTATTCGCAACCTGCGCCCGGCCTTGCCACCAAGGCTGGCTAGAATCGTCGCCAAGGCAATGCACAAGAAGCTGGAGGAGCGATACCTCCGGATGGAGGACTTCGCAAAAGATCTTGCCGAGATCGCCAAGCTGGACTTGCCACAGGAGTCCGTCTCCAGCACGGAGAAATTCAACACAATGAGAAACTTGTCTTTCTTCCATGATTTTGGCGATATCGAGCTATGGGAAGTGTTGCGTATCAGCGTGTGGGGGCGCATACCGGCTGGCACATATCTTGTGCACGAAGGTGACGAAGGCGATTTCTTCTTCATCATCGCCGATGGAGAAGTGAAGGTAACCAAAGGGAGCAAGACCCTGGGTATCCAGGGCGCGGGGCATTGTTTCGGTGAGATGTGCTATATCCGGCAGGGTTCGACTACACGTACCGCTACCGTCATGGCAAACACGCCTGTCACCTTGCTCAAAATCAAGCCCGGCGCATTAAAAAACGCCTCGGAAAGCTGTCAGCTCAGATTCAACAGAGCTTTCCTGAATACCCTGGCTGATCGTCTGACACAGGCAGACATAGAGCTGTCCAGCTTGAGTTGAGCCGTGCTGTGTCGCTGATACGCTCTGCGCGTGACAAACCGACTCCGTTTTTCAGTACTAGTGCGTTCCGTTAAAATGGTTACAAATAAACCGTTCGGCCTGAGCTTGTCGAAGGCCAGTATTGGCGCGGGACTAGCGGTTCGACAAGCTTGTATGGTGTTTACGGTTCTTTTTTATGTCAAAGAAGAGCCGGGGTGGAGGGGCATCGACAAGCATCTGCCGCGTAACGGACAGACTTAGTGAGAACTCTCCCACCCA
>JAHFRA010000049.1 GCA_023259035.1 Gallionella sp.
AGGTCAATATACCAATCATAGTCTGGTCGACTTATCCACAGCCGCGTAGTACGCTACGCTATCTATTGCCTGGTCAGAATTCAATCGGTACAGGTGATCACATTTCTTTCGGCGCCAACAGGAAGTGGATAAACGGTGCTTCAGCGGATTTGCCCGGATTGACCGTGGCTGAGGCGATTTCGCTACGGATGGTAGAGGACACCTTGAGGCCATTATTGCCTGCCTCGGTTCTTCAGGCGTTAGAGCAGCGTTTTCGCCAAGCCGAAAATAAGCTCACCTTGTTGAGCAAGGAAAATCGCAAGGCACAATGGGTCAACAAGGTGCGTACAGTTTCTCCTGCATTCCCGCTCATTCCTCCGGTAATTGATTCCGTAGTCCTTGAATTGGTACAGGATGCGCTGCTGGCCGACGAGCAGATTGAAGTCGGATACCGTGGGATGGACTCTGAGGAAGTCAAACCAATGCGGCTGCATCCGCTGGGAATGGTGAGTCGCGGCCCGGCCACCTATTTGGTAGCTACAGCCTTTGACTACGTTGATGTGCGACTTTACGCGGTGCAACGCATGACAAGTGCGACGCGCACCGGCGAGCCGATAAAGCGTCCGGCAGGCTTTGATCTGGATGCGTACATTCAGGCGGGTGGATTGCATTTTGGTAACGGCAAGACAATACGCCTCAGTGCAGTGGTATCGGAATGGCTAAAACGCATTTTGGAAGAAACACCGATGTCTGAGGATCAGTCACTCAAGCTTGATGGTGACGAAATAAAGCTGACGGCCACGGTGACAGATTCGTGGCAACTGACTTGGTGGCTTATGTCATTGGGGAGTGAAATTGAAGTAGTCTCGCCTGTTGCGTTACGCAGAAAAATAGCTGGCCGGTTGGCCGATGCGGCTGCTCAATATGAGAGCGGGAGCGCATGAGCAAGGCAGACTTCCAGCGATGCGCCGAGCTGATTTCTTCCGCTACGGGGCTGCTGGTAACAGCCGGTGCTGGAATGGGTGTGGATTCAGGCCTGCCTGATTTCAGGGGTAATGATGGGCTATGGAATCATTATCCCGCGCTTGGAAAGCAGGGAATGAGTTTTGCGGATATTGCCAGCCCCGCGACGTTCTACGAGAACCCGAAACTGGCGTGGGGATTTTACGGGCATCGCCTGAACCTGTACCGCGAGGCGATCCCCCACCAAGGGTTTGAGATATTGCGCGAGATCGGCAGCAAAATGCCGGACGGCATGTTTGTATTCACCAGTAATGTAGACGGGCAGTTTCAGAAGGCCGGGTTCGATCCTTACAAAATATGCGAAGTTCATGGCTCAATTCACTTTCTGCAATGCATGATGAACTGCATCGACGATATATGGAGGGCGGACGCTTTTAAGCCAAAGACCGATGACGATAGCTGTCAGTTACTTTCGGATATGCCTCGCTGCCCCGGTTGTGGCGGGATCGCACGCCCGAACATACTGATGTTCAACGATTGGAATTGGAACGATCAGCGCATGGCGCGGCAGCGGCAAGGGTTGGAAGATTGGCTGGAAAATGTCGAGCGGTTATTGGTGGTAGAGCTAGGTGCGGGATCGGCTATTCCAAGCGCGCGCATGATGGGCGCCAGAACTAAGGCGCCGATGATACGCATCAATCCGAGAGAATTTTCAGTCAGCCAGCCTGGAAGCGTTGGCTTGGCGATGACTGCGCTGGAAGGAATGCAGGGAATTCAGCAGGCTCTCGGGATGGTTGAATGAAATTATATTTGGATGACGAGCGAATCGCCCCGGAGGGATGGGTGCAGGTACGCTGGCCGGATGAAGCAATCAAGCTACTGAAGGAAGGCTGTGTTACATACCTGTCTTTGGATCATGATTTGGGTGATGGTCAGCGTGGTACAGGATATGACGTATTACTTTGGATTGAGCAAGAAGTCATGCTACAAAGATTTGTGCCACCGGAAATAATAATTCATTCTGCAAATCTCGCAGCACGACAGCGGATGTTGGCAGCAGTCGCCTCAATAAGAAAAGTGAGCTGTTAGGGTGGTAAGGTAACCATTGCCAGCCTGACCTATGCCAGTGTTTGTAGCCCTTGAGTATGTTGAGTGCAAGGTTGCAATCATGCCTACGTGGTCGAGAACTTCGCTTGATTGTAGTCATACGTAAAATCTATTGAACCCAGCACATTTTCTGGCTTGACACAGGCATAATGATGCGTATGATTATACGTATTCCATTTCATGGGAGATGATGCGCTATGCAAACCTATTACGACTCAACTGCTAAAAAAGGTCGCCTATCGTTGTCGATCAATCAAAACTTGCTGGATCGTCTCGAACCCTACAAGCAACAGGTTAATTTCTCGGCACAAGCTGAGCAGTTGCTCGCTCGAATGCTCGAAGAACTTGAAAATCGCACTTGGGCAGAACGCAATTCTGAAGCACTGGCAGCGCATGGAATGGATATCTCCGCTACGGGTCTGGCTGGCACTGAGTTTGATCGGATATAAGCTGTGGCTCAATTTGACATCTATCCCAATCCGGGTACTAAGAAAGTCGAGATACCTTATCTTGTCTCTGTGCAGAACGACCACATTACAAGCAAAACTGGCGCGACTGTCGTTATTCCGCTACGAGCCAATGCTCAACCTGTAGACATCATGGCTCCGCTGATTGAGATTGCCGGAAAAGGGCAGTTTGTTTTGTCAACCGACGAAATTTTTGCAATCGACACATCCAGACTCAAGACTCCTCTCGCCATACTTAGCGTAGCTGATCGTGCAAAAATAAAACCTGCAATAGATAAGGTGATCGGTGAATATTGATCGCGCAACAATGCCCGTCTGTAAAACAATTTGTTGATTTGTACCTTTAAGAACTCGCTTTTAAATTAGCCAACTTCTTTTCAGATGCTTCATCACCAGTTATATGCGCTACATCAGGAAGGCAGATAAGTTGGCTATTTTGCTCACTCGAAATTATTAGCCATTTAAGTGATCATAGATTCACACGATTTCTCACACTTATTGTTGTTTTGCTTGCTACTTGTATTTACAAAGTATTAGCAATAATTCGACAACGCTTTGAATCAATGCTGAAAATATGATTTCGCTGAATGCTTACAAAGTTGATGTGAGCTCATCAGCCAGTAACGCATATCAATTCCTTAGTTATCCCTGATGTGCTTTTAACAACAGGCTACATCGTTATAGCCAACAACTTTATCGGCTGGTCCTTGAGTGCCCTTTAGAAGCCAACCCAGAGGCGAAGTATTCCAGATTGGCTACGGAACGGCCAGCAATCCCTGACCCAAGCCCGTTCTGTTGCCGGAAATGTGTAGTTTGACACGCCTCATCCACTCGGCGAAAATGCCGCTACCGTTCGGTTCGACGAAACGGAACACGGTGTAAATCCGTGGCGGGCCCGCCGCTGTATCCGGGGACGGACGTTGCAAGGTCGCAAGACCAACCACTGACGGGGATCACCCCGGCGGGAAGGCGCAATGATCCGGCTGATCCGGTAGCCAGAAGACGTGTCGAACCGATTCGGAGTCCAGGCAATGGCTCCGGCTGACTGTATGCATACGCGTGCAGTCAGCCGGAGCCATTTTGTTTTTTATCATTCGAAATATCACGAGGAGTGAATCATGACGCAAACCGTTCAAACCATCCAAACAAACCAAAGCACCGCAGCCGCCAATGTACAAACGGCCGCCCCTACCATCGCTATCCGCAAGAGTTGCAATCCGGATGGCATCGGCCTTTCGCACTACGTGCTGATGGACAAGAAAGCGGCCAAATGACATCTGCTGTATTGAGCCGGGCCGAGATCGGCCCGGCATTTATTCCCGTGGACATCGGCCACGCTGTCTACGCTGCCGTCACCGATCCGAACACCGCCTTCTGGGCGCTGGTCGACAAGACGCGTATCCAGGAAGAACTCGCTGGCGGCCCGCTGCTCGACAGTTATCGGGCCAAGGCCGACAGCTTCGCCCGCGAACTGCATGCGCTGCGCTTCGAGTTGAAACCCTCCGGCGTTTACCTGAATCCGACCGAGCGCTGCAACCTCGATTGTACTTACTGCTACCTGCCCGGCGAGCAGCGCAGCAACGGCAGCCACATGCCGCCTGAAATGTTGACCGCCTCGCTCGGCAAGCTGCGCGATTATTTTCGCTCGGTGATGCCGGAAGGACGCAAGCCGCGCGCCATCTTTCACGGCGCCGAACCGCTGATGAACAAGGGGGCGGTATGCTCTGCCATCGATGCGTTCTCTGCGGATTTTGTGTTCGGCCTGCAAACCAACGGCACGCTGCTCGACGACGCGGCGCTGGAATTCCTCACCTCGCGCAACGTCAGCATCGGCCTCTCGCTCGACGGCCCCTTCGCCGGTATTACCGATGCCACGCGCAAAACCTGGGGCGGCAAGAGCGTGCATGACAAGGTGCTGGCGTCGATGGAGAAGCTGAAAGGCTACGGCTCGTGGAGCGTGATCACCACCTGTACCACCGAAAATCTGCCCTACCTGACGCAGATGGTCGAACTGTTCCACGCCAGCGAAGTGCCGACCTGCATGCTCAATACGGTGCGCTGCACCCTGCCCGGCGCGCGCGGCGTAAAGCCAGCCGACGGCGATATGGCCAAGGCGTTCTTCGCCGCGATGGATCGCACGCACGAGCTGTATCGTGAAACGGGGCGCAAGCTGATAGTCGCCAATTTTGCCAACATCCTGATTGGAATTCTCGCACCGACAGCACGGCGGTTGATGTGCGATATTTCGCCCTGTGGCGGCGGCCGCGCTTTCTTCGCGCTGGCGGCAGATGGCGGCCTGTACCCGTGCAGCGAATTTATCGGCCTATCGAGTTTTAACGGCGGCAATTTGCTGGCCGAAGGCGGCGTTGAAGCGGCACTGACCTCCGCTGCTTTTCAGACTGTAACAACGCGCGATGTCGATACCTTCAGCCCCTGCGGCGACTGCGCGATCCGCCATTTTTGCGGCTCGCCTTGCCCGGCCGAGGCATATGAAATGAACGGCGGCATGGAGAAGACCGGCGCCTTCTGCGAGTTCTACAAGGAGCAGGTCAACTATGCCCTGCGCCTGATTGCAGACGGCAAGGCTAATGACTACCTGTGGGATGGGTGGGACGAGGACACGGAGACGGTATTCGATCTGGCGATGTGATAAAGATAGTTCGTCTTTGAAACTTGGATGCCGTTACCCCCGGTTAGCTAGTGCGCCCCATTGTTTCCAGGCGCGAAGCTGGAAGGCCTGTAACGACACATGCGGAGTGTTCATTGAGACTGCTTCCGCGTGGTAAATTAAGGGGCGTCGCTTAAGAATGGGCGACATACCCTGTAATCTTGGAGGTATCGGCTTTGAGAATCGGCGTTATTGCCTGCGACATCATGAAGCTTGAGCTGGACAAGCTGTTGAGTAAAACTCCCGGTATCACCGAGATCATTTATCTCGAGGCGGCGCTCCACAGCAGTCCGAAAAAGATGAAACAGACTGTCCTGGAAAAAGTGAAGGCCATCAAGGATCAGGTGGATGTGATCTTCCTCGGCTACGGCTATTGCCAATCGCTGAAGGGGATAGAGGACGAGATCGACATACCGGTGGTGATGCCGCAGATGGAAGACTGCATCCAGATATTCATGACGCCGGAAAAACATCGCGAAGCGGTCCGCAAAGAGATCGGGACATGGTTCATGACCCCCGGCTGGGCGGAGCTCGGGGCAGAAATGGTCATCAAGGGAAACCATCTGGACAGGGTGGTGAAATACGGCAAGGACCCGATGGAAATGGCCAAAAGAATTATGTCTGCCTTTCGTACCGGGCTTTACATCGACACCGGGGTGGGAAACGACGACTACTATATCGGCAAGGCAAACGAGGTTTGCGACATCTTTTCGCTGACGCTGGAGAAGACAACGGGCACTTCCGCTGTGCTCGAAGAGCATCTGGAAAAAGCCCGGAAGATCGCCGCACAGGCGGTAGCAAAGCGGGCAACGGAGTAAAACAATTACGGGTTGATGTGTGAGCCAAGCTTCTATGGTTAAAATAATTGATGCGTGTTTCAATGAGATTTTGATGCTGGCTTGTCCGGCTTAGGATGCTTATGAAAACTACGGTAGTGTGCGGATTGCTGGGTTCAGGAAAGACGACGTTCATCAGAAACTTCGTGGCTGGCAGGACGGAGAAGACCGGCAAGTCGGAGAAAACCGTGGTGCTCGTCAATGACTTCGCTAAGGCAGGCATCGACGGCGAGATATTCTCCGCAGGCGGCATCGAATCGGTGGAGCTGCCAAGCGGTTGCATCTGCTGCACCCTCAAGCTCGACCTTGTCACGACCATCCAGGGTATCGTAAAGCAGTTCTCACCCGAGCGCTTGCTGATCGAACCGAGCGGTGTGGCCTCACCGTCGGGCGTGTTGGAGGCAATCGAAAGTGCCGGCACCGGCTCCGCATCGGTCATCGGCATCGTCGACGCCACGGAGTTCGCGGAGCTCTACGAATCAGAAATGTATGGAAGCTTCTTCGAGGACCAGATCGTGAGCTCCGATGTTATCCTGGTAAACAAGACCGACCTCGCTACCGGGCCTGCGATCGACGCCGCAGAACGCCTGATCAGCACCGTCAATCCCCGTGCCATTTTGTTCCGCACGATTAATGCCAAAATTGACGTGCCTCTGCCGGACGCACCACTGCAACGAACGATCACCCCTGGTAACAGCCATCTTCATTTTGAGACATTTTCCTTCCCGCTTGCGGACAAGATGGAGTTTGCCTTGGTGCAACAAATATTCGGTGATCTTTCACGCGGAAAATTCGGGCGTGTGGCGCGGGCAAAGGCATTGGTCAGCACAACGAATGGCCCCTATCGCTTTGATATCACCTTCGGAAAAATAGATGTGGTCCGCTTTGATAAGAACGTTACAGCCGGCAGGATTGTAGTCATCGGAGAGAGTCTGGATGACGCGGGAATCGGGCAGGCAACACAATCAAGTCTACGAACATGATCTTCAGTAATGTCCGTTCGTGATTTGGATTATCCGCTTGAAGAATGAGATGGCTAATGTATCAGCCCGACGGTGATTACCGCCTCATAGGTGCCGTTTTTTCCGTAGGCACTTGAGAACGCCTCTCTCGGCAGCGCAACTTTGAGCATATTGGTTTCGCTGTTCAGGCCGGAACTCAGCATGGAGAACCTGTCGTGCAGGTCATGAGCATCAGGGTTGTCATGCATCATGGCAAATATTTGCATTGAATAATCCGAAGCGATTAATGAGTCAGGCACTCTGACGCTCAACTCCGTATCCCCTGCAGGCGGCTTATCCCCGGAGTTTATCCTGATCTCGTAGGGCAGGCGCGGCACGACATCGTCTGTTTCAAAAAGATATTGGGTGGACGGCGTGGGGATGAGAGTTGCCGTAATATTTTGTGCCTTGCCGAAGCTGCCATTAGGGAATGTCATTACTGCATACCCCTCAAAGTCAACCACCCCCTCAAAGTCAACTTCAGTAAGCAGTGGTATTTCGACAGTCACCGTATGCTCTTCCTCCACATTTATTATGGTTACGAGGAGAGAGGCATCGGTTGTACCGGTTGTTTCGATCGATATCTCGTTTTTATTCCGGAGATTTACCGGTTCGGTAATCATCAAGCGTTCCTCGAGTTCATCAGGCAAGGCAATACGCACCCCGTTTATCGTTATCGCAGCCTTGATCCCTTTGCCGCCGCTCGCGCCACTTTGTACTGAAAGAATGAATTTCTGATTAACATCATGAACGGGGAACTCCTTGGTTGCACGCTGATGTTTGCCTGCTTCGCTGAAAAAGAATTCCGGGCCGAAGACCAGTACCCGCCCATAGGCGCAATGGGTAAGACCGCTCAAAAATACAGCCAGGATAAAGGTGTTAAATTTTCTTTCCATGATCAAGACCTCCTGTCAATAAATTGCTTCGCGCGCCCTGCGCCTGCGCGCATTTACGTTCTCCAATTCAACTCGATACGAATCATTGGAGATATGTGATAAATATAAATTCCATCAAGAATGCAACACTACACTAGGCGGTTGCGCCACCGCAGGAGCTTCCCGAGCCGGCCGTGCATCCGAGGCAATGATCATCGAAGCGGATGCGGCGCTTTAACGCCTTGCTGAAATTAAAGTCGAAGATGCTAAGCGGCTTGCCCTCGGCATCCGTGGCCTGAAGCTGCAGCATCTGGTTGAAGTCGCAATCGTAGATGCGGCCATCGTGACCAACGCTGATCAGACCGCGGCACATCACGCCCTCGACCGCTGCGGGATTGAATGCCGCAAGCAACTTTTCCATGTACGCCTCGTACTGCCCGGACTTGTCCAGGTGCAGCTTGAAACGGTTGATCGGCATATTGGTAATCGTGTACAGGCTATTGAACATCAGCCCGAACCTATTCTTCAGCTCGCGTCTGTAATCGGCTTCGAGCCCCACCTGCGCTGGCGGTAGGTACGGTCCGACAGGGTTGTAGACGAGGTTCAGAACCAAGCCGCTGCCATCAATGCCATATCCGGCAGCATTCAGGCGTTGCATTGCCTCCATGCTTTTCTTGAATGCGTCGGAGCCACGTTGCGCGTCGGTGAAATACTCCTGGTAGTACGGCAGCGACGAAATGACTTCGACCCGGTTTCGGGCGAAGAACTGCGGCAGGTACTCCTTGTTTTCTCCGGTCTGCGGGTTGCCGTCGATCTGCACCGTCAGGTTGTGGCGCACCACGACGTGCTTGCCGAGCGCCACCGCCCGTTCGACGAAGGCATCGAAGCCGGGATGCAGCTCGGGCGCGCCGCCGGTGATGTCGAGCTTGGTAATTTGCGGATGCCGGTCAAGTATCTCCAGACATTTCGCCACGCCGTCTAGAGACAGTATTTCCTTGCGCGCCGGAGAAGCGTCGACATGGCAATGGCGGCAGACCTGGTTGCACAGCTTGGTGACGTTGACCTGCAGCGTGTCGATGCTCAGCGGCGGCAGGTCAATGCAGTGGCGTCGTAGCTGTACCTCGAAGTCATATTTCGACGGCAACGGCACCACTTTTAGCTGGACGGCGGGCATTAAAGGACGAGTTGCTTCAGGTGGTTCTGCATCTGAACCGAATGCGCCAGCGTGATCCCGGCCTGCATCACTGCCGCCACATGCACCGCCTCCATCATCTGCTCGGGATTGGAACCCGTCTCCAGGCACTGCGTGGTGTAGGCGTCGATGCAGTAGGGGCACTTCTGCGCGTGCGCCACGGCGAGTGCAATCAGCGCTTTCTCGCGTTTGGTCAGCGCGCCGTCGACGCCGGTTACGTCGCCATAATATTTGAAGAAATCGTCAGCCAGGCTCTTCGCGTTCTGGCCAATATCGCCAAATTTCTTGAGGTCTTCGGATTCGTAGTAATTGCTCATGGATATTCTTTCGATCAAGCTTAAAAAGCAGCCCGTAGCTGTTATTTGATTGCGGTGAACTTGACGCTCACCACTTTGCCTTGTACGCCGTTCAAATCGTCTGCTGCCGGGGCAGGGGTGTATTCCTTGCCGGGGCAGCACGCCATCCCGTCGAGTTCCGGGTCGGAGAGCAGATGGCGCGCGACGATATTGATTTCGGAAAATCCCGCGTTCTTCAACGTATCCCAGTATTCGCCCTCCGGTATCGCGCCGCCAGTACAGCCCGCCCAGGACGCTTCCAGCCGTTCGCGCAACGCTGCGTCAATCGGCCCGGTCAGCATGATATCGGAGATGGCGAGCCGCCCGCCCGGCTTGAGAATGCGGAATGCCTCCCGATAGACCGCGTTTTTGTCGGGGCACAGGTTGATGACGCAATTGGAAATCGCCACATCGGCGCAGGCGTCCGGCAATGTCGTGTTCTCCAATGGGGCATGGCGAAACTCGACGCTGCGGTTCGGCAGGTTGGCCTGCGCCACCGCCTGTTGCGCCTGTTCAATCATTGGCAGCGTGAAATCCACCCCGTACACTTTGCCGCCTGCACCCACCTTGCGCGCCGCCAGGATCATATCGATGCCGCCACCGCAGCCGAGGTCAACGACGGCCTCGCCCGGCTGCAGATTAGCGAAGCCGGTCGGGTTGCCGCAGCCGCGCGAAAGGTTTCGCGCAATCTCCGGCACCGAGGAGAGCTCCGGTTCGCTGTAGATGGCCTGTTCATGCGCGCAGCAAGCCTTGATAGCCGACTTGGTGCAACAGGAATCCTCGGCGTGACCGGCTGATTCCGCGAATTTGCCGTAGCGTTCCCGCACAACTTGACGGACTTCATCGGGTTTCATGATTTTCTCCCTTTAGAAATTGTTTACACCTTTACCCGCGCTGCCGCCGCCTTTGCGGCGACATTTTGGGTTATTTCCAGATGCTTTTCCAGCACTGCTGAAGTTCCCGTCGTCTTCTCCAGCTTCAGCGAGAAGACATCACAGAACTCGTTCGACTTGCCGATATAGTAGTCGTCATTTCCCACACCGGTATCGATGAAGAGTCCGCGCCGGTAGTGCGTGAAAAGTCTCTTGGCCATTTCCATCGGGTCTTTGCCGTACTTCACGACCCTATCCAGATGGTTTTCCTTGATAACCATTTCGACCCCGATCTCCGCCCAGCCGGGACTCATGAACCAGGTTCCGACCTCTTTGCGTATCGCTTCGCCATATTTTTGCGGCGTCATGAATATCTGGATGCAGTCATCCATCTGCGGCATCACTACCGGTATGTCGATCTCGTCCTCTATCCCCTCCAGCGCATTGCAAAAACCGTAGCCGAGGAAGATCACATCCACCTTATCCTTGATGGCATTCACATTTTCCAGGATGGTCTGTTTCATCTTTTTCGGATAGCAGTGCAGCGCCGCCTCGAGATAGATAATCTCGGTGATACCGGGGATTTTGCTTAACAGCTTGTCCAGCTCAAGCTTCATGATGTCGCATGCCACAACGCCGATTCTCATGGTTGGTCACTCCAGGATTGCAGGGTATGCCGCCTGTTCTTCGGCGGCCCCGTTAACTTGCCATATGAAATCAGATTCAAAAAATGTTCCTCAAATGAGCGCTTCATACATACGGCTGGCCGATGGCCATTGCGGTTATTTTGAGTTCCAGGAAAATGGTTTTTCCCCAGCCGCTGGCGAGAGGGGCGGATTTTTCTTCGGTGTGCACGGTGGTTTCCAGATTTTTCCCGCCGGTTTCCGCCGCATGGCGCTCCGCTGTTGCGCGTGCAACCTGCTCGGCATAAATGATCGCAGGCTCAACATCGTCGAAAACTTTGTGTTCATCGGCGGCTACCACGGCAAAGCCGACAGGACGAAGCGGTCTGACAAAAACCTGTGCCATCGCGGTAACCCGCCCGGTAACGGCTCCCGCCGCGTTGGCCACTTCAGCATGTTCGGGCACCACCAGTTGCGCGCCAAGATCGTTTGCCACTTGGGGAAAATATGCCTTCACGGGCGCACCGACTGCCACCAGCGGCCTCTTCATGCTGAAGCGAGTCGCGATGCCGCCGTTGTCGCCAAGCCGGAGAAGGCTGGCGAGGAGTTCGCGGCTCTCGCGTGCGGGGAGCGCAATCCCTTCTTCCGCCAAAGATTTCGCGGCGATATTGAATTTGAGCTTTGCGATTATTTCATCGAAGAACAGCGCGATCAGCTTCTCCCTGTCCAGTCCGGTCTTGTTTCCATAAAATTTCATCGCTTCTTCGCAGGCGGTGCTATCCCACAATCGGAGCGCCCCTTTTACATGAAGCAGGTCGGTCGGCGTGAAGGAAACCTCGGCCACGAAACCGAGCTTCACGAACTGGTCTATATCTACCGACGGCCCGGATATTCTTTCGATGTCGGCGCGGTGAAGCACTTTGCCATCGAGCGCTTCCAGCATCAGCCGCTCGTATTTTCCCACCGCAAACGGCGGCATTTTCAGCAGCGTGAAGAAATCCAGATCGAGCTCTTTCAGCGCGGGACCCTGCGTGGCGGCCATCACTTTCATCGCATCATTCAACGCCGGGCATTGGCTTGACGCCAGCGACAGCGGCACCACCCGGCGCGGGCCGATATGGATTTCATCCGCCGATTTCACCAGTATCCTGCTGTCGCCGCCGAGGCCGGCGGTCCACATGTCGATCGAACGCACGCGCGTCCGCCATCCGCCGACAACCGCGCCGTTCTCGCTGGAGGCCGGAATCGCGCCGGTGATAACGCCGATGTCGGTAGTGGTTCCGCCCATGTCCACCACCACCGCGTCGTTCAGGCCGGTGAGCCAGCATGCGCCGATCACGCTTGCTGCGGGGCCGGAAAGGACGGTTTCGACAGGCCTGTTCCGCGCCGATCTTTCGCTGATCAGCGAACCGTCACCGCGCACCACCATCAGCGGGGCATGGATGTTCTTTTCCGCCATGATCTGCATCACCGCGTCCAGCAGTTCGCCGATGACCGGGAGCAGGCTTGCGTTAAGCGCCGCCGTAACGGCCCGCTCCACCATCCCCACACCGCTGGAAAGCTCGTGGCCGCAGACGACCGGATGGCTGCATTCCCCCGCTATCAGTTTCTTCAATTGCAGCTCATGCGCAGAATTGTAGATGCTGAAATATCCCGATACCGCGAACGCGTCTACCCGGCTTTTCATGCGCCGGATCGCCTTATGGGCGGCATCGGCATCGAGGGGCGCGATCTCGTCTCCGCCGAGGTTGTGCGCGCCGCAGATGACGGCAACATCCTCCGCCGGGATGTTCGCGGGAAGCCGGAAGCTGTTGTTGTCCGGTACGGCGATGATCAGGCCGACCCTGGAGCCTTTTCCCTCTACCACGCTGTTGGTGGCCAGCGTGGTGGAGAGCGACACCAGCTTCACGTCGGGGAACAGGCTGTTATCCAGCGCGGCGAGGGAATTCTGTATCCCGATGCGCAAGTCCTGCTTGGTGGTCAGCGCTTTCGCCTTGGAAACCAGACGCCGTTCGTTGAAATCGACAATGACGCTGTCGGTGAATGTGCCACCGGTATCGATGCCGATGCCGTATTTCATACTGGAGCTACGGTGGGGAATGCAAGACATTTGGTGAACAGCTTGTCGTAATCGGGAAAGCACGACAACTCCGTATAGTCTATTTTCCGCGCGAGGCGCGCCGCCTCTTCGCGTTTTTCCTTCGACAGCAGGCACAGGATGGCGCCGGATTTGGACGAGTTGCCGACCAGGCTGATGCGGTCGAGCAGCTCCATCGGGATCACCCCCAGGCGCGCGAAGCTTTCCATGCGCACATGGAAACCGAACGCGCCGGCAATGTAAACGCGGTCGATGTCCTGCAGGCCGATGCCGAGCTCGCTTAACAGCGCCAATATGCCTGAAAGTATCGCGCCCTTGGCAAGCTGCACCTGGCGGATGTCCTTCTGCGTTATCGCAATCGGGCCATAACCCTTTTTGCCGGCGCTGAGCATGAAGCTCGCCGGGCCATCGCCGCTTTGCAGCCGGTGCGCCCACGGCGGCGCATCTCCCGGCTGCAGTTTCACGAAGCGCCCGGATGACTCGACCACTCCGGCTTTTATCAGCTCCCCCACGGCGTCGATGATGCCGCTGCCGCACAGTCCCACCGCAGGTCTGTCGCCGATCGTGTGGATTTCCACGTCGTCGTTGATGAAAACTTTTTCAATTGCGCCGTTGGCCGCGCGCATGCCGCAGCTGATGTTCATTCCTTCCAACGCCGGGCCGGCAGCGGTGGAGCAGGAGCATATCTTTCCCTTCGAGCTGAAGGCGATTTCGCCATTGGTGCCGATGTCGATGAATAGCGCCCGCTCGTCCTTGTCGGCCAGTTCCGCGCAGAGGATTCCCGCCACGATGTCCGCCCCGATGTACGCGGAAACGGACGGCAGACAGTAGACTGTAGCGAATGGCGAGATGGCAAGCCCCAGTTCCCGCGCCGGGACATCCACGCCTTGCGAGAAGGCGGGAACATACGGGGATTTTCCGATGCCCGACGGATCGACGCCGAGAAAGAAATGCATCATCGTGGAATTCGCCGCCACCGTTATTTCGTAAATGTTGCGCCGCTCCACTTCCGCATCTTTGCAAGCCTCGCCGATCAGCGAATCGATGCATTCCCGCACCATGCGGCTTAATTCATCGAGCCCGCCGGGGTGTTCCCGCACATGCTGGATGCGGCTCAACACGTCGAGGCCGTGGTTCTTCTGCGGGTTGATCATCGTGCATGCGGCCAATTCTTCGCCGCTGACAAGATTCACCAAGGAGACCACTACCGTGGTGGTGCCGATATCCACCGCCGCGCCGTAACAAAGGGAAGTGGTATTGCCGGGTTCGATGCCGATCAGATCATCGCCCGCCAACACCAGGGTTGCCTTGAACCCGCCGCTGCGCAACACGCCGGGGATTTGTTGCAGCAAGGAGAGCGGGAGTTTTTCGCTAAAGCCGAGTCCGAGTGCCCGTTCCAGCCGCGAAACATCGTCCAGATTATCTTCCAGTTTCGGCTTTTCAAGCTCGATGTATTCCTTGCGGATGTTCGGGTTCAGGCTGAACTCCGGCATCAGCCCTTCGGACAGGATGCGGTGTTTTTTTCCGCCCACCCCCAGCACCTGGTAGTCGGCCA
>JAHFRA010000022.1 GCA_023259035.1 Gallionella sp.
GTACCGGTTATCACGCCAGTGGTATTGCCGGGTAGCTAAATCTGGAAGAGATAACCGCTGAAAGCATCTAAGCGGGAAACTCGCCTTGAGATAAGATTTCCCTGGGGGTTCGACCCCCCTGAAGAGTCGTTCGAGACCAGGACGTTGATAGGTCGGGTGTGGAAGCGCAGTAATGCGTTAAGCTAACCGATACTAATTGCTCGTGAGGCTTGATCCTATAACATTAAGTAGGGGCGTGATTCATCGCGCCCAGACACGTGATCGCAGTGCAATCAAAACACCGTTTTACTTCTTCCAAAAATATCGTTCGTTGAACCAGGGTCAAATCTGACGCAGCGAACAACAAACATAGCGGGCTGCAGAACAGCGCAGATCGCTTGACAGTTTGTCTGACGACCATAGCGAGTTGGTCCCACTCCTTCCCATCCCGAACAGGACAGTGAAACGACTCCGCGCCGATGATAGTGTGGATTACCCATGTGAAAGTAGGTCATCGTCAGACTCCTTACCAATAAAAAAGCCCAGCCTCGTGTTGGGCTTTTTTATTGGGTTCGGAATATTGATTGATTGCCGCCTGCTTGAGCGCAAATCGTGTCGCGCTGGCTATGCGCCTAACGACAGCGTATTTTGTGTTTGTGACCTACTTGAACGTAGTGACAACACGCTCGCGGAGCAAGCTTCTTGCGGCGACGGCGCGAACTGATGCCGCATAATGAAAGCGTTAATAGATGCGAATTACAGGGGTATGCCCCATCGCAGAAAAGATAAACCCGCCTGAGCGGGTTTATCTTTAGCACTGCGAAGCCGAACTGAATTACTTCAGCTTGGTTTCCTTGTACATGACGTGTTTGCGCGCCTTTGGATCAAACTTCTTCATTTCGATCTTTTCCGGCGTGGTGCGTTTGTTCTTGGTTGTGGTATAAAAATGCCCGGTGCCAGCACTGGACTCAAGTTTGATTTTTTCGCGCATTTTCCAGTAATCCTTAAACGTTTACGCCACGGGCGCGAACTTCAAACAACACCGCGTCGATACCATTTTTGTCGATGGTGCGTAGCGCCGCATTGGTCAAGCGCAAGCTGACCCAGCGATTTTCACTTTCAACCCAGAAGCGGCGGCGCTGCAGATTAGGCAAGAAACGGCGCTTGGTTCTGTTATTCGCATGGGAAACTTTGTTCCCAGTCATCGGGCTTTTTCCCGTCACTTGACAGACACGTGCCATAGTTCTACTCCAACTAATTTTCAAAAGAGCGCGGATTCTACCGAATGAATCCAGAATATTCAACCTGAATTTTGGCAAACCATGGTAAAAGCATGTGATTCAAACTTTATTTGTCCGATGTTTTGTTATACCAACCCTGTGACGCATTGGCGATCTTTACCACCAGCAACATCACCGGCACTTCGATCAGCACGCCGACCACGGTCGCCAGCGCCGCGCCGGACTGGAAGCCGAACAGGCTGATGGCCGTGGCCACGGCCAGCTCGAAGAAGTTGCTCGCGCCGATCAGCGCCGAAGGCGCGGCAACGCAATGCACGACGCCGAGGCGGCGGTTCAGCCAGTAGGCCAGCCCGGAATTGAACAACACCTGGATCAGGATCGGCACGGCCAGCATCGCGATCACCAGCGGTTGCGCGACGATGGCGTTGCCCTGCAACGCAAACAGCAACACCAGCGTCACCAGCAGCGCACCCATCGAATACGGCGCGATGTGTTCCATCACTTGCTTGAGCGCACTTTCGCCTTTCAACAATAATTGGCGGCGCAACAGTTGCGCGATGATGACCGGGATCACGATGTAGAACACCACCGAGACGAACAGCGTGTCCCACGGTACGGCGATGCTGGCGACACCGAGCAGCAATGCCACCAGCGGCGCAAAGGCGAAGATCATGATGGTGTCGTTGAGCGCCACTTGCGACAGCGTGAAATAAGGGTCGCCTTTCACCAGGTTGCTCCACACGAACACCATCGCAGTACACGGCGCGGCGGCCAGCAATATCAATCCGGCAATATAACTGTCGAGTTGATCCTGCGGCAGGTAATCGGCAAACACATGGCGGATGAACAACCAGCCGAGAAACGCCATCGAGAAAGGCTTCACACCCCAGTTAACGAACAGCGTGACGCCGATACCGCGGCTATGCGCCTTGACCTGGTGCAGCGCGCCGAAGTCGATGCGCAACAGCATCGGGATGATCATCACCCACACCAGCACGCCGACCGGAATATTTACTTTGGCAATTTCAAGGCCGGCGATGGCATGGAACACGCCCGGCATGAATTGCCCGAGCAGCACGCCGGCAACAATGCACAGTACAACCCAGACGGTCAGATAACGTTCGAATAGACTCATTTGGTTAATCCCGAATGCGGCCAATCTCGGCGAGCTTTTCTTTCAGTGCGAGCTTGTCCAGCGATTCGATGGGCAGGCTCATGAATAACTGGATACGACGCGCCAACTGCTCGGCGGCATTCTTGAAAGCTGCCCGCCGCGCTTCATCGCCCTCGACATGCGCAGGATCTGGAATGCCCCAGTGTGCCGTGGCGGGCTTACCAGGCCACACCGGGCAGGCTTCTCCGGCTGCGTTGTCACACACGGTAAAGATGAAGTCGATTTCTGGCGCGCCGGGCGCGACGAACTCATCCCAGCTTTTGCTGCGCAGTCCTTCGGTGCTGTACCCCTGCTGCTGCAACCACTCCAATGCCCCCGGATTGACCCGCCCGGCAGGTTTGCTGCCTGCGCTGTATGCCTTGAACTTACCCTTGCCCAATGTGTTGAACAGCACTTCGCCCAAAATACTGCGCGCCGAATTGCCGGTGCATAACACCAGCACGTTGTATCGTTTCTCACTCATTGCGATTTTCCCTTGTTAACGTATCAACATTTTTTGATTGGCACATTGCAGGCATCCAGATTTCCACCGCAACAGTTTTCCGTCAGATACGCCACCATGCCGCTCATCACTGTAAAATTCGCGGCGTAATAAACAAAGCGCCCGTCCTGCCTGCTTTCCACCAACCCGGCGTGGCTCAGCGTTTTGAAATGGAACGACAGGGTTGCCGGAGCCACTTTCAGCTTTTCGGCCACCTGCCCCGCCGCCACGCCTTCCGGCCCGCGCGCCACCAGTAGGCGATAAATCGCCAGACGCGTGGGTTGCGCCAAAGCCGCCAATGCCTTTACCACCTGAGCCGGTTTCATCATTCTATATTTCCATTGTTAAACAATTATTAAAATAACAAGCGTCATTAAAGCAAGGATTTTCTGCAAGCGCAACCTTCTTCACTGACTAGCACACTGTAATGATTTTGCAACAACACATTAACAAAATTGACACTTTCGCCAACTATGCTGTCGCGTATTCCATCCATAGGACATTCACGATGAAAACGCTCCAGGACATATTGAACCAACGCAACCTCTCCGCACTGTTCCAGCCGATCATGGATATTCCCAGCGGCACGTTTCTGGGTTTCGAGGGACTGATACGCGGCCCGGCCGACAGCCCGTTGCATTCACCCATCAACTTGTTCGCCGCTGCAAAACAACAGGGGCTTTCCCTGGAAGTGGAAATGCTGTGCCGCCAGATTGTGCTGGAAGCATTTGCCGCCCAGAACCTGCCCGGCAAATTATTCCTGAATGTCAGCCCGGAAGCGTTGACCCATCCCAGCTTCAAGAACGGGCAAACACTGGCCTATCTTGGAAATCTCGGCATCGATCCGCAACGGGTCATCATCGAAATCACCGAAAATCAGCCCACCTTCGATTTCGATGGTATGCGCAACGCGCTGCTGCACTACCGCAGCATGGGGTTCCAGATCGCGATAGACGATTTGGGCGAAGGTTTTTCGAGTTTGCGCTTGTGGTCCGAGTTGCGCCCTGAATTTGTAAAGGTAGATATGCATTTCGTGCAGGGCGTCAATGCCGACCCGCTCAAACAGCAATTTTTAAGATCGATCCAAAGCATCGCGTTAAGCTCCGGCACGCAAGTGATTGCAGAAGGTATCGAGACGGCTGCCGAATTCAGGGTGATACGCGATATCGGCATCGCTTGCGGGCAGGGATATTTTATTGCCCGCCCCAACCCCATCCCGCCGCTGAACCCGCCCGCCGAGGTCGGTTGCCTGATCAACACCAACTGCACCATCGAGCAACCCTACAGCAGCAGACGCAGCATCACGGTGGAGGCGTTGCTGCGTTATGTGGAGCCGTTCCAGCCGGATAGCGAAACTGAGAAAATATTCGCCTGCTTTTCCACCAATAAAGAATTGCGTGCCATTCCCGTCGTCAAGCATGGGCGCCCGGTCGGATTGATTAACCGGTATGAGTTTGTGGACAGTTTTGCCAAGCCTTTCCAGCGTGAACTGCTCGGTAAAAAACCTTGCAAGGAGATGATGAATGCCGATCCGTTGATGGTGGAAAAATCTACCCCCATCCATGAATTGAGTTGTTTCCTGAGCGAATCGGGAATCGAGCATTTCACCGACGGCTTCATCATCACCGAGCAAGGCCGTTACATCGGGCTTGGCACCGGGCAAGACCTATTGCGCGAAATCACCAGGGCGCAGATCGAAACCGCGCGTTACGCCAACCCATTGACCCTGCTGCCCGGTAATGTCCCCATCAACGAGCACATCGATTTTCTGCTTCAATCCGGCAAGTCGTTCGCCGTCTGTTATGGCGACCTGGATCACTTCAAACCGTTCAACGATGTGTATGGCTACCGCAAGGGCGACGAGATGATCCAGTTCACCGGCAAGCTGCTCAACAATGCCTGCGACCCTCAGCATGATTTTATCGGGCATATCGGCGGCGATGATTTTATCCTTGTGATGCAAAGCACGGATTGGGAAAAGCGCTGTAGCCAGGCACTGACCTCCTTTGCACAAACATCCCTGGTATTGTTTGAAGAAAAACATCGTTCCAGCGGCGGCTACTCAAGCGAAGATCGTCAGGGGCGCGTTGTCCATCACCCGCTGCCCACGCTCTCGATTGGCGTCATCCTGGCTACTCCGGAGTCTTTTCACTCGCACCATGAAATAGCCGAAGCCGCCACGGTCGCCAAGAAAATGGCCAAGAAAAACCCCGGCAACAGCCTGTTCGTCGAGCGGCGCGAGCTGGCGCAGCCCGAAATGGCGGAAGCCTATTATGGATAAGCGTTCGCTGAATATGCCGTCCAGCGTATTCCGTGGCATCCGTCTCGCCCTGCACGTTTTATACGGAATGCTGCTGGCGATTTTTTACCCGCATCTGAACCAAACCCGGCAACGCCGGATTCTGAGAGCCTGGAGCAGGCAACTATTGGACATCCTCAACATCGGCATCCGTACCGAGGGGGCGCGGCTTGTGCATGGCGAAATCGGTTGCCTGATAGTCGCCAACCATATCTCGTGGCTGGACGTTTTTGTGCTGAATGCAATATATCCATCGCGCTTTATTGCCAAAGCAGAAGTGCGCAACTGGCCGCTCATCGGCTGGCTATGCAAGCGCAGCGACACCATCTTCATCGAACACGCCATGCGCCAGGATGCCGCATCGGTCAATCTGCGTGTCAGCGCACTGCTCAAACAGGGCGTTTGCGTGAGGCTGTTCCCGGAAGGCGCCACGACAGACGGCAAGCAGGTCTGGCATTTCCGCTCGGCGCTTATCCAATCAGCGATTGATGCCGGTGCAAGGCTTTGTCCGATTGCCCTGTGCTATCTGGATGAAGAAGGCGAACTGAACGCTGCCGCTGCTTTCATCGGCGACACGACTCTCACGCAATCGATATGGCAAATTCTGCGCTGCCAGCAGCTCGACGCATTAATGGTGTTCACCCCCGCGCTGACTACAGTCAATGGAAATCGCCGTCTGTTGGCACGCACCGCGCAAGAGGCCATTTCGCAAGGGCTGCAAAATATTGCCGCATGGCGGCAAGTGCCGAAACAAAAGGCAACCTCCGCCATTCCTCAAGAGCTGCTCTCGGCGCAATCCGCTTATGGGTCGCTCTTCCTTCCGCTTCCGAACCAAACACACAAGTAGCGATTTCACAAACTCTTCATACTCCCGTCATCGCGCTGCAACAGGGGTTCAATAACCTGCATGCATTCTCAACCAACCAAGGAGATGCGATGCTGGAGCTCAACCGACAAACTCAACATGTAATTCAACGCCGCCTGATAACCGGTCTGGCGCACAGCGAAGCGGAAGTATTGGAGGCGCAACGTCTGCGCTATAAGGTGTTTGCCGAGGAAATGGGCGCGAACTTACCCAGCGCGAAGGAAGGAATTGACCGCGATATTTACGACAAATACTGCGAGCATTTATTGGTACGCGAAAGCAATGAGAATAAAGTTGTAGGTACTTACCGCATACTTTCTCCCGGTCAGGCGAAAAAGGTCGGCAGCTACTATGCCCAGACCGAATTCGATTTGACCCGCCTGCTGCACCTCAGCGACCGCATGGTGGAAGTGGGGCGTTCCTGCGTACATTGGGATTTCCGCGATGGCGCGACCATCACCCAACTGTGGGGTGGCCTCGCGCAATACATGCAGCAAAGCGGCAATGAATATCTGATCGGTTGCGCCAGCATCGGCATCGCGGATGGTGGTCATGTCGCGGCCAGCATCTATCGCAAACTGCACCGCATCTATGCAGCACCCATCGAATACAGCGTATTTCCCCGTAACCCGCTGCCGCTGCACGCGTTGAATCAATACCTCGACGCGCCGATCCCGCCGTTGCTCAAAGGCTACCTGCGCCTTGGGGCTTATATCTGCGGCGAACCGGCATGGGATGCGGAATTCAATACAGCCGATTTGTTGATTCTGCTGCCGATGTCGCGCATGAGCGACCGTTATGCAAAACACTTTCTCAAAACATCGAAACAGTTTCTCAAAATGCAATCCGGCAAGCCGTGTTTGAACGGGTAGCGACTTTTAATTGGAGATATCACAGGGGCGCACGATGAGATTGAAGTGGACGAAACAGTTGAGTGTCGGAAATGCGATTATAGATTCCGAGCACAGGAATTTGATCAGCATAGCCAACAACGCAAGGCGTGCAATCAGAGCAAGGGATAGCTTTACCCTATCACAGGAATTAGAACACCTCGAAGAGTGGTTATATGTGCATTTTGCAAATGAGGGAAAGATTGCGCAGGCCATCAATTTTGATTTTTCCCAACACAAGCTGGCACAACAATGTTGGCTGAAGGAGCTTTGGTTCTTGAGAGACGAGTTGGCTTGCAAGAATGGTCTATGGTCTGACGATGCAATCGAGCAGTCTTGCCATTTTTTGAGTGATTGGATGATTGATGGGCACATCATCAGTCTGGATATGTTGATGAAGCCGGTACTGCAAACCTATGACTACAACTTCCTGCCTAGCATGACCGGCGACGCTACCCATGCCGTCGTTGCAGGCTGAAATTCTATAGCTGCAACTTCAGGCATTGTTGGGAGCGGCTGCAGGGAGCTATTCATCTGGATATGCAACAGGAGGCATAATGGGCTTAGTGTGGACTGAGCAACTGAGTGTCGGGAACGCAGTTATAGATTCCGACCACGAAAAATTGATAGGCCTAGTAAACGACGTAAGGTACGCGATCAGATCAAGAGATGGCTTCATACTGACAAAAGAATTTGTACGCCTCGAAGATTGGCTATGTATTCATTTTGCAAATGAGGAAAGAATTGCGCGGGCAGTTGATTTTGATTTTTCCGAACACCGGCAGGAGCAACAATATGCGCTGAGAGAGTTGCAGCACTTGAGAGACGAGTTGATAGCCAAGGATGGTTTATGGTCTGACGGCGCAGTGGCGCATTTCACTGGTTTTTTGGAACATTGGTTGATTGACGATCACATCATCGGCCTGAATATGCTGATGAAGCCGACACTGCAAGCACATGACTACGCATTTCAGCCCGGCTGAGCCCCATGGACATTGCTCAACATAGGTTGATTTTCCAACCGGGCCGATTTGTTTAATGCGCGTTCCCTTATGGTTTTTTCGGCAATTTTTCTGTGCGTCGGGTTTTTATCTTTTCCAAGCCCGCTGTTGCACGCTTCAGTTGTGCTTCATTCATTTCACCCAAAGCTTTCAAGCCGGCACGAAGCACTTCGCTCTTTTTGACATGCAACCCTGCCTTAAGACAGGCTTCCTTGATTTCAGCGATCTTCAGATACTCGGTTTTGGGCATCGAGAAACAATCGTGCACTATTTTCTCTTTAGGCGCTTTTTTAGGTTTTTTCGCTGCCGGCTTCGGCATTGCCGCAGCTTTTTTGGCTGCCGGTTTTACCACGGGCTTCGCCGCCTTTTTTGCCATAGCTGGAGCTTTATCAGTTGCGGTTTTTTTCGCTGTTTCTTCAGTTCTATCGGTAGTCATTTTTCTCTCAATCTTTAAACAAGTGGGATGCGCAGTGTATGCAATATTCTCCAGAAACTGAATTGTAATATTTGCCGCTATGCCAAACACTTTTTCAGATAACTGCTTCTCCGTCACAAATCTGTCATTTTTTCTTAATCAAATTTTCATATTCACCGCTTAATCTGCCGGGGTCGCACTGGGGGGCGGCTTTACTAACTACTGGGAGATTTAACGATGCAAAAAGCATTCGCGCAGCAAAAGAAACTCATCGTCGTCGCGTTGGCAGCGGCAGCCGTCTCGTCACCCGCATGGGCCGAGACCGCCAATGTGAGTATTTATGGAACGGCTGATATGTCCTTTGATGTCATCAGCACTGGCGACCGTGCCAACGGCACGCCTGGCTGGAGCAAAAACGCCGTATCGAGCAACGTCTCCAAACTGGGCTTCAAGGGTGCAGAGGGGCTGGATAATGGCCTGTCGGCAATCTGGCAAATCGAGCAACAGATCAATATGGACAATACTGGAGGCACCTTTGGCACCCGTAATACCTTTCTGGGCTTGAAGAGCGAAGACGCGGGCACCGTGCTGCTGGGGCGTCACGACACCCCCTATAAACTGGCTACACGCAAGCTGGATATTTTCGGCGACAGCATTGCGGATAACCGTGCGCTGTTGGGAGGGGTTGGCGTGTCGGCAACCACCACTGCCGCTACAGCGGCCTCTGGCGGCAAGTCTGCCGGTGCTTCTTTCGACGGTCGCCAGCCTGACGTTATCGCCTACATCAGCCCAGCCATGAGCGGCTTTACCGGTGCTTTGGCTTATGTTGCGGGTGCTGAAGCAACTACTACGTCAACACAAATCAAGGGTTCCGCATGGTCGCTGGCCGGTATGTACGACGCGACTCCTTTTTATGGATCGTTGGGCTATGAAGTTCATGACCTCGGCACGACTGCTACGGGAACCGTAGCTGCTCCAACTGCACTGGCGGCACTGGCAGGATTCAAGGAATCTGCCACAAAGTTTGGTTTTGGTTATAAATTTGACGCGCTGGACATGGGGTTTGTCTATGAAAGAACCAGCGATAATTTCGGTGCGGCTGGCGCTAACCTGCTCGGCCATAATGCCTACTACTTGTCCGGCAAATTCAGCTTCGGTAGTGATGCAGTCAAGCTGGCGTACGGCAAGGCCGGACAATTGGGCGCTATCGCCAATTCCGGCGCGAACCAGTTTAGCTTGGGTTACGACCACAACTTGAGCAAGCGCACCAAGCTGTATGCAATTTACTCGCGCATCAGCAATCAGTCTGCTGTCAACTACGTGTTCTCGCAAACCACCGCGACGAGCGCAAATGGTGCAGGCGCATCGCCTTCAGTATTCTCGTTCGGCATAAAGCACACCTTTTAATCCGATTTGGTTGACCAGGAAGAACTGGTGTGCATTCTCGGATGTCCGCTCTTCTGTGTTGCTCGGCCTGGATCAATAACCTTGAAGGGCGCACTGAGTTTTCGGGAGATTCATAGCGGCAGTATTGCAGAAACAGTTGGCCGCATAATTTTATGGTTTCCTCCCTGGGTGCAATACCCAGTTTACAGAGGCAGGCAACTGCCTCTTTTTTACAATGAACTTTATAGCCTGAATCTGCGGCACATTAAAAATAACCAACGTGAAAGTAATAATCCTGTCATATAAATAATCCAATATGCGCAACGCCTCAAAGCATAATTGATTTCAATGGCATCCCAAGCGGCACACCCAACTTTATGGAGACACTATGAACTGTAAACTCAAGCAACTCATTATCGGCAGCATCGTTTTTACAGCATTGGCTTACGCAAGCATTGGCCGGGCAACTGACATCACCGGTGCTGGTGCTACCTTCCCCTTCCCGATTTATGCCAAATGGGCCGAAGCATACAAGGCGCAGACCGGCGTAAGCATGAACTACCAGTCCATCGGTTCCGGTGGCGGCATCAAGCAAATCACCGCCAAGACCGTGGATTTCGGCGCATCCGACATGCCGCTCAAACCGGATGATCTGGAGAAGAATGGCCTGATGCAATTCCCCACCGTAGTCGGCGGTGTAGTTCCTGTCATTAACGTCAATGGTATTGACTCCGGCAAACTGAAACTGACTGGCACAGTCCTGGCCGATATCTATCTGGGCAAGATCACCAAGTGGAATGACCCGGCCTTGGCTGCGCTGAACGCTGACCTTAAGCTACCCGATGAGGACATCACCGTCGTTCACCGTTCGGACGGTTCCGGCACCAGTTTTATTTTCACCAACTACCTGTCCAAGGTCAGCACAGACTGGAAATCAGGTGTCGGCGAAGGCACGGCGGTCTCATGGAAGGCGGGCACTGGCGGCAAGGGCAACGAAGGGGTCGCTTCTTATGTGCAGCGCTTCAAGGGGTCCATCGGTTATGTGGAATATGCTTATGCGCTGCAGAACAAGATGAACACTGTACAGATGAAGAACCGCGACGGACAGTTCGTCAAGGCGGATGACGTTAGCTTTAAGGCGGCTGCAGCAGGCGCACATTGGGACAAGGCACCGGGTTTCTATGAAATCCTGACCGACGAAGCGGGCAAGGAAAGCTGGCCGATCAGCGGCGCGACTTTCATCCTGATGCACAAAATGCAGGAAAAGCCTGCGACCGGCAAGGAGGTGCTGAAGTTCTTTGACTGGGCTTATGACAAGGGCGGCAAGCTGGCTGCCGATCTGGACTATGTGCCGTTGCCGGAAAATGTCGTGATACTGATTCGTGCCGCATGGAAAGCGCAAATCAAGGACTCAGACGGTAGCGCTCTGGTGAAATAGGCTGGAATGTTTCAGGTGGAAAACTTTCTTAAAATGGAATCAGACCCGCTCATATGGACATCATCCTGTAGTCAATCCTTTTTATCCTTGCAATCCCCGATCTGGGAATAGGGGTTAGATGATGAGCGCGAAGATTTTGATTGTGGAAGACGAGCCAGCAATTCAGGAGTTGCTGGCATTTAATGTGAGGCAGGCTGGTTTTCAGGCACTGTGCGCTGCGGATGCGGATGGAGCATGGCAGCAAATACGAAATAACGTGCCGGATCTGATTTTGCTGGATTGGATGCTGCCGAATACCAGCGGTGTAATTTTTGCAAAACAATTGCGCATCGATGCGCATACAAAAGATGTCCCGATTATTATGCTGACCGCGCGCGGTGAAGAGAGTGACAAGGTGTTGGGGTTGGAATCCGGTGCTGATGATTACATCACCAAACCCTTCTCCCCGCGCGAGTTGATGGCGCGAATCCGCGCGGTGTTGCGCCGCAATGCTCCGCAGATGCCGAATGAAACGGTGGCATCTGGCGCATTGGAGTTGTCACCCTCAACCCATCGCGTAACCGCAAAAGGCACGGCCATCGAACTGGGGCCGACGGAGTTCAGATTGCTGCATTTCTTCATGACCCATGTGGAACGGGTATACAGTCGCAGGCAATTGCTCGATCAGGTATGGGGCACACAAGTGTTTGTCGAGGAACGCACGGTGGACGTGCATATTCGCCGTCTGCGCGCCGCGCTTGAGCCGGTCGAAATGGATAATCTCATTCAGACGGTGCGCGGCAGCGGTTATCGTTTTTCCACCAGTTGAAGGCTAACTGTAATAATTTTGTCACAAAATTCCCTTAGCATGTACGTTCGCCGCAAAGCGTTGCCGGTTAAACCGGCATCCTTGAAGCAATACAACCCAATGGAGACGGCATGAACAGCAAGCTCAAGCAACTCATCATCGGCATCGCTACTACCGCTGCGCTGGTTTGCGCCAGTACGAGCCGGGCAACCGACATCACCGGCGCGGGCGCAACTTTTCCGTACCCGATTTATGCCAAGTGGGCCGAAGCATACAAGGCACAAACTGGCGTGGCCATGAACTATCAGTCCATCGGCTCCGGCGGCGGCATCAAGCAAATCACCTCCAAGACCGTGGATTTCGGCGCATCCGATATGCCGCTCAAGCCGGAAGAGCTGGAAAAGAACGGCCTGATGCAATTTCCGACCGTAATCGGCGGCGTGGTTCCTGTTGTCAATGTGGTCGGCATCAGTGCCGGCACGCTGAAACTGGACGGCGCTACTTTGGCCAATATCTATCTGGGCAAGATCACCAAATGGAATGACCCCGCCCTGGTTGCGCTGAACAAGGACATCAAACTGCCCGATGCCAACATCACCGTCGTGCATCGCTCGGACGGCTCCGGTACCAGTTTCATTTTCACCAACTACCTGTCCAAGGTCAGCGCCGAATGGAAATCTGCCGTGGGTGAAAGCACCGCGGTTTCCTGGAAAGCCGGAATCGGCGGAAAAGGCAACGAGGGTGTGGCCGCCAACGTGCAACGCATGAAGAACACCATCGGCTATGTGGAGTATGCCTACGCGCTGCAAAACAAGATGAATACCGTGCAGATGAAGAATCGCGACGGCCAGTTCGTCAAGCCGGAGGACAATAGTTTCAAGGCTGCCGCTGCCGGTGCGCAATGGGACAAGGCGCCGGGTTTCTACAAAATCCTGACCGACGAAGCGGGCAAGGAAAGCTGGCCGATCAGCGGTGCGACTTTTGTCCTGATGCACAAGGCGCAGGAGAAACCGGAAACCGGCAAGGAGGTACTGAAGTTCTTCGACTGGGCTTATGACAAGGGCGGCAAGCTGGCCTCCGAACTGAACTATGTGCCGTTGCCGGACAATGTCGTGAAATTGATCCGTGCCGCATGGAAAGCGCAGGTCAAGGATGCTGCCGGTAATGCGTTGATGAAATAGGCCGGTATTCCCAAGTTATAATCGCGTGGGGTTAACGCCCCCGTTATTTATTCGTAAACGAACTCAATTTATGCCGACGTTTCTACGCGAAGCCAGCCTTAAACGCCATACCGTACTGGATATGCTGTTCCGCAATCTGACGCGCGTATCCGCATTCGGCGTGCTGATGCTGCTCGTCGCGATCATCGCTTCGCTGATCGTCGGCAGCATGCCCGCCATCCGCGCGTTCGGCTTCGGCTTCCTGACCAGTTCCGAGTGGGATCCGGTCAACGACCGATTCGGCGCGCTGATCCCTATCGTCGGCACACTGGTCACCTCCGCTATCGCACTGTTGATCGCCATCCCGGTCAGCTTCGGCATCGCCATTTTCCTGACCGAGCTGTCGCCGCGCATCCTGCGCCGCCCGCTCGGCGTCGCCGTCGAATTGCTGGCGGGCATTCCCAGCATCATCTACGGCATGTGGGGATTGTTCATATTCGCGCCGCTGTTTGCCGACCGCATCGAGCCATGGCTCGGCGCCCATATCGGCACGATGCCGTATATCGGCCCGCTGTTCTCCGGCCCGCCAATGGGTATCGGGATACTGACCGCCGGCATCATTCTCGCCATCATGGTGATCCCGTTTATCGCCTCGGTGATGCGCGACGTATTTGAAGTGGTGCCCACGTTGCTGAAAGAATCCGCCTACGGACTCGGCGCGACCACCTGGGAAGTCATGTGGAAGGTCGTGCTACCTTACACCAAGGTCGGCGTGGCCGGCGGCATCATGCTGGGATTGGGGCGCGCGCTGGGCGAAACCATGGCCGTCACCTTCGTCATCGGCAACTCCCACGAACTGAGCAAATCCTTGTTGATGCCGGGCAACAGCATCGCCTCGGCGCTGGCCAACGAATTCACCGAAGCATATGGGGGGCTTTACACTTCCGCGCTGATCGAGCTCGGCCTGATCCTGTTCTTCATCACCTTTGTGGTTCTGTCGCTGGCGCGCTACATGCTGTTCAAGCTCGGGCAGCGCGAAGGGCAGGCTACATGAACATCATGCCGAGCCTGTATATGCGCCGCCGCATCGTCAACGCAACCGGCCTCGCCGTCTCGATGCTGGCGATGGCCTTCGGCCTGTTCTGGTTGTGCTGGATTTTATGGACGCTGCTGGATCATGGATTACCTGCGCTCACCCCCTTGGTGTTCGAGCAGATGACCCCGCCGCCGGGCAGCTCGGGCGGCCTGCTCAACGCCATTGCCGGCAGCCTGGCGATGACGCTGGTCGGCACGCTGATCGGCACCCCGATCGGCATTCTGGCCGGAACCTACCTGGCCGAATTCGGCCAGCGCGGTTGGCTGGCTCCGGTCACGCGCTTCATCAACGACGTGCTGCTTTCCGCACCCTCCATTGTGATCGGGTTATTCGTATACGAAGTTTATGTCATCAGGGCAAAACACTTTTCCGGCTGGGCAGGCGCGTTGGCGTTATCCATCATCGTCATCCCCATCGTGATCCGCACCACCGAAAATATGTTGCGCCTGGTGCCGACCACGCTGCGCGAAGCGGCTGCGGCACTCGGCGCGCCGCAATGGAAAATCATCAACTTCATCACCCTGCGCGCCGCACGCGCAGGTATCATCACCGGCGTGATGCTGGCCATCGCGCGCATCAGCGGCGAAACCGCACCGCTGCTGTTCACCGCGCTGAACAACCAGTTCTGGAGCAGCAACATGGATCAGCCGATGGCGAATTTGCCGGTGGTGATTTTCCAGTTCGCGATGAGTCCTTATGAAGACTGGCAAAAGCTGGCATGGGCCGGTGCGCTGCTGATCACCCTTAGCGTGCTGACCCTCAACATCCTGGCGCGCGTACTGTTCCGGCAAAAAGCCGCCTCTCATTAACAAGGTTTGCACATGCCCGCTGAAAATACCGCCAATCCAAAAATAATCGTCCCGGAAATAATTGCCCCGAAAATAATTATCCGGGATCTCAGCTTTTATTACGGCGATTACTGCGCGCTCAAAAACATCAACCTGAGCATCGCCGAAAAAATGGTGACCGCCTTCATCGGCCCGTCCGGCTGCGGCAAATCCACGCTGCTGCGCACCTTCAACCGCATGTACCAGCTCTACCCCAAGCAAAAGGCGACAGGAGAAATCCTGCTGGACGGCGAAAACATCCTCGACAAGAAGCAGGATCTGAACAACTTGCGCGCCAAGATCGGTATGGTGTTTCAGAAGCCCACACCATTCCCGATGTCGATTTACGACAACATCGCGTTTGGCGTAAAGCTCTACGAAAGCCTCAGCAAGAATGACATGGATGAGCGCGTCGAATGGGCGTTGCGCAAAGCCGCGCTGTGGACTGAAGCCAAGGACAAACTCCGGCAAAGCGGCACGGGGCTTTCCGGCGGCCAGCAACAGCGCCTGTGCATCGCGCGCGCCATTGCCGTCAAACCGCAAGTGTTGCTGCTCGATGAACCCACCTCGGCGCTCGACCCGATCTCCACCGCGCACATCGAAAAACTGATCGACGAACTGAAAGAAGACTTCACCATCGTCATCGTCACGCACAATATGCAGCAAGCCGCGCGCGTCTCCGATTACACCGCCTATATGTACCTGGGGGACTTGATCGAGTTCGGCGATACCAGCACGGTGTTCACCAATCCGAAACGCAAGGAAACCGAGGACTACATTACTGGACGCTTCGGTTAAGAGTCACTGGAGATTTGCACTCGGGTAATTTACCCGGGCTGCCCGAAAACAGTCTCCGGCGAATAGCCCGTCGGTGTGAGTCCGCAGTTTTGTGTATTTCGTAAATGATCGATCATGGCACATAACCGTTCTTCAGGCTGCCGAACTCATCGCCCGGAAGCTCTCGCTCGATACAGTATCTCGGGTCATATCTTCGGGGTCAAGAATAACGGCTCTTCGGAGTTTTCCTACGCGCTAGGGGATGGTGCATTCCGCATTCAGCTATCCAGAGTCTCG
Organism: Gallionella sp.; assembly: GCA_023259035.1. Lineage (GTDB taxonomy): Bacteria > Pseudomonadota > Gammaproteobacteria > Burkholderiales > Gallionellaceae > Gallionella. Next base: position 16,114 of record JAHFRA010000022.1, read on the forward strand.
AAGCAGTTGCCTATAGGCTACGTGAAGCTGTCCTCGCGGTTTCTGGCTACCTACATCAACCACTCGAACCCCACCTGCTCATAGTCCTCTCCCTCTGCGATGAGCTTGGTGAGTTTTATGTCGCGGCTCTTCTCGCCCATCATCACTTGGTAGAGTGTATCGGCCACGAAACTGCCTGATTCCATCAGCATGGTGGCGTTCAGGTAAGCGTTATGTTCGTCCGGCAGCAAGATGATGGGCAGGTAGTCGTAAGCAAACGAGCCGGAGCTGCTTTCCCAGTTGGATGCGAGTTCTGCACCTTTGCCGAGGACGCGCAACCAAACCGATACAGGTCTCTTGGCGAGCAGTTCGATACCGACGTGGATTTTGCCGTCGCTATCGGTGTGTAATCGCCGAATCATGCCCACCCACCATTGCTGCCCGCTCTGCGGCTTGATGGCGCACAGGTCGCCGATTTTAACCCACCCTCCCTGGCCTCCTGTCAGTGTTGCGCCGATGCCTGCCGTGCTCATGTCCGAGATATTCCAGGCCTCGGTGGTGTAGGCAATGTCGGCGGCAGCGGCGAGGCCGATCTTCGCGCGCGAGGCGCCTGCATCTTCTTCGGCAACATGCCCCGCGTTGATGTGCGTCACTATCTGGCTGATCACGCGAAAGCCGCGCGTCACTTCGATGGTGGCATTGATGTCTCTTCGCTCCATATGTCGGTGTGGTGGCTCTGCCGCCCAATAGATCATCAGGTGTTTGAGTACAGTGAGTTTGCCTGCGGGAGTGAAGTCGCTGCCAAAGCGGCGCTCCTGCCAGGCTGGATCATTCTCGTTCTGCTCTATGATTTTCTTCAGCGAGGGCAACGCTCTCGTTGAGCCAAAAAAACGATTGCTTGGTATCACGGGCTGATCGTTTTCCATCTTGTGCGGTGGCGCATTCGCCGACAGGTCGAACAAGTATGGACAATCTGCATCTGCTGTCGATTTCAGATCGAAAAAGCTGCTCAAACGTCCGGCAATACGGTAGCTTACATCGATTTGATCGGCAGCCAAGGTAGCAGGAGACGAGATATAAAGCACCAGTGCGCGCAGCAATTCACGCTGCGAGTTGGTGTGGATGACGTGGCCGGGATAGGCAAACACCATGCTCTCGGCGCACTGCTCGGCTTCGGCGAACCGGTAGCAAGCGCAAAGCATTTGCCAGATACCTGGATCGACTTCGATATAGCGTATCAATTCCAATTCCATCTGCTCGGACACGGCACGCAATTGCCGAACGCAGATCAAGGAAATCCGCTCCTTGATGCCGAAAGATCTTTTTTCAGTCCGTTGGTATTCGCAGATGCTCGCGGCATATGCCGCAGTCAATGCCTGAGCGAACGAGTGAATGCCTTGCCACAGATGCAGCCCCTGAAAGTCGTGCAGATGCGGCGCACTCAGATAGCGTTGCAGCAGCTCTGCTTGGCGCGGTTGGCCTGCTTCATCGAGCAACATGATGGTGGCGGTGCGCAGTTCGGTGCTGAAACCCGCTGCGTTTTTGATCGAATCTAGCCAGAAGGTGATTTCCTCCAACGACTTTGGCACGTCGTCCTGCGCTAGCTCATCCAATAGCCGCTTGGCTTCTTCCAGGTCATACATGGGGTGGTCAGGTTTTTCGCCAAACAGTTTGAACACGATCCGCAATGCCTTTTAGTGATAATTACATGTGGATGATAAGGATAAAGCCGTGTGCCGCAAACAAAGTCCGGTTGAGTATTTATCATCGCTAACAGCCTTCCAGAAAGCGATCATTGCGTTTATGCGAACCGGCTGTGCCAACACGAACTCCTGTTCATTAACACAAACATTCCGACCCAGAATGATCGCGACAAGCTGATACTCAATTTACTTGTTGAAACCGGACAAGCGCTCCGCAGCTTTCACAGTATTCGCCACCAGCATGGTGATGGTCATCGGCCCAACGCCGCCGGGAACCGGGGTAATGTAGCCAGCCACTTCTTTCACGCTGGCGAAGTCCACATCGCCGACCAGTTTGCCTTCCGCGTTGCGATTGATTCCGACATCGATCACTGCAGCGCCCGGTTTGACCATGCCGCCGGTGATGAAGTTGGCCTTGCCAACTGCCGCCACCAGTATGTCTGCATCGCGGGTGTGCTTGGCTAAATCTATGGTCTTGGAAGTGCAGATTGTCACGGTGGCGTTCTTGTGCAACAGCAGCAGAGCCATCGGTTTGCCGACGATGTTGCTGCGGCCCACGATCACGGCATGCTTGCCTTCGATTGCGATGCCGGTCTTTTCCAGCAGCACCATTACGCCGAAAGGGGTGCAGGAAGGGAAGGGCGTTTCGCCCGTCACCAGCGCGCCGACATTTTTCTGGTGGAAGCCATCCACGTCCTTGTCCGGGTTGATTGCTTCGATGACTTTATGCGCATTCAGGTGTTTGGGCAGCGGCAGTTGCACGAGGATGCCGTGTATCTTCGGGTCGTTGTTCAAAGCGGAGATTTTCGCCAGCAGCGCGGCTTCCGGTGTGTCGGACGGCATGACGATGTGCTCGGAATGCAACCCCAGTTCGGCACAGGCCTTCACCTTGTTGGCGACATACACCTTGGAGGCTGCATCCTCGCCGACGATGATGACCGCCATCCCGGGCGTGATGCCGCGCGCCTTCAATGCATCGGCGCGCACCTTCCATTCGGCGCGTACTTCCTGAGCGATGGCTTTGCCATCGATGATCTGTGCTGTCATTACGTTTCCTTGCCGGGTAAAAATTAGAATTCAGATTTGGGTTGAAGCGGTGCGTGAATTGTAGCATTGGCTGGCGCGAAAATTAGCTCGCAATAAAGAGCATAGCGGATGCACCCATTTACAAATAAAGCGGCTTGTTTTCGGAGAGTTCGATTTTTATCTTCGTGATCGTTCCCGCGCTCTTGGCGCGCGGACAACACGCTTTTGATGTTAAGCGTAGCTCGCCGATTTTGCTTTTCTGCGCCGTAATACCCCGTGGTCTTGCCACGGGGATAGGCGCAGGGCGAGCGAAGCAAATTTATTCGTACATCGCCTTGCCATCGTTCAGGTTAAGCCAGCCCTTCACGATACGATACAGCACCCAGATCGCATCAGCGATGAGGATGAAAATGCCCACCACCACGACCACAAGCACCACCCCCAACACACCCCACAGAAACGACCACCAGAAGGTGCGTATCTGCCAGAGAAAATGCGACTCCAGCCAAGTGTCTGCCACCTCTTCGCGTTTCACATAATTCACTATAACGGCGGCGATGAAAGTGATTCCCACCAGAAAGGATGCCGCTTGCAGCGCATATACTAATGCGGCCAATTGTCTTGCAGAATGTTCAGGTTCCCCTTCAACCGGATTTGCCATGCCACTCCCCTTTGTCTCACCCTCGCTACCGGATGCACTGTTTTTGAAATAGACCCATGCGCCAAGTCCCAAACCCGCGCTGAACGACAGGATTATTGCGCCGATGCCGCCCAAGATCATGCCGAAGCTCTTGAAAAAATTTCCTTCCCCAACGGAAAATACCCGTGCAGAAAATTCACCTTCGGCAGCAATCTCATATTTTCCTGGTTCAGGAGCTATGAAAGCAGCTATGGCAACCCGCTCGGTATCACCAATCGAGGCCGTTGCACCGTTGGAGCCACTTACCGCCACGGCTCCATTGGGCCCTTTCACCCGGAAATTTACCCCGTCCGGCAATCGCTTACCGGTTGAATAGGTTCGCCCCTCGAACACGGCGTGGTAGTCGTGCCAAAGCGTGTAATCACCCGGAACAGTCACTTCAAAAGAAAGGCGACCGGGGCCAATGAATTGCTCGACATGAATAATCATGACGAAACCCCGCCAAACCATTATCGAACCGGCGGTCAAACCGGCAATCATGATTATCCCGGCAACCAGATACCAAAGCGTGCTCCGTTGCGGCTCTGTTTGAGACACGATTTACCTACACCGCAGTGGCGACATAACGATGCAATAGTGTAGCCATTGTGAAGTTATGATGACTGCATTGACTCACTCACCTGCACATTTTGCAATAGCTGCGTTGGATGACAGATTCAAGCAGTCTCTTCGATCAGCAGGTACATGACTCATCGGTCGTGAGGCTGGTTTTTTGACTGCACTATTAATATTGCGCGGTGATTTTGCCGAAGCTTTCGGGTCAGCGACTGCAATCGTCGCTAAAGGCGGCTGATGAGTTTGAACGGGTGCTGCATGTACATTGGTCACAGCTATCGGTGACGCAGGTGATGGTGTTGCATTTTCCTTAACTGGCGGCTGTTGTATTGCTCCTGACGTAGCGACAGTAGAGGAGGGGGTAGCTGCAGATGGAGCGATTGAGGCAGGCGTGGCGCTTGGGGCAGATGCGGTAACAGGTGGTGTCAGTACCGAAGGCTTGGCATCACTTGTTGCGGGCATTGCTTGTGCTGACAGCGCCATCTTGGCTTCTGCTTCTTGAACCCGAATCTGATAACTCTTATATGCGGGTATTGCAACCGCAGCAAGAATCCCAAGAATAAAAACAATCCAGACAAACCCCAAGATAACTCCCCAGAAAGACCACTTCTTCTGGACTCTATTGAAGTGCTCCACACTATCCCAACGTTTATTACGCCACGCCCACTCACGCCCCTTGAATCCCAGAACAAATGTCATGATAAACCCAATGAGGGGCACAAAGACAAGCAATCCAATCCAGGTTCGATTAAAAACGGCCCATATCCAGTTGAGCAAAAATGCCCCCCATGACCAACCCTTTATCCCTTCTGGAACGCTTGCGGTTTTGCCTTGCCCTGATGTGTTTTCCATGGTGATCCTCCAACGCATTGATGAAAAAAACTTCAGCCGCACAACCAACGCCGAAGGCCAATTACGAGGTGTAACGATAGGATGGTGGTTTGGTATAACGCTTTCGCTTCGCAAGCTACAACGTTAGCGTCTGGCAGTCAATGTACCAAATTATCTAGACCGGTCGAATTAGCATATTCAAAATTGCTGGGAGTGCATGAATTGTAGTGCTGGCCGATGGGTTCGGCATGAGGAATCATTTTGCCTGCTGTCAGGTGTTAGCAGTAACTGGTCAGAACTGCGGCTTATCCGGTGTGTTCTGGTAGTTCTCGACCCCGGACATGATTTCCGCCCTGGCTTCCTCGATGCCGTGCCAGCCGCCTATTTTTACCCACTTGTTGGGTTCGAGGTCTTTGTAATGCTCGAAGAAATGGGAAATTTGCCTGAGGGTGATTTCGGGTAATTCGTTATGGTTTTTCAAGCCACGGTACAGGGTGGAGAGTTTATCAACGGGTACGGCGAGAACCTTGGCATCCATTCCCGCCTCATCTTCCATCTTGAGCACGGCAAGAGGACGGCAGCGCACCACAACGCCAGTGTTCAATGGCACGGGCGTGATGACCAGCACGTCCACCGGGTCGCCGTCATCAGACAGGGTGTGAGGGATGTAGCCGTAGTTGCACGGATAGTGCATTGCGGTATTCATGAAGCGGTCGACAAAGATCGCTCCCGATTCCTTGTCTATTTCGTATTTAACCGGCTCCCCATGCATCGGGATCTCGATGATCACATTGAAATCGTCGGGTAAATTTTTCCCGGAAGGGACTTTATTCAGGCTCATAATATGCAAGTCTCTGGTGTGTTGGGAAAGGTGCGGATTCTAGCATCGGTCGGCTTTGTCAGCGCAACCGGAACGGCGCAGTTGAGGTGCGAAGGAGAAGCAGTGCAGTTCGGCTGGATCAGACGGAAACCAGCTCACCTTCTTCATTTTGATGGAAAATCGCGCCTTCCTTGTCCTCTTCCGTCTTGTAGCAATGCAAGCCCATATGTATTTCGGTGCCGCCGAAAATATGTTTTTCTGCTATCACCTGCGCCCCATTGGCGAGATCGATTTCTTGATGCAGTTCGATTTCAATTTCCCTGAATATTTGGATTTCAGTGTTGAGCGCATCGCGCGTTGCCTCCGCAGCTTCGATGGATTCAAGCGGTATCCGACCGGGGTTCAAACGCGCCAATTCGAGCAGTTTGATAATGTCGGCAAGCTTTTGTTCCGAGGCTTCACGAGATTTGATGGTGTTGTGATAGCTTTCATGGAGCAGCTGATCTGCTCCTGCAATGATTATCGTTTTTACGTCGGAAGATGAGCCGATGATTTGTGCCTTGACCAGCATCGTGGCGCGGGCGACGCCACCGATGATTTCGCCCTTGCGACTGCCTTTGTCGCCGACAACAATCTGGTGCCCGGCAGTCAATTCGCTTTGCATCGCGACATCGTGGATAAAAATGCCTTTTTTGGCCGAGATGTGGGTGTTCTGCACAAAGCGTGCTGTGCATGTGCCATCGCATTTGATGGTGGCGGGGTATCTTTCGGTCAGCTCTGCGTGTTGCTCCGAACTCCCAATGATCCCGCCTTTGACGATAATATCGCCACCCGCTTCCAGCATGGCATCTTCGATTGTGCCGTCGACATAGATATCGCCGGTAGCTTTGATGGACATGTCTGCATGAACATCACCGGATACATGCACCGTTCCGTCAAAGGAGATATTGCCGACGTGCAGGTCGACATCCTGAACGCTATAGATCGGATCGATCGACACGCCGTTTTTTAATACCGACGGGCAACCGGAGATTGCGGCAATCAGCATGTTGGGATCTTTTGGGTCGGGGATCACGCCATCCAGCTTGGCCGCGAATGCGATTTTTTTGCCGGGCCTGACTGGCAGGGTCTTCCCGGTTACTGTTTCACCGGGTGTGCCACTAGTCGGCGGGATAAGCCGCATCAGTGCGTCACCGGCATGCACAGTAACAATTTCGCCGAGATCGCGAAAGTCGGCCAAGCCATGCGTATCCAGGTGAGGGCTTCTGGTTTTCATACTGGGAACGAGGCTTTCAATTTTTCCGTCTGCGCCAGCCACGGGCGCTTTGCCATGGGCAATCAGTATGTCGTTGCCGCCTTCACGAAGCGCCTTGTCGATGGCTTCAAGATCGAGGGGGACGCTGATTGCCTTGCGTTCGGCTTCCTGCAGAACACTTTGCCGTTGAACCGGAGCGCCGCCGAGAGGCAGTGTGCAGCTTAGATAAGCGGCCAGAAGATCGGCGTCGATGCGGATAGCAAACTGCCCGTCCAATGCATCGCCAACCTTGATTTCAAAAGCCTCGCCGATATTGTACTTGGCTGTTGCCTCTTCCAGAGCATGCTGGTGAATGCGATACCCGCCAAATCCTGCCGCGTTGATGGCCTGCATGAGTTCATCAAGCGTAATGGCATTCGTGTTGCCTTCCGGGGCGAACGAGGCCATCACTTCTTGACCTGTTCCACCCGGATGGATGGAAAGGGATTTCAAGTGCGCATCTTCCGGCATCGCTTGTCCCCTTAGTCCATCTCCATCCCGAGCCGCAATGGCTCGCGCGGTATTTTCGAAAGTCTATTTACAGCAGTGGCACAATCATCAGCGCGACGATGTTGATGATCTTGATTAGCGGGTTCACCGCAGGGCCCGCGGTGTCCTTGTAGGGATCGCCGACGGTGTCGCCGGTCACTGCGGCCTTGTGCGCATCCGAACCTTTTCCGCCATAGTTGCCTTCCTCGATATATTTCTTCGCGTTGTCCCATGCGCCGCCGCCGGTGGTCATCGAGATCGCGACGAAGATGCCGGTGACGATGGTGCCGACCAGCACGCCACCCAGCGCTTGCGCACCGAGGGTCAGGCCGACGATCACCGGAACGGCGACGGGCAGCAGAGAAGGAACGATCATTTCCCTGATTGCGGCCTTGGTCAGCATGTCTACACAGGTGCCGTATTCCGGCTTGCCGGTGCCTTCCATGATGCCGGGGATTTCCTTGAACTGGCGGCGTACTTCGACCACTACCGAACCGGCGGCGCGGCCGACGGCTTCCATGCCCATCGCGGCGAACAGGTAAGGCACCATGCCGCCGATGAACAGGCCGATGATGACCATGTGGTTGGACAGGTCGAAAGTCAGCGCTGCGCTGCCATGACTGGAAAGCGCATGGGTGTAGTCGGCGAAGAGAACTAAAGCAGCCAATCCGGCGGAACCGATGGCGTAGCCCTTGGTCACGGCCTTGGTGGTGTTACCCACTGCGTCGAGCGGGTCGGTGATGTTGCGGATCGAGTCGGGCAGGCCGGCCATTTCAGCAATGCCACCGGCGTTGTCGGTGATCGGGCCGTAAGCGTCGAGCGCCACGATGATACCGGCCATCGACAGCATCGAAGTCGCGGCGATGGCGATACCATACAGGCCGCCCAGATGGTGGGCGCCCCAGATCGCCAGACATACGGCAAGCACCGGTGCAGCGGTGGATTTCATCGACACGCCGAGACCGGCGATGACGTTGGTGCCGTGGCCGGTGGTGGAGGCTTGTGCAATGTGACGCACCGGGCTGAACTCGGTGGCGGTGTAATACTCGGTGATCCACACCATCGCCGCAGTCAGCGCCAGACCGATCAGTGAAGCCAGATACAGATTCATCGACGTCACCAGCTTGTCGCCGATCATCACGCCTTCGCCCAGAATCCAGGTGGTCACCGGGTAGAACGAGACCACCGCCAGCACGCCGGACACGATCAGGCCGCGATACAGCGCGTTCATGATCTTGCCGCCTTCACGCGTATTGACGAAGAAGGTGCCGATGATCGAAGCGATAATGGAGACACCGCCCAGCACCAGCGGATAGATCACCGCGTTCGGGGAACCGGTAATCATCAGGCCGCCCAGCACCATCGTGGCGATGATGGTCACGGCGTAGGTTTCAAACAGGTCGGCGGCCATACCGGCGCAGTCGCCGACGTTGTCGCCGACGTTGTCGGCGATTACCGCCGGGTTGCGCGGGTCGTCCTCGGGGATGCCGGCTTCGACCTTGCCCACCAGGTCGGCGCCAACGTCAGCGCCCTTGGTGAAAATGCCGCCGCCGAGGCGGGCGAAGATGGAAATCAGCGAGCTGCCGAAAGCCAGTCCCACCAGAGAATGAGTTGCATCGGCGGTACTGGCGCCCATCGCCAGAGTGAGGAAAGCATAATAACCAGCCACGCCCAGCAGGCCCAGACCGACCACCAGCAGGCCGGTAATCGCACCGCCCTTGAAGGCGACATTGAGGGCGGCATTCAGCCCTTCGCTGGCGGCCTGTGCGGTGCGCACGTTGGCGCGCACCGATACGTTCATGCCGATGTAACCGGTGAGGCCAGACAGAATCGCACCCAGCGCAAAGCCGACGGCAGTTTTCCAGCCCAGCGCGACGAAGATGACAACCAGCAGAATTACGCCGACGATGCCAATGGTGGTGTATTGCCGATTGAGGTAGGCCGATGCGCCTTCCTGCACAGCAGCGGAAATTTCCCGCATTCTGTCATTGCCGGTCGGCAGACCCAAAATCCATTTAATCGAAATCGCCCCATACAGGAGCGCCGCAAACGCGCATAACAGTGTAAATATCAGACCACCAGACATAAATTCCCCTCCTGAAGTTAAACCGGCCATTCAAAGCCGACAGATAGACAATACAGAAATATCAAACCCGCAAATTATATCTTAAATTCTCCCAGTTTCTTCGGCACGGCCACATTCTTGAGCCGGACATACTGCGGCAGGCCGTCCTTGTAAGGCGGGTAATCCTCGCCCTTGATTAATGGGGCAAGGTAAGTGCGGCATTTCTCGGTGATGCCGAAGCCATCCTTGCTGATAAAGTCGCGCGGCATCATCTTTTCCACATTGGCCACATTCTTCAGTTGGGCGACGCCGATTTTCCATTTGTAGGGTTTTTCGGAGACACGAACAATGGCAGGCATGATGGCGTTCTCGCCCTTCAAAGCCAGCTCCACAGCGGATTTTCCGAGTGCATACGCCTGTTCGACGTCGGTCTTGGAGGCGATGTGCCGCGCGGCGCGTTGCAAATAATCCGCTACCGCCCAATGAAACTTGTAACCCAGCGCGTCCTTGACCATATTGGCCACCACCGGCGCCACGCCGCCTAACTGGGCATGGCCGAAGGCATCGCGCAATCCCTGGTCGGAGAGAAATTTTCCATCTTCGCCCTTCACGCCTTCCGATACCACCACCGAGCAGTAGCCATGCTTTTTCACTGTTGCATCGACTTGGGCGAGAAACTTTTCCTTGTTGAAAGCGATTTCCGGGAACAGGATGACGATGGGCAACTCGCAACCCTTGTCCGATGCCAGCCCGCCGGCAGCGGCGATCCAGCCAGCGTGGCGTCCCATTACTTCGACCACGAATACCTTGGTTGAGGTCTTGCACATGGAGGCGACATCGAAGCTGGCTTCGCGCACCGATACGGCGACGTATTTTGCGACCGAGCCGAAGCCGGGGCAGCAGTCGGTGATCGGCAGATCGTTATCCACCGTTTTCGGTATATGGATGGCCTGGATCGGATAGCCCATCTTGTCGGAAATTTGTGAAACCTTCAGGCAGGTGTCGGCTGAATCGCCGCCGCCGTTGTAAAAAAAATAGCCGATGTTGTGCGCCTTGAACACCTCGATCAGGCGCTCGTACTGCAACTTGTTTTCTTCCAGGCCTTTGAGTTTGAAACGGCAGGAACCGAATGCGCCGGATGGTGTGTTGCGCAATGCGGCGATGGCCTTGGCGCTATCCTTGCCGGTGTCGATCAAGTCTTCGGTCAGGGCGCCGATGATGCCATTGCGCCCGGCATAGACCTTGCCGATTTTGTCCTTGTGCTTGCGCGCGGTTTCAATTACAGCGCAGGCCGATGCGTTGATAACTGCCGTTACGCCGCCGGACTGGGCATAAAATGCATTTTTCTTTGCCATGTCTTGCACTCCTCAAGAATGATTGATTTTGTCGCCGCTACCCTTTGCGGTTGGCGCGCGCAGCTTACGCGATTTTTGCCGGTGAATAAACTCAAAAGCTTTGCCCAATGGCAATTTTTCAGGATTACTGGACCGATGATCGAGGCATTGTCGGTGATTTGAAGTGTCGTGTGCCGCGCAATGCCGGAGAATATCCGCCGAGGCGATAGAGCATGGTTAGTTTCGTATCAGCGCAGCGGCACCTGCAGCAGCGACTTGCCCATCCTGAAAAGAGCGCACGCCGCTGATACCCAAACCACCCACGGTGGTTCCATCGATCTCCAGCGGAACGCCGCCTTCGGCAGGAATCACGCCGGGCAAGGCGAGATGGATCAGTCGCCCGCTCATTACGGCATCCTCCGAGGCTTTGGTCGGGCGCTGGAAGGCTACTGCCGCGTGTGCCTTGCATATGGCGGTTTCCACGCTGCCATACTGCGTGTCGTGGCCGCGTTGCAGGTAAAGCAGATGGCCGCCATCGTCTACTATCGCGATGACCACGCGCCAACCATTGTGTTGCGCCTCGGATTCGGCTGCCGCAGCGATACGCTTGGCATCCTCGAGGGTGAGCACAGGTTTGCTGGCCACGATTATTTGCTACCCAGCGCTTTGAATATTTTGTCACGTATCTCTTCCACGCTACCCACGCCAGAAACATTCACGCATTCTGGCGCTTTCGCATCGCCGGATTTTGCCCAAGCGGTGTAGTACTCGACCAGCGGTTTGGTTTGGTCATGGTAAACGTTGAGACGTTTGATTACGGTATCTTCGATATCGTCAGGGCGTTGCACCAGGTCTTCGCCGGTGATGTCATCCTTGCCCGCCACTCTGGGGGGGTTGAAGACGAGATGATAAGTGCGACCGGAAGCCGGATGCACGCGACGCCCGCTCATGCGCTTGATGATTTCGCTATCCGCCACCTCGATTTCCACTACGTAATCTATCGGGATGTCGGCATCTTTCATCGCCTGTGCTTGTGGAAGGGTGCGTGGAAAACCGTCAAACAGGAAGCCGTTTGCGCAGTCAGGGTCTTTGATGCGCTCTTTTACCAGATTGATGATGACGTCATCGGAGATCAGGCCGCCCGCATCCATTATCTTCTTGGCCGAGATCCCCAGCGGTGTGCCGGCCTTGACCGCCGCACGCAGCATGTCGCCGGTGGAAATTTGCGGGATGTTGAATTTCTCTTTGATGTAATTGGCTTGTGTGCCTTTGCCCGCCCCCGGCGCGCCTAATAGTATCAGTCTCATTTTTGGTTTCCCTCCGATTTATTGGTTAGCAAAAGTTTGTCGTACCGCGTGTAAATCCTGTTCGGTATCCACGCCACCGGGCGGTGCCCGCTCGGCGACGACCACGCCGATTTTGTACCCATAATACAGCGCGCGCAATTGTTCCAGTGCTTCAAAGTGTTCAATCGGCGTTGGGACAAGATTCCCGTAAGCGCGCAAGAAGCTGGCGCGGTAAGCGTAAATGCCGATGTGGCGCAGCACCGGCAAGCCGGCTGGCAGCGCCCCCCTTCCAGCTTCCCCCCGGAGGGAGGGAGAACAATCGCCTCTCCCTTCTGGCGAGGATGAAAAGTTAAATGCGTCGCGCGGCCAGGGAATCGGCGCACGGCTGAAATACAGCGCATTGCCTTGTTGATCGAGCACGGCCTTGACGATGTTCGGGTTGCGCATCGAGGCCTCATCGTGAATTGCGTGGCAGGCCGTGGCAATCGCACATTCCGGATGCCGATGCAGATGTTCGGCGACGGCGCGAATCAGCGCGGGCGGCATCAGCGGTTCATCTCCTTGCACATTGACCACGATGGTGTCGTCCGTCCAGCCTTGTTGCTCGACTACTTCGGCGATGCGATCCGTGCCGCTGGCGTGGGTATCCTTGGTCAGGCAAGCCTTGAAGCCGTGCTCATGCGCCACGCTGGCAATCGCGTGATGATCGGTGGCAATCCAGATTTGCTGCGCACCACTTTGTGCTGCCTGTTCTGCAACCCTCACTACCATTGGTTTTCCGGCGATTGCCAAGAGCGGCTTGCCGGGTAAGCGGGTGGAAGCGTGGCGCGCCGGAATGACCACATGGAAATCGACCATTAAAACCTACTGCGCAATTCGATAGCGGCGTTGCGCGGTGCTCGCTCCTCGCCTACCCAAAAGGTATGTCTCGTTCGCCGCGCGCCGCGCGCCTTGCTCTCGAACCGCTCGCTACGGTTTTTGTCGATTTTCATTTGATATTTTCTGCTTCTTCCGGGGTGAGCTTGCGCGCCTCGTCGGCCAGCATCACCGGAATACCGTCTTCAATCTTGAATGCCAGCCGGTCGGCCTTGCAGATCAATTCCTGCGCGGCTTTCTGATAGATCAATGGGGATTTGCACAGCGGGCAAACGAGAATATCAAGCAGTTTTGCGTCCATGAGGAGTGATCTTTCGCAGTATGTGGTCGATCAGGGTCGAGTCGATTTCGGCATCTACGCGCAATACCCAATAGCGGGCATCGGCGAATGCAGCGCATTTTACCGCATCTTTTTCGGTCGGGAGTAGCGCGTCGCAGCCGGTGAAAGCCAGATCGGCTTCGCGGTAGGGATGATGATCCGGAAAAGCGTGCGGCGTGAAGGAAATGCCCAGTGCCTGCAGATGCTCGAAATAGCGTTGCGGATGCCCGATACCGGCGACGGCATGATTGTTCAGCGCGTGGAAATGATCGGCAGTAGCTGTTTGGGCGGGATCGAGAAGATTGTGGAAGATTGCGCCCGACAGGCGCATGGCGTATTGGCCTGCTGAAGTTTCGCCGCCGTTCACTACTACGGCATCCACGCTGTGCAAGCGCGATGTCGGCTCGCGCAACGGTCCGGCGGGAAGCATCAAGCCATTGCCGAAGCCGCGCGCACCATCGATGACCGCGACTTCCACATCGCGCCGCAAACGGTAGTGCTGCAAGCCGTCGTCGCACAGCACGACATCGCATTGCGGATGATTTTTTAAGGCGGCTTGTGCGGCGGCGGCGCGATCTTTGCCGATCCACACCGGACACAGGTTGCGCCGCGCCATCAGCAGCGGTTCGTCGCCCACCTGCTGCACAGTGCTGTTTACATCGACCTGCTGTGGCTGTTGCGCCGCACCGCCGTGACCGCGGCTGACGATGAGCGGATGCCAGCCGCGCTGGATCAGTTGTTGCGCCAAGGCAAGCGTGAGCGGGGTTTTGCCGGTTCCGCCGATACTGATATTGCCGACCACAATGGCCGGAACGGCCAATTTATGACTGGGCAGGATGCCACTGCTATACAGCGCGCGGCGCAATGCCACCAGCAGGCGGAACAGCAAGCTAATCGGGATCAGAATCAGGTGCAGCGGGGTGGTGCGGTGCCAGTGGTGTTGCAGCCAGTGCATGCCAGGGAGCCTCTAAAAATTCAGAGTTCGCCAAAATGCAAGGCGCATAAAAAATTTTGCCGCGCCGCATATGTTTTATATGTAAGCAAAGAATTTTTTACGCAACGCAGCAGTTGGGATGAAATGTGGATTTTTAGAGGCTCCCGTTATTTGGGCTGGTTCTGCGTGGTAAACGTAATGCGCCCATATCCCGCTTGCCGCGCCGCTTCCATCACATTGATAACGGACTGATGCGGCGCTTTGGCATCGGCGTTGATGACGATGGTAGGGTCGGTCTGGTCGCCTGCGGCATTTTTCAGGGAGGCCGCCAATGCGGTCACCCCGGTATAGGCCACCCCCTGATTATTGATGGCGTAGTGCTCGGAGGCGTCCACCGCCACATTGACCGGTTTGGCCGATGCTGCGATTGTTTCGCCGCCGGCCTGCGGCAGGTTGATCTGCAATTCGGAAAATTTTGCGTAACTGGTGGTTACCATCAGAAAAATCAGGATTACCAGCAGCACGTCTATCATCGGAATCAGATTGATTTCCGGTTCTTCACGAGCACGCCCACGCTGAAAATTCATTGCGCCTAATCCTTGCGTTGACCATGCACGATTTCCACCAGTTTGATCGCCTGTTGCTCCATTTCGATGGTCAGGCTATCCACCTTGGATCGGAAATGACGGTAGAAAATCATGCTGGGAATCGCCACAATCAGGCCGAAGGCCGTGTTGTAAAGAGCTACGGAAATACCGTGGGCAAGAATGGCCGGGCTGTTGCCAGCCGCAGTTTGCGAGCCAAAAATCTCGATCATGCCGATTACCGTACCGAACAGGCCCAGCAACGGGCTTATCGAGGCGATTGTACCCAGAGTGGTGAGAAATCGTTCCAGATCATGCAAGACTACGCGCCCCGTCTCTTCGATAGATTCTTTCATTACCTCGGGAGGGCTTTTGATGTTTTTTAATCCGGCAGCAAAAATATGCCCCAATGGCGAGCTTTGGGCTAACTTGGTCAACATGCCGTCGCTGACACCGCGTTGTTTCAACTCCTTAACGACTTCATCCAACAGGGAGGAAGGGGCAATACGACTGCTGCGCAAAAATATCAGGCGCTCAATAATCAGACCGACTGCGATTATGGAGGCGAAAATCAAAAACCAGATCGGCCAGCCGGCCGCTTCTACGATTGCAAACACGCGGATTCTCCAAATGTGCTTAAATTGGCGAACCCCTGAATTAAGCCATACATGGCTACGATTTATGCGTAGCGTGTTCAGAGGTTTCGAGGCCGCAACTGTAGCGTGTCATTCTGAGTTGAGCAACATTTCTCATGACTTACTTTAGCTATATTTGGCTAACCCACCATTTGAAAAGAGTATTTCCGTTTACTCACAAAATCTGTGGATAACTTTGTGGATGACTCTTGGTGATGGTAGGTTAACTCGGCGTGGTGTAAGGGTTTTTCTTGCCTTGCCTATTTTTTATATTCCAGTAATATACAATAAAAACAATATGTTATCGCAAGTGACTGGTTTGGTTGCCATGTGACATGCCAAAGAAGGGCGAATTTCCTTGAAGTGTGGATTATTTTGAGATGTCAATATGTATTTAGGCCTATTTTTCGAAGAAAAAAACCGCGTTTTGCGCGTCGCGGAACTCAACTTTGCAATCAAGCAGTTGCTCGAAAGCAACATCCCATTGTTGTGGGTGCGCGGGGAAATTTCCAATCTGGTGAAGGCAGCTTCCGGCCACTGGTATTTCGCGCTGAAGGACGATCAGGCGCAGGTGCGCTGCGTGATGTTCCGCAACAAAAACCAGTTGCTGGTTAGCCCGGTTGCCAATGGCCAGCAGGTCGAAGTCCTGGCTGCCGCCACGCTGTACGAGCAGCGCGGCGACTTCCAGTTGACCGTCGAACAGATGCGCCCGGCAGGGCTGGGCATCCTGTATGAACAATTCGAGCGGCTGAAACAATCGCTGCAAAGTGAAGGATTGTTCGCCGCCGAACGCAAACGTCCCTTGCCCGCGTTTCCGAAACGCGTCGGCATCGTCACATCGCCGCAGGCCGCCGCGTTGCGCGACGTGCTGGCCACCCTGAAGCTGCGTCTGCCGGGCGTGCCGGTGGTGCTGTACCCCGCACCGGTGCAGGGCAGCGGCAGCGCGGAGAAGATCGCCGCAGCCATCCGGCTCGCCAACCAGCGCGCGGAATGCGACGTGCTGATCGTGTGCCGTGGCGGCGGCAGCATCGAAGACCTGTGGGCGTTCAACGAAGAAGTCGTCGCGCGCGCCATCGCCGCCAGCGACATCCCCGTCGTCAGCGGCGTCGGCCACGAGACCGATTTCACCATCGCCGATTTCGTCGCCGACGAACGCGCCCCGACCCCCACCGCCGCCGCGCAACGCGTCGTGCCGGATCGCCACGCGCTGCTCAGAAATTTGCGTAACACCGCGCAACACCTGCAACGCGCGCAGCGCAACCGTTTGCAGAACGCCATGCAGGCCGTGGATTATTTGCAGCGCTGCCTAGTGCATCCCGCGCAGCAGTTGCAGCGCCGGGCGCAACAACTGGATCAACTGCAACAGCGCATGCAGCGCGCCTTTTCCCATCGCAGGCAGCAGCAACACTGGCAGTGGCAAGCGCTGGCGCAACGCTTGCGCGCTGCGGGTGGCGGCTTTGCCCGTTTGCACGACCAGCAGGACCGCCTCGCGCAACGTCTGGTCAAGGCGATGCGCACCACGCAAGCGCAACGCGCGGGGCGCGTGGAAAACCTCGCGCAACACTTGGTTTTGCTCGATCCGAAACAGGTACTGGCGCGGGGTTATAGTCTGGTGCAGGATGCGAAGGGCGGGGTGGTGACGGATGCTAGTCGGTTGGAGGTTGGTGATGGGTTGCGGGTTACGTTTGCGAAGGGGTGGGTGCGGAGTGAGGTGAAAGAACGGGGCGTGGAATAGGTTGTTAGAAAAGGTCGTTCGCCCTGAGGTATCGAAGGGTAAATAATATCCCCTCTCCCTTGCAGGGAGAGGGCTAGGGAGAGGGTAGAAACTCCACCCCTTCACAACAAAAGTCAAAATCAACACCGCCGGGGGTAGCCCGGCAGCTAGTCACTTTCTTTTGACTCGCCAAAAAGAAAGTAACCAAAGAAAAGGCGACCCCGGTTTGCCGCCCTTCGGGTTCCCTGCGTTGCTCGACTGGTCAGGCGGCTGCGGAACTCGCGCTGCGCGCTCAGACAGTCCTCGCCGAAATCCCCTGACCAGCCTCCGCTACTCGGCGGCGCTCAGGGGAAATAAAATTAAAACCCAAAAGCAACAAAGCATGGAGAGCTGCGCTCACCATGCCTTGAAATCAAAAGCGATGCTGACTCTTTTAGTTTTCCGCAGACTTCTTGATGTTTCGATTACTTTGCGTCACGCTGTTAACCTTGCCGGATTGATGTTATTAGGTGAACGACAATGAAAAATAAAACCTTTACACATGGACCTGATTGTTCTATGAACGCCTGCGTTGGAGAAAATTCTGGAGCGGACAATGAGTATGGATACAGTCTTGGGTTTTCGCAGGCAGTCGAGGTAATGATTGCTGCTGCAAAAGAGCAGTCGTATTTTGATCCAGATACTGGTGAGCCTAAGGGCGTCTTTATGGATGTTCTTATTTACCCAATCTGTTTTTGCGCTCGCCATCACATAGAATTGTTTATCAAGCGGCAAATAGCTATCGTTTCTAGCCTTCGAGGGGAAGCTGATGGCAAGTTGGAAGGTCATGATATAGGTGAGTTGTGGCTTAGTTTGAAGGCATACTGTGCTGCGGATCGGCGCTTGCCACCGCTCGCTGACGTGATGGAGGAGGTCATAGACGACTTCGCATCAATTGATCAAACGGGACAGACGTTTAGATACCATACTGACCTCTCAAAAAAGCAACACCTTAATGATGTTCCACGGATTAATATTGCCTTGCTCTCTGAGCGGTTTAAGCGATTGAGCAATTCCATTGAAGAGTTTGAACTTATGACTGAGTACTTGCGACGGGAATATGCCCAAGGTAACACTACACCTGAGCTCTCGCGAGAGGATATTCGTTTACTGGCGAAGTCGTTACCGCCGAGAAGCTTGTGGGGAACTCCTTTATTCGGCGAGGTGAAGCAGCAGTTTATGGCTGACAAGAAACTGTCTGGCAGGGCATTTTGCAGAGCAGTAAAGATTATTGAGAGTCACCGTGAATTTTCTTCGCTAATCGGTGTTGAACTGCCACTTTCCGAGCTAAAGCCGGATGTTTTTTCGCGGTTGCTCCAGATTAAACAAGCCGACGACCTGAATAGCATTTCACGCGAGGAGTGGGCATCAATGTCTGCTGTGTGTGAGGTAGGGAGAGTCGATGTTTTCAGCGAAGTATATAACTGGTTGCCTCAGTACATTATGTCGGACGATTATCCCGATTACTTTTCGCCAGCTGACACAATGCGTGATGTGCTTAGCAGAAATAACCGATTTGGCATTGGGCTACAAAAGCTGGGACAAACAACGCTTCTTGAAATTTTCAACAATCTTTTTCCGCCGCAGCCAAAGTGAGGGTGTGAAATTTAAAGGGTCAGTTCAGCATCGCATTTGATTTCAAGGCATGGTGAGCGCAGCTCACCATGCCTTATTGCTTTTTGGTTTTGATTTTCCCTCCCCTGAGCGCCGCCGAGTAGCGGAGGCTGGTCAGGGGATTTCGGCGAGGACTGTCTGAGCGCGTAGCGCGAGTTCCGCAGCCGCCTGACCAGTCGAGCAACGCAGGGAACCCGAAGGGCGGCAAACCGGGGTCGCCTTTTCTTTGGTTGCTTTCTTTTTGGCGAAGCAAAAGAAAGTGACTAGCTGCCGGGCTACCCCCGGCGGTGTTGATTTTGATTTTTAAGTTCGCACACTGCACCCTTCGATACCTCAGGGCGAACGGCGTTAAATGTCGTGCCGCCCTCGGCAACCGTGCATAGATCGCGGATATTTATTCTCGACATAGTGCAATAGTTGCACTATGATTCACACATGCCACGTATTCAATCTTTCGATTCTTGCCAAATCAGCATTTACCCCAAGGATCACATGCCGCCGCATTTTCATGTGCTGGCAGGCGATGGGCGGGAGTGGTTGGTCAGAATTGATAACGGTGAAGTGCTGGAGGGTGACCGCAGTACCCGCTCTATCCGGGTCGCGTTGGAATGGGCGGCAGTACCTGCAAACCGCGACAGGCTGCTGCATATTTTTTGGGAGTTGCACACATGAAAAATCGGGATCGCTTCCGCTTAACTAAAGCCAAGGCGCTGAAAAATTCGTGCCTTAAACTGTCTTATGCCGACGGTGCAGATTTTAATGTTGATCTGTCCGATTGGATCAAGTCATCGTCATTCTTGAAGCCGCTGCAAGAACAAAATCTTTTTGCCTCGGCCAAGTTAAGCGAGTTTGGGCGTTCAGTTGAGTTTGGGAAAGGCGAAATTGACTTGGCCGCTGATAATCTGCGCAATCTTGCGATAGAGCAGTCCGGTGGCATCGGTCACGAGCGCATTTGGAATTGGATGCACGAAAACAGTTTGACCCTGGACAGAGCCGCAGAAGTTCTGGGCATCAGCCGCCGCATGCTGGCCTATTATCGTAACGGCGAAAAACCGATCCCGCGCCATATCTGGCTTGCTTGCGTCGGATGGGAAACACTTCAAAAGCACGGCAAAGCAGCTTAACCGCTCCCTGCATAATATGTAAGATACCAAACTCCGATGTTCTTGGCTAAAGCCAAAAGTTGGTATCATCTCGCCCTCGCAAAAATCGCTACGCAGCACTATGTCTTCCATAAATCATATTGACCTCCCACCGCTATTAACCGCCCACGGCACGATCACGTTGCCCGGCTCGAAGAGCATTTCCAATCGCGTGCTGTTGCTGGCTGCGTTGTCAAAAGGTGCGACCGAGGTGCGCGATGTGCTGCTGTCGGACGATACCGAACGCATGCTGGATGGCCTGCGTACCCTCGGCGTCGGCGTGGAGCAACTCGACAAGCATGTGTTCCGCGTGACCGGTTGCGGCGGCAATTTTCCGGTCAAGGATGCGGAATTGTTTCTGGGTAATGCGGGCACCGCATTTCGTCCGCTGACCGCGGCGCTGGCGTTGTCCGGCGGGCATTACAAACTGTCCGGCGTGGCGCGCATGCACGAGCGACCGATCGGCGATCTGGTGGATGCGCTGGGGGCATTGGGCGCGAACATTGACTATCTGGGCAACGAAGGTTTTCCGCCGCTGGAGATAAAGCCACCCTCTGATGGAACTACTAGCCATTCGACTAGCCCGTCAAACGACAACGGGCAAGTCGCTGGTTATCCCCAATCCTCTCCCTTGGAGGGAGAGGGAGTAAATAAGGTCAGCGTGCGCGGCGATGTGTCGAGCCAGTTTCTTACCGCGTTGCTGATGGCGCTGCCGCTGCTGGATCGCGCGGTGACGGTGGAGGTGGTTGGCGAGCTGATTTCCAAACCGTATATCGAGATCACGCTGGCGATGA
Organism: Gallionella sp.; assembly: GCA_023259035.1. Lineage (GTDB taxonomy): Bacteria > Pseudomonadota > Gammaproteobacteria > Burkholderiales > Gallionellaceae > Gallionella. Next base: position 36,847 of record JAHFRA010000022.1, read on the forward strand.
TGAAGCGCTTTGATGTGGACGTTTCGCGCGACGGCTGGCGCAGCTTCACGGTGGCGGCGGGCAGCCGCTATGTGTCGCCGGGGGTGATCTACGTGGAGGGCGATGCTTCGTCGGCCTCGTATTTTCTGGCGGCGGGCGCGATCGGCGGCGGGCCGCTGCGCATCGAAGGCGTGGGCAGCGACAGCATCCAGGGCGATGTGCGCTTCGCCGACGCGCTGGCGTCGATGGGCGCGCAGATCGAACAGGGGCCGAACTGGATGGAGGCGCGTGCGCCCGCAAGCGGCAAGTTGAAAGGCATCGATCTGGATTGCAACCATATTCCCGATGCGGCGATGACGCTGGCGGTGGCGGCGCTGTTCGCCGACGGCACAACCACGCTGCGCAACATCGCCAGTTGGCGCGTCAAGGAAACCGACCGCATCGCGGCGATGGCGACCGAATTGCGCAAGGTCGGCGCGACGGTGGAGGAGGGTGCGGATTACATTCGCATCACGCCGCCGGAAAAAATAAAACACGTAGCGATCGATACCTACGACGATCACCGCATGGCGATGTGTTTCTCGCTCGCGGCGTTTGGTGCGGAGGGGATGCGCATCAACGATCCCGGCTGTGTCGCCAAGACCTTTCCCGATTATTTCGCGGCCTTCGCCAGTGTGGCGCAGGCCGTGCCGGTGATCGCAATCGACGGGCCATCGGCTTCGGGCAAAGGCACGGTGGCGCAGCGTGTCGCCGCGAAGCTCGGCTATCACTACCTCGACAGCGGCGCGCTGTATCGCCTGCTGGCGCTGGCCGCACAGCAGCATGGCGTAGTGCTGGACGACGAAGCAGGCCTGGCGGCATTGGCCGAACGCATGGATATCCGCTTTGAGGGCGAACAAATCTGGCTGGATGGCGCGCTGGCGGGCGATGAGTTGCGCGGCGAGCAATGCGCGACGGCGGCCTCGAAAGTGGCGGCGTTGCCCAGGGTGCGCGCCGCGCTGCTGAACAAGCAACATGCCTTCCGCCGCGCGCCGGGCCTGGTGGCGGACGGGCGTGACATGGCTTCGGTGGTGTTTCCCGATGCGGCGTTGAAGATATTTCTGACCGCCAGCGCCGGGGCGCGCGCCGAACGCCGATATAAGCAGTTGAAAGAAAAAGGAATGGATGCTAATATCGCCGCCCTTTTGCAGGATATACAGGCGCGCGACGAGCGGGATACCCGGCGTAGTGTGGCTCCGCTGCAACAGGCAACGGGTGCAAGTCTGCTGGACACCACGGCTCTGAATATCGGGCAGGCGGTGCAGGAAGTGCTGATACGCTACCCGCAGAAGTAAGGTTCCGCGCCACTCTCAAGGGTGCGGATTATTTAACTAACCGCCGTGTGAACGGTATTAATCTTAGGTATATCCGATGAACTCAACCGCAGCAGCAGTACAAAACCCCGATAGTTTCGCCGCAATGTTTGAAGAAAGTTTGACGCGCAAGGAAATGCGCGCCGGCGAACTGATTACCGCACAAGTCGTGCGCGTCGACCACAACATGGTGGTCGTGAATGCCGGACTGAAGTCCGAAAGTTTAATTGCGATCGAGGAATTCCTCGACGCTAAAGGCGAGCTGGAAATCAAGGCGGGTGATTTTGTCACCGTCGCGATCGAGTCGCTGGAAAACGGCTATGGCGAGACCAAGCTGTCGCGCGAAAAAGCCAAGCGCCTGGCCGCATGGCACGACCTGGAATTGGCCATGGAAGAAGGCCGTATCGTGGAAGGCTTTGTCAGCGGCAAGGTCAAGGGCGGTCTGACCGCGATGGTCAACGGCATCCGCGCGTTCCTGCCCGGTTCGCTGGTTGACATCCGTCCGGTCAAGGACACCACGCCTTACGAAAACAAGACCATGGAATTGAAGGTCATCAAGCTGGATCGCAAGCGCAACAACGTGGTGGTTTCCCGCCGCGCCGTGATGGAAGCAAGCATGGGCGCCGACCGCGAAGCGGTCATGGAAAATCTCAAGGAAGGCGCAATCGTCAAGGGCGTGGTCAAGAACATCACCGACTACGGCGCGTTCGTTGACCTGGGCGGCATCGACGGCCTGTTGCATATCACCGATCTGGCATGGCGCCGCGTGAAGCACCCTTCCGAAGTATTGACCGTCGGCGACGAAGTCGAAGCCAAGATTCTGAAGTTCGATCAGGAGAAGAACCGCGTTTCGCTGGGCATCAAGCAAATGGGCGATGATCCGTGGAACGGTCTGGCACGCCGCTACCCGCAAGGCACGCGCATGTTCGGCAAGGTGACCAACCTGACCGACTACGGCTCATTCGTGGAAATCGAACAGGGTATCGAAGGTCTGGTGCACGTTTCCGAAATGGATTGGACCAACAAGAATGTGCATCCTTCCAAGGTTGTGAGTTTGGGCGATGAAGTTGAAGTGATGATCCTGGAAATCGACGAAGCGCGCCGCCGCATCTCGCTGGGCATGAAGCAATGCCAATCGAACCCTTGGGATGATTTCGCGATCAACCACAAGAAGGGCGACAAGGTGAAGGGCGCGATCAAGTCGATCACCGACTTCGGCGTGTTTATCGGACTGGATGGCGGCATCGACGGTCTGGTGCATTTGTCCGACCTGTCGTGGAGCCAGCCCGGCGAAGAAGCCGTGCGCAACTACAAGAAAGGCGACGAAGTCGAGGCCATGATATTGGCGATCGACGTGGAACGTGAACGAATCTCCCTCGGCATCAAGCAAATGGAAGGTGATCCTTTCGGCGGATTTGTATCCGGCCATGAAAAAGGCGCCGTAGTCACCGGTACTGTGAAGTCTCTGGATGCCAAGGGTGCAACTATTGCATTGGGGGGCGACGTGGAAGCGTACCTGAAGGCATCTGAAGTTTCGGCGGATCGTGTTGAAGATATTCGTACACACCTGAAAGAGGGTGACAGCGTGACTGCCGTGATCATCAATGTGGATCGCAAGAATCGCGGCATCAACCTGTCGATCAAGGCTTTGAACAAGACGGAAGAAACCGCCGCAATGCAGAAGCTTTCCTCGGAAAGTAATTCCAATGCCGGAACCACCAATCTGGGTGCGCTGCTGAAGGCTAAAATGAGCGGCAGCAAGACTGAAGCATAAGCTGGGGAATAGCATGACTCGTTCTGATTTGATTGCCAGGCTCGCCGAGTTGCACCCGCAACTGCAGGCTAGGGATGCCGAGTTTGCGGTTAAAGTGATTCTGGATACGCTGTCAGTCACACTGTCGCGTGGCGGGCGTGTCGAGATTCGGGGTTTTGGCAGCTTTGGTCTGAATTATCGCCCCCCGCGTCAGGGGCGCAATCCCAAGACCGGTGACAAGGTAAAAGTGCCGGCCAAGTATGTGCCGCATTTCAAGGCGGGCAAGGAATTGAGAGAGCGAGTCTGCGATCAGAAGCCATGATTCTGGTTTGAAGCAGTTCAAGTGGCGGCATATCGGAAGGTATTGCCGCCATTTTTAAGGGAGTCCTAGAAATCCAGATTTCATCCAACTGATGGAACTGCTAGCCATTCCACTAGGCCGAAAAAAAACGGCAACCAAGTGGCTGGTTATGCTGTGTTGCGTAAAAATTCCTTGCTTGCATGTAAAACATATGCGGCGCGGCGGAAATTTTTTCCGTGCCTTGCATTTGGGCGAACTCTGAACTTTTAGAGGCTCCCTTTATGCTATTGTTGCAACGGTTTTTTTCGGGGTGAGCCATGCATTATTTCAATTGGTTGTTGCGTGCGGTTTTGTTCATCGTGCTACTTGGATTCGCAGCCAAGAATGACCAGCCGGTCACATTGCGCTATTTTTTCGGTTATGAATGGCAGTCTTCGCTGGTGATTGTGCTGCTGATATTTTTTGCCGCCGGTGCAACGGTTGGCGTACTCGCGATGTTCGCCAATGTACTGCAACAGCGTCGCGAAATTGCGCGCCTGAAACGCGATATCCGGGTCAAGAACAAACTCGCCGGTGTCGGCGAGACGCAGCAAACACCCATTCAACCCTCCTGATATTCTCTGGTATGGAATTTGAACCCTGGATGCTGCTTATCTTTCCGCTGTTCTTCGGCATGGGATGGTTGGCTGCACGCACCGACATCAAGGAGCTGCTCTCCGAATCGAGTGCGTTGCCGCAGTCATATTTTCAGGGGCTGAACTTCCTGCTCAACGAGCAGCAGGACAAGGCCATCGAAGCGTTCATCGAAGTGGTCAAAGTCGATCCGCAAACCATCGAGCTGCACTTCGCGCTGGGTAGCCTGTTCCGCCGTCGCGGCGAAGTGGATCGCGCGTTGCGTATGCACCACAATCTGGTGGACAGGGCAGACCTGGACGACAACAAACGCCAGCATGCGATATTCGAGCTGGCGCAGGATTATTTGAAAGCCGGGATTCTTGATCGCGCCGAGAGCCTGTTCCGCGAATTGGAAAACACCCCGTATGCCAAACCCGCGCTGGAGTTTTTGCTGGAGCTGTTTCAGAAGGAGCATGACTGGCTCAAGGCAATCGAGGTGGCACAACGCCTGACGGCGGTATCCGGCGGGCAGTCATACAACAAGCAGGCCGCATTTTTCTATTGCGAACTGGCGGGCGAGGAGATCAAGGGCGGCGATCCGGCCATAGCGCGCGCGCATCTGCAACAAGCATTGGCGGTTGATCCGAATGCGGTGCGCGCCACGATGATGCTGGGCGACATGGCGGACAGCGCGGGTAAGCTTGAAGAAGCCATCAATATCTGGAAAAACATCGAGGCGCAGGATGCGCAGTATCTGCCGCTGGTCGCGGAGCGCATGCTGAATATTTATCGCAGGCTGGATCGCGAGGCGGATGGCATTGTCCTGCTGCGCGAATATCTGGACAAATATCACTCGCTGGATTTGATGAATGTGGTGTTCGACGGCGTGCTGAAAAACGAAGGTTCTGCTGCCGCTTACAAATTGGTGCGCGACGAATTGCAGCGCAACCCGACCTTGCTGGGGCTGGATAAATTGCTCGAAGCACGGCTGCTGGAAGTGCCGATGGACCGGCGCGCCGATGTCGAACTGGTGAAGGATCTGGTGCATAAACGCACGCGTAATCTGGCGATGTATCACTGCGCACATTGCGGTTTCAAGGCGCGCCAGTTCTACTGGCACTGCCCGGCTTGCCAGGCATGGGACAGCTACCCGCCGCGCCGCAGCGAAGAGACCGGAATGCCTTTATGAACGACCCGAAAATCATCGTCGCGCTCGATTACCCGGAGGCCACCCCAGCGTTGGCACTGGTTGATAAGCTGCAACCTTCACTGTGCCGACTGAAGGTCGGCAAGGAATTGTTTACCGCGACCGGCCCGGCGCTGCTGGAACAACTGATGCGGCGCGGTTTCGAGATTTTTCTCGACCTGAAATTTCACGATATTCCCAACACTACCGCGCAGGCCTGCAAAGCAGTCGCCGACTTGGGTGTATGGATGGTCAACGTGCATGCGCTGGGCGGGCGCAAGATGCTGGAGGCGGCGCGCGAGGCGATTGCGCACAGTGCACAGCCACCCAAACTGATTGCCGTGACCGTTCTCACCAGCATGGCGCAGCAAGACTTGGTCGATCTTGGAATTACCGATACACCAGCCGAACTGGTGCAGCGTTTAGCGACACTGGCGCACGACAGCGGGCTGGATGGCGTGGTATGTTCCGCGCAGGAAGCGTGGCAGTTACGCCAAAAACATGGTGAAGGATTCTGCCTGGTGACGCCGGGTATTCGCCCGGCAGACTCTGCCGCTGACGACCAATCGCGCATCATGACCCCGCTCTCTGCTATAAAAGCAGGCTCCAGCTATCTGGTGATCGGACGCCCGATCACCAAGGCGGCTGATCCGTTGCAGGCGCTGCTCGATATCAACAATGAAATTGTAGGGACGTGATTCATCACGTCCTGAGATTTTTGAAATAGAATTGGAATCAGAAAATCGGAGAGCAGGCATGAGCGTATTGCCGGAATTCAGGAACGCAAAAATACTGGTGGTCGGCGATGTGATGCTGGACCGCTACTGGTTCGGCGATGTCTGCCGCATTTCGCCGGAAGCGCCGGTGCCGGTACTCAAGGTCGAACGCATCGAGGAGCGTCCCGGCGGGGCGGCCAACGTGGCGCGCAACATTGCCGCACTCGGCGCGCAAGCCACCTTGCTGTCGGTGGTCGGCGATGACGAAGCGGGCGCGTGCCTGGAAAAATTGCTCCGAGAACACGCCAATCTCACCGCGCTGTTGCATCGCGACAGCAGCATCTCCACCATCATCAAGTTGCGCGCCATCGCCCGGCACCAGCAATTGCTGCGCATCGATTTTGAGACGCCGCCCAGCCACGAGGTGTTGAACGCGAAGCTGGCGGATTTCCGCATCCAGTTGCCGCTGGCCGATGTGGTGATCCTGTCCGATTACGGCAAGGGCGGGCTGGCGCATATCGCCGAGATGATCCGGCTGGCGCGCGCGGCGGGCAAGCCGGTGCTGGTCGATCCCAAGGGCGACGATTACGCGCGCTATTGCGGCGCGACGCTGCTCACGCCGAACCGCAGCGAATTTCGCGAAGTGGCAGGCAGATGGAAGACTGAAGCCGAGCTTAATATCAAAGCGGAAAAACTGCGCACCGAATTGCAACTCGACGCGCTGCTGGTCACGCGCAGCGAGGACGGCATGAGCCTGTACCGCGCCAACGAAGCGCTGCACGAGCCGACGCAAACACGCGAAGTGTTCGATGTCAGCGGCGCGGGCGACACCGTGATCGCCACGCTGGCGGTGATGCTGGCGAGCGGCGCGGATATGCCCGATGCGGTGCGCGTTGCCAACCGCGCGGCCGGCATCGTGGTCGGCAAGCTGGGCACGGCGGTGGTGAGCCGCGAGGAAATTATTCAGGATATGAAAGCGTAGGGGCGTATGCCATACGCCCCTACAACAGATTTTTAAGGGGATGTCATGTATTACATTGTTACCGGCGCCGCCGGATTTGTCGGCTCCAATCTGGTCAAGGCGCTCAACGAGCGCGGCGAGCACGACATTATCGCGGTGGACAACCTCAGGAACGCCGACAAGTTCAGGAATCTGGCCGATTGCGAAATTGCCGACTATTTGGACAAGGAAGACTTCCTGAAGAAATTGCAGGACGGTTTTTTCGACGGTCTGGTCAACGCGGTGCTGCATCAGGGCGCGTGTTCCAACACGATGGAAACCGACGGGCGCTACATGATGGACAACAACTACCAGTATTCGCTGGAGCTGCTGAACTACTGCCAGAACGAAGAAATACCGTTCCTGTATGCGTCGTCCGCGTCGGTGTACGGCGGCGGCAAAACGTTCAAGGAAAGCCGCGAATGCGAAGCCCCGCTGAACGTGTACGCCTATTCCAAATTCCTGTTCGACCAGGTCGTGCGGCGCCGCTGGCACAAACGCAACGCGCAGATCGTCGGGCTGCGCTACTTCAACGTGTACGGCCCGCGCGAACAGCACAAGGGGCGCATGGCTTCGGTCGCCTACCACCTGTTCAACCAGTATCGCGCCGCAGGCAAGGTGAAATTATTTGAAGGCTGCGATGGCTACGCGAACGGCGGGCAACTGCGCGACTTCATCTCCGTGGAAGATGCGGTCAAGGTGAACATGTATTTCCTCGATAACCCGCACAAGTCCGGCATTTTCAATCTGGGCACCGGGCAGGCGCAGAGCTTCAACGACGTGGCGGCGGCGACCGTCAATGCGCTGCGCAATGCCGAGGCGAAACCCGCATTAAACCTTGCCGAACTGCAACAGCAGGGCTTGATCGAGTACATACCGTTTCCTGAAGCATTGCGCGGCAAATACCAGAGCTACACGCAAGCTAACATCGGCGCGCTACGCAACAGCGGTTATGCCGAACCGTTCCTGAACGTCGAGCAGGGCGTGGCGAGGTATGTAGAGCAGATGCTTAAAACGGCATGATGGGAACCTCGATAAATCCGTTTTGCGAACATCCATTAAGCGGATTGCCTGCTTACACCATTTTCGGACGAATCGCGGCGTCGCGTGCTCGCTTGCTTCTCGCCTATCAACTCGATATGTCTCGTCGTTCGCTGCGCAGCTCCTTGCGCTTCATCCCGCAAAACGAATTTCTAGAGGCTACATAAATGCATCCATCCATAGAAGATTTCGTCGGCAACACCCCGCTGGCGCAACTCAAGCGCATCCCCGGCAATACCTCGAACGTCATTCTCGCCAAGCTGGAAGGCAATAATCCCGCCGGTTCGGTGAAGGATCGTCCCGCGTTGTCGATGATCGTGCGCGCCGAGCGGCGCGGCGATATCCAACCAGGCGATACATTGATCGAGGCGACCAGCGGTAATACCGGCATCGCGCTGGCGATGGCGGCGGCGGTGCTCGGCTACCGGATGATTCTGGTGATGCCGGAAAATCAGAGCGTGGAGCGTTGCCAGGTCATGCGCGCCTACGGCGCGGAATTGTTGCTGACAGCGAAAGAAGGCAGCATGGAACTGGCGCGCGACACGGCGGAAAAACTGCGCGCCGAGGGCAAGGGTATCATTCTCGACCAGTTCGCCAATCCCGATAATCCGCTATCGCATTACGAAGGCACCGCGCCGGAAATCTGGCGCGATACCGGCGGCAAGCTCACGCACTTTGTCAGCAGCATGGGCACCACCGGCACCATCATGGGTTGCTCGCGTTTCTTCAAGGAAAAAAATCCGGACATCCGGATCATCGGCGTGCAGCCGGAAGAGGGCGCGCAGATACCCGGCATCCGCAAATGGCAGCAGGCCTACCTGCCGAAAATCTATGACGGCAAAAATGTGGACAGGCTGGAATATGTGAGCCAGCAGGATGCGGAGGAAATGACGCGCCGCATGGCGCGCGAGGAAGGCATCTTTTGCGGCATCTCGTCCGGCGGTGCGCTGGCGGTCGCGTTGCGCATCTCGCAACAGGTCGAGAACGCGACCATCGTGTTCATCGTGTGCGACCGAGGGGATCGCTATTTGAGTACGGGGGTGTTTCCGGGGTGATGAAGGGGCGTTTCCGATACAAAAGCCCCCTATTAAGCTGCAAGCTTTGACTGGGGATATCGCTATCTGGAACGAGAAGCTTGCGGCTGAAGAATATAACCTCAATTTCCGATGTAACGCTTTTGGGCGGTGTAATTCAAATTGTATTCAAAGCGGTTGCTGAGCTGGTACATATCGCAAATTTCGGTAGCGTTGTCATAGGAAGCAACCCTCAGTCGTAAGCGCATAAATAATCCTCTTCGTATTTGTCGCTACGCCAATGTCGTTCCACAAACACGTTATCACGCCACCGCCTTGATCGTTTGAGATAAAGTGATTCAGGCAAAATGCCCATCGCGGAAATCATTCATTGCTTGGTTGATTTCTTGCTGCGTATTCATCACGAACGGCCCGTATTGCACGATGGGTTCATTGAGTGGTTTGCCTGCGACCAAGATCAGGCGTGCATCTTCCGTCGCCGTGAGAGCCACGCCATCGGTTCCCGGTGTATTGCTCAAGATACCCATGCGGCGCGTCTCTACTTGCACATTATTTACCGTCACTGCACCACGATATACATAGATAAAAGCGTTATACGAGGCCGGTAGTGCAGTAGAGAATTCAGCTCCGGCAGGCACATGAATGTCGAGATACAGCGGTTCGGTGATCTCGCGTGTAACGACCCCTGCCACACCGTTACTGCTTCCAGCAATCACACGCACTGTTACGCCCTGCGGGGTGAGATATTCGGGGATCGCTCCGCTAGGGAAATCGCGATACCGCGGTTCGGACATCTTGTGCTGTGAGGGCAGGTTGAGCCAAAGCTGGAAACCTTCCATCAAACCATCTTCTTGTTCTGGAATTTCGGAGTGAATTACGCCGCGTCCTGCGGTCATCCACTGCACGCCGCCGCTTTCCAGCAACCCTTCGTGTCCTGCGCTGTCACGATGCCGCATGCGGCCGGACAGCATATAGGTCACTGTATCGAAGCCGCGATGCGGGTGATCCGGGAAGCCGGCGATGTAATCGTCAGGGTTGTCGCTACTGAAGGCGTCCAGCAGCAGGAATGGGTCGAGGCGGTGTTGCAACTTGCCGGTGAGCACACGTGTCAGCTTTACGCCTGCACCGTCAGAGGTGGCGGTGCCTTCGATGAGGCGATCGATGCCGCGCGATTGGCGCAATGAAACTTGATTGATGGTGTTCACGTTTTATTCGTCCGAAGTGATAAAGTGAAATCATAATAATCGTCTCGCAATGATAGATAAAGCCATATTTCCGAGATACAACGTCCCGTAAATGAAACAAAAAATATCTTCGCTGGCGATTACATTCTGTTTGCTACCATCGTCGAACGGGGGAGTATGGTTCGCGCGACTGATCATCTCGGTATGCCCAAAGCCGCTGTTCCATGCCGCTTGGCGAATCTTGAAGCGGCATTGGGATAGCGGCTGCTATTGCGCACTACACGTCGCTTGGCTCTCACTGATTTTGGGCAGGAATTCCTCGATCACTGCCGTCGCATTGCAGAAGAAGTTGCCGCAACACGGGATTTTGTGCGCAGCCAAAATTTGCAGCCGCGCGGGCGTTTGCGGGTTTCAATGCCGGGAGATTATGCCAGGCATAATCTTTCGCGAGCCATCGCCACCCTCATTGAAACTTGCCCGGACGTACAACTCGATCTCGATTTGGCTCCACGGTGTGCCGATCTGATTGGAGAACGATGCGACTTTGGTGGCTCGCAAGATAGACGAACCAAACTTTGGCCTTTACGCCGACCCAATTTGTCCACTGTATCCTTGCAATCGGCCACAATCCAGTGTCGCGGGTTTTTAGAATTGTCCGGTTCTGTAGCACATGAATTGTCCGCTTTTTCTGCCTTGTTTGGGAAGCGGTGTAGGGCGTAGCCCGGAGCCGATTCCCAAACAAGGCGGCGCGC
>JAHFRA010000001.1 GCA_023259035.1 Gallionella sp.
GGCAACTTCACCGGGCAGATATACACCATCACTGCCACGCCGGCACTGGCCGAATACCGCATGGATGAGGCGAGCTGGAACGGCACTGCCGGCGAGGTGGTGGATAGTTCAGGCAGCGGAAATCACGCCCAGGCATTCAATAGCGCGAATACGGCTGTTGTTACAGGGCAGGAGGCCAAGCCTGGTGATCCCGGTACCTGCCGCTATGGCGTGTTCGACAATGGAGCCACGATCACGCAAGGCTATGTGCAAACGCCGTTGCCCAACCTGATCACCGATTTCACCGTCACCGCCTGGATCAGGACGACCAACAACACGGTTGGCTCGCAGCGGATTCTGATTGACGACCAAGGTACCGCTCCGGCAACCGGTTATGGCATCAGCCTGGGCGATGGCGGAGCCGGCATATTGCGTTTCTATTCGCGCGGCATCACGCCTGTCAGCCTCGATTCCACCTACACCGTCGCCAACAACACTTGGTATTTTGTGGCCGCCGTGGCGGATATCACCAACAAGAAGCGCACCATTTATGTGTTCAACACCGCCGGAACCTTACTGAACAGCACCACTGAAGCGGCGTGGACAGGCGGCGCATGGGGAACGGACGGTGGCCCGGTATCGATCGGTGCGGAAACCAATGCATCGGCCGAAACCCCGGCGTCAAACCATTTCAAAGGCAATCTCGATGAGGTGCGGGTGTACCAGAAAGTGTTGAGCCAGTCCGCGCTGGCCGCGATTGCGACGCAAGCCCATGCCTGTCCCATTAACATACCGGATCATCTTGAGATTCAGTCCAGCGGCAGCGGGCTTACCTGTGCTGCCAGCACCCTGACCATCAAGGCCTGCACGGATTCAGCCGTTCCATGTGCGGTACCCTACACACTCGGAGTCAGCGGCACATTGAGCGCGGCGGGTGCGCCTACGGTGAACTGGGACGGCACGACAGGTGGCGCGACCGGTGCCGGATTCGTGATTCCGAATGGCAGCAGCACGGCGACCAAAAATGTGCAGGTCGTCACGGCGGGCAGCGTGGTGTTTGGCATTACCTCCCCTGCGCCCGTTCCGACCAATGCTACCGCTTGTAATTTTGGGGCACCTGCTTGCACGTTCACGGCGAATACGGCCGGTTTCATTTTTTCCAATACCACCACCGGCAACAGCTATACCATCCCGGCGCAGGTCTCCGGCATTGCCACATCCACGCTCTATCTGCGCGCCGTGCAGGCCTCGACCACCAACGCGGCGGTCTGCACGCCGACGATTGTCGGCCAGACCACTGCGGTTAATATGGGTTACGTCTGCAACGACCCGGCAGTGTGCCAGGCGGGCAGTCTCGCCACCATCAATGCGACAGCCGTCGCTTCTGGCGGTACGGCGGTCACGCTCACCTTCGATGCAAACGGCTCGGCGCCTATCACCGCGCGCTACGATGACGCGGGTCAGATCACACTCAATGCCAACAAGATCGTGACTCCATTCGGCGGCGGCACGGCAATCACGCTCAACGGCAACAGCAACGCATTTGTAGTCAAGCCGGATCATTTCGATCTTTCCGGCATCCAGCAAACCGCTGCGCCCAACCAGGTGAATCCGGCAGCTACGGATGCGACAGGAAATAGATTTGTGGCGGCAGGCGAACAGTTTTCCGTCACGGTGACGGCGAAGAACGCGCTCGGTGGTACCACGAAGAATTATGGACAGGAGACGACAGCGGAAAACGTCAAGCTGACTTCCGCACTGGTTGGCGGTTTGGGGCTGACCAATAATCCGGCGATCAGCGGCACATTCGGCGCATTTAGCAACGGTGTGGCAACCGGTACGGCATTCACCTGGAGCGAGGCTGGCATCATCACACTGACGCCGAGTGTGGCGGATGCGGACTATCTCGGCGCTGGTAACATCACCGGCACGACCAGTGGCAACGTCGGGCGTTTTTATGCGGCGAAATTCTCGCTGTCGGGAGGAGTAATTGCTAACCGCACCGACATGGCGGCTTGTCCGGCTCCAGCGGGTTGCGGTTCGTTCACCTATATGGGCGAACAGATGAGTGCGATATTTAACCTTACTGCCAAAGCTGTGGACGGAACGACCACGCTTCAAAATTACAACTACTCCGCCACGGCGGCAAATAATTTCGCCAAACTCAACCCAACTGCGGCGGGTAATCCGCTGGTATTGGGTGCGGTGGATACCGGTACGCCGCGTACAGTGGCGGTTCTGGATACCACCACTTATGGCGTTGCAAGCGGCAATTTTGTAAGTGGCGTTGCTTCTGTCACTGCGCCGTTTGCAGTGGTGCGCGGCGGCTCAGCATCGGGCCCGTTCGATGCGCTGGATGCAGGTGTTAATCCGGCGGATAGCGACGGCGCGACACTGGCGACTTTGAATCTGGCAGTGAATGCCGGAGGGGCGCCGAATACTCATGGCATGGTCGGATCTACCAAGGCACGCTACGGGCGTATCAAGGTTGGCAATGCCTACGGTTCGGAATTGATCCCGTTAACGATGACGGCAACGGTGCAATATTGTAATGTGGTCAGCGGTACGAGCTGTTCGGATTGGAAAACCAGTGGGGGCGATAGCCTCACCAGTATCAGCCTGGCAACGCCGTTTACCACGTATGTTCGCAAAACGGGAGCAGGCTGGATTACCACACCGACACCGCTGCTGATGTCGGGCGAGTCCAGCCCGGCAACGTGGACGGTGCAAAGCGGCGTAAGGGACTTTTCCCTGTCCGCCCCCGGTGTTGGCAATACCGGCAACGTGACGGTGCCGACCAATGCGGTAGGCATCTACTTGCCGATTGCTTCCGGTCAAGCCACCTTCGGCGTCTATCAAGGCCGCAGGGAGTTTATTTATATGCGTGAAAACCACTAAAACGGTGTAACCGTTTTAGTGGTAACGGTGAAGGTTCTGCATGTTCACCACAAAGACCGTAATCGCGATAACAGCGGATGGCGGCGTTTTTGCCAAGAAATCCTGAACAAAACCAAAGCGAGTAGATCGGGATCGTTTGCAACCGGCAGCCGAAAAAGGTGCAGTTAGGCTTCCAGTTTCCCCACTGCTTAACCCGGATATTTCGCCGGATCGCGTGATGATGGCGAGGCGATTTGCGAGCAGATTTGCGCATCCCGCGCCAAGCCGATAGCCGCGCCTATTGGCGCGAAGCGGGGGCGCGAAGATGCCGCAAAGCGACCGCCAGCACCCGCGAAGGCCTGCGCTACAAACCGGATTTCACTCTTGTGGGCCTGCACCCCTGTATTCATGCCGCTTTCCATTGATTTGAGGGCCGGGCCGGTGAAATATCCGGGTTAACCCGCCTGGGCACATTTCTTTCTACCGATGCTTGCAGCGTTTTTCAATAATCTGCAATACAACAAGGCCGCACTGCACAGTTTCGGGCCATCGTGTCATCATCGCCAATAACTCCATTTCCAGATCAATCACCTAGTGCAATCTCGTGGGGCGGGCTATGCCTGTCCTGAGCCTGTCGAAGCGGTTCGCCGGATTTAGGTTGTCGGGCACAGCCCAGCCTGGAGAATATTTTTTACTTTTTAAATGAAAATGGAATAAGGGGGTAAAAGGGGGTGTAATAGGCGGATTGATCGGCTGTGCATGGGGTTTAGAATTGGGTATAGCTTGGATCCGGTCGTCCATTGTCTGGAGCCGGCCACAAAGAAAGGGGAGTCGATATGCTGGAAAAGATTATGTCCTTGAGCATTCGTTGGAAGCTGCAATTGAGTTTTTTTCTGGTGACTATGGTAACCACGATTTTTAATCGGTTGCTGGCTTCGCACGAACTCGACAAGATGATTGAGATCACTCGCGCCAACGGCGTGGCGAAGCAGGTCGTCGATCAATTATCCGCCAACCATTCGGCCTATATTTTCAATTCATTCTGGGAATCCGGCATCGAGTTCGCCATTCAGTTTGCGATTATCGGAGTGCTTGCCAACAACTTTGTGCGCCCGATCCTGTCGCTGTGCAAATCCTTGAAAGCGGTCGAGGAGGGAGACCTGACCAAGGGCGTGGAGAACAAGTCCCGCGACGAAATCGGTGTTCTGGAAAAGAGTTTTAACGATGTGCTGGCCAACTTGAACAAAATAATGCGGGAGGTCGACGACAGCGGCAGACACATGGGGCAATCTGCCTATCAGATAGCCACGATTTCTCACGACATCGCCGAGGTGAACAAGAAAGAGCAAAGTCGCTCCAAGGCAGTGGCCGATGCGACGGACGAGCTGCACAAGATTTCCAGCAAGGTGCAGGAGTCGGCGCGATCAGCTACCGAGCGCGCCATGCAAACGGAGGAACGTGCCAACGAAGGAATCCGGACCGTTCAGAAAAATATTGAGGAAATGGAGCAGACAGCGCATGAGGTCAATCGCGCTGCGACGGAAATTTCCGAACTGGTGCAGGTGGCCGACCAAATTCATAATATTCTCGGCACCATCAAAACCATTGCCGGACAAACCAACTTGTTGGCGCTCAACGCTGCTATCGAGGCGGCGCGCGCGGGCGATGCGGGGCGGGGTTTTGCGGTGGTGGCCGATGAGGTGCGCAAGCTGGCCGAGAAAACCAACAGTTCGGCAGTGGAAGTATCCCAAATCATTGCGCAACTTACCGGCAAAGTCATGCAGGTTTCCGACTCGATGAATGTCGTGGTGGAAAAAGTCCACGCCAACCAACAGGTTGCCGGCGAGACAGCCAGCGTGATTCAGGCTATGGTGGGGCAGGTGTCGGAATCAGCCGAAGCCAGTCGCGGCATCACAGAAGCCAGCAAGCAGCAGATCGACAATCTGGCAATGCTGGGCGGTACGCTGGACAATCTGTTCGTCACCTTGCGCGAAAGTTCTGCCAAGATGGAAACGACGGCCACAATTGGCGACAACCTGTATGTTGTCACAAAGCGTCTGAATGACCTGATGACGGGCTTTACCTTTGAGCAAACATGGAATATAGAACCGTCGCAGCATGAGAAACGCCGCTACCCGCGAGCGCAGAATAATTTATTGGTGAAGGTCTGGCAGGGTGACAGTCATCTGGAAGGGGTGACCAAGGACTTTAGCATGACCGGAATGAGTCTCGCGCTGCCAAACTTGCTTGATAAGAATAAAAAGCTGAGTCTCGATATTTATTTACCTCGTGAAAATCTGCTGCAATATGAGAATCAGGCGCCGGTCAATCTTGTCGGACGGGTTGCCTGGCAGCGTGTGGAAGACGGGAATCATTTGTGCGGTGTCGAATTCGTCGACATGGATGACAGCAAGCGCAACTATCTGAAAACATGCTTCGATTTCTTCAATAAAAAAGCCGAGTTCTAATTCCGATTCTGAATGGAAACGCCAGCAATCTAACCCGTTCTGCCTGTTTCAAAGATCAAATAACCCGGCTCTTGCCGTGCCTGGCGGCGAGGGCGATTCGTGAATGGCCTTTTTACAAATTACCCTTGCGATATCGATGTGGAATAGTTGTTCCACGCTATCGCGCTCTCGGTTTGATGCGTTAATATTCGCGTTGTTGCGTCTAACGAAAAACCATGATTATGCACATCGATGCCGAACAGGCCATGAAGGAACTTGTTACCAAGGGCATCAAGCTTCCACCACAACCAAAAGTGTTGATTGAGCTTCAGGCAAGACTTGCTTTATGCGATTACAACATGCGCGAGTTGGCACTCATTATTACGCACGACCCGGGCATCAGCGCCATGCTGTTCAAGGCGGTGCGCTCTCCAGTGTTCAGCTGCAACAAGAAACTGGATTCACTCGAACAAGTGCTGATGGTGATTGGTGTCAAGCAAACCTACAATCTGGTGCAGGCCATCGCTCTTTCCTCCAGCATTTCCGATGCCGCGCGCAAGTCTTTTGAAGTTTTCTGGACACGCTCACGAGAGGTGGCGCAAATAGCGGCAATGATTGCCAATGACCGCGTTTCTGTGTGCAACGTCTTTCCGGATCAGGCTTATATGGCGGGGATTTTCCATGAGTGTGGCGTGCCGGTATTGATGCAGCGCTTTCCGGACTACTGCGGCAAGTTGCACCTGAACAACGCCTGCTGCTGGCCCAATCTGACCGATGAGGATGCACTCTTCAATGTCGATCATTCCAGCATTGGTTATCTGGTGGCGCGCCACTGGAAGTTGCCGGACTTCATTTGTCAGGCAATCCTATACCACCACGAGATGCCGTGTGAAGAGTTCGGCGCGGTACGCACTCTGGTGGCGATATTGCAGCTGGCGATCCATTTCTACCATCGCATGACCCGCGTCGAAGATCCGATCTGGCCGAAGGTACGCGGGAACGTGCTCGCCGAAATTGGCATTCATTTGGATGGCGAGCAGGAATATTATGAAGACATAAGCGAGCGGTTCCAGGCAGGATACTAATCTTACTGTGTCACAAAGTGCTCATTTACTACATGTAAACTCCGCTTTTTCGCCCGATCTTGCCTTGCACTGCACCCCTTAATCGCTTTGTTACACAGTAAGACTAATCATACCCGTATGAAGCCGAAATATTTTATGGCGGCGTAATTTTTTGGGCGTATCATCTTGGCTAACGCTGGCTCTAAAAAAGAACTGCCAGTCTTCGTTTAAATTTAGAAAGTGTTCTCATGTCAACACTCACCGATTTGCATGACGACTATCTGGATTCGATTTTGGCCCGCTACGATCACAGTGCGAATAACCTGCTGCAAATGCTGTGTGATGTCCAGGAGCGCTCCGGTTACATCCATACTGAAACTGTAAACTATCTCAGCATCAAGCTGCGCATTCCCCGTGTGAGGATTGAAGGGGTTGCGACGTTCTATTCATTCTTGCATTTACAGCCGCACGGCGAATACCGATTGCTGTTCTCGGACAATATCACCGACCGCATGCTGGGCAGCCAGGCACTGATGGAAAAGATGTGCCAGCAGTTGTGGTTGCAACCGGGCAAGGTCTCCGAGGACGGGCTGGTCAGCATCAACACCACCTCCTGCACCGGCATGTGCGACCAAGGGCCGGCGATGCTGGTCAACGGTCGCGCCATCACGCGCCTGACCCATCAGCGCGTGCAGGAAATCGCTAGCCTGATCCGCAGCCGCACGCCGCTGGCGGGCTGGCCTGCAGACTTTTTTCATGTGGAAGACAACATCCGCCGCAGCGGGCCGCTGTTCGATAACACCAGCGCTCCCGGCGATATACTGCGCACCGCGTTGGCGCTTGGCGGCAAGGACATCGTTGAAGCGGTCAAGAATTCCGGCCTGCGCGGGCGGGGCGGCGCGGGCTTCCCCACCGGATTGAAGTGGGACGCGTGCCGCAACGCGCCGGGTGCGGCGCGCCATGTGGTGTGCAACGCCGACGAAGGCGAGCCCGGCACCTTCAAGGATCGCGTGCTGTTGAACTGCCAGGCCGATCTGGTATTCGAAGGCATGACGCTGTGCGCGCTGGCTGTCGGCGCACGGCATGGTTATCTGTACCTGCGCGGCGAATACCGCTATTTGCTCGAACCGTTGCGCGCCATCCTGCAACGCCGCCGCGACAACAACATGTTGGGCAAAAACATCCTCGGCCAACCCGGCTTCGACTTCGATATCGCCATCCACACGGGCGCGGGCGCCTACATCTGCGGCGAGGAATCGGCGCTGATCGAATCGCTGGAAGGCAAGCGCGGCGTGCCGCGCAATCGCCCGCCGTTCCCGGTGACGCACGGCTATATGCAACAACCGACCGCGCTGGATAACGTCGAGACCTTCTGCAGCGCCGCGCTGGCGATCCAGATGGGCGCGGAGAAATTCCGCGCCATCGGCACGGCAAAATCCTCCGGCAGCAAGCTGATCTCGGTATCCGGCGATTGTCCGCGCCCCGGCATTTATGAATATCCGTTCGGTATGTCGGTGCGCGAGGTGCTGCAAGACTGTGGCGCGGTGAATACGCGCGCGGTGCAGGTCAGCGGCCCTTCCGGAGTATGCGTTGCGGAGAGCGAATTCGACCGCAAACTGGGCTTCGAAGACCTGCCCACTGCCGGCGCGTTCATGGTATTTGACGACAGCCGCGACCTGTTCGAAGTGGCGCGCAACTTCGTGCATTTCTTCGCGCACGAAAGCTGCGGCTTCTGCACGCCATGCCGCGTCGGCACCTCGATGCTGAAGACGACGATGGACAAGATCGCCGCCGGGCTCGGCTCGAAGTATGACTTGCGCGACATCGAGCGCCTCGACCAGGTATTGCAGACCAGTTCCCACTGCGGGCTGGGGCGTACCGCCTGCAATCCGGTGCTGCACACGCTCAAGCATTTTCGCCCCGCCTATGAGAATCGCCTGAAATTTCTGGAATTCAAACCAGCCTTCGATCTCGACGGCGCACTGGCACGGGCGCGCCAGATGACCGGACGCGACGATGTTGGTGCGCATCTGAAGACGGAGGAAACATGAATCGTAGCCTGGATGGAATGCAATGGAATCCGGGATTTTGTGGCGCTATGGATATTCCCGGATTCCGCTACGCTGCATCCGGGCTACCTGTTTTCGCGGGAATGGCGCATTTAATGAGGATGGTGTGGAATGAACGATACTTTCCAACTTGACGGCGCAGCCGTCCCGTTCGAGCCGGGTCAAACCGTGATGCAGGCCGCACTGGCCGCAGGGCATTACATCCCGCACCTGTGCTACCACCCGGAATTCAAACCGCACGGCAGTTGCAAGCTGTGCACGGTCAAGGTCAACGGCCGCACCGCCGCTTCCTGCACGATGCCTGCCGAGGCCGGGCTTGATGTGGAAAGCAACATCGAGGAAATGAACGGCCTGCGCCGCACGCTGGTGCAGATGCTGTTTGCCGAAGGCAACCATTTCTGCCCGTCGTGCGAGAAGAGCGGCAATTGCATGTTGCAGGCATTGGGTTACGACCTCGAAGTGCGCACCGCCGGTTTCCGCCACCTGTACCCGGATCGTCCGCTGGACGCCTCGCATCCGGACATCCTGCTCGACTTCAACCGCTGCATCCTGTGCGAACTGTGCGTGCGCGCCTCCAGCGAGGTGGACGGGAAAAACGTGTTCGGTCTGTCCGGGCGCGGCATCACCAAACAACTCATCGTCAACGCCGAATCGGGTTTGCTGAAAGACACCGATATCGCGCTGACCGACAAGGCGATGCATGTCTGTCCGGTGGGCGTGATCCTGCCCAAGCGTGTCGGCTTCAGCGTACCGATAGGCAAGCGCCGCTACGACCAGCGCCCGATCAGCACCCAGGCGCTCGACGACGCACCGCGCCTAGCCGATGCCGGCGGCAGCTGTGACGTCTGCGAGGGAACACCATGAGCAAGAAGCTGCGCGTCGCCACTACCTCGCTGGCCGGTTGTTTCGGCTGCCACATGTCCTTGCTCGACATCGACGAGCGGCTGTTTACGCTGCTCGAACTGGTGGAGCTCGACCGTTCGCCGCTTACCGACATCAAGCACTGCGGGCAGTGCGACATCGGCCTGATCGAGGGCGGCATCTGCAACGCGGAGAACGTGCATGTGCTTTACGAATTCAGGAAAAATTGCAAAATCCTGATTGCCATCGGCTCGTGCGCGATCACCGGCGGCCTGCCCGCGCAACGCAACCACCTCGATCTGGGCAACTGCCTGACAGAGGTGTACCTCACCGAACCGGGGCTGGCGCACGGCCACATCCCGAACGACCCGGAACTGCCGCTGCCGCTGGACAAGGTGCATCCGCTGCACGAAGTGGTGAAGATCGATTACTTCATTCCCGGCTGTCCGCCGTCGGGCGATGCGATCTGGAAATTTCTCACCGACCTGCTTGCGGGCAAGACACCCGAACTCGGACATGGGCTGATCGAATATGACTGACCAAATGGATAATCTGGAAACCGCCGCACACCCCGAGAAGCTGCGCCGCGTTGCGATCGATCCGGTGTCGCGCGTCGAGGGCCACGGCAAGGTCACGCTGCTGCTGGACGAGAATGACCGCGTGCATCAGGTACGGTTGCATATCGTCGAGTTTCGCGGCTTCGAAAAATTTATTCAGGGGCGACCTTTCTGGGAAGCGCCGGTGATGGTGCAACGGCTGTGCGGCATCTGCCCGGTGAGCCACCATATCGCAGCATCCAAGGCGATGGACATGATCGTCGGCGCGACAATCACGCCGACGGCGGAGAAGGCGCGGCGGCTGATGCATTACGGCCAAATATTTCAATCCCATGCGTTGCATTTCTTCCACCTGTGCTCGCCAGACCTGCTGTTCGGTTTCGATTCGGATGTCGCAAAACGCAACATCGTCGGCATCGCCGCCGCTTACCCGGAGATCGCCAAACAGGGTGTGCTGTTGCGCAAGTACGGCCAGGAGGTAATTCGCATTACGGCGGGCAAGCGCATCCACGGCACCGGCTCGATACCCGGCGGGGTGAACAAGAATGTCAGCGTGGAAGAGCGCGATTATTTGCTGAAGGATATCGGCCAGATGATCAAATGGAGCCGCGATGCGGTCGGCATCGCGCGGCAGTTGTTCGAGCAGAACCTCGACCTCTACAACAATTTCGGAACTTTCAAGACGCACACGCTCAACCTGGTGCGCGCCGACGGCGCGCTGGATCTGTATCACGGCGGGCTGCGCGCGCGCGACCTGAACGGCAAGACGCTGTTTGACCACTACGATTACGGGCATTACTGGGACGTGATCTTCGAGGACGTGAAGCCGTGGTCGTACATGAAGTTCCCGTTCCTGCGCAGCCTCGGACCGGAAACCGGCTGGTATCGCGTCGGCCCGTTGAGCCGCGTGACGCAATGCGACTTCATCCCCACACCCTTGGCGGAAGAACAGCGCAAGGCGTTCATGGCGTTCAACGGCGGCTCGGCGACGGTCGCGACGCTGGGCTTCCACTGGGCGCGCATGATCGAAATGCTGCATGCCGCCGAACTGATACAGGAACTGCTGCACGATCCCGACCTGCAAGGCAACGATTTGGTCAATATCGGCAAACGCCAGGCGCGCGGCGTCGGCGTGATCGAGGCGCCGCGCGGCACGCTGATCCACCATTACAAGGTGGACGAGCACGACCAGATCATCCGCTGCAACCTGATCGTATCAACCACGCACAACAATCAGGCGATGAACGAAGCAATCCGCCAAGTGGCGCGGCAATATATCGACGGGCGCAAGCTCACCGAAGGCCTGCTCAACCACATCGAGGTCGCGATCCGCGCCTTCGACCCCTGCCTGTCCTGTGCCACTCATGCGCTGGGCAAGATGCCGCTGGAAGTGGAGTTGCTGGATGCGGAAACCAGCAGGGTTGATGTGCTGACACGCGCGTCGGATGGAACGTTCAGTGCGCAGGGCTGATGACAGCACCCATTCTAGTCTTCGCCATCGGCAACGAATCGCGCGGCGACGATGCGCTTGCGCCGTTGCTGCTGCGCCAACTTCAAACTGAATGCATCGCGCAAATCGAGCTGATCGAGGATTACCAGTTGCAGGTCGAGCATGTCACCGACCTGATAGGACGCAGCGCAGTGTTGTTCGTCGATGCCGATGTGTCCTGCGTCGAGCCGTTCCATCTTTCCGAGATTGCCGCCGCAAAGGACAGCAGCTACACCAGCCATGTGATGACGCCGTTCGCGCTGCTGCATACTTACCGGCAGGTGTATGGAACAGATGCGCCTCCCGCTTTTCTGCTGCGTATTCGCGGTTACGATTTCGAGCTGGGCAACCCGTTGAGCGACAAGGCAGCGGACAATCTGGAAGTGGCAACGGAGCAGGTACGCGCATTGTGCGCGGATGGCAATCTGCAAAGCTGGCGGCAGCGCTTGGTAAATGTCTGACGCCATGTATAGTAAGCTTCGCCTGAATCTCAATCCCGCAATGTCGAAGATATTTCCATGAAGCAAGAGGGCTACGCAACAACCTTGGAGTGGCTGAAAACGAATCCCTCCCTTGATGAGCTGTGCGCCAAATACCCCTCAGAATGGGCGGCGGTGCAACAGGAAATTTCCGCCATTGTCGAGCGCGGTGTCGCGGAAGAATTGAAGGCCTACCTCGAGCGCCTCTCCGCACAGGCAGCGCCAAACAAGTCATCTTCCGGGAACCGGCAGAAAAACAGGGAAGCCGTCCTGTCGCAATTTATCCGCAGCCGCATGGCGCACGAGTCCGTCAAGAAACTTTGCCTGTCCACGCTGGCCGCCGATGCGGGTGCAACGAAAGGCAAGCTGCGCTTCAATCTGCTCAATGGCTATATTGCCCAGCAGCTGCTGTTTTCCAGGGGGCTGGAGCGCAAGCCGGTTTCGCTGTTCTGGTTCCGCCTGTTCTGGCCGCTGGTCTGGCAGAAGAAGCGGCTCATGCCATTGGTGCAACCCAGGGGGATTTATTGTTTCTATTCGCGCGAGTTGGTCGAGGCGCTGGCCGGGATGATCGCTTCCAGAAGCTGTCTGGAAATCGGCGCGGGGGACGGTACCCTGTCGTGCTTTCTGAAGGATCGGGGCGTGGCGCTTACCGCAACGGACAATCATGGCTGGAGCCAAGCAGTGGAGTATCCCGACTGGGTCATCAAGCTCAATGCCCGCGAGGCATTGGTTACTTATTCTCCAGAGGTGGTCATCTGTTCGTGGCCGCCAGCGCAGAACGATTTCGAACGCCACGTGTTCACGACGCCCAGTGTGCGGCTCTATATCGTCATCGGTAGCCGTCACCAGTTTGCCTTTGGCAACTGGAAAGACTACCGGCAGCAATCCGCTTTCGAGCTTGAAGAGGACAAGAAGCTGGGTGCGCTGCTGTTGCCTCCCGAACTGGAGTCCGCTGTCTATGTGTTTCGGCGGAAAAACGGCCATGCATGAAATGTCGTTGGCTGAAAACGTACTGCAAATCATCGAAGATGCGGCGCAGCAGCAGGGGTTCGCGCGGGTCAGAACGGTGTGGCTGGAAATCGGCCAACTGGCCTGCGTGGAGCAGGAATCGTTGCGTTTCGGCTTCGATGTGGTGACGCGCGGCAGCATTGCGGAACAGGCGCGACTGGAAATTATCGAGACAGCTGGGCAGGGCCGCTGTGAAAAATGCGCGCAAAATTTTCCATTGGCCGCGCTTTATGAGGCATGCCCGGAATGCGGGAGCTATGATGTCAAGGTGACCGGTGGTGACGGGATGCGCATCAAAGAGCTGGAAGTCGAATAAGGAGCAGGTATGTGTGTTACATGCGGATGTGGAATTGGACAGACGCTCATCGGCGGGTATGCGCTCCGGCAGCAACGCAAACCGGGCGAGCCGATGCGCTTTCGTTTGCATGAGAAGGATGCGCTGGTTTCGGACGTGAGCGCTTCCCGTATCGTGAAGCTTGAACAGGACCTCCTCGCCAAGAACAACGTCTACGCCGATACAAACCGCCGCTATTTGTCCGCGCACGGTATTTTTGCGCTCAACCTGGTATCCAGCCCCGGCTCCGGCAAGACCACGCTGCTGGTGAAGACCATCGCAGCGTTGAATGGAACGCCGCCGCTCGCGGTCATCGAGGGCGACCAGCAGACCGAAAACGATGCGGCGCGCATCCGTGCTGCCGGTGCACCGGCTATCCAGATCAACACCGGCAAGGGCTGCCATCTGGATGCGCGGATGGTCGGCCAAGCCGTGCAGCAGCTGAACTTGCAGGACGACAGCCTGTTGCTGATCGAGAACGTCGGCAATCTGGTCTGTCCTGCCAGCTTCGATCTGGGCGAGGCGCACAAGGTGGTGATCCTGTCGGTGACCGAGGGAGAAGACAAGCCGCTCAAGTATCCCGACATGTTCCGCGCGGCAGATATGATGCTGCTCAACAAATGCGACCTGCTGCCGCATCTGACCTTCGATGCCGATCTCGCTGTCGAATATGCGCACCGCATCAACCCCAAGCTGCAAGTGATCCATATCTCGGCAACCAGCGGCGATGGAATGCCGGAATGGCTGGCGTGGATCAGGGAAGGCTGCCGCAACGCGGCTGCCGCGAAAGCGTCGCTTGGATAAAACCATTGCTTTGCCGTTTGCCGGCCCACCGATTCTGGCCTGCGGCGCATGGCTGAAAAACACCGTCTGCGTCACGCGCGGCAACGAGGCGCATGTTTCGCAACTGATCGGCGATCTGGACAGCGCCGAGGCGCGGCTGATGCTCGACAGTACCGTGGCGCGCCTGTGCCACGAACTCGATGTGCAGCCGGAGATCGTCGCGCACGATCTGCACCCCGATTTTTACAGCACCCAGTTCGCGTATGCCTATGCCGCACGGCGCGGTCTGCCGATGGTCGCCGTGCAGCACCACCACGCGCACATCGCCGCGATCTGCGCCGAACATCACATCCATGATGCAGTGCTCGGGTTGGCATTGGATGGCGTGGGGCTGGGCACCGATAACACGCCGTGGGGCGGCGAATTGTTGCTCGTGGAGGACGCGGGGTTCGAGCGCCCGGGGCACTTGGCGCCACTCCCCATGCCCGGCGGCGACCGCGCCGCGCGCGAACCGTGGCGCATGGCGGCAGCGGTGCTGTTTCAACTGGGCCGCGGCGACGAAATTGCGCAACGCTTTCCCGACCAGCCGGGAGCGCAGACGGTGGCGGCGATGCTGCAACGCAACTTGAACTGCCCGGCCACCTCCAGCACCGGGCGGCTGTTCGATGCCGCTGCAGGATTGCTCGGCGTGAACGAGATACAGGCCTTCGAGGCGCAGGCAGCGATCCGGTTGCAGGAACTGGCGCAGCGCCACGGACAGGTCGCGCCGCTGGAAGGAGGCTGGCGGATTGATGAGAAAGGTGTGCTGGATTTCTCGCCGCTGCTCGCGGTGCTGGCCGATTGCCCAAAAGTAAACAATGGTGCGAACCATGGCGCGGCGCTGTTCCATGCCACGCTCGCCGCAGGTCTGTCCGAATGGGTGGAACGCGCCGCCTGTCGGCACAACATCGCCGTTGTCGCATTGGGCGGCGGCTGCTTCCACAATGAAATCCTGTTGCGCACCCTGTCTGACAGGCTTGCTGCGCAAGGGCTGCGGGTGCTGACGGCGCAGCGGATGCAGCCCAACGACAGCGCGATTTCACTCGGTCAGGCATGGGTTGCGATGCAACGTGTCAAGCAAAAAATTGCGTGTGTCACGCTATTACCAACGCCTTTGGTGGGGAGTTGCAGGAGAAATGAGAAATGAGCACAACCAAGCATGGCTATGTACGTCCGGTCGATTTCAAGGAGGGCCGCGTGGATATGTCACATGGCTCCGGTGGCCGCACCATGGCGCAACTGATTTCGGAGCTGTTCTCTGCGGCTTTCAACAATGAATATCTGGCGCAAGGCAATGATGGCGCGTTGCTGCCGATGGCTGAGGGGCGATTGGTAATGGCCGTTGATAGTCATGTTGTCTCGCCGCTGTTCTTTGCCGGCGGCGACATCGGCTGTCTGTCGGTGCATGGCACCGTCAACGATGTTGCGGTGATGGGGGCGAAGCCGCTGTATCTGGCCGCTTCTTTTATTCTTGAGGAAGGCTTTCCGCTGGCCGACCTGAAACGCATTGTCGAATCCATGGCGCACGCTGCGCGTGAGGCGGGCGTACACATCGTTGCCGGCGATACCAAAGTGGTGGAACAAGGCAAAGGCGACGGCGTGTTCATTACCACCACCGGCGTGGGCGTGATGCGGGAAGGCGTGACTCTTTCCGGCGATCAGGCTCGGGCTGGGGATAAAATCCTGCTGTCCGGCACGATAGGGGATCACGGCATGGCGATTCTCTCGCAACGTGAAGGCATGACCTTCGATGCGCCCATCGTGTCGGACACGGCGGCATTGAACAGCCTGGTTGCGGATATGCTGGACAGTGGCGCCAGGCTGCGCGTGTTGCGCGACCCGACGCGCGGCGGGCTGGCCACCACGCTCAATGAAATCGCCAGGCAATCAGGCGTGGGCATGATGTTGCATGAATCCGCCATCGCGGTGAATCAGCCCGTCGAAGCAGCCTGCGAGTTTCTCGGTTTTGATCCGCTGTATGTCGCCAACGAGGGCAAGCTGGTCGCCATTTGTGCGCCGGAAGACGCCGACCGATTGCTCGAAGTGATGCGCACCCATCCGCTTGGCCGAGAAGCATCGATCATCGGCGAGGTGGTGGAAGATGCCCATTGCTTCGTGCAGATGACGACCAAGCTGGGCGGCCGCCGCATCGTTGACTGGCTGACGGGCGAACAGTTGCCGCGGATTTGTTGATGAAAGAGCGCCGGATCAGGCGTGACGAATTAGATTAGAGAGGTGCCTGTATGTGTCTTGCCATTCCGGCCTGCGTCGAACAACTCATTGCTGAAGACAGTGCCATCGTCAATCTGGGCGGGGTGCGCAAGGAAATATCGCTTGCGCTGCTGGACGATGTGGCGGTCGGCGATTATGTGATCGTGCATGTTGGCTACGCGCTGCAAAAGCTCGATCAGGCCGAGGCTGAACGCACGCTGGAGATGTTTGCCCAACTGAGTGCAATGAATGATTTGCCTGATGAATCGCCATCATGAAATACGTGGATGAATTTCGTGACGGCGCGCTGGCGAAAAATATTGCCGCCAACATCGCGCGCGAGGTAAATCCCAGCCGCCGCTATCACCTGATGGAATTCTGCGGCGGCCATACCCACGCGATTTCACGCTATGGCCTCGCCGACCTGCTGCCCGCCAATGTGCGCATGATCCACGGCCCCGGCTGTCCGGTGTGCGTGCTGCCGGCGGGGCGGGTGGAAAACGCGATCCAACTCGCGCAAACACCGGGGCTGATCCTGTGCTGTTACGGCGACATGCTGCGCGTGCCGGCCGCTGGCGGCATGAGCCTGCTGAAGGCCAAGGCGCGCGGTGCGGATGTGCGCATCGTGTATTCCAGCGCCGACGCGGTGAAGATCGCGCAGGAAAACCCGCAGCGGCAGGTGGTGTTTTTGGCGATCGGTTTTGAGACCACCACGCCACCGACGGCGCTGGTAATCCGGCAAGCGCAGGCGCTCGGCCTGACCAATTTCAGCGTGTTCTGCAACCATGTGCTGACCCCTTCTGCGATCTCGCACATCCTGCAGTCGCCGGAAATACGCCAGCTCGGCGTGCTGACGCTGGACGGCTTCATCGGTCCGGCGCATGTGTCGACGGTGATCGGCAGCCGCCCTTACGAATACTTCGCCGAGGAGTTTCAGAAGCCGGTGGTGATCGCCGGCTTCGAGCCGCTCGACGTGATGCAGGCGATATTGATGCTGGTGCGCCAGTTGAACGAGGGTCGCGCCGAAGTGGAAAACGAGTTCTCCCGCGCCGTGACGCGCGACGGCAACGTCAAGGCGCAATTGCTGGTCGCGGAGGTGTTCGAGTTGCGCCGTGTGTTCGAATGGCGCGGCCTCGGGCCGGTACCTTACAGTGCGCTGCGCATCAAGAAGCAATATGCAGATTCCGATGCCGAATTGCGCTTTAATATTCCGGTGATTTCGATCGCCGACAACAAGGCATGCGAATGCGGCGCGATCCTGCGCGGCGTGAAGAGCCCGCAGGACTGCAAATTGTTCGGCATGGTTTGCACACCGGATAATCCGATGGGTTCGTGCATGGTTTCAAGTGAAGGCGCATGTGCGGCGCATTACAGTTATGGAAGATTTCGGGAGGCCGCTTAACGCGTAGCGGGAAAACCACCGGCCTTTCCAGAGGTACATGCTCCTGATATTCCCCAGAAGGCTGCACTCGACGCGAAGCTATATCAGCCCGATGCAGTTCGGGCAAAACTGGTTTGCGGTACAGTTGAAGGATGCCGCATAATGAGCGCGTTAAAAAATACGGGCTACAGAGGCAAGGTTGGTATCGAAGCATAAGCGGGGTGGCAACTGCAGTTGTTGGGTTGATAGACGAAGAATGAGTGGCAATGGAGTTGCGGTGAAGGCTCATATCGGCGAAGCCGATGTGAAGCTGCGAAAGTAGTGGCCGGAACCAACACGCGACGCAGCGATACGCCAGATAAATGAATTTTAGAGGTTACATTGTTGAATTCTCAGTTGCTTGTTTTAGCCTCCACCTCCATCTACCGCAGCGAACTCCTCAAACGATTGCAACTTCCGTTTGAGACCGCCGCGCCCGATGTGGATGAAACCGCCCTGCCGGACGAATCCGCGCGCGCCACCTCGTTGCGCCTCGCGCAGCAGAAAGCCCGTGCCGTGGCATCCAGATACCCGGATGCGCTGATTATCGGCTCCGACCAGGTCGCGCTGCTGGAAGGCAACCAGCTCGGCAAACCACTCACCCACGACAATGCGGTCAAGCAACTGCGCGCCATGCGCGGCAAGACCACCTGTTTCTATACTGCGCTGGCGCTGCTGAACAGCAAGACCGGCAATATGCAAGCCGAAGTGGCGGAAAACCATGTCACACTGCGCGATCTCAGCGATGCGGAAATCGAAGGCTATTTACTCAAGGAGCAGCCCTACCACTGTGCCGGCAGCGCAAAATCAGAGGGGCTGGGCATCGCGCTGATGAGCAAGATGACCGGCGACGACCCGAATGCGCTGGTCGGCCTGCCGCTGATTCTGCTGATCGGAATGCTGCGCCGCGAAAACGTGCGGCTGTTTTAAATTCCATGACCCACGGCACGCTCTACCTGATCCCCTGCACGCTGGGGGGCGATACGCCTGCCGGACAGGTGTTGCCGCAACATGTCATCGACATCGCGCGCAAGCTGCGGCATTTCGTGGTGGAGCAACCCAAGACCGCGCGGCAATTCCTCTCAGCGCTCAAACCCGAACAACCGATCCAGTCGCTGCATTTCGCCGCGCTCAACGAACACACCGCGCCTGAAGATTTGGCGGAACTGCTCGCCCCGCTGCTGGCCGGGCATGATGTCGGCATCATTTCCGAAGCGGGCTGCCCCGGTGTCGCCGACCCCGGCGCAGATTTGGTCAATCTGGCGCACCGCAACGGCATCCGCGTCGTGCCGCTGGTCGGCCCCTCCTCCATCTTGCTGGCATTGATGGCTTCCGGTTTGAATGGCCAATGCTTCGCCTTCCACGGCTATCTGCCCATCGAAGACGAGGAAAGAAACAAGACGATTGCGGCGCTGGAAGCCGAATCGGCCAAGCGCAAGCAAACCCAGCTATTTATCGAAACGCCGTACCGCAACGAAAAGATGTTCAAAGCCTTGCTCGCCCAATGCCGCCCGCAAACGCTGCTGTGCGTCGCCACCGACCTCACGTTGCCCGGCGAATCGATCCAGACACGCTCTATCGCCCAGTGGAAAGCCCAGCTCATGCCGCCACTGAATAAACGCCCGAGTCTGTTCCTGCTGCTCGCCGCCGGTTAGCCGGATCCCCCCGCAAAAACCACTTATTTATTTGCATGTACCGGCGCTTTCTGGTATTAAAGCGAACTTTATTTTTTCCCGTTGGAGAAGTGCAATGCCGGTACAGCCACAAAAACCCGTCGTCCCCTATAAATCCAAGAAGGGCGAGGCCTACATGAATCCCAAACAACTCGACCATTTCCGCCAAATCATGAACGATATCAAGGCCGGACTGGGCGAAGATATTGACCGCACGGTACATACCATGCAGGATGAAGCAACTGTGTTTGCCGATCCGAATGACCGTGCCACACAAGAATCCGACGTGGGCTTGGAACTGCGCAATCGTGACCGCGAACGTAAACTTATCAAGAAGATTAATGAAATGCTCGCCAAGATTGATGCCGGTGAATATGGCTACTGCGACAATTGCGGCATCGAGATTGGCTTGAACCGCCTTGAAGCAAGACCGACCGCCACTTTGTGCATCGACTGCAAGACTTTGGATGAGATCCGCGAAAGACAAATAGCCAAATAATTTCGGCGATTTGTTTTCGGTTGAACAGTAAAAAGCCCCGCCAAAACTGGCGGGGCTTTTTTCTGCTTGGAGACTGTTACTCGGTAACAGTCACTGGTTTGGCTTCTGGAGCCGGTAACAGCACTTTCATGCTCAGTTTCATGCGTCCCTTGTCGTCCACTTCCAGCACCTTCACGCGCACGATCTGGCCTTCCTTGAGATGGTCGGACACGCTGTTGACACGCTCATGGGCAATTTGCGAAATATGCAGCAAGCCGTCCTTGCCCGGCAACACATTTATCAGCGCGCCGAAATCGAGCAGTTTGACTACCGGTCCTTCGTAAATCTTGCCGACTTCCACGTCTGCCACGATATCTTCGATGCGCTTCCTGGCTATTTCGCCCGCCTCGCCGCTCACGCAGGCGATAGTGATATTGCCGGTATCGTCGATATCGATGGTCGTGCCGGTTTCTTCGGTCAGTGCGCGGATTACCGCCCCGCCCTTGCCGATCACATCGCGGATCTTTTCCGGGTTGATCTTCATCTTGATCATGCGCGGCGCAAATTCGGAAACTTCGGTGCGCGCCTGCGGTATGGCCTGCTTCATCAAGCCGAGAATATGCATGCGGCCTTCGCGGGCCTGGGTCAGCGCGGCCTGCATGATGTCGCGGGTGATGCCGTTGATCTTGATGTCCATTTGCAGGGCGGTGATGCCGGTTTCAGAGCCTGCCACCTTGAAGTCCATATCACCCAGATGATCCTCGTCGCCGAGAATATCGGTCAGCACCGCGAAGCGGTTGCCTTCCTTGATCAGGCCCATCGCGATACCCGCCACATGCGCCTTGAGCGGCACACCGGCATCCAGCAGCGACAGGCAGCCGCCGCATACCGAAGCCATCGAACTGGAGCCGTTCGACTCGGTAATTTCAGAAACCACGCGCATTGAGTAGCCGAATTCTTCTTCGCTGGGCAACACCGCCGCCAATGCGCGTTTGGCCAAACGGCCATGGCCGATTTCGCGGCGCTTGGGCGTGCCCACCCGGCCAGTCTCGCCGGTCGAATACGGGGGAAAATTGTAATGCAGCATGAAACGGTCGAGATATTCGCCTTGCAGCGCGTCTATTTTTTGTGCGTCGCGCATGCTGCCCAGGGTTGCCACCACGATGGCCTGCGTTTCACCGCGGGTGAACAGCGAGGAACCGTGGGTGCGCGGCAATATGCCGTTGCGGATGGTGATCTGGCGCACGGTGCGGGTGTCGCGGCCATCGATGCGCGGTTCGCCGCTCAGAATTTGTCCGCGCACAATTTTGGCTTCCAGCGCGCTAAACAAATCATTGACATGGTTCTTTTGGCCTGGTGCCGAATCCGGCGTAATGACAGCGGCTATCACCTTGTCGTGAATCGCGGCCAGCGCATCGGTGCGTGCTTGCTTGGAGCGGATCGCGTAGGCTTGTTGCAATGGAGCTTCGGCCAGTTCGGCGATTTTGGCAATCAGCGCTTCGTCCTTGGCGGGTGCGGCCCAATCCCAGGCGGGTGCGCCGACCGCATCGGCCATCTCGTTGATCGCCTGGATCACCACTTGCATCTGCTCGTGGCCAAACATCACCGCGCCCAACATGATTTCTTCAGACAGCTGTTGCGCTTCGGATTCCACCATCTGCACGGCGCGCTCGGTGCCGGCCACCACCAGGTTCATTTGCGAAGTCAATAATTCCGTGGCGGTCGGGTTGAGCTGATACTGCCCGTTGGCATAACCCACGCGCGCCGCTCCGATCGGGCCGTCGAACGGGATGCCGGACAACGCCAGCGCGGCGGACGCGCCGATCATCGCGGGAATATCGGAATCGATCTCGCTATCCGAAGACATCACCGTCGCGACAATTTGCACTTCGTTGTAAAAACTTTCCGGGAACAGCGGGCGCAACGGGCGATCGATCAGGCGCGAAGTCAGGATTTCCTTTTCGCTCGGGCGGCCTTCACGCTTGAAAAAACTGCCGGGGATCTTGCCTGCGGCGTAGGTTTTTTCCATATAGTCCACGGTGAGCGGGAAAAAATCCTGGTCGGGCTTGGCATCTTTCCTGCCGACCACAGCGACCAGCACCACGGTGTCATCCAGACTGACCATTACAGCACCGCTGGCCTGGCGGGCAATTTCGCCTGTTTCCAATGTGAGCTGGTGATTGCCGAAC
Source organism: Gallionella sp. (assembly GCA_023259035.1). Classification (GTDB taxonomy): domain Bacteria; phylum Pseudomonadota; class Gammaproteobacteria; order Burkholderiales; family Gallionellaceae; genus Gallionella. The sequence continues at coordinate 21,958 of JAHFRA010000001.1, forward strand.
GCAATTGTTTTTTTATAGTGACTCAAGATAGACCTCTCTTTGGGATGACATGGCACGCAACCGCGCCACACAAAATTGACGATATAAAACTACACGGGCCGCTTATGCGACCCGCTGAATACAACAATTATTTACTTGCGAATCTCCAGGCGCTGAATCAGCGCACGGTAGCTCGCATCATCCTTGCTCTTGAGGTAATCAAGCAGTTTGCGGCGGCGGCTTACCAACCGCAGCAAACCGCGGCGGGAATGGTGATCTTTGACATTGGCCTTGAAATGATCCGTCAGATAAGAGATACGTGCAGTGATCAGGGCCACTTGCACTTCAGGTGAACCTGTGTCGCTCTTGGCGCGTTGGAAGTCGGTAACGATTTGCGCTTTTTGCGCGGCGGTAATTGCCATTGGGTTTGCTCTCCTAAAAAAAGTGCAGCATTCTACCCTTGAATTGGGTTATTGCTCAACCACAAAATTTCGGCGAATTAAGCTCTTGGCTAAAGATTGCCCGAGTTATGCCGATAAACGGCTGAGAGGATTTAGAGGGTATTCTGATGAAAATCGAAAGCTCGGCTATCGGCTTCACCAGCCAGCACGCCAGTTCAAGCAGGGTTACTGTCGAAGAGTCTTTGCGCGCTTGGGTCGGCTCTCAGCGTCCAGATTTTGAAGGCAGCCGCGCTAAAAACACCACCACTCTCGCCCAACAAACTGTGGCAACAATATCCGCTGCAGGCCAACAGGTTGCCGCCAATGCGCAGGCTTCTGCTGACACCCAAGCCACCTCCGAAGTGGAGAATGCCGCAAACCAGGCCAGTAACGACCCAAAAATGCAGCTTCTCATCAGCTTGATCGAGTCACTGACCGGACGGAAAGTTAAATTATTCAATCCGAAAGACATGAACTTGAGCGATGCTCAAGTTCAGTCCCAGAAAACCTCGCAACGAGCGGCTGAAGCTGCCAAATCCGGCCAGTCAGCCCAAAACCAGCGTCAGGGCTGGGGGGTAGAGTATGACCGGCACGAGACTGTCCGCGAGTCTGAGCAGACCACCTTTAACGCTCAGGGCATCATCAAAACATCCGACGGCAAGGAGATCCAGTTCAAACTCTCCGTCGATATGAAGCGAGAATTTTCCCAGGAAACCGATGTGTCTATACGCAAAGGCGATGGCGTAAAGAAAGATCCATTGGTCATCAACTTCGACGGCACTGCGACGCAATTGACCGACACAAAGTTCAGTTTTGACCTGAACAGCAATGGAAAGGCTGAGCAAATATCCTTTGCTGGCGCCGGAAGCGGGTTTCTTGCGCTGGACAAGAATGGCAACGGCGTTATCGACAATGGCTCGGAGTTGTTCGGTACGCAAAGCGGCAATGGCTTTGCCGACCTGACCGCCTATGACGGCGACAAAAACAACTGGATAGATGAGAATGATGCCGTCTACTCGAAGCTGCGAATATGGAGCAAGGATGCCGCCGGCAAAGACACGCTGAGCACGCTGGCGCAACGCAATGTCGGCGCGCTCTATCTCGGCAACGTTGCCACCCCGTTCGATCTGAAAAACTCCGCAAATAACTTACAGGGGCAGGTGCGCAGCAGCGGTATCTACCTGCACGAGGACGGCAGCGCGGGAACGTTGCAGCAGGTCGACTTGGTGGCCTGATAGCCTATTCAGCAGGCTCTGGTGCCGACCTCAGTCACCACTCGCGCAAGATTGCCAGCGGCGGCAGTACAGCCAGCCGCCGCGTACCCAGCCATCCTGCCAGCATCACCACCAGCATCCCTCCCAACCCGCCGACCGGCCAGATGATGGCGCTTGCCTGATAGGGGATTTCCAGCACAAAGCGCGCCAGCACCCAGCCGAGCAATACTGCGCCGGCTGAGGCGAACATACCGCTCAGCAATCCCAGCACGGCGAATTCCGAGAGATGCAGACGGCGCAGATAATGGCTGTCTGCGCCCAGCGTGCGCAAGATCGCCGCCTCGTTGGTGCGCTCGTCCTGCGTGGACAGCAACGCGGCATACAGCACCGCGAGACCGCTCAGCAAGGTAAACAGGAATATCACGCTGACGGCCTGCGCGATCTGCCCCATGATGCCGCGCACCTGCTCGATCATCGCGCCGGTGTCGATTACCAGCAGGTTGGGAAATTCCCGCGCCAGTTGGTCGCCCGCGTGCAGCTTGTCCGGCGGCAGGTAAAAACTGGTCAGATAACTCACCGGATAATCCCTGAGCAACTCCGGCGTGGTGATAACGAAGAAATTCACCCGCATCGAATCCCATTGCACCTTGCGCAGGTTGGCCACACGCGCGGTGAAGCGGTTGCCCGCCACGTCATAGGCGAGTTCGTCGCCGAGGCGGATGCCGAGCCGGTCGGCAATGCCTTCTTCGACTGATAATTGCGCTAACCCCTCTCCAGCCCTCCCCTTTTCAGGTGAGGGCATCCACCATTGCCCCTGCACCAACTCGTTCCACTCCGGCATTTTCTCGGCATAGGAAAGATTGAATTCGCGCTCCACCAAGTCGCGCGCGCGCGGGTCGGCATAGCTGTCGCCATTGATGGAAGTAGTATTGATGGCGACCAATCGCCCGCGCACCATCGGCAGCAACTGCGGTTGCGGTATCGACTGGCGCACAAAGAAATCCAGCACCGCCTGTTGCTGATCCGGCTGAATGTTCACGATGAAACGATTCGGCGTATCCGGCGGCAACTTGCCCTGCCAGCTTTGCAACAGATCGCCGCGCACCAGCGTCAGCAGCAGCAACGCCATGCCGCCCAGGCCGAGCGCCACCACTTGCAGCGCCGAGTCGCGCCCGTGCCGCGCCAGATTGTTGAACGCGTGCCGCAACTGTGCGTGAAAGCGCAACGAATGGCGCGCCAGCCCGTGCAGAAGCAGCCAGGCCAGCAGGCCGAAGCACAGCAACCCGGCGAGCAACCCGCCCAGCATTGTGAATCCCAATTTGATTGAACCGGAATGCCACAGGAACAAAGCTGCCAGCACCAGCGCGGCGAGGCCATAGGCAAGAACAGTGTTCGCCTGCGGCGCGCCCAGTTCGCGGCGCAGCACGCGCAACGGCGACACCTTGCGCAGTTGCAGCAACGGCAGGAAAGCGAAACCGAACAGCAACGCAAAGCCGCTGGCCGCACTCTTGATCGCTGGCAACACAGAAGGCTGCGGCAGTTCAGAATCGCGCATCGACTCGATAAATCCGACCAGCAGCGCCTGCGAGATATAGCCCAGCGCGCAGCCGAACAGCACTGCGACCACGCCAAGCAACAGGAACTGGTAGAGGAACAGGCGCAACACCTGCCCCTGCTGTGCGCCGAGGCAGCGCAGCATCGCGCAGCCGTCGAGATGGCGCAGTACGAAACGCCGCGCCGCCAGCGCCATCGCCGCACCCGCAAGAATCGCCGTAGTCAGCGCGGCGAGGCCGAGGAAATGCTCGGCGCGTTCCAGCGCGCTGCGTATCTCCGGTCGCGCATCGTGCACGTCTTCCAGCTTTTCGCTGCCCGACAAGCCTTGCTTCAACTCGTCGCTCAATGCGGCAACCTGCTGCGCTTCGCCCGCGACCATCAGGCGATAGGTGATGCGGCTGCCTTCCTGCAGCAGACCCGTCGCGGCGAGGTCGTCGCCGTTCATCAGCACGCGCGGCGCGAAGCTGTAGAAACCGACCGCCCGGTCGATGTCGCGCACGATGCGCGCCGCCACCGTGAAGCGCTGCGTGCCGATGCCGACCTCGTCACCGACGCGCACATCCAATCGGCGCAACAGCCGCCCGTCCACCCACACCGTGCCGCGACTAACGACTCTCCCAATAGCATTCCCTCCCCCATGCAGGGGGATAACCAGCGACTTGCCTGCTTGCGGGCTTAGTCGAATGGCTAGTTGTTCCATCAGGGTTAGGGAGGGGGTAGAACCTGCACCATCGTCGATCTCGATCCTGCCGCGCAACGGATAACCCGCCTCCACCGCCTGAATCTCGGAGAGCAAGGTCTGCTCACGATGCGCCACCATACTCAGAAACGCGCGGCTCTCCACCGTTCGCAGCCCACGCACCTGTGCAGCAGCACGATAAGCAGGCGGCAGCGGGCGCGTCGAAACGATGCGCAAGTCTGCGCCGATCAGGCTGGTCGCTTCCTGCTGCAACGCCAGCCGCACGCGGTCGGCGAACAACCCGACGGTCGCGAGACTGCCCACCGCCAGCACCAGCGCCACCAGCAGCACACGCCATTCCCCGGCACGCCAATCGCGGCGCATGAGGTTGAGGGAGAGACGGAAAAGGTTCATTTTCTATTCCCCGAGAAATCGTGGTACCTCATTATTCTCTTTAGTTGCTTGCTGGTGTAGCATTACTTCTCGTGAAAACCATTCGGAGCATCCCATGAGTGCTACTACCCTTGAAATCCGGCCAGAATTGAAAATGCAGCTCGACCATCTGGCGGAAGAAATCCACCGCAGCGAAAGCGAGCTGGCAAACGAGGCGGTGACGCTGTACCTGGCGCAACAGCACCGCATCATTGGGCGCATTCAGGAAGGGCTGGCGCAGGCGCAACGCGGCGAGTTTGTGACTGACGAGGAGATGGAGGCGTTCTTCGCGCGCTACACTGACCCCCAAGCAAACTGATACACGCACATGAAACTGCGTTACACGCCGCGAGCTAAACTGGACCTTGCGGAGATTCACGATTACATTGCACAAGAAAATCCACAGGCAGCAAGACGCGTCATCCTGCTCATCCGCAAAGCGGCTGAAACGCTAACGCAAAACCCTCAAATCGGCAGGCTGGGTCGAATCGCAGGAACCCGCGAACTAACCGTTGGCCGCTTCCCGTTCATGCTTGCTTATCGCATCGAACCGGAAGAGATACAGGTTTTGGCGGTAGTGCATACAGCCAGATTGTGGCCGGAAAATTTATGATTCTCAATTGCTCCCAAAATCAATTGGGTTCCGTCCCTGATGCCTCTGAGTTAGAGCGCGTTTTGAAGTTCATCTTGCAGAGATGAGAAGAGAACCGTTTCTCCACGAAATCTGACGTGCAAGTGAGATACATAGCATTGAAACCTGTCTGCCTGCTCAAACAGAAGCAGCGTTTTCCAGATAGTGCAGAAGACTTTCAGCAAGTCGGTTCGATCTACTCGTGAAGGGAAGACAGAAAGGCGGAGCGCCTTTGTACGGTGAGTCTTCAAGTTGACTCGCTGCGCAAATTTTTTGTCACCATAGGCAGGGTGCAAGGCCGCACTCTTCAGAGCCATCGGAGTTGACCCTCCCCATTCGTACTCGATCTCCCAGAGGTGGCTGTGCGTAAGCGTATCTCTTAGTATGTAAATATCTTCCAGTGACTTGCGATGGCGCAAACGTGGGTAAAGAAACTTAACGACCGCTAACGCATGACGATGATCGTTCGGAACGCTGGAGCCGTTGGCGAAACGAACACGTGAAACATATGACTCAAACATGGCGACCAACAGCAAAACACATGCGGCGGTGTAGCCGCATTCGTTTGATGACGATTTCACGCGATTTGGACGCTGTCGTTCGGTAGACGTGAGCCTATCAATGAGGTCAGCGATGGGCTGGAAATGCGCGGAACCAAGAACGGTGACCATTTTCTCGCGGTTGCTTATCATGAATCGACTCTCACATAGGTGTTTGGATTAACACTGCAACGACTGGGGTTTGAAATACACCTCGTAATCTCGTGCTAAATAATGCCTCACTTAACCCGCCAAACTAAGCCGGGTAATTCTTCCACTCTTGCCTCGAAGAGGAAACGCACGCTCTAATTTAGCCTTTTTACGCCGCAGGATTTCTCAAACATCAATCCACCACCCGCCCCGCCGCCAGTCGCAATTGCCTGCCGCAACGCCGCGCCAGCGCTTCGTCGTGGGTGACCAGGATCAGCGTCGTGCCTTGCGCACGGTTGAGTTCCAGCATCAGTTCGATGACCTGCGCGCCAGTGGCGGCGTCGAGGTTGCCGGTGGGTTCGTCGGCGAACAATATCTTGGGCTGCGTGACAAAGGCGCGCGCCAGCGCGACACGCTGCTGTTCGCCGCCGGAGAGGTGTTTGGGCAGGTGGTGCGCGCGTTCGCTCAAACTCACTTGCCGCAGCGATTCCCCGGCACGTTCGCGCGCGTCATTCGCACCGCGCAGTTCCAGCGGCAGCATGACGTTTTCCAGCGCGTTCAGCGCGGGCAGCAACTGGAACGACTGGAACACGAAGCCTGCTGCCGCGCCGCGCAGCCGGGCGCGACCGTCTTCATCCAGCGCGAACAGGTCATTGCCGTCGAGCAGCACGCTGCCGCTGCTCGGCACGTCCAGCCCGGCGAGCAAGCCAAGCAAAGTGGATTTGCCGGAACCTGACGCGCCGAGAATCGCCAGGCTCTCGCCCGCCTCGACCGTAAAACTTACTTCATGCAAGATGGTCAGCGGTTGATCTCCGCTTAACACTTGCTTGGTTAGTTCAACTGCCTGCACAATCGCTGCCATGAATATTATTGATACCTCAAAAAGTTTCAGTTTCGTCATTGGTGAAACAACTGATAGAACTACTAGCCATCTGACTAACCCAGCAAAGAACGCTGGGCAAGTCATTGGTTATAGCCATTCCACTAGGTTGCCCAAAAACAGCAACCAAGTGGCTGGTTATCCCGTGAAGACGGGAAAACGAGCCGTTCCTGGCAAGTTTCGAGGAACGGCCATCCAGTTTAATCAAAATACTGGATTCCGGGTCAAGCCCGGAATGACGGCTTTGATGTTCATCCTGCTATTCATTGTGCTGTGTCTGCCACATTCTGCGCATGCCGAAAAAAACATATTGGTGTTCGGCGACAGTTTATCAGCCGGCTATGGCATTGCAGTAGAAGAAAGTTGGCCGAGCCTGCTACAGCAGGAATTGGCGCGCAGCCACTCGAAATATCTCGTGGTGAACGCCAGCATCAGCGGCGAGACCGCGCTGGGCGGACGGCAGCGCATCGCCAAGGCTTTGCAGCAGCACCAACCGGCGATTGTTATTCTGGAACTTGGCGTAAATGACGGGCTGCGTGGTTTCAGCACGGCGGATATCGAAACCAACCTCGGTGAAATTATTGGGCGGGCAATCCATTCCGGCGCAAAAGTGCTGTTGGTCGGCATGAAGCTGCCACCGAATTACGGCGAGCCTTACATCACCCAATTTCAGAATGTGTATCAAAGACTGGCGGAAAAATTTCACGTCAGGCTGTTGCCGTTCTTTCTTGCAGATCTTGCACCCGAACAATTTCAGGCCGATAACCTGCATCCCACCAGGGAAGCACAACCGCAGATTATGCGGAAAGTGTTGAAAGAACTTAAGCCGCTGCTGCGCTAGGAAACCCTCTCCTCAATCCTCTGAATGAAACAACTAGCCATTCGACCAGGCCGCAAAAGACCGCAGCCAAGTCGCCGGTTATCCCGCTAGCAAAAGCTGGAACAAAAAACGTTGCAACTCGTGTTTGTTATAGCTGCGTAATGGTTGTGCAATCCGGTTCCAGAGCCGCTTTTGGGAGATAATACGAACAGCCCCTTCGCTAACACTCCATCAGCCCAGCCAGAACATGAACAATAGTGATGACGACACTCGGCAGACGCCAACAACACAACAAAAATTCAAGATAAATCTACCAATACATCCGCTCTGGTTGGTGGGCTTTCGTCCGTTTTTTGGATTGGCGTGCATATCCGGATTGAGTCTGCCGGTTTTGTGGGTTTTGTTTTTTTCGGGTGTCATTGCAGCGCCAGTGAGCTCGTTTTCCATGGTTCAGTGGCACGCCCACGAGATGTTCTTCGGTTTCGGTTGGGCTGTTCTCGGCGGATTCCTGCTGACCTCAACCAAGAACTGGGTGAAGATCCGCGGCTATCATGGTTATCCGCTAATGCTTCTGGTTGCTGCCTGGCTTGTGGAACGGTTTGGCATGTGGTTTGAAGGTGTTTGGCCGCCACTGTTGTTTCGGATTTCAAACAACCTGTTCCTGGGCACTATCGTTGTGATGCTGTTGCGGACATTAATTCGAAACCGCAAGGATGACACCTACCGCAACGACAACTATTTTTTCCTCCTGATACTTCCGGTTTTTTTGGTGGCGAAGAATCTGATGCTAAGCCAGGATTACTTTTACATTGGTGTGAGCATGGCGGTGGGACTGTTCCGGATGGCGTTTCTGGTGATGCTTGAGCGAACGCTGGCCCAGTTCATGAAGAGTGTGTTCAATGTTTCAATCCTGAGCAACCCCGTGTTGAACAAGACGATCAAGATTCTCGGGCTGTTGCTGGTATTTGAAAGTCTGATGCCGCCGCAGCTATCGGGCTGGATCGCGCTGTTGCTCGCGTTTCTGCTGTTTGGCAGACTTGTTTTCTGGAAGCCACAAATTGCCATGCAACGGCTCGATATCGGGATCATGTATCTGGGTTGTCTCGCGATCATCGTGCAACTACTGATTGAATTTCTCAGGCATGTTGTTCATCCCGAATGGGCATTATCAGTATCCGTCCACGTCTTCACCTTCGGCGTGATAGGGCTGATCGTTCCCGGCATGCTGATCAGAATATCGAAGGGACACACGGGCAGAAAAGTAGTCTTCGATGCGGCCGACAAATTCGTACTGTGGATAATGATCTTGGCCTTTGTGTTCCGCGTCATTGCACCGCAGGTCTTCCCTTCCAGTTACGTGAGCTGGATTTACCTTGCGGCATCGTGCTGGTTTGTCTGCTTTACGATACTCGCGTGGCGGTATATTCCCTTCCTCATGCAGCCACGGGTTGATGGCAAGGAGCATTGAGCTGTGAACAGCAGAATCTGCCCCCCATTTACTTTTGACATTTTGCACAATAAAAACTGGATCGCTGCCCTTGCCTGAGTTGCTTGATGAGTGAGCCACAACGACGGCATGGCTCGCTGCCGCGTCCGTATACCCAGTGGTGCTGCTGGAAGTGGCCGTGCTGCCCTGATGCGCTTACGAAATCGCGCAGGCTGCTGCCGCCATGCTGGATGGCCTCGTTGAGCGTGTCACGGATTGCCGTAACCAGTTTGGCGCAACGCGGCAGGCTGAGTTTTCCGGCGGCGAGTTGTGGCCTGATTCCGGCGCGGAACAGAGCCTCGTTGGCGTAGATATTCCCCACGCCGACTACGACGTGGCTATCCATGATGAACTGCTTGATGGCGATGTTGCGCCCGCGCGAGGCTTGATAGAGATACCGCGCATCAAAGCCATTTCCTCCAGATTGATCTGGCAGCGGTTCGGGGCCCAGTGTGGCAAGCAGCGGGTGAGTGTGCACATCACCGCCATGCCACAACACCGCACCGAAGCGGCGCGGGTCGCACAAGCGCATCAACGTGCCATTGTTTAACACCAAATCGAAGTGGTCGTGCTTTTCTGGCGGTGTGCTCTCAGGCAGGATGCGCAAGCTACCGGACATGCCAAGGTGCAGGATCAGCGTGCCATGATCGAATTCAGCCAGCAGATATTTGCCACGCCGCTTGAACGAGCGGATGGCCTGTCCGCGCAACAACTTCGGCAGACTCCTCGGAATCGGCCAGCGCAGCCTGGCGTTGCGGATGACGGCATCCGCGATGGTCAGTCCGGTGAGACGAGCGGCCAAGCCGCGCCGCGTGATTTCTACTTCGGGTAGTTCAGGCATAGGGGTTTTCTCTGTTGATTGTCATTCTGCAAACCCATCGCTTTCCTAGCAACCACACGATTTTGAAGCGTATCGGCTCACACCACACCACTCGACTGCCGCAGGTCTCGCAGTGTTTCCCGTGCTGCTTCAAAGTCAAACCGGATAATCTGCCTGGCGAATTCTTCGTAGCGCTAACCATAAGCTGCACTCAGTAGAGCGGTGCGGGCCTGGAATAGCACGATAGCTAGTGACAACACTTTTTTTATTTTCAACTTCAAGACTGTTGATTTCGATTTCTTCGAGATTATTGATAAACGCCAATTTGAGGCGATCTACCCAGCCCACTCCAAGACCGGCTCCGATCAATGCCAATTTGTCCACAATCTGTTCGGCAGTCGCTTGTATGAGGTCATACTGGATTTCGATTTTGTCTCCCTCAATGCAAACCTCATGTATTCCCATCATTTCGAGTAGTGCATGTTTTACTTGCTCAGCCTGTAACGCATCAAGCGGTGCCGATAGCAAAAGGCGGCGGCGCTTGATGACTTGTTTCCCCTCCTGAGCAGGTGCTTTGCGCCCGGGAAATCCAATATATAAATGCGGGTTCGTCAGAAACCGCTCCTTGCTCTGGGCCGAACAAAATGCGTAATGGCCGCCCGCGTATTCTGTGGCAAACGAGGTAGATGGGACTTGCATTTGGCAAACGTAGTCTTTGACTGTTTCGTTCATGATGACTCTCCTTTAATGTAATTCAACACGCTGCAAATTCCAATCAGCCACCTTGCTGGATAGACGGGCAAGGAGTTGTGCCATAAGAACAGAAAACACAACAATCCCCTTTCTTTGGCTTGAGCAACACACCGCACGCACTGCATTTGTAGAACCACAGGCAAGTGTCTGTTGGCATGGTTTCCGCTTGTTTATGCCCGCACTCCGGGCATGTGATTGTTGATTCGAGAATAATTTTCTCACTCATGAAACACCTCGGACGAGCTACGGAATAAATCTCGGGATACGAGCAGCATACTCGCGCCAGCGTTCACCGAACTCCGCCTCGGAATCCCGCTCCTCGGCGCATGCCAGCCGCACGTACATCCAGACCAATACCGGAAACATCAGCAGCGTCAAAATGGTCGGCCACTGCAACAGGAAGCCGAACATGATGAGTACGAAAGCATCGTACTGGGGATGGCGCACTTTGGCGTAAGGCCCGGTGGTTGCCAGGCCATGCCTGCGTTGCGCCTGGTAGAGCACTTTCCATGCGGATGAAAGCAGGATGAACCCGCCGCCGATGAATACGAAACTCAGCAGGTGCAATGGGTCAACATGCGGGTCGCTTTTCCAGCCGAACAGGGTATGCCACAGGTGTCCGGCGTCGTGGGAAAAAACATCCACTCCCGCATAACGGCTTTGCAGCCAGCCGGATAGCAGGTAAATCGTCAGCGGGAAACCATACATCTCGGCGAACAGTGCCACGATGAAAGCGGAAAACGCGCTGAACGAGCGCCAGTCGCGGGGCGATTTCGGCTTGGTGAAGCTGAACGCAAAAATGATAAACACCGCAGAGTTGATAATGACCAAAGGCCACAAGCCATAAGCAGGAGCATCCGTATTCATTTCTGCTCTCCTTCGGACGAGCCATGATGATGCGCATGCTGTCCGTCGTCACCATGGCCGTGGTGCATGAACAGATGCATCAACGGGCAGGCCAGCAAAAACAGGTAAGGCAATATTCCCAGCACATGAGCACGGTGCTCGGTAAAAAGCAGGAACACGGCTATTGCGAGAAAACCGTAGAACACCCAGCGCCCTCTGGAAAGATGCTGTATTTCGTGTGGATCAGACATAGCTACCTCCTTGAAGTTTGGTGTGGCACGGCTATGACGTATTAGCCTCCCAAGTCGCGCTTCTTCTGCTCAAATTCCTCGCGCCCGATCTCGCCCCGTGCGTAGCGCTCTTTCAGTATGTCGAGCGCGGACTTCTCACGCTCGCGCTTCCCGCAAGCGCCGGAACCCCAGAAGCATTTCACCAGCATCACGATGCCCGCAATCAGCAGCCCCCAGAACAGCAGCATACCCAACCCCATGCCGCCCCAACCCCAGCCGTAGCCATCCATATGTCCCCACATTTCGCTCTCCTTTATATGCCCGATTGATAAAGCGCGACTAAAGCCGTACGCGGTTAAGCCGCAGTGCGTTGGAAATTACCGACACCGAACTGAAGCTCATCGCCGCCGCCGCGATGATGGGAGAAAGCAGCAAGCCGAAGAACGGGTACAGCACACCCGCCGCAATCGGGATGCCCAGCACGTTGTAGATGAAGGCGAAGAACAGGTTCTGCCGGATGTTGCGCATCGTGGCGCGACTCAGGCGCAGCGCGCGCACGATGCCGCGCAGATCGCCCTTGACCAAAGTGACACCCGCGCTTTCCATCGCCACGTCGGTGCCGGTGCCCATCGCGATGCCGACTTGCGCCTGCGCCAATGCAGGGGCGTCGTTGATGCCGTCGCCCGCCATCGCCACGATGCGCCCTTGCGCTTGCAGTTGTTTGACGATGCTGGCCTTCTGTTCCGGCAGCACTTCCGCCTCGACACGGTCTATACCCAGCTTGCTCGCCACCGCCACCGCCGTGATGCGGTTATCGCCGGTAAGCATGATGACCTGCACGCCTTCTTCGTGCAAAGCGCGGATGGCTTCCGCCGTAGACTCTTTGACCGGGTCGGCCACGCCGATCAGCCCGGCAGCCCTGCCGTCGATTGCCAGCAGCATCACCGTCTGGCCATCGCTACGCAACGTTTCGGCACATGCCGGCAAGTCGCCTGCATCGAGGTGCAATTCTTCAAACAGTTTGAAGTTGCCCAGCGCGACCACTCGACCTTCGACGGTTCCCGTCACGCCCTTGCCGGTGAACGAATGGAAATCGTTGACTGCCGCGAGCGTCAACTTTTTTTCCTGCGCGCCGTTCACGATCGCCGCTGCCAGCGGATGCTCGCTGGCGCGTTCGAGGCTCGCGCCCAGCCGCAGCACCTCGCCTTCGTCGAATCCGGCGAGTGGAATAACCGAGGTCAGTTTCGGTTTGCCTTCAGTCAATGTGCCGGTCTTGTCCACCACCAGCGTATTGACCTTCTCCATGATCTCCAGCGCCTCGGCATTCTTGATCAGCACACCGGCCAATGCGCCGCGCCCGGTGCCCACCATGATCGACATCGGCGTGGCCAGACCCAGCGCGCAAGGGCAGGCGATGATCAGCACTGCCACGGCATTGACCACAGCGTGCGTCAGACGCGGCTCAGGCCCCCAGATGCCCCAGATCGCCAGTGTAGCGAGTGCAACTCCTATCACCACTGGAACAAAATAACCTGCTGTGACATCCGCCAGCCGCTGGATCGGCGCGCGCGAACGCTGCGCCTCGCTCACCATGTGCACGATCTGCGCGAGCAGCGTGTCGGCACCGACACGCTCCGCGCGCATCAACAAACTGCCCGTGCCATTCACCGTCGCGCCGATCAACCGCGCGCCAGCGGTTTTTTCCACCGGGATGGATTCGCCGGTAACCATGGATTCATCCAATGAACTCGCGCCCTCCAGCACCACGCCGTCCACCGGCACCTTCTCGCCGGGCCGCACGCGCAGCACATCATTCGGCTGCACCTGCTCCAACGGAATATCTTCTTCGTTACCATTGGCGCGCACGATGCGTGCGCTCTTGGGCGCAAGACCCAGCAACAGCTTGATCGCCGCGCTGGTCTGGCTGCGCGCGCGCAGCTCCATCACCTGCCCGAGCAGCACCAGCGCAATGATCACCGCAGCAGCCTCAAAATAAACCGGCACCGTCCCCATCATGCTGCGCATCGCGGGCGGAAATATTCCGGGCAACAGCATCGCCACCACGCTGTAACTCCACGCCACGCCAACACCTAGAGAAATCAGCGTAAACATATTCAGATGCCGATTAACCAGCGAAGCCCAGCCACGCTGAAAGATCGGCCAGCCGCCCCACAGCACCGCCGGGGTAGCCAGCGCGAATTCAAGCCATTGCAGCGCCGTCATCGAAATGGATTCCGGCATCGCTTGCGGCAATAGATCAGTGCCCATCGCCATCACGAACACCGGCAAGGCCAGCGCCGCGCTCACCCAGAAGCGCCGCGTCATATCGCGCAATTCCGCATCGTCTTCCACCGGGGCGTTGCGCGGTTCCAATGCCATGCCGCAGATCGGACAACTGCCCGGCTCGCTGCGCACCACTTCGGGATGCATCGGGCACGTATATTCGACTGCTCCCTGAGCCGGCGGAGATTCCGGCTCCAGCGCCATGCCGCACTTCGGACAGCTTCCCGGCGCAGGCTGGCGGATTTCCGGGTGCATCGGGCAGGTGTACATCACACCGCTGCGTGCAGCAGCAGGCTGCGCCAGAAGCCGGTTGATGTAATCCGCAGGAGAAGCCCGAAACTTGGCCAGGCACTTGGCGCTGCAGAAACGATACTCGACGTCGCGATATTCGCAGCGGTGCGGAGATTCCGATTTCACCGTCATGCCACACACTGGATCAGTTGCCATTTCGTGCTCCTTTCAGGTGGTAGAAAAAATTATGCCGCGTAATCTCAGCTACTCACTTCAGCAACCATTTGAAACTTCTTGGAGATGGGTCGCCCGCCAGGCGTATTTGCAGTTCCATTGCCATCGGCTGCGGGGCAATCACCTTGAAGCGCAATTTGCCCTTGCGGTGATGCCCCCCGGTGGCGCACCTTCCCAGCCCAAGGGCAGGTATTGCTTGCCATCCGCAATCAGTACCGAAGATTTGGCCAGATCATCGTTCAAAGTCTTGGTATGGGTTTCCAGTACCACCTCAAAATCCCATGTTCTCGCTTCGTTCTGAATTTTTTGCAATGTGGCCGTAACTTTTATTTCCCGCTCATTGCTTACTTGCGGCGCATACCCGGACTCCGCCGCGTCGCTCACCGCAATGATCCTGACAACTCCGAGACCATCGGCGCAGGAAAAAGCGGCCAGTGCCGCAACAGCCAAACCGATCAAGAATTGTTTACGCATTTTTTATGCTCCCTGGTAGCTTGAAGAACCTTCGACGCGACATACAGGATGCCGGCAGCGTTAAAAACCAGACCGATCCAGAACAACTCGACCTGGTATTCCGCAACTACGGCGAGAATGCCGGTGACGCCCAGAATGGGCAAAATATTGGCCAGGTAATGGGCGCAGCAGGAAACCATCGCAGCAGTGGAAGTCGTGCCGGATACCGCAACCACTTTGCCGGACGCGCCATGTTGCCCGACGAGATTTTTGAGGTAAGTATAGAGCCCGACCTGAATGCCGAAGCCCAACGCAAGGGGCAAGATGAAATACCAGAATGTTGCGAATTGCTCGAGCGCAAAACTCATCCCGGAAATCAGACTCACAACACCAAAATAAATGGCCAGTAATAACACGAATGCTCCGATTCCAAACTGGAGCGGTCTGACGATTCCCGTTGCCGCTGCGACCGGCGATCCTTCCTCAAGAGCCATGCCGCATTTGGGGCACGAACCGGGAGTGGCCTGACGCACCTCCGGATGCATCGGGCAGGTGTAAATTCCAGTCACCCGAACATCTGCCGCCACGACCGGCTTCAGGTACCCAGCGGGGTTTGCCTGAAAATTTTTCAGGCAATGCAGCGAGCAAAAGTAATAGCGCTCGCCCGCATGCTCCACACTATGCCGCGACTCGCTGCCAACCTCCATTCCGCATACCGGGTCTGTGGTAATGCTCATGGCTTGCTCCTTTCAGGTGCATGAACCGGAAGTTTTGCTTTACCGAAAATATTGTAATCATGCGGCTGCATACATTTCGCTGCCACCATTTCGCGCAGTGTAGTCTCTTCGGCCAAAAATGCCTGCACCGCCATCGGATCAAATTGCGTGCCGCTCATTTTGACGATTTCCGTACGGGCCTGATCGAACGACAGCGCCTTGCGATAAGAACGATCGGAAGTCATCGCATCCAGCGTATCGATTACTGCAAAGAGTCGCGCTCCCAGAGAAATTTGCTCGCCCTTGAGCCCGCGCGGATAACCGGCTCCATCGAAACGCTCTTCGTGGCTGAGCACGATTTCGGCGGCTTCTTCCATGCCCGGAATTTGCTCCACAATACGGCGCCCCTTTTCGGGGTGCGTCCTCATTTCTAGCCACTCATCTTCATCGAGCGCGCCCTGCTTCAACAAAATTGCATCCGGTATCCCGATCTTGCCTATGTCGTGCAGCAAGGAACCCCAATAAATCTGCCGCAACCGGCCAGTATCAACGGTAAAGCGGCGCGCCAGCACCATGGTATGGCAGGCCACGCGTTTGGAGTGGTCGCCGGTTTCATGCTCACGGATATCCAGAGCCTCGGCCAACGCCTCGACGAAGGCCGTATTTGATCGCTCGAAAATGTCTGCTTCAACATTCATGGCGCCATCTCACCCACGCTGTTAACTGCAGTTTGGGCATTTGCCCACTAGGTTGTAACAGATGGCAAACACTGCGCCGCTCAAAAATCCAGTTGCAGTTGCACCAAATAGCCCATAGGCGAATTCACCCAAAGTCCACGGTTTATTGCTCTTGATCAGGGTCATATCCAATCCGTGAAACCATGCATTCACGAAACTGATCATTCCGTCCTGGAACAGGAAAACGGCCAGCGCGCAAAGCAGGCTGACGGTGCCCGCCGTTAAGGCCAGCGCACTGCCCGTGTGCCAAGGATTCAATTTGTTCATGACACCCCTCCTTAATCGTTGATTACTTGCGTTCGATTTTGACGATCACCCATACCAATTCATCCGGTTTGGTTTTTCCCAGTTCAAACCGCACTGCATCACCCTCCTTGAGGCCATCCAGCAGCGAGACTTTCACTACACTGAAATCCATCATCATGGCCGACCAGCCGAGCGATTTGATCGGCTCGTGCGCCAGCTTGATGCGCGATTTTGCACGATCCACTGACACCACCTTGCCCGTGCCTTGATGTCTGGCCTGTTCGGTTTCTTTCTGCGCCTCCATACCCGCCATCGGCTGAGCAGCCAGCGGCAGTGACGCCACGCCAGCCAACAACAGGGCGATTATTCCAATTCGTTTTTTCATCATGCTCTCCATTCATTACTTTGCCGGACATTTCCAATGACGCTTCGACTGCTGCCCGTTTACAGTCAAAACTTGTTACGGCCTGAACACCCCCGCTTTCATCGCGCTAATCCTGGTGCGGCGTGGTTCCCGGCGCATGGGTATGTCCGGCCTTCTTGTGCGCTGCGCCCGAGCCGTCCATAGCGGGAGTTTTGCCGCCGGGTTCCACATCATGTGGGGGTTCGCCGTTCGCAGTGGCATCAAGGCTATGGGTATGCCCATCTTCATGCAACGTGCCTTCATTTTGCGCGGGTATTTCGCCATGGTTATGGCCTGCGCCGTGTTCATGGGTATGGCCCGGCCCCTCCGGTTTTGGCAGAGACATCACGCCCAGGCCATACCGATAAACCAGTTCGCCGCCATGCCATGCGGTGGACAGCAACAAGACCGCCGCGACAACCAGCAACGCGGTGAACAGCCAGCCCTTGCCTTTACCCCGGCGCGACAGGTAATACTCCCAGCCCGAGATACCGAGCAACAGCGCGAACGTGACCATCGCCCAGTTGCGGTGTTCGGTCATGGCGATATGCGAGGGCGCGTCATGAACGACCGTGTTATAGGCATACCAGCCCGCCGCGACGGTAAGCAGGGTGAACCCCACACAGGTTCCAGCGCGCGACTATCGTCAATTGATTGGCCAGCTCACCATTTGGCAAGAAGTGGGACAGCAAATGGATTGCTGCGGCGATGATCAACAGGGCCACCGTGAAGTGGACGAAGACCGGATGCCAATTGGGAATCATTTCAATCATTTTTTACCTTCTCTCCAGAAGATGAATGTTTAACTTCTCGCGCCTTGAACAAGGCATACAGCGCGGGGATCACGATCAGCGTCAGTATTGTCGAAGAAACCATGCCACCCACCATCGGTGCGGCGATGCGGCGCATTACCTCGGAGCCGGTGCCGGTTCCCCACATGATGGGCAACAGGCCAGCCATGATTGCGACTACCGTCATCATCTTCGGCCGTACCCGCTCCACCGCGCCTTCCATGACCGCTGCGTAGAGATCGTCAACGTTCGGATATTGCCCTTCAGCCTTGCGTTTCGCCTTGATCTGTTCCCAAGCGTGTTCCAGATAGATCAGCATCACCACGCCGGTTTCCGCAGCGACGCCGGCCAGCGCGATGAAGCCCACCGCAACGGCAACGGACAGGTTGTAGCCGAGCAGCCACAGCAGCCACACGCCGCCGACCAGCGCGAACGGCACCGAGAGCATCACGATCAACGATTCCGTCACGCGCCTGAAGTTGAGATAGAGCAACAGGAAGATGATCAGCAGCGTAATCGGTATGACGATTTTCATCTTGGCGGCGGCACGCTCCATGTATTCGAACTGCCCGCTCCATGTCGCGTAGTAGCCGGGCGGGAATTTCACGCTCGAAGCCACCGCTTTGCGGGCATCCGCCACATACGAGCCGATGTCGCGGTCGCGGATGTCCACGTAGATATAAGCCGACAGCAACGCGTTCTCGGTGCGGATGGCGGGCGCTCCCTTGACCACTTCCACCTTGGCGAGTTGACCGAGCGGGATCATCGCGCCGTCCCCATTGCCTTGCATCGGTGTCGGCACCAGCACTTCGCGCGAAATCTGCTCCGGGCTGCTGCGCAACTCGCGCGGATAGCGCACGATGACACCGAAGCGTTCGCGTCCCTCCACAGTGGTGGTCACCATCTCGCCACCGAGCGCGGTAGAGATAACATCCAGCAAATCGCCCACGGCCAACCCGTAGCGCGCAAGCGCTTCCCGGTCCGGCTCAATATCGAGGTAAAAGCCGCCGGTAATACGCTCGGCAAAGGCGCTGGTGGTACCCGGAACATTCTTGACCACGGCTTCGATGTCCTTGGCCAGGCGTTCCATTTCATCAAGGTTTTTACCGAACACCTTGATACCGATCGGCGTGCGAATACCGGTGGCCAACATATCAAGCCGGTTCTTGATCGGCATGGTCCAGGCGTTGGCCACACCCGGAAATTGCAATGCCTTGTCCATCTCGGCAATCAGTTTGTCCATGGTCATGCCGGATCGCCATTCTTCCTCCGGCTTGAGGTTGATCACCGTCTCAAACATCTCCGTCGGGGCCGGATCGGTGGCCGTCTGCGCGCGCCCCGCTTTGCCGTACACCGACGTGACTTCGGGAAAACTCTTGATGATCTTGTCCTGCGTCTGCAACAGTTCCGCCGCCTTGGTGATCGACATGGCAGGCAGCGATGACGGCATATAGAGCAGCGTGCCCTCATTGAGGGTCGGCATGAACTCGGAACCCAGCTTCGTTGCCGGATAGATGGAAACCCCCAGCACCACCAGTGCAACGACAATGGTTATTTTTTTCCAGCGCATTACTGCCGCGATGATCGGCCGATAAATCCAGATCAAAAAGCGGTTCAGCGGGTTCTTCGCCTCCGGCATGATTTTGCCGCGAATGAACAGCATCATCAGCACCGGCACCAGCGTGATGGACAGCAACGCGGCACCTGCCATGGAGAAAGTCTTGGTAAAAGCCAGCGGCGAGAACATCCGCCCTTCCTGCGACTCCAGCGTGAACACCGGCAGGAATGAGACGGTGATGATCAGCAGCGAGAAGAACAGGGCCGGGCCGACTTCCTTGCACGCGGCGAGGATGGCGTTGGCGCGTGCATTGAATCCTAAGCCGTTCGGGCTGAGCTTGTCGAAGCCTGTCCTGAGCTCGTCGAAGCGGCCTGAATGCCCTTCGACAAGCTCAGGGCGAACGGCTAATTTTTCCAGATGTTTGTGCGCGTTCTCGATCATCACGATCGCGGCATCCACCATCGCGCCGATGGCAATCGCAATGCCGCCCAGGCTCATGATGTTGGAATTCAGGCCCAGAGCGCGCATCGCGATGATGGCAATCAGCACGCCGACGGGCAGCATCACGACAGCCACCAGCGCGCTGCGCACATGCATCAGAAACACGATGCACACCAGCGCGACGATGATGCTTTCCTCAAGCAACGTGCGCTTCAAAGTTTCGATGGCGCGGTTGATCAGGTCGGAACGGTCATAGACTGATTGAATAGTTACGCCATCGGGCAAGCCGGCAGACACTTCGGCAATTTTTCTTTTGACGTTCTCGATCACCTCCAGCGCGTTCTGTCCATAGCGCGCCATGACGATACCGGACACCACTTCACCTTCACCGTTCAGTTCGGTAAGGCCGCGCCGTTCGTCCGGGCCGAGTTCGACACGCGCGATGTCACGGATCAGCACCGGCGTGCCCCGTTCCGATTTCACCACCAGCTTCTCGATGTCGCCCGCGCCGCGCAGGTAGCCCTTGCCGCGCACCATGTACTCGGTCTCGGCCATTTCCACCGCGCGCCCGCCGACATCGCGATTGGACTCGCGGATCACCTGCACCACCTTCATCAGGGGGACACCATAGGCGCGCAGCTTCACCGGATCCACCGTCACCTGATACTGCTGCACGAAGCCGCCGACGGACGCCACTTCCGCTACCCCGTGCGCCTTGGTAAGCTGGTAGCGCAGATACCAATCCTGGATCGTGCGCAGTTCGGCCAGCGTCTTGTTCACGCCGATCACCGCGTACTGGTACACCCAGCCGACCCCGGTCGCATCCGGGCCGATCTGCGGCGTGACACCCTTGGGCAGTTTGCCGGAAGCGAAGTTGAGGTACTCCAGCACCCGTGAGCGTGCCCAATACAGGTCGGTGCCGTCCTCGAAAATGACGTACACAAACGATGCGCCGAACACCGAGAAGCCGCGCACCACTTTGGATTTCGGCACCGAAATCATCGAGGTGGTCAGCGGGTAGGTGACCTGATCTTCCACCACTTGCGGCGCCTGGCCGGGATATTCGGTAAACACGATCACCTGCACGTCCGATAAATCCGGCAGTGCATCCAGCGGGGTTTTGACCGCCGCATAAATACCCGCCAGCGTGATGAACAATGTGGCGAGAATCACCAGGAAGCGGTTGCGCGCCGACCAGTCGATGATGGCATTTAACATGTCAGTACCCCGCGTGTGGGTTGCCGGAAGCTGCAGCCGGTTTGGCTTGCAGCTTGGTAATCACCCATTCGCCGGGCTTGCGTTCGACGATTTCAAAAGTGATGACCGTGCCGGGTTGAATGCCTGTTACCAGGGATGGATTAGCCAGTGCGAGATCCATGGTCATCCCCGGCCAGCCCAGCATCTTGATCTGGCTGTGCGTGACGTTGACCGTGCCATCTGCATTGAGGGCATTCAGTGTGCCTTCTGTCTGGTACCCTACCGCAACTGGCTTCGACTCTTCTGCCGCACCATGCCCGGCATGCTCCACGGCTGGTTGGGCGGTTCCTTTCGTATCCAGCGTCCCACCGGGGTGAGCGTGCCCAATCCCGCCGAGTGCCGCCTTGAGGTTGCTCTCCGCATCGATCAAAAAGTTGGCCGCCACGACCACTCGCTCTCCTCCGGCAACCCCATTCAACACTTCAACATAATTGTCGCTGCGGCTACCCAAACTGATTTCACGCGGCTCAAAGCGCCCTTCCGCCAATTGCACCAGCACAATCTGGCGCGTGCCGCTGTCAATCACCGCAGAAGCCGGGACGGTTAACACCTTACCCTCGCCAACCACCGAAATTTCCACCTGTGCAAACATGGCAGGCTTGAGCAATCCATGCGGATTGGCGATCTCCAGCCGCACCGGAACAGTACGGGTCGCCGGATTCAGGGTCGGGTAAACGTAGGTGATGACACCCTCAAACACCTTGTCAGGGTAGGCATTGATTTTCACCTTTGCCTTGACTCCAGTCCTTACCAAAGCGATGTCCCGTTCAAAGACATCGGCGATTACCCACACCGAGGAAAGATCGGCAATCTGATACAACATTTCACCGGGCATGAAACGCATACCCTGCAATGCTTTCTTCTCCAGCACGATGCCATTTACCGGTGTATAAAAAGTCAGGCTATGCTTGGTCGCCCCGGATTTGGCCAGATCTTTCACCTGTTGCTCGGAAATATCCCAGTTCTTGAGGCGCTGCAGGCTGGCCTCGGCGAGCTGTTGCATGCTCTTTCTGGTATCGCCGTCCGCGTCTTTCAATGTCGCGACGCCCTGCATGGCAATCGTGTATTCGCGCTGCGCCGATACCAATTCCGGGCTGTACACATCAAACAACGCCTGTCCTTTTTTGACCGGCTCTCCAGTGGTCTTCACGTGGAGCTTTTCTATCCAGCCCTCAAACTTGGGAGTAATGTTGTGGATGTTCCGCTCATTAACCTCCACTCTGCCAACGGTGCGCATCGTTTTATCAAGCATGCGTATCGTTGCCGGTTCGGTTCTTATTCCCAGCTTTTGCACCTTTTCGACGCTGATGCTTACCTGTCCTGCGCCTCCTGAGGTAGCGAAGGGCGAAGGGGCGCTATCCGGTCCCTCTCTTTCTTCGTACACCGCGACGTAGTCCATGCCCATCGAGTCTTTCTTCGGCGCCAGCGAGGTGTCCGCCAAGCCCATTGGATTGCGGTAATACAGTATCTTGCGTTCTGCCTTGGCAGACTTAACAGTAACCGGCGCGGTCGGCGACTGGGTAACCGTGCGTGTGCCGAACCAATATCCGCTTGCGCCTACACCCAGCAGTGCCAGAGCGCCAATAATTATTATGCTGATCGGTTTCATAGATCTTCTCCCAACAATCGTTCGATTTCGGCCAAACGCATCTGCGCGTCAGCCTGGGCTTTCAATACTTCCAGTTTGGCCTTCAGGATTTGCCGCGCCGCATCCAGCAGCGTCGCAAAATCCACCCTGCCGGTCTGGTAGCCGGATAATGCGGATTCAAAAGTGACCTTCGCTTGCGGCAACAGCCCGCTGGAACTCAGCGACTCGGTGCGCTGCGCCGCGTCAAGGCCGGACAGGTTTTCGGACAACATCGACAGGATGCGATTGGCGGTCGCATCCCTGCGTGCCTTTGCTGCCGCCAGCATCGCCTCGGATTCGCGCTCCTGCGAACGACGTGATTCGCGCTGCAACGGAATATTGAGTTCGGCCATCACACCCCACTCGCGCACCGCCGTGCCGAACTGGGTCGGGGAAATACCCAGCGTAAAATCCGGATAACGGTTTTTGTAAGCCAACTCGCGATTTTTTTCAGCCGCATTGATACCTGCTTCCTCCACAAATAAATCCGGATTGTGTTCGCGAATGCGGTTTTCCAGAGCCGTATAGTTTTCCAAACTGGCCGTTGCGGGAATGCCGCGCAAGCCTTGCGGAGTGGCAAGCGGCATGTTTGCCGGGCGCGCCAACAAGGCATTCAGCCGTGCCTCAACTTGCCGCTTGGTATTGTCCAGCATGACCAGCTCGGTTTTCATGACTGTTTGTTCGACTTGCGCGCGCACCGCGTCCTGCTGCGCAGCGAGGCCGTTGGCATAACGAACCTGCGCAACATTTTCCATCTGCACCACCAGATCGAGCAGGTCGCGGGTGACTTTTTGACCTCCTGCAACGTAGTAATACTGCGCGTAGGCAGACTTGATTTGCGCCGACAAATCCGCCCAGGTAGCGGCGGTTCGTCCCTGTGCCTGTCCTGCCATAGCACCGGCTGCTTCCCTCTTCAAATCGCGCTTGCCAAACCACGGCACACTTTGCATTAACGTGTAGCGCGTACTGCCCACCTGCGAAGGAAGCAGACTGGCGCTCTTGTCCATGCCGCGGTTGGTGATGTCCATCAACTCGGCGCGGAATACCGGATCGGGCAAGGCGGCAGCAGGCTGCACACGCTGAACTGCGGCATCCGCCTCGTAACGCATCGCCGCGAACTCGGGATTGTGCTCGCGCGCGTAGTCCAGCAGTCCGGCGAGATCGGTGCCCAAGCCATCAGCTGCATGAACCGGCGGCAGCCATGCCGCAAGCAGCATGGCTAAAACATAGCTTAACCTGCCATCTGATGTAAATTCCAGAAAAGACTTCATCATCCGAACCCTCTGTTGATTTGCAAACAAGCAGACGCAATGCGGCTGCCAAAACAATTCAGGGCGAGTTTTTATGCTGAAAAATTCAGCGTGATTGCGATGAAAACCAAAGACACTCGTCCCGCGTTAGACGCAGGCGAGAGGGGGAGGATCAAGAGGAGCGACAGACTGCGATTGAAACAATGCCAAGTATGGCGTTGCGTGCAATGACGGCACAGACAATTCAACATTGACCTGCCCAGTCGCAACAGCTAACTGACACGCGGCGGGATGTTTGCAGCCCGTATCAGAATGGGTATGACTGTTTGCCGATTCATCTTGCGTGGCGCAATGATCCATAGCGACAGCTTGGTGATGATGGGAACTTGCGTGCGCCAAATCAGGTTTTACGATGGGGGTATGATTAGCCTCGCCGCTATTCGGCATAGATACGGTCATCGCCAGCATATTGCCACTGAATAACGGCAACCAAATGGCTAAAAGTACCGCAATAAATTTTTTGAAGAGACGCGACATTCGGGCAGCTTGGCAAAATTCAGCCCCGTTGTCAAACTAAAAAAGTTTCGCCCCCAACTCCCAATATCTAATGTAACGGGGTCTTTGCAGCCGATACTGCCCGCCTTTGCGCCACCGAACGTGCTGAAACTCGATCCAGTAATTCGCGCATATTGCCCAGTGATGCCAAGTGCAGATAGACCAAGCCCAGCGCACCATTACGGAAAAGTTGCGGCAGTTTGTCATCGGCGATTTGTCCGAACTTCACTTCGTCAATCAGGTAAAAATCGTTTAGCTGGAAGGTCTCTCCGGCGACCGTATCAAAGCGCGCGCCTTGCTGCACGAACAAACCGAGTTCATGAAGTTGTTTGGTAATTAATTCGGTACGCGCGAATTCCTGTTGAAAATTTCGCAGGAACTGCATCACTTCGTTCATACGCGGTTCCAGCTTGCCTCCAGCATTAATCAACAGCTCGCCATGATCAACATTCAGCGCGGGGCAGCGTTCGTCTACACAGACCACCAACTGGCCAGGAGCACCGCCTTCGGCCATCACAAACGGGTAGCGGCGCACGAAGGCCGGGATATAGCGTGCGTCCCACTTGCCCTGTTCATCCACAAACAGATTCTCCCCGTTGCGCACACCGAGCAACGCGACAGGGCGCATCTGTTGATCTTGACCGCGAATAAACACGATGGGGTATTCTCGCGCTGCCTCGGCAAACTCCACTCCCGCCATCAACACCGCGGTGGTGTCTCGCGCAAAAGAAAAGTTGACGTCATTAACTGCAAATCTCAGATTGCGATGTTCTTCAGTATTCAGTGCCACTACTTTGCGATAAAAAGCGAATTCGGTCATATTATTTGCCTGCCCCCATACCAACTCGAAAAGAATTTACCCATACAACTTGCGCCCGCGTATTCGCGCGCGATGTGCCTTGCGCTGCTCAGCCTCGGTGAGCGGCTTGGGCTTCTTGCCCTCAAACGGATTCTTGCTGGAGTTGAACTGAATTTTGAGCGGCGTGCCTTTGAGCTTGAATATCTCGCAGAAAGTGCGCTCCAGATAGCGCATATAGCTAGCCGGCACGTCGTCCAGACCGCTGCCGTGGATTACGATCAGCGGCGGGTTGCTGCCGCCCTGATGAGCGTAGCGCATCTTGGGAGTAAAGCGCCCGCTCTTGGGCGGCGATTGCTTTTCTAGTGCTCCTATCAGCGCACGGGTAAGTTTCGGCGTGGAAAGTTTTGCCATTGCGGCCGCGTAGGCTTCGTTGACCGATTTCAACACGTCCGCAATGCCGTTGCCATTCAGCGCCGAGATGTAATGGCGTTTGGCAAAGCTCAAAAAGTGCAGCTTGCGCTCGATATCGCTCTTCACCATGTCGCGATGATGCTCGTCCAGCCCGTCCCATTTGTTGACCGCCAGCACCAAAGCGCACCCCGCCTGCAATACAAAATCGGCTACGTGCGCGTCCTGTTCGGTGATCTGGTCGCGTGCATCCACCACCAGCACTACCACGTTGGCATCTTCGATCGCCTGCATGGTTTTGATCACGGAGAACTTCTCCACCGCTTCTTCGACCTTGCCGCGACGGCGGACTCCGGCGGTGTCGATGATGGTATATTGCTTGCCGTCGCGCTCGAAGTCGATGTAGATGCTGTCGCGCGTGGTGCCCGGCTGGTCGAACGCGATCACGCGCTGCTCGCCGAGAATCGCATTGACCAGCGTGGATTTGCCGACATTGGGTCGTCCGACGATAGCCAATTTCGGCGGATGTTCGTGACCGACTTCCTCTTCATCTGCCTCAAGCGGAAAATTCTCCAGCGCGATCTCGACCACTTCGCTCACGTTGTCGCCATGCGCCGAGGAAATCGGCAGCGGTTCGCCCAAGCCCAGCTCGAAGAAATCGGCAGCCACCTTGGCGCGCTGCATTCCCTCTGCCTTGTTGACCAACAGCAGAACCGGCTTGCCGGTCTTGCGCAATTGCCCGGCGATAATCGCATCCTGCGGCGTGCAACCCGCGCGGCCATCGACCAGAAACAGCACCATGTCGGCCTCGTCCACTGCCTGGCGACTTTGCTTGGCCATTTCGAACATGATACCGTCCTTGGCGACCGGCTCCAGCCCGCCGGTATCCACCACCAGATAAGGCCTGTCCCCTACCCTGCCGCGCCCGTAATGGCGGTCGCGGGTCAGTCCCGGCAAATCGGCGACCAGCGCGTCGCGGCTGCGCGTGAGACGGTTGAACAGAGTGGACTTGCCCACGTTCGGACGACCAACTAAAACCAGTGTGGGCAACATTTTGATAACCTTTAAATGTGAATATTCATGTAGGTTGAATTAGCGGCTTTATGATTAGAATCTCGCCACCGGCGGACGTAACCCAGCAAACTCATCTTTAACACCAATGGATGGGCTGCACACATCAACGCAGGTTTTTGTTGGTTACGCGCGCCTGAAGAAACAACTAACCATTCGGCTAGATTGGCAAAAGACGCCAACCAAATCGCTGGTTATAACCCAACCTGCACGTCTGGCCTCTAGTCCCGTTAACGTATGGACAACGAATACAACCCGCCAGCGCGCGTCTGCACCAGCAAGCCATCATCCAGCCCAACCGGCGCGGCTTGAATTCCGCTACCGTCCAGTTTGATGCGAGCGGCAAAGCTGCCATCATCGCTGTTTAATCCGTGCAGATAACCTTCGTAATCTCCCACCACCACAAAATTGCCCAAAGCGTAAGGGGATGTGGTGTCGCGCATGAACATCTGTTCGTTTCTCCACACCGTGCTTCCGCTGGTCTTATCCAGCGCGATGACCAATCCGTTCGCATCGCTGAGATAGAGATATTTGCGCAACAACATCATACCTTTGTCACCGGAAATGTCGCGGTTCCACAACGGGTTGCCTTGCGCTGTGTCATAACACGCCACACGCCCCTGGAACGCGATGGCGCAAACCTGCCCATCATCCACGACAGGATTGCTGGTAATGTCGCTGATGCGCTCCAATTCGGTATTGCCGCGCGGCTGCGATACCGATGCTTCCCATAATATCGAGCCATCCTTGATCACCAGCGCGGCCAACTTTCCACCCGCAAATCCGGCGAACGCGATACCACGCTGCAGCGTTACCCCCGCATGACTGCGTACCACTAATGCCGGGGTACTACGCTCATACAGCCACACACGTTTCCCGTCTTTAGTGTTCAATCCGGCAATACGGCCATCGCCACTACGCACAATTACCGTGCTTTCAGCGACTTGCGACACGCTTAACACTTCGCTGGACACTTTGCTTTTCCAGAGCAGTTTGCCATCTTCGCCGTATGCCAGCACATCGCCCTTATTGCTGCCGATCAGCAACATGCCCTCACCGCTGCCAACTCCTCCGCTAACTGCAATACCCGTTTCAATACGCCATACCTGCTTGCCAGTGGCTCTCTCCACGCGGCTCAGCGTACCCTTGGCTGAAACCGCATAAATGGCCTCCTTGCTAATCGCGGGTTGCAGCAGGCTGCTCCCCGAATCGCCGACCTCGCTATGCCAGCGCACATCAAATTTGGCTCTCTCGCCAAATTTCACCAGCTTGGCCGGTTCCACGCCATCCTTCTTGCCGAACCACCCTTGCACCGTCGAACAACCACCCAGCGCAAACAACACAAACAACAAAGCAAATCCTGAGCCTCGGCCCGTCCTGAGCTTGTCGAAGGATCGAAGGGTCAGGTGCGCCAGTTTCATTTTGTTTCCCCGAGCGCATCCATCTTTACCTGGATCAGGTCGCGGTACGTGCTCTTGGCGTCAGTCTTTTCGTAGGCCAACTTGTAGGCGGACTTAGCCTCCTCCTTTTTACCTTGGGCGCTCAATACATCGCCACGCAAATCTGCATACAAACCATCAAACGAGGCAGGGTGATTTGCCTCCAGCAAATTCATCGCATGCTCATAATCTTTCTCGTCCAGCAGTACCGCAGCCAAACGCAGTCGAGCCACGTCTTTCATGCTTGCTTCTTCAGCATGATTAATAACCCACTGCAATTGCGTCTTGGCGCGCGCCACATCCTTTACCAGCTCATTCATCTGCGCAGCCAGCAATGCGGCACGAGTGGCGTAGGCGGTGTTCGCGTATTTATCCATCACCGCAGCGGCGGCATCGTTGATGCGCTTGGGATCATTGCTCTCCAGTTGCCGGGTAAACCCCGCATACAGGGTTGCCGCTTCGCTGGCCTGCTGGCTCTGGTAATACTGCCAACCGCGCCAGCCGCCCATCGCAACCACAACGACCAACAATGCACCCAGCAAAAAATTTCCATTGTCATTCCACCACGCCTTGAGCGTGTCAAGCTGCTCCTGTTCCTGCAAGTCCAATGCTGCCATGATTTACCTCGTTTCTATTTGATAATTTGATTGACTGTTACAGCAAGGTTCTGCACTTTCACCCGCACCTGTTCGCCGCCTTGCATCGGCTTCACGCTGACTTCGTTCGCCTGCGCTTCATCGTCGCCGATCACCACCGCCACAGCCGCGCCGCTGGCATCGGCTTTTTTCATTTGCGATTTGAAACTGCCGCCGCCGCAATGCAACAGCACGCGCAGATTGCCGTTGCGCAATTGTTCCGCCACCACGCTGGCCAACCGGCTGGCCAATTCGCCCTGATGCACCACATACACATCCACAACCGATTTGGGCAATGCCATGCCGTCTTCCTGCAACAGCGCCAGCAGCCGCTCCACACCCATTGCAAAACCGGTTGCGGGGGTCGGTTTGCCGCCTACTTGCTCGACCAAGCCGTCATAACGGCCACCGGCGCAAATCGTGCCCTGCGCACCGAGGCGCGTGGTCACCCACTCGAACACGGTGCGGTTGTAATAATCCAGCCCGCGCACCAGATGCGGGTTGATTTCGAACGCCACATCGTGGCGTTTCAATATCGCCTGCACTTCGTCAAAATGCGCGAGCGCATCGTCTTCCAGCTCATCCGCCAGCCTCGGCGCGGCAGCGATCAACTCCTGCATCACCGGGTTCTTGCTGTCCAGGATGCGCAACGGATTGATGTACAGGCGGCGCGTCGCATCGGCGTCCAGCATATCGCGGTGCTGCTCGAAATATGCGATCAGCTTGATGCGATGCCGGTGCCGCGAGGCAGCATCGCCCAGCGTATTCAGTTGCAGTTCGACATCGCGCAAGCCCAGTTTATGCCACAGCCGCGCGCACATCAGAATCTGTTCGGCATCGATATCCGGTCCGGCGAAACCCAATGCTTCCACGCCGAACTGATGAAACTGACGGTAACGCCCCTTCTGCGGGCGCTCATGGCGGAACATCTGCCCGCTGTAATACAGCCGCTGCGGCGCGTTATACAGCAAATTGTGTTGCAGCACGGCGCGCACGCAGGAAGCCGTGCCTTCCGGGCGCAACGTCAACTGGTCGCCGTTCAGCGCGTCCGCAAAACTGTACATCTCCTTCTCGACGATGTCGGTCACCTCACCGATGGCGCGTTTGAACAATGCGGTCGGCTCGACCAGCGGCATGCGGATGTTGCGGTAGCCGTAACTGTGCAGCCAGTCGCGCACCACATCCTCGAACCACAGCCAAAGTTCCGCCTCGTCCGGCAGGATGTCGTTCATGCCGCGCACGGCTTGTAAAGTAGCCTCACTCATTCTGGTACCCGGCCATAACCAGCGACCCTTCGACTGCGCTCGGGACAGGCTTGGCGAGCGTTGTTTGCTCGCTTAGTCGAATGGCTATAACCAATGGCTGGTTGTTCCACCAGTAGTTCCATCAAAAGTTTTTCGGCTGTTTGTATCACGAATTGTAGAGCGCGATCTTTGCCTGCTTCGCGCGCCTCTACCCTGAAGAATTTATTGAGGTTGCGATGTTAGCAGGAAAGCGGTTATTTCAAAAATCTTTACGGTAGCTCGGCCAAATCTCTTTGCCCATTGTCGCCAACGCAATATACCTACTCCGCAATCACATGGAGGTAGACAACATGGAAGCCGAACTGGCAAGAATCGGTAACTCAAAAGACATACGTCCGCCCAAACCCATACTTGCATGGACAGTCAATTGTCGACCAGCACCTGCGAATGATAATTTGTCAGGCGCTCCTCCAGATAGGCGCGGTCTGATGCCCGCTCAAACTTAACAAAAGCAATACCCACCCTGAAACGTAGCTTATCCACATCATGAACGGTGTAAGACACCTTGCCATGAATCACCAGAATCCTCGGTGCGCCGGGGCCGGTCAATGGGGGTATATAAATATGAAGCTTCACAATGGTGCCGGGCTTAAGGTTAAGCCCATTCAGAATGGACATCCCGTGCAGGGAAATATCCTTGATCCTCCCCTCATACAAGTCACGGCCTTCAACTTCGATGGCAATTTCCCACGATGCCTTATAACGAGTTTCCTTGCGGGTCTCCTTGGTGCCTTTCGGTGGCGACGATTTAATCTGCGATACACCCCCAAAAGCGTCTGACGCGTCGAACATAGCGCAATCTGCATTGATCATTTTGACACACCTTAGCCAACATTAGACGGCTTCAAATCGCTCTCTGTTGCATGAGAAGCAATATACCTGGATCGCAACTCATGAATTTTTGGAGATATTGGGGATGAAAATGAACCGACAGGCAATCTGCACATTGGGCTGCTCTCAGTGGAGCGATTAACAGGCAGAGCCTCTGGTATTGGCTTGGCATCTGACATGACACTCTCCTTATTGACAAACAGAGGAGCGGCCGGAAGCAAACCTTCTTGGCGGCCCCGCTATCATAGGTTTTACCCCTTAGATCGGAAACTTTGCGTCCCTGTTTTTCAACAGGTTTGCCTTTATCAAACGAACCAGAAAAAACCATCGGCTCGCAGACGAACGGTAAGACAATTAGTTCTATCTGGATAGTAATAACAGACGAAAGGGCGATTGCGAGTTATGAACGGAAATTTCCAAACAAAATGTACTTCTGGCAGGATGCGGAAATTCTCACCTCGATATTGAACCCCGCAAAGCCATTGGCGCTTCAGCTTTCAGATCGTCGCATACGTCGCCGCAAAGCTGCCGTTCACCATGTTCATTATTTTGTCCGACAGATGCAAAGCAAGCTGGCAACTTTGCTCAAACCTCTACGACTGCTTCTTGTCTTAATCACAGCCAGTCAAAGCCACTGGGCTGGATTGCATCATTTCGAGTGGCGGATTCGAAGAACTATCGGCGATGAATTTCGGGCATAATTACGGGTTCATCGGCCAATATTTAGTTCAAGTAATTTCCCGCGTAGGCTTGTATGGAGTTGACTCAATCGCGCTCCTGCCTCTTTGAGTAATTCCTCGTCACGTACTCATCCACAATTCCCTGAAATTCCTGCGCGATGTTGTCGCCGCGCAAGGTGGTCACTTTCTCGCCGTCCACATACACCGGCGCGGCGGGACTCTCGCCGGTTCCCGGCAGGCTGATGCCGATGTTCGCCATTTTGCTTTCACCGGGGCCGTTCACGATGCAGCCCATCACCGCGACAGTCATTTTTTCTACGCCGCTGTATTGCGTGCGCCACAGTGGCATCTGCGCGCGCAAGTAATTCTGGATGCTTTGTGCCAATTCCTGGAACACGTTGCTCGTGGTGCGCCCGCAGCCCGGGCAGGCGGTGACCATCGGCGCGAACGCGCGCAAGCCCATGGTCTGTAAAATCTCCTGTGCCACCAACACTTCCTGGGTGCGCGACCCTCCCGGTTCCGGCGTCAAGGAAATGCGTATCGTGTCGCCGACACCTTCCTGCAACAGCACCGCGAGCGCCGCCGTGGAAGCGACGATACCTTTCGAGCCCATACCTGCTTCGGTCAGACCGAGATGCAATGCGTAGTCGCATTCCTTTGCCAGAGCGCGATATACCGCTATCAAATCCTGCACCTCGCTGACCTTGCATGACAACACAATGCGGTCATGCGCCAAGCCAAGCTGTTCGGCACGCTGCGCACTTTGCAGCGCGGAGGCGATCAGCGCGGTGCGCGTCACTTCGCGCACATTTCTGGGCTGCGTAAGACGCGAATTTTCATCCATCATGCGCACCACCAGGCTCTGGTCGAGGCTGCCCCAATTTACGCCGATGCGCACTGGTTTATCGTGGCGGATAGCGGCAGCGATCATGATCGAGAATGGATCTTCATCAATGCGGTTGCGCCCGACATTGCCAGGATTGATGCGATATTTCGCCAGTGCCTGCGCGCAATCGGGAAACTCGGTGAGCAGACGATGGCCGTTATAATGGAAATCGCCAATCAGCGGCACATCGCAACCCATGCTGTCCAGACTTTCGCGAATCCGTGCCACTTGCGCGGCGGCTTCCGGGGTATTCACCGTAATGCGCACCAGCTCGGAACCGGCCTCGGCCAACTCATAAATCTGCCGCGTGGTTGCTTCTGCATCGGCGGTATCGGTGTTGGTCATGGACTGCACTACAATCGGTGCACCTCTGCCCAGTGTTACCCTGCCGATCAATACACGCTGCGACGGTCGACGCTTAATAACAACTTCGTTCATATTCCAGCACTCTTATTCCAACGTCAGCCGTGCCACGTCGCTTGAAGAGCTGATATAGGGCGTCAAGTCCACCTGTTTACCTCTGTTATACAAGTGTACAAATTCGGCATGGCCGATCACCAAAGAAAATGGCGCATGACCATCCAGTCGTAACTCGCTGCCGCGCGGATTGACCTGCGACGATAGCATCTTGTCATCCTTATCCCTGATTTCCACCCAGGATTCTTCATCAAACGTCAGGCGCAACGTGGGTGCTTGCAGCGAAGCAGCGGGCTGAACAGCCGGTTTCGTTGATTGAACTTGTGGCAAAACAGGTATCTTCGCTGCCGGAACCGGAGCTTGCTCAACCCCTGATGACGTCCGTACCGCCGGTACAACAGACGACGCAATTGCGCTCACTTCAAGAACCGGCGATACCACGATATGCTGTGCTTCATCCTTTATGGAAAGCGGGGGTTCGACCTGCTTTGTTTTGGCTTTAGTCTCTGGCGTTATGTAATGCCACACCAAAAACGCACCACACGACGCCACCAACAACAACGCGGCTCCCAGCCAGATCAGGTTTTGCCGCTGCGATAAATGCGTATTGGGCAATAGAACATCAACTGAAACCGGTGTCAGTTGCGCCAAAACTTCTTTTGCTTGCGGCAGAGTAGCCAACAATGGCTGCGCATCCAGATTCAAAATCTTGGCATAACTGCGCACGAAACCGCGCACAAACGTCATCTCGGGCAAAAGCTTATAGTCATCCGCTTCGAGCGCATCAATCTGGCGCGGCGCGAATTTGATCTGGCCGGACACATCTGCCACGCTCAAACCTGAACGCTCGCGTGCCTCGCGTAAAATCATTCCCAGCGAGACCGCTGGTGTTGCAGCAGAGTTATCGGCCTGCTCAGCGTTGTTTTCGTGGAGCCGTTCCATTATTCACCATACATGAACAATTTTGTTTCGCGCGCGTCAGGGAAACGCTTGCGCAACTGCAAACCATAGCTGGCCTCAGAATTATGATCACCCACCTTGCGCTCGATACGCACTGCCAACCAGAGCTGCTCCGCTGTCAGACTGTCTGTTTTTTCAGAAAAACTTGTGAAGTATTTTTTTGCGGCGGAGTGATCGCCGTTGGCAAAGCTCAGTTCCGCCATTGCCAGTAATGCCTGCGGCAAACCGGGTTGAAGCAAAAGTGCATGTTGCAGAAATTCTTCGGCATCCTTGCTGTTGCCGGCTTTTTTGGCGCACAGTCCGGCATTCAAATAAGCGCGCTCTGGTGTCCCATACAAGGGGTTCTTCAATGCAGCCATGAAATGTGCAATAGATTCCTTCTCCTTGCCGCGTTGACATAGAAACCAACCGAAGTTGTTATGCGCCTCCGAGTCGCTCTTGTCCAAACGTAAACTTTGCTGAAAATCATCTTCAGCTTCCTTGTCTTCGCGCAGAGCCATGTGTATCAAGCCTCGCACACTATAAGCCGGTGCATAATTCGGATTGGCCTGCAAAGCCGTATCTATCTCACTTAGCGCGATACCCATCTGTGCGCGCTCGTAGTACATTCCGGCCAATTCGGTATGCACTTTGGCGCTGGCGTTGGCGCGGGAATTAGGCTGATCAGGGGCGTTCCGCCCCCCGCCGGACGGCGTACCGCAACCCGCCAGCATGATCGATGAAAACAACAAGACAATTAGTTTTCTCATCAGCTCGCCTCGGCTAATTTATCCATGCAGCACTACCGGGCATTGCATAGTCCGTTTGGTTTTATCCTGCACCAGCCCGGCCAATTGCCCGCATGCGGCAGCAATGTCGTTGCCGCGAGTCCTGCGCGTGGTGGTCACAATATCTGCCCCCATTAACACATCGCGGAAGCGGCGGATCGCCTCCGGCTTTGAGCATCGAAAATGCGTCTGCGGAAACGGGTTGAACGGAATCAGGTTGAACTTGCACGGCACGTCACGCACCAGCCGCACCAGTTCCTGCGCCTGCTGCACGCTGTCATTCACCCCATCCAGCAGCACATATTCAAAAGTGATGAAATCGCGCGGCGCTTTTTCCAGATAACGCTTGCATGCCCCCAATAACTCCTTGAGCGGATACTTCTGGTTAATCGGCACCAGCGCGTCGCGCAACTTATCGTTCGGCGCGTGCAGCGATACCGCCAACGCTACCGGGCATTCCTCGCGCAACCGGTCCATCGCCGGTACGATGCCGGAAGTGGATACCGTCACGCGGCGGCGCGACAGCCCGTAAGCGTGATCGTCCAGCATCAGTCGCAACGCGCTCACGGTATTGTCAAAATTCAGCAACGGCTCGCCCATGCCCATCAGCACCACGTTGCTGATTTTCCAATTGCCTTGAGCCTGTCCTGAGCTTGTCGAAGTGGGGGCGTCCTTGCCGAGTTGGTGGTTCGCCCACCACAACTGGCCGATAATTTCCGCCACGCCGAGATTGCGGTTGAAGCCCTGCTTGCCGGTCGAACAGAACGCGCAGTCCAGCGCGCAGCCCGCCTGTGTGGAAACGCATAGCGTACCGCGCGTCTCTTCGGGAATGTACACCGCTTCTACCGCGTTGCCCGTCCCTACATCCAAGAGCCACTTGCGCGTGCCATCATCGGATAACTCTTCGCGCATGACGTTCGGCGCAGCGATACAAGCGCATTGCGTGAGTTTGTCACGCAATGCTGCTGCGATGTCGGTCATCGCTGAGAAATTGGACTCCCCTTCCTTGTAAATCCAGCGCATCAACTGCCGCGCACGAAACGGCTTCTCGCCCATTTCCGTAAAATAGCCGGTCAGTGCTTGCGCATCAAAGTCGAGGAGGTTCTGTTGCATCAGCTTTTTCAGATATTAGCGCGAATAAAACCCAGACAATCCTTTAAGCCCAATGTTTCTTCCCCCATAGCGTGAGGAAGAAACGGTTCAAATGGTCTATCTGGAATAAACATTCATCGCAGGAAAGAAATACGCAATTTCCAGCGCCGCCGTTTCAGCCGCATCGGAACCATGCACCGCATTCGCATCGATGCTGGCGGCGAAATCAGCGCGAATCGTACCTTTGTCAGCCTTCTTCGGGTCAGTTGCTCCCATCAGGTCACGGTTTTTCAGAATTGCGCCTTCGCCTTCCAGTGCCTGAATCATCACCGGACCGGAGATCATAAAACTGACCAGATCGTTGAAAAACGGGCGGGCGCGGTGCACGGCATAAAATCCTTCCGCTTCGGCGCGTGACAATTGCGTCATGCGTGCGGCCACAATCTTCAGTCCGGCGCTTTCAAAACGGGCGTAAATCTGACCGATGACATTCTTGGCAACTGCATCAGGTTTAATAATAGACAGGGTACGTTCAACAGCCATGCTTTTTTCTCCAAACAATTAAAGTTGATCAAAAATTCCGAAGGCGTGATTCTAGCAGGCTTTGCCCGCGCTGTACTTGCCCGAACAGCCTACCCCCGCCACATATGCGCCGATTATTAAGCGGTGATCTCGAAATGCCTTGCAGTCTCATTTTGCATTGGGCAAGGTTGTTGAAACATTGACTCTCGCTCGCCCCTTCACCTCTTCCGGCAATTCAACCCGCTTCACCGCACCTCCTTCCAATAGCAGGACATAACGCGGATGCACTTCCTTGACCTTTACGCCGGGTATCACTTCCGAATTGGTTTTGACCGCTTGTGCCGGCTTGCCGCCAGTTGCCAGAATCGCAACACTCTCTGCCGCATTGCTGGCTACCACCACGCCTTTCAACTGAAAATTGCTGATGGCGGCAATAGCCGAACGACCACCAAACAAGACCGCAGCCGCATCCAAACGGGGGGCGGATTGCACCGCCTTGGGCGGTGCTGCGACCGGTCGCAGCAGGGGCTTGAACAATTGCATTGCCCAATATGCAACAGATATGCACACCGCAATGAACAGTATGAAAGTTGCGACAAGAGGCCAGCGTTTCATTTCATGCCTTTTGATCGGTATACACCATGCATATCCTACCGCACTAACTGATTGATTTCGATAATCGGCATCAGCACCGCCAACACAATCAGCAGCACCACTACCCCCATCGCCAGGATCAGCGCCGGTTCCAGCAGTCCGGCCATTGTCATCGCGCGCCGTTCCAGATCCTGCTCCTGCGCGTTGGCGGCGCGCTCCAGCATCGCCGGCAATTCACCGGTGAGCTCTCCGGCACGGATCATGTGGATCAGCATCGGAGGGAAATGTTTATGCGCCGACAACGCGCGTGCGATGCCGACGCCTTCGCGCACGCTGGCTGTGGCCGCTTCGACCTGTGCGCGCATGGCGGCATTGGTCAAGGTGTCGCGGCTGGTTTGCAGCGCGCGCAAGATCGGCACACCGGAACCGGTGGTGATCGCCAATGTGCTGGCGAAACGCGCCGTGTTGAGGCTGCGCTCGAATTTCCCATACAACGGCGCGGTCAACAGCCAGGTATGCCAGCGCAGCTTGATCGCAGGGTCTTTCAGCGCGCGGCGCCAGGCAAAAGCCAACCCGGTAACCGCCAGCAATACCATCCAGCCGTAATGCCGCACAAAATCTGAAACGCCCAACATTGCCATTGTCAAGAACGGCAGCTTCTGTTTGGTGTTGGCGAATACCGACACGATTTGCGGCACCACGTAGGTCAGCAGAAAGATCACAATCGCAAACGCCACCACGGTGACAATCGCCGGATAAGTAAACGCGAGTTTTATTTTTTGCACCAGCGCATTGCGTCGCTCGATATAGCCGGCAAGCCGCGACAGCACCCGCGACAATTGGCCGATTTGTTCACCGGACGAGACCAGCGCGCGATAGATATCGGCAAAATCGCGCGGATGCCGCGACAGCGCATCGGACAGCGATGCGCCGCCCATCACTTCCGAGCGGATCGAACCGATTAAATCACGCACATAAGTGCGCTCGGCTTGTTCCAGCAACGCGGAAAACGCCTGTTCAAGCGGCAGGCTCGCTTCCAGCAGGCTGGCCAGTTGGCGCGTAAACAGCGCCAACTCAATGGTTGACAGATGATCGCCGAATACGCGGCTTCTGGTTTGTCCAGATTCATCAAGTTGAGTTGCAATCGCATCGACGACAATCGGCACCAAGCCTCGGGCGCGCAGATCGGCACGCGCGGCACGGGCACTGTCGGCATTGACCACGCCTTTTTTGGCAGTGCCAATCGCATCGACAGCTTCATAACTGAATGCCGGCATGTCGCGTCCTTAAACAGTGTGTTGAGAAACGTAACGAGCGCAGCCAAGACAAGGCAAAAATGGGCGCAACGGGTTTGGCAGGGATGGGCGGCTTGCCGATCAACTCGCAAAAACCGGAATGTACGTGGCTGTACATGAGGACTTCGAGTCCGTTTTTAACGCAGTATTGACAAGCGCAGTAGTTTTTCAACATCCTGTTATTCCTTGGTAACGCGCAATAACTCCACCTGCGTCGTCGTGCCATCGATCAACCAGCGTTCGCCATCTTCGCGCATGGTGCGCATCCCATTTTTCAGTGCGGCAGCACGGATATCGGCTTCCGATGCGCGGTTATGGATTTGCGCGCGAATCTGGTCGGTGGTCAGCAATAATTCATAGATGCCGACCCGCCCCTGATATCCGGTGTGGCCGCATTTGTCGCAGCCGACCGCATGCCATAAATGGCCATCATGCCGCTTGCAGTGAGCGCACAATTTGCGCACCAGGCGCTGCGCGACCACGCCGAGCAGCGACGATGACAACAGGAAAGGCTCGATGCCCATGTCGAGCAAGCGCGTGACCGCCGCAGCCGAATCATTGGTATGCAAGGTCGCCAGTACCAGATGGCCGGTCAACGATGCCTGCACCGCGATTTGCGCGGTTTCCAGATCGCGGATTTCGCCGATCATGATGATGTCCGGATCCTGCCGCAGAATCGCGCGCAACGCCTTGGCGAACGTCATGTCGATGCGCGGATTGACCTGGGTCTGCCCGACACCGTTCAATTCGTATTCGATCGGGTCTTCGACCGTCAGGATATTGGTAGTAGCAGCATTCAACCGCGTTAGCGCGGCGTACAGTGTGGTGGTCTTGCCGGAACCGGTCGGCCCGGTCACCAGCACGATGCCATGCGGTTGCGCGATCAGCTTGTCGAATTGCGGCAACATCGCCGCGCTCATGCCCAGATGCTGCAAGTCGAGCCTGCCGACCTCCTTGTCGAGCAGGCGCAACACCGCGCGTTCGCCATGTCCGGTTGGCAGCGTGGAAACCCGCACATCGACCGGTTTACCGCCCACGCGCAATGTGATGCGGCCATCCTGCGGCAGGCGTTTTTCAGCGATGTCGAGCTGCGCCATGATCTTGATGCGCGAAATCAGCGATGCGTGAATCGCCTTCTTCGGTCGCACCACATCGCGCAACGCGCCGTCGATGCGAAAGCGCACCACCGAAATCTGCTCGAACGGTTCGATATGGATATCCGACGCACCTTCACGCAATGCCTGCGTCAGCAGCGCGTTGATCATGCGGATCACCGGCGCGTCGTCGGTCGATGCCAGCAAGTCCTCGACCGCAGGTATATCGAGCATCAACTTTGCAAGGTCGAGATCGGACTCGTATTCATCGACGACCTGCGCCGCATCGCCGCCCGAACTGGCATAGGCTTTGGCAATTTCCGCTTCAAGCGCTTCGCGCGACATGGATTTCAGCTTGACGCGCCCAAAACAGCGGCTCACTTCAGCAATCGCCCTCGGCGGTGTTGCGGCCGATATCCAGACTTCGACCGGGCTACCTACGGCACCGTCGCGCTGCGCCAACAAGGCGAAGTCGCGCGCAAATGCGTAGGGGAGAAGACGAGTGTCAGTCATGACTGAAGCATCTCTGGCAATCATTTATTCGTTCGATGGCGCTGCAACCGATTCATGAGGAACAGGATTTAGCGGAAGCGCCGGTTGTATATTTACCGACGTGGACGGGGCGGTCTTGCTGAATAGTGGGCCGTGGTCCATCCGGTTGAACAAGATGCCGCCCTCCATCTGGCCATCCTGCAACGGAGGCAACAGCGGCGCCTTCATGTCCGGCAGCACCAGCGACTGCGCAGGCTGCGCGCCGATTTCCATATTGCGGATATAATTATAACGATCATCGGCCAGATTCGCGCTCTGCTCGTTGCTGCGTATTACGGTTGGCCGCAAGAACACCATCAAGTTGGTTTTGACGCGGCTGCGCTTTTGATATTTGAATAAATTGCCTACGACCGGAAGATCGCCGAGACCCGGCACTTTCTCGGCGCCATCCTGCAGATTCTCATCGATCAATCCGCCCAGCACGATAATCTGCCCATCATCCACCAGCACATTGGTGTCGATCGAGCGCTTGTTGGTGATGATGCCCGCGGCGGCTGTCAAATCCTGCACGCTCGATATTTCCTGATAGATTGCCATTTTGACCGAACCGCCTTCGGAAATTTGTGGTCGCACACGCAGTGACAGCCCGATATCCTTGCGCTCAATCGTCTGGAACGGATTCACGCCTGCCGCCCCACCCGATGCCGTCGTCGTGTATTGGCCGGTGAGAAATGGCACATTCTGGCCGACGATGATTTTCGCTTCTTCATTGTCGAGCGTAACCATGTTGGGCATCGACAGAATGTTGGCATTGCCATCCGACTCAAGCATCTGAGCTAAAGCGCCCAGACCGATCTTGCCGGCGGCCTGCCTGAAAATGCCGATATTCAATCCGTTGCTTGGCGGCAAAAATTTTCCCGTGGCTGTCTTTGCGACCACCTGTCCGACCAGATTATCGCCTCCCGTACCAAATCCGGTCATTACTCCGGCTCGATAGTTGCTGTCTGGCCCTCCAGACAGTGTGGCCCATTGAACGCCGAATGCAGCCGCTTGCGTGGCGGTTACTTCGACAATCAGCGTTTCGATATAAACCTGGGCGCGGCGCGCATCGAGCTGGTCGATGATCGCGCGCAAATTGCGGTAGACCGCCTCGCTGGCAGTGATGATGAGGGTGTTGGTCGATGGATCGGCCTGAATGAATCCGGCGTGACCAGCGCCCGGCTGCGATGCCAGTGCAGTTGACGACGATGGTGTGGCGTTCGATGAAAGCAATGCCGAGGCTGGAGCGGAAGTATCCGCCGACACGACGGCGCGCAAAGTTTGCGCGAGCTTGGCCGCTTCCGCATTTTTCAAATACACGACATGCACATTGCCCGGTTGTGCGGTCGGCTGATCGAGCTTTGCGATCAGCGATTTCGCCAGATTGGCGCGTGCTTCAGACGGTGCGCGCACAATGACCATATTGGTTCGCGAATCCGCCAGCAAACTGATGCGTCCGGCATCACTTCCAGGCACAGCACCTCCCGCCTCCAGCAGCCGACTGGCCATCGCCGCAATATCGCTGGCAATCGCGTAACGGATAGGCACGACGTCCAGCTCGCTGCTCGCCGGGCCATCCAGTGCAGTAATTATTTTGCCCAACCGCAGCAGGTTATCGGCGTAATCGGTGATAACCAGCGTGTTGTTGCCCGGGCTGGCGTTGATGGTGTTGTTGGGCGAAATCAGAGGACGCAATACCGTCACCAGATTGGCCGCAGATTCGTAATTCAATCGAAAAACCTGTGTCGCGATCTGGTCGCCGCGCACTGCGCCAGCCTGGATCGGGCCAGCCTGCAATTTGGCATCCGCTTCCGGTAGCACTTTGGTATAGCCATTGCTGATCACCACCGTGTAACCATGCAAGCGCAATACCGAAGTCAAAAGCTGGAATGCCTGAGCCTTGGTGAGCGGTTTTTCCGACACCAGGTTGACCTTGCCTTTGACGCGCGGATCGATGATGAATGTCGTATTGGTGTAATCGCCGATTGCCGCGATCACCGCTTCGATATCGGCATCGGCGAAATTGAGCGTGCCCTTGGTGGGGCCCGCGGATTCATTCGTGGCTTGGTTTGCGCCAGGGTTCGCATTTGCGTTCGGATCCTGCGCCCGTGCTGGTTGTACGCCCACCATCGCGCACAGCAATATGAACGCAGCACTCCAGCATCGCCATTCCGCCAATCTGTTTCTAGTCATTTGAACTCTAGCGCAATAATGTCTTTGTCGCCTTCTCTGCGACGTTGTCCCAGCAAACTCAGTAAATTCGCCAGCCTCTCTTCTTGCCCTGCTTCGATTTCCGCCTTGCCGGAAAATTGCAAATGTCCGCCGGCAAACGTCCCGGAACCACTTAACAACATTGGCCCTTTGACCGTCTTAAGCGTCGCAGATGCTTGTTGTCCCCGCCAATCGAGTGCCAGATTATATGCCCCCAACGGCATGATCGGCGACAGCCGCGACGCAAAGTCATTTATCTCCAGATTCATTGAGCCGACCATCTCGATTTTTCCGCCCTGCCGCACCAACTGTAGCGGCCCCCATGATAACCGCATCTGCCCGGACGGCTGTACTGTATTAAACGGTGCTCCCAGAGCTGCCAGTCGTTCTGCAGACAACAAAATTGCCGCCGGACTTATTTGCCATTGATGCCAACTGCCCGCCACACTGACTGGTTGCGACAATGCCGCAGTATTTTCCAGTTCGGCATCGACCTGCCCCAGCAACAGCATCGGGGACAGCCGCCAGGAAAACCGTCCGGGCAACAACGGCGTTACCGGATCGCTGCCGCCCGGTGCGCCGCCGATAAAGGCCGAGCCACGCCACAAAGTGCCTTGCGCATCGCCCAGCGTCAAACGGCCTGCGGTCTGCATCTCCACTATCGGCGCCATCCAGGTCGCCGGGAAAAACGCCAGCGCGGTGAGCGCGGCACTGGCAAACCCCGCCAGCAACCACATCACGGCGCGCCACATCATTCATTCCTTTGTTGCCGCAACGTTAATGTGACATTAACCATATCGGGTTGAGCCAGCGCTACAATTTTGGCATCGACGACCGAAAGCCCCGCGGTTTTCTGCATATCATCCAGCCACTCCAGTGTGTCGGCAAAAGAAACAACAGCGAGCTGCACCTTCGCAAGGTCGCCGGACAGCACCACACTTTGCGGCTTCAAGCCTTTGCGCGCAAGCGTGGATTTGATACTTTCCTCGGCTATTGCTGCCACCGGTGGTGCGTCTTTTCCAGAAAACGCCGCAGCTTCTTCAGATAATACTTGTAACTGTGCGACTTGCCGACGCAGCTCCGGCAGATATTTATGCAACTGGTCGCGACCGGTCAAGGCAGGATCGATCAGCAATGCGTAGAATATGCCGAGAGCCGCCACTGCAACGGCAATAGCGAGCATCGCGCGCTCACGGGCATCGCGAACCAGCCAGAACCCGGATAGCGATTGCCTGAATTGATTCAACAGACTGGTCAGATTCATTTCATGCTCCGGATTTTCCATACCGTCGCCGACTGTGCAGGCACTATGTCGAGCAATAAATTTCGTTCAGCCAGCGCGGCTTTCATCTGTTGTGCCGACGCTTCGCCACCTGGCCCTTCGACCCGGCTCAGGACAGGTTTGAACTGCACGAACAAGCTGCGCTCACGATACTCGAATGCGGCAATAGCAGGCATCGTTCTACCCGGTTTGACGCTGGCCCAGGCCTCGCCAAAAGCCGCCAAGATCGCCGTAAAATCGTCCGCTGCCGGTTGCCCGAGAGAGCGTTTGGCGATAGCGATTTTTTGCCGCATTTGCGCGACAGGATCAAGAATTACCGTCTCCGTCGGATAAGCGGACTTGTATATCTGAACCAT
Source organism: Gallionella sp. (assembly GCA_023259035.1). GTDB lineage: Bacteria > Pseudomonadota > Gammaproteobacteria > Burkholderiales > Gallionellaceae > Gallionella. The sequence continues at coordinate 65,367 of JAHFRA010000001.1, forward strand.
GGCCGCGCGCAGGGACTTGGCTTCACCTTTCATGCGCCACCAGTCAATATTCAAGGCAAGAGCATTGATTGCCAAAACGGTGACCGCCAGTGCCAGCGGCCAGCGCCACGCACTCCAATCCTGACCGGGACTACCCCCCGCACCCAATCCCGTCATCAAATCAAGCTCCGCGTCGCGGGCACCGGCAATCCAGCGCGGCCAGCTGTCGGCAAACACGCTGATGCTTTTATTCGGCACGACAGAACGGCTGATAGCTTCCTGATAAGTGCGCACCGCAGATTGCGGCACATACAGCGTGATTGGCGCTTCCGGCACCACTGCACACAATGACTGGATCACCATGTGCGCCGATGCTTCATGCTGTTCGCGCCCTTCATCCCCTTCGACTACACTCGGGACAGGCTTCGATGTCTCAGGATGACTCAGGGCAGGCGCGATCACCAAACCAATGCCGTCCTGCTCCGATAGACGCAGCGTCACGTCAATGTCGGCGCCCTGCTCGTTAATGGCAGCAGTTACGCTGCCCGGCAGATAGGGCAAACACAATTGTGCCGGCAGTGCCTCAATCCGGCGGGCACCGAACGCGATCAATGTCTTGGCAATGCGGTCAAGCCACTCGCGCTGCATCACTGCGACAGTGCGCAGCCCGTCGGATAAGCCTCCCGCCACCACCACACAACCGGACGGATCGGCAATCAACTGGTCTTCAACCAAATTGGGCAGTGCGGCTCTCTGCCTGGCAGCCGATAACGGCGGTATCGGCACGCGCAACAGAGTTACATCGCTGGCGGCCAGCAGCAACACCACGCGCTGTCCCTTTGCTACCGTGCCGGACAAACTCGACAATGGCGCTGCACCTTCGCGCTCAATTGAACCGCCATGCGACACCAGGGCGAACGGGCAAACCAGTTCAAGCCAGTGCGTTGCGCTGTCGGCGGCGGATTTGGAAGGCAGGCGGATATAGAGTGTGCTCAAAGCGTCTCGTTCTTTTTAGTATTCTCGAATCCAGATAATTTTGGTACTGACACCATTGCGTTCGATCAACGCCTGCATATCCAACCCGGCCCGGCTCATGCGCACTTTACCATTGACCAGAAAGTAATGGGTTGCGACCGATGCATCGCTGTCCGATACAGTAAATGGCTTACCATGAAATCGTTGCATAAAATCGACAAGATCGCGAAAGCTGGCGGTATTGCGGTTTGCCACCAGCGAAGTTGCGTCGGAAATGGTAAGTGTACCAATTCTGGCTGCCAGCACCTCAACTGATGCGGTATTCACATTGACCGGCGTGGCGCGAGGCAGAAAGATCACGAAATTTTTCAGCTTGCCGAACATCTCCGGGGAAAAACCCGGTACTGCGAGCAAATCATCAATTTGTGTAAAATTCATCGGCTGCGAAACGGGTTGGCTACCGCTGTTTGCAGCATTGGCCGCCGGAAGTTTTTGTGCTGCCGCCATCATATCGGCCGTTGCCTGCGCCAGCGCCGGATTCAGTTTTGCATTATCGAGCAGCCGCCCGAAAGCGGCAACCTCGGCGGGATTGACGGTTCCATTGACGCACAGATTGGTCAGGTTGTAACGCGCTTGCGCATCGCTGATGCTGCCCGATAATGTCACATCGGCGATATTGTCATCGGCTCGGCCATTTTCAACATATTGATCGAGCCGTGTTTCCGCGAGCGGCACCGCCCACGGTTCATCCAGATCATCGATGCTCGAATGCTTTGCATCCTCGCGCAGAATCAAGCTGGCCCAATCGAGCGCGCCGCGCAAAATCCATTGCTTTTGCAATTGCAGCCGCTGGTTTTCGATCGAGCGCACCTGCACCTGCTGCTGCCAGAAAAGGCTGGATACGATCGTGATCGCCAGCGTCGTCAGCAACAGCGCTGTGATCACCGCGATGCCGCGTTGCCGATGTTGCGGGGCATGGCGCACGCTCACACCGCCCCGAACAGGAATATTTTAAGCAGGCTGCTCTCGCTTCCCTGCAATTGCAAAGCGACTTCCAATCCGGTCGGCACAAGAAGGCTCGCATTCATACCGGCTGGCGCAACCGGTGGCGGCGTATCGACACCCGCATGCCAGCCGCCGTTGGCCCATAGCCGCATCGTCAAAGCGGCAACACCCGATTGCAACACCACGGCCTGATTCGTCTCGGTGTCATTCGCCGCAGCCAACAATAGAGCATCCAGCTCTGTCAAATCGCGTGTCGCGACCGACTCACGTCGCGTCAACAAGCCGTCCTTGACCCGATAAGTGATGACCTGCAGCCGTGACGGCTGGTTGTCGGCAAACACCGTGCGCACCAGTGTGAGCCGCCCTTGGCCGACGGCGAGCGGCATCCGGTCCGGCAGGACGGCGGTGCTGGCCAGATGCGCACAATCGCTTTGCAACTGGGCAAAGGCCAGCTGCATCCCGCGCGTCTGCTCAAGATCAGCGGTGAGCGCAATGCGCGCGCGCGCGATGCTATCGAGTCCGCGCCAGCCGAGAACCGCGATGAATGCGAGCACACTGATGGCGACCAGCAACTCAATCAGGGTCAAGCCCTTGTGCCTGGCTGGCGGCGAAACGGGGCACATAACGCCTTGGGTTGGCCTATTGCGCATTAGGCACCACCTGAGCCAGCTTGATGATGCGACGCCCGGTATTCTGCATGTCCCGTGTATTTGGCAAGTCAAAGACGCTCACTTCGACACGGCGAAAAAAAGGGTTCGGTGTGGCCAGCACATTTTCCTCGCATACCAGTTGCAGCTCACCCTGCGCACAATTGAATCTGCGTTGCCCGAGCGCCGGCCATTCGCGCGCCAGACGAATTTGCGCCAGCCGATTTTCGGCTGACCAGGTCGCCATCATTGAAGCGCGCAAATCACTACTGTTTTGCGTCAGGCTGCCGATTGCGCGCAGACTGGCACCCAATGCGGTACCGACAATGACCAACGCCACCAGCACCTCGAGCAAAGTAAACCCTTTACACGCGGCGTTTATAGAAACCTTGTAATGTATGGGTTGACGCATGGGAATATCTAAAATCAAAGTACGTCATTTTATCGTTCCCACGCTCCGCGTGGGAACGGGATTTTGACGCTCTGCGTCGAAAGCGTTGGCACACAGCATTACCCATGTAAACACCGCAGAGCGGTAGAGATACGTTCACACGCGGAGCGTGGGAACGATGGCAAATCCGCCTACACTACTTTCCTTGATCGTGCGGCACGGTCACGATGGCACTGGCGGTGGCTTTGTTGCCCGATGCATCGGTGGCGGAATAGGTGACGGTGTAAATGCGTCCGGCCATATTGTTTCCTGAGCGTTTGGCGGCCAGGTAAAAATCTCGGTCATCGGTGCCGATCTGGGCATTCTGAATGTCGTCTGCTGCCAGCGGCTCATTTGCGGTGATGGATTCGAGCTTGATTTCGGGTTCGGGGTCGTAGTCGTCCTTTACCGTGATGGTGGCGGTGACGGATGCCAGCTTGTCGTTCGGCGGCCAGAGGGTGGCGGGACTGAGGGTCACTGAAATCGAAGTCGGCGTCTGGTCCATAAGCTGCATCGGATATGAAACCACGCGGGATTTTCCGGTGGCATCATCTTCACGATAGCTGTAGTGTCCGGTTAAATAGCCGCGTCTGTTTTTTTCATAAAAATAAGCCGTGCCTTTTGGATGTTCAGTATAGAGAATAAAACTAGGGTCACCTTTTGTCGGTGTGATGATGCTGAAAGTCTCGGTGTAGCCGGGCAGTAGCGAAATACCGGAACCCCATGTGGTATTAAAATCAAAACTGATGTAGGAAATGTCTTCGTAATGAGCCACCAAACCATACCAGCCTGTAGGCGCAGAATAACTGCCAGCTGAAGTACCCCCATATTCTTTCTCGAAATCGTAATCTACCGGATAGATGACGAGTTGCGGCTCGTCGTTTAGTACTTGCGGGTCATCCGAATTGTGGCAAAAGCAACCGATCTGGAATGAGAACAGCCGGTTCGGCCCGTGATTGGTAACCCGATAGGTGTAAACGGTATTGCTGCCTACGTGCTTGGCGTAAGACTGAACTGTCACCGAGGGTTGTGACCCAGCCTGCGCTGGGTTTAAGAGCACACAGCAGATCAGTGCAAAGAATAATGAGTATGCTGATTTTGTTTGACTGGTTTTCATGAATTCGCCTTTCATCATTTATTGCAACAGGAAATGTATCCGGTCAGGAGAACTGAATGTCCCTCCCCAAGTGAGGCCGCAGGTATTCGCTTCCTGTGACACTGTTTGGGGTGGCGCTTGCAGGTTTAGCCGAGCTTTGAATTTAAAGACTGTGGGCAGCGGAATATCAAACGCGATGTTTTGGGTGTGTTTGGGGTCAGCCTCGGCAGGCCCATAGCGGATGCAATGTCTCCGACCAGATGTGGTGCATGCATCGTTTGCCGGATCCTGAGTTAGACTAAAACCTATTTCACCTTCCACTTTTGAGATCAAGGTTTGGCAACGCTGCTGTATAGTCGGGTCGCTTGCGACTTTCCCTTTCAATTCCCAAAACTTGTCCCACACGTCTTTCAAATGTTTCTGGTATGCGGGGGTGCGGATCGTCGAGGTTACTTGATAGCCAGATGTCGACGGCGGGCCGACCACCGTGTTAATTCTGCCCGCAAGGCATTGCTCAGCCGCTTTAGTGGCTGTAGAGAGTAAGCTGTAGCCATCCATGCCGTTTTCAAGTTGCTGGGTCAGCAGGGTCTGTTCCGGCGTTTCCCCGGCAAGCGCAGAAAGATCAGCTATCGGGGTCAAGGTCGCTCACCGTACACCCCGGCACCGTGATCGTCCCCGGCACCGTGATCGTCCCCGTCGCCGTATTGCTGCAATTGTTGCAAGTGGCGGTAACGGTGTGGAGACCGCCCGCCACGGGCGCTCTGAACTCGAAAGATAACCTGCCATCCGCCCCGGTTGTCCCGCCGGGCACCGACAAACTCCCTACATGCGGCGCGGTATGCTGGCCGACAGCATGGTTGTAACCGTCATCCTCCGGTGCAACCGTGAGTTCCAGCGTAACCTGTGCGCCGCTCTTGGGCGAGCCAGCGCTCGTTTTTACCTCCGCATAGGCTGCCCGCGTTTTGGCGGGCATCACGTCGCCGCCCAAGCCAGACAACGAAATGGTGTATGGCTCCAGAATACAGCTCGTTCCGGCGGCATCGAATTTATAGCCATCATCGCAAACACAAGGTACGCCGTGGGCGTGGTCAGGGCAACCCCTGGTGCAATTCGAACCCGAAAGCGCCCACGTGGCATCCGGGCAGCCGTACCAGGAGCCGCCCGCCCCCGCAAAACGACCGGTAGAGGTAAGTATGGCGCAGCCTGCAATACCGGTAAACGGGCTGTAATATTGTTGCCCTCTGTTAGGGTGGCACGCTTCCGCGATAGGAGCGCACCCGAATTCGTTTGCGGCCTCGAATGAATAGTTCTGCCCGCATAACCCCCATGGCGCGCCCCACCCTTTCATCCAACCCCAATGGGTAGTCGCGGGTATCGTCTCGGCATGAAGGGCGCTTTGATTTGCCAGCAATACAATGCATGTCATGCCAAGAGCGATGGCAAAACGAGAAATGCAATCTAATTTATTGCGCGCGGGTAAACGGGGGGGTCTGAAATGCCCGACTTCGGGATTCGCGTCGCGGCGCTGTAGTTTATGCAAGCGCCAAGCTGGAAAAGGGCCGGTAGCCTATCCTGCGCAATTGCTCTTAAGGCGGTGAGAAAATCTTTTCTGGTATCAATCGCTGGCACTTTCATTATTTCCCCCGACCATTCAAAACATTGATATATACCTCAAAATATTCGTTTCCAATCCGGCTTCATTTGCATCATATTTTGAAGCAGGAATAACATTTTCAGTAACTCTCCCCCGCAATTATGTAGGCTGTCAACAACTATAATAACCAGATGCAATCGACGAGCCAAAAGCACCGGGGTCGATTTTCTTCTTTGCCCACCGCAACCCTTCCTCTACAAACTCAAGCACATTTGCCCCGATAACACGGCGTTTACAACAATCGAGGGCCACTGTTTCTTCTTCACGCGACTCCAATCATCTCAATCCTCTTTCACACCCTGAATCACGTCGCACACAGCACGCGAGCTAATCCAGCAACGTGGCAAACCTCTGCATTACCTCTTCGATGATCGCATCCGGCACCGTCTCGACATAACGAGGCTTGCGCTCTATCCAGTCCAGAGTGCGGCTTTGGTGTGTCAGCACCACGCCTTGTGTTTCCGTTCCCGATCCCTGCAATGGCACGACAAAACCCGCGTCACGCGCATAGTTTACGCCTTGCGTTATCGGGCATATCAGCACCAACCCCCTGCGGTTGAAAGCTTCGCGTGTCAGCACCAACACGGGGCGTACTCCCCTTTGCTCACCGCCGCGCACGGGTTCCAAATCGCAATGCCACACCTCACCGCGTTTCGGCGACCGCTTCATATTACTTCGCGGCCTACGGGGGGCATACTTTCCCATTCGGCATCAATGGTGAACGCCTTGCCTTCGCATTGGCTCAGCAATTCTTCAAGGGTGTATTTTTTTCGGGCGGGGCTGATAACCAGGCACTTGCCATCCGTCTCGATAGAAACTTGCGCGCCGCTCTTCAGACCGATTGAGCTAAGCAACGGGCGCGGAATGGTCAGGGCAACCGAGCCGCCCTGGGTATAGAGTTTTGCTGTGTGCATGATGATTATCCTTTCCGATTTTGGACACCGGCGGGCAGTATAGCGCGTATTGGATAAAAATATAACCAGCTCCTATCCTCGCTTAAAACCTCATTATCAAATTCACGCTCACAAAACCCCTCAACATCGAACCAAAAGCGCCGGAGTCGATTTCTTTTCTTTACCCATCGCAATCCTTCCTCTGCAAATTCAAGCCCATTTGCCCCGGCGCCACAATGTTTGAGGTTCGACCTCACGTCTGCCACGCGGGCCTAATCACACCGGCAAACGCGTATGGAATTGACACCGCTGAAATAGCGGGTGTTTAGAAGTTCCTGCATGTTACTCGGCCACGAAATGCCCGATCCCGTCAGCGCGGATAGTGGCATGCGCATCGCCTGTTGTAAGCGTCAAAACAAAGGGCTTGTCGACCGGTTCGCGGCCGAAGATGATGCGCAATGGAACTGCTTGCTCCGGCGATGGCGGGCTGATAGAGAATGTGACGGGAAACTGTTTAAATTCGCGTTCACGCAACAAGTCATCTTGCGTGAGCGCCTGCCAAACATTTCCCTCACGAAGCAAAAAACGGTACCGCGCTGCCTCGGCCTCGAATGCAATCGGTCGGTTGCGCACAATCGCTTCATCGCGCGCCAGTTGCAGCAACAGCGCAATCCTTTGCGCGTCGTTTTGCAATACTTGCTGCACATTCGGCACCGCATTAAACGACACCATGCCGAGCGTGATACCGACAATCACTATTACCACCAGCAACTCGAGCAGCGTGAATCCACGCGCAAAATTCCGACATGTTACCTGTCCGCGCAACCCGCCCGGCACATCAGAATCTCGCCCGATTACAACTCCCACGACCCGATATCGGCGTCATTGCCGACACCGCCCACCTGACCGTCAGCTCCAAGCGAGAGCACATCAATTTCACCTTTAATGCCAGGCGACAGGTACTGATAATAATTTCCCCACGGATCTCTGGGCAGTTTGTCGAGGTAACCGCCGGTTTTCCAGCCATTGGCATCCGGCCCGCTAACCGGCTTGGTGACCAGTGCCTGCAACCCCTGCTCTGTAGTTGGGTAGCGTTGATTGTCGAGCTTGTACAATTTAAGCCCCTGCATGATGGTGGCAATGTCCTGCTTGGCGGCAATAATGCGCGCATCGTCGGTGCGCCCCATCAATTTTGGCACAATCAGCCCGGCCAATATACCCATGATTACGACGACCACCATGATTTCAATCAGGGTAAATCCGCGCTGCGCCAAGAGCGTGGCCGGGCGCCTGCCCGGAGAGAGAATCTCATTAATCATAAGCATTGGTCTTTGCATGCCGCGCATTGTAAACGATAAAAATAGAAGTATCGCGATTCAGCCGGCAAGCCATGTGATGAGTGGAATGCACTGCGCCTGGACTACCTTATTCGGCGCAACAGCTTATTGATATAGCCGCCTCATCGGCACTTGATTGATACCTGGCCGCAATTGCCACACCGACCACGCACGCCAACTCATCGCCGCAATACAGCAGAGGCAGGCGATCACGCTGCCAAGGGGGAACATGGTGTTCCTGCAACAAATTCCTCAGAGAGCGCGTCGCTACATTCGGGTGCGGACGCAGGGTTTCGCCTCCGTGCCTCAAGCGTAACGTCACGGGTGCGCTCTGTAATTTCGCCAAGCTGATGCATATTCCCGGCGTTTGCTTAAAAATCAGCTGCTCGTTCAGCGCAGGCCAATCCAGCCTGGCTTCGCCTTGCCACGGCAACACAAAATTCCTGTCAAACTCGCCCTGCGCACGCAGCATATATACCCTGCCCTGATAGCGGCGCACCTGCCAGCCCCCATATTCGATACACACCGCAGCGTCCTGCCGGGCACCGCACAATTGGCGCAGCATGCCATCAAGTTGGACCGTTTGCGGCATCGGCGCGCCGATGCTGTGCAGAAAATAGCGCAGCAGGTTTTTGGCGCGGGGCCGGGTTAACATCTGCAAGACAGCAACGGCAAGCGTGTCGCCATGCATCGCTTGCGCCGCGTCCAGTCGCGCCAAATCATCGAGCAGTTCGCTCGCCTCGGCGAAATGCTGCGCGCTACGCGCCAGAGTATCGCGATAAGCGGGGAATTTTCCCTCCAGCAACGGCAGCAGGCGATGGCGCAAAAAGTTGCGCGGGTAGCTGTCGTCGGCATTGCTTTCGTCCTCAATCCAGCGCAGACCATGTGCGGCGGCATAACCGAGAATTTCCTGGCGCGAACAGTGCAGCAATGGACGCACGATTGACCCTGCACAAACATTTTCGGGAAGGCCATGAATAAATCCAGCGTCGTCGCTCCCGCGTGGGCGGGAGTCCAGTTTAAATAATTCACTGGATTCCCGCCTGCGCGGGAATGACCTATTTGCAAGCGGCGGCCGCTTCGACCGGCTCAGGACAGGCATGGCGCTCGCGCCGCGTACCCCCGCACCTCGCAGCAGTTGCAACAGCAGCGTTTCCGCCTGATCATCGGCGTGGTGCGCAAGCGCGACAAAGTCGCATACCTGCCTGGCAAACGCCTCATGGCGCAGCTTGCGCGCCGCAGCTTCAATACCGTATTTACGCAGCGGGGCGATGTCCACCCGTTCGACATGCAGCGGAATGGCGTGCTGCACGCATAGCCCGGCGCAGAAATCCGCCCACGCATCAGCGTTGGGGCTGATGCCGTGATGGATGTGCAATGCGGAGAGTCGCCAGGAGAAATGCCCGGCGAGTTGATTCAGCAAATGGAGCAACACAACGGAATCGATCCCGCCGCTCAGGCCGATCAGAATGGAACTGTGCGCGGGAAGCAACGGCGCAAGACGCGCCGACAAGCGTTCAGTGAGTTCGTTTCGGCAAGACACCGTGCGCCCGGAAAAATGTCATTACGTCCCCGACCATGAATCCAGTTTTTGAACATCTGAATTCCGATCCGTGCCGGAATGACGGGTGAATAAAAGGTTATTGAAGTGTAACTTCCTTGAACTTGCCATAACTCATCAGACGGCTGAAGCGGTCTTGCAGTAAATTGGCGACCGGTTTGTTTTGCGCCGTTTTCAACGCTTCCTGTAATGCCTTTTTCACGTTTTGCATGGTCGCCGCGTAATCACGATGAGCTCCGCCCAGCGGTTCATTGATAATTTTGTCTATCAAGCCCAGTGTCTTCAACCGCGTCGCGGTGATACCCAGGGTTTCCGCGGCATCCGCTGCTTTATCCGCGCTCTTCCACAGAATCGAAGCGCAACCCTCCGGCGAGATCACCGAGTAAGTGCTGTATTGCAGCATCAGCAACACGTCGCCCACCGCAATCGCCAGCGCGCCGCCGGAGCCACCTTCGCCGATCACGGTGCAGATGATCGGCACGCGCAATTCGGTCATTTCATACAAGTTGCGGCCAATGGCTTCGGACTGGCCGCGCTCTTCCGCGCCTACGCCGGGATAGGCTCCGGGCGTGTCGATGAAGGTCATGATGGGGATGCCGAATTTCTCTGCCAGGCGCATCAAGCGCATCGCCTTGCGGTAGCCTTCGGGGCGAGGCATACCGAAATTACGCACGATCTTTTCCTTGGTGTCGCGACCTTTTTGATGGCCGATCACCATCACGCTTTGCCCGTTGAAGCGCGCCAGTCCGCCTACGATGGCTTTATCGTCAGCAAATACACGGTCGCCGTGCAATTCTTCAAAGTCGGTGAACAGGTGCTCGACGTAATCCAGCGTATATGGGCGTTGCGGATGACGCGAGACCTGCGAGATTTGCCAGGGCGAAAGCTTGGCATATATATCCTTGGTCAAGGCCGAGCTTTTTTTGGACAAATGCGAAATTTCGTCCGCGATGTCGAGCGCAGAATCGTCCTGCACGTAGCGCAGTTGCTCGATCTTGTCTTCCATTTCGGCGATAGGGCTTTCAAAATCCAGAAATGATATTTTCATGTTTAGTCCCTGCTGTAGCCGGTGGCGGCAGCACACCTTGCAGGTGTCGGCTACCAGCTACCGGCCACAAATATTATAAATAAATTCATCCGGCACCGATTGCAGCGCGATGATACTACAAACCAAAAAATCGTTTAACAGTTGCCAGCAGCTCATTATGCTGGTGACGTATTTCTTGATGCTTGGATTCCTCGTCCAGATTTTGCAGCGCACTGTCCAGTTGTATGCGGCGCGCCACCAGCACCTGCGACACCTCCTCGGCTATGCCGGGGCGCGCCAACAGGATTTCTTCAAAAGCCTCCTTGTCGAGGCGGTAGCATTCCACATCGGTCTTGGCGATAACCGAAGCCACGCGCGGCGATCCTGTCATCAGACTCATCTCGCCGAAGAAAGCGCCATTGGAGAGCACGCTCAAAATACGCCTCTCTCCATTCGCCGCGTCCAGATAAACTTCTGCCTCGCCGCTGATGATAACAAACAGCCAATGCTGCGAGGGCGTGCCCTGCCTGGCGATGATATCGCCCTTGGCAAACGGCGCATACCTGAGACGTTCGGCCAGCTTGCGCAACTCGTCATCCGTCATTTGCGCAAACAGTTCGACGCGTTTGAGAAACTTGAGGCGGCGCATCAATTCGCGATGCTGCACCGCTTCTTCATATTTTTCGTTCTCTTTAATGAAGTGGACATTGTGTTCTTCCACGGTGAGCCTGATATCGGCACGCTCCAGTGCCGTATAGATATGCCAGCGCACCACCGCATCGGTGGGATCATCCATTGCCAGATCGGTCAACCAGTAACGCAGCGCATAGCGTGCGCAACCTTTGTCCATCTCCATCAACACACAATTCGGCGCGGGTGATTTGGCGACATTGCTGATTTCGGCTTGCAGAATGGCATCCTCGATGGCGCTGACAACCTTGGTGGGCGTGGTGTTCAGGCCGACGTTGAACCACACCCAGCGCCGCCATTGCACCGGTTGGTCGGCGCGCCGCCCCAGCACCAGAAATTTGTTCTTCATCAACTGGCTGTTGGGGAACACCACAGTTTCCCAGTTGCGCGTTTCCACCAGCGTGGAGCGCCAGCGGATATCCACTACGCGACCGGAGATATCGTCCACCTTGATCCAGTCGCCGATTTCGATGGAGTTATCCAGCTGCAGAGCCAGGCCGCCCAGAATGTTGCCCAGCGTATCCTGCATGGCGAACGCCACCACGGCGGTAATCATTGCCGATGTCGCGACGATACTGCCCAAATCAAGGCCGGCGTAGCGCAACCGCACCAACCCCCAGGCGATATAGCCGATGATGACAAAAATATCTTCGGCAATGCGCGGTGGCGTGATGCGCATCTGCGGCAAGATGATGCGGAACACCAGCAACCCCCACAAGCGAATTACCGCAATGCCGGTTCCGATCAACCCGGCTTCGTGGAACACTGCGGCAGCGGAGACAAATTGCAGCGCATGAATCAAGCTGCTGGCAAATTGCAGCGCCAGGCAGACAAAGAAGAAAGTCAGCGTATTCAGGACGCTTTTGCGCTCATCCCTGAGAAAATTCAACAACAGGAACACCAGACACAGCGTCATCACCAGCACCGGCAACGACTCTTCGCGCCAGAAAAACTGCATTGCGGTATTCCAGAAAGACATGCTTATTCCTTACGCTCGAACGGCGGCATTCTACACCATCGAATATTGGGCAAGCGGCTTGGCGCACCGCCAGAATGCCCATGCATCGGCACGGTTCAACTGCAAGCGCCGGATGTGATCCCCGCCCAAAATATCCACCTGTAATTGTGAGATTTTTCCGGCGCGCAACGCCTGCCATAACGGCTGCGCATAACCTTTTTCAAACTCCTGCAAAGCGGCGCGCCAGGCATCCAGATCGCCGTGCTGCAAAGCTGAACGCAAACCTGTCCAGACCAGCAATTGCCTGCAATCACTTTCTTCATCGCGCCATTGCCCCGGCCAACCTGAAAACGGAATCCCCGCAGTTGCAGCAAGCATCTCCACCAATAACTCACCCGAACTGACCCGGTCGTAAGTTTTTTGCGGCAATATACCCACCCCGCAGCCGCCCCCCCACAACCACAAACTATTGACCGGCAATTCGCCACGCGCTTCGCGGGCTTCATTCACCGGGTGGGCAAACAGCAGCATCTGGATTTCGTTGAACACCTGATGCCAGCGCGCCGCCTCTTTACCCTTGGGCAACAAACCACGCACGTTGCGTCCGATAGCCTGCGACAGCGGCACTGTTTCAATATCCGGCAACTTGTCGAGCCGCATATACCAGCGTTGCGGATGGGGCGCAAAAAATTCCATGCATTGCCCGGCAAAGTATTCGTTCAGTACTGTACATAGTTGCCCGGCCTCGTTTGCGCTGACTTTCACCTCCGGCAACAACACCAGCTGCTCGCGCTGCAACCGCAAATGCACCGGATCGGCACGCAGCCAGCAACCCTCGCTCAACCCGTCAAACGCGGCAGAAACAGGCGCAATCGGCGTATCCGGCTGGCATGGCACACCGAATAATTCGCACAGATAATTTTCCAGCGCCCCCCCTGAAACATCCGTTCGTGCTGAGCCTGTCGAAGCACCCTCCCCCGTTCGTGCTGAACCCGTCGAAGCGCCCCGCGCCAACATTTTTTCCAATGCAGGCAAATGCAAACCCACGCAAACCTCGGCAGCAAAATCATTGGGGAGAAATAAATCAGTGATGGCCAGATGGATGCTTTTCATGGCGGCGAGTTTAGCATTTACGGAAACAGCTGAATCGCCCAAATTGGCACATTGTTAACCCAAAGTCGCCCCGGATTACATTGCATTTCATCCGGGCTTGCTATAATCGCACTGGCTGAGTTAGTGAGTTGTCCATAGGAAAGGAAATATGATGAGCAGATTCGAGTTTCCCATTACACAGCTTTCATTCACCCAAAAATTGGATTTGATGGAGACGCTTTGGGCGGACATGATCGGCAACGAAAAAAAGTTGGAATCCCCAGTCTGGCATGAAGCCGTTCTCAATGATCGCGAGGCTGCACTGGAGGCAGGCAAAATAACTGTATCAAACTGGGAAGAAGCCAAGGAAAGAATAAAGAAAAACGTCTCATGAGGGTAAAAATCCTCAGCATTGCAGAGAACGACCTCGAAGAAGGTTACCGGTTCTATGAGTCACAGGCTGACGGTCTAGGCACATATTTTCTTGATACGCTTTACTCTGACATTGACTCGCTGGCCTATTTTGCTGGGATGCACCGCATAGTGCTGGGCCACCATCGGCTGCTCTCCAAACGATTCCCATTTGCTGTCTATTACCGTGTCGTTGACGATGTGGTCTTGGTATTCGCCGTTCTTGATTGCCGCCAAAATCCAAGCTGGATAAGGGCAAAGCTATCCAAGTGATGAGCCATGCGACGCTGGCTGCCAAGCGCAATTTTTAACCGACCGCCCCCTTTCATTCTTTCATTTGGGTTGTAAAAACTGCCAAGCCATGGACCGCTTACAACGCATCTATAAACTGCATCAAGCAGTTTCCTCACGCCGCCATCCCATATCCTGTCAAACATTACAAGATGAACTCGAATGTTCGCGCGCCACGGTCAAGCGCATCATTCAGGAGATGCGCCTGTATTTCAACGCACCGATTGAATATGACCGCCAGCGCAACGGTTACCACTATGCGTTGAGCGATGGGAAAACCTTCGAGCTTCCCGGTCTCTGGTTCAGCGAAACCGAACTCTATGCGCTGCTGGCCACCCAACAACTGCTCGCACACGTTCAACCCGGCCTGCTCGATACACAACTCAAGCCCGTCAAAGAACGCATCGAACAAATCCTCGCGACCAGACACTTGGGCAGCGAGGAAATCTCCAAACGAGTACACATCCTGCGCATGACCGGACGCAATGTCGCGCTGGAGTGTTTCCAAACCGTAGCGGACGCACTGCTGCAAAGAAACAGCCTGAACATCAGCTACCACGGGCGCGGCAACGACGAAACCAGCCAGCGCGAAATCTCCCCGCAGCGGCTCATCCACTACCGCGACAACTGGTATCTGGACGCTTACTGCCATACCCGCAACGCCCTGCGCAGCTTCGCCGTCGAACGCATCACCGCTGCCAAGGCATTGCCACAGCGTTGCCGCGACGTGCCGGAAAAACAACTCGATGCACATTACGCCAGCTCCTACGGCATCTTCGCGGGCAAACCCAAACATACTGCCGTGCTGCACTTCACTCCCAAACGGGCGCGCTGGGTGGCGGATGAACACTGGCATCCGCAGCAACAAAGCCTCATGCTTGCGGATGGCAGCTATGAGTTGCGTATTCCCTATTCCGATTCACGCGAACTGGTCATGGATATTCTCAAGCATGGCGCAGATGTGGAAGTTATCGCGCCGGAAAGATTGCGTCACGAGGTGTTGGAACACTTACGCCAAGCCGCAGAAAAATACAACGATACGTAGGTTGGGTTAGCGCAGCGTAACCCAACGGTTATTTTAATGATGTTGGGTTACGCTGCGCTAACCCAACCTACATGACTCACAACACCGTAAACAGGAAACGATATGAACGACCCGATAGAATTGCCCACCTATCCAGACAAAGTCCTCGCCGAACTCAGCCCGTCCAAACTCACCGACATCCTCATCGAAGACCAGGATCGCGTCCCGCGCAACGTCATCGACGCATGCGCCTGCAGCGGCGACGAAATGACAGCGTATTTGCGCCAACTGCACGAGGACGATTTTCTTTGGCAAGACAATGAAGATGATCCTGAAGAAATCGCCGATGGAAAATGGTGGTTGTGCCTCCATGCGGCAATGATTCTCGGTTTGATCCCGAGCGAACAGGCAGGCCTGTTGCTGGTGGAACTCATGCGCCGCATGTCGCTGGAAGATGACGACGACCTGCAAGACTGGTTATCAGGCTACTGGCCTGCATTATTCTTGAACAAACCGGACAGCGTACTGCCCAGCCTGCGCGCCCTCTGCGAAGACAAGGGCGTGGACTGGTATATACGCGCCAACGCCATTGAGGCGGTAATCAAAATCGCCGCCAAGCAAGGAACAGAAACGCTAGAGCAAGCGCTGGCGTGGCTGGTTGGCATCGTGACCGACGAAAGCGATAACTGGGACTTGCGGCTTTTGGCGGGCAACACCCTGCTGGACTATCCGCGCAACGAATATCGCGCCTTGCTGGAGAGCTTGGCGGACAGGCAAAGTGGCTGGGGCAAACATTTCGGCAGAGACGACATACAGCAAGCCTATTCGGGTACGTCAAAAACCCCAGAGCGCTTCACGAACCCGTGGAAATTTTACGAACCGGAAGCCATCATGCAACGCCAAATACGCTGGCGGGAAGAGGACGAAAATGAGAAACAGCGCATCCTGAACGGAGATGCGGCTTATCCAAACGCACCCTACGACCCGTACTATGCCCATGAACCCTACGTCCGCCCCGAACCCAAAATCGGTCGCAACGATCCCTGCCCGTGCGGCAGCGGCAAGAAGTACAAGAAGTGTTGCCTGGCGAATGAGTGAATGACAGGCTCAGGTTTTGAGCCTGTGGGGGTGGATAATGGCAATCGTCTGAAACCAAAGAGGGCATCATGTCACGGCGCGCATTCCTGAAATCACTCACAGCACTCGTTCCTGTCCTCACTTCGCCTGCCACCGCCCATGCCAGTATCCGTGGCGGAACATGGAAAGCCTTGCAGGCCTCCCCGCTCGCCAGGTTCCAATTCCACAACGGCGAAACCCTGTGGCCGCACTTTACCGTTCGCCCTGAGCCAAGTAAGCCCCGCATACGCGAGGCAAGGCGTGAGCAGGAAACAGAACCCAGAACCCAAAACCCCCTCCAGCTCCCCCTTGTCAGGGGGAGGGCCAGTGCAGCTCCTCCCCTGACAAGGGGAGGCCGGGAGGGGTTTGAGCCTGATGGCGTCTGTTCGGCTATTTTCTGTACTTTGTAACTCATTGATGCGTATGGCTATAAAAAGCTGTTTCTTGAGAGCCTGTCGAAGGGCCACCGCATCTGGCACGCGAGGCCAACAACCAATTTGACGACCACGCCGTGCGCGTGGATTGGCAAAACCACAAGCTGGGCTACATCCCCCGGTTGGATAATGCCGCCGTTTCGCCATTGCTGGATCGCGGGGAAACGCTGGAGGCGACGATAGTCGGGTTGGAGAGCAGCAGCAACACGTGGGACAGGGTTAAGGTAGAAGTGAAATGGAAGGTATGAACATAAACAATCGCTGGGCAACACAAATCGCCACAAACCCGGAAATCTTGACGGGGAAACCCATCATCGCGTGCACCCGCATTTCTGTCGAGTTGATGCTGGATTGCATGGCCTCCGGCTGGAGCGCTGATAAAGTCGTTGAAGCATACCCCCACATTACGCCAGAAGATGTATTGGCGGCTTTGGCTTTTGCTGCCGATGTACTGAGAAAGAAACCGTTTGTTACTGTTGCGAAGGTTGAGTCAGTTGGTGTGTAGAATGTACAGGGCATATACAAGAGGGGCTTGAGATGGGTAAAAAATATTCTGTGGCGTTAGAAATTTCAGGGCCAACTGCCATGTGGACTAGACCCGATACCGGGGACTCTCCAGTTAGCTACCCTGCGCCGACGTATTCCGCTGCAAAAGGAATCTTCGAGTCCATTTTGTGGATACAGGCTGTCGAGATTATTCCGACCCAAATCGAGATATGTGCTCCCATCGTATATCACAACTACAACACGAATTATGGTGGCCCCTTGCGCAAGGGCGGAGTCATCAAATCTGGCGGCAGCTTCCAGCTTTTGGCATCGGCACTGATTAACCCTTGTTATCGCTTGTACGCAGAAATCCGGCGCAACCCAAGAACAAACGGGGTAATGAGCGAACGTACCCGGACTTGGCAAAATAAAACCACATCGCCTGAACATGCCTATCAGGAAATGTTCAACCGCAGACTGAAGCGCGGCCAGTGCTTTTCTATACCTTTTTTGGGCTGGAAGGAGTTTGCTCCCGACTATGTAGGTACCTTTCGGCAAACGACTCAAGTGATGCGTGACATCAATCTACGGATACCCAGCATGTTGCGGCAAGTTTTTCCAAATGGCCTTCATAGTGAGCTTCAATATGTGTACGACAATGATGTGGACATAACGGAAGGTGTGCTCACCTTCAAGGACGTGACCAATGTTGAATGAACTTTATGAGTTGTCATTGAGTTTGGAAAAGGCTGGGATTATGCCTGCTGAATGGCATCCCGACTTAAAAGAACTACCACAGGTATCGAAGGCCAAGCCTTGTTTTAAAGTTTGCTTGGCGCAAGACGGTGCAATTACTGAGATTGAACTAATCGAAGACAGTGCACGAATCGTGAACCTCAGGAAGTGGCAAAGTGGCAGCCTTGGTTACACGTTCCCATGTTTCAATGTGCGCCCTTTGTTTAAAGCCTATGCGGGGAGCAGTGCCGTAGCGCCTGAGAAGAAAAAATTTGATGACTGGCTGAAAGATGTAAAAAAGGCGCAGGTGTTGAGCGATGCTGCTGCTTCGGCACTGGAACGCTATACGAATAATGGCAATACGTTGTGGGGTGATAGGGATAAGGAACGTGTTGCAACATGTCTGGATAGCATTCCATCGAAACTAAACGAAATACTTGGCGAACCACCAGATGAGTATCGTGCAATGGCCGTGCTGATCGAGCGCTGTCGCAAGACAACGGCAGACAAATTTTTCCAACAACTTGTTGTGTTACTGGAAGATCGAATTCGTAAAAACCCAAGCGCTTGCGACAAGTACGTTGGCTTTCTGCTGCATTGCGGTACAAACCCACCTAACAACGACATTCAACTCATTTTGGAATTGGCGGATGGGCTTTCTGCATTTCCATTGCCTGCGGCAAATTCAAAGATACACCTTTGGCTTAATCAGCAACTATTGAGTAATAAAAGTGACGAGTTATCAGATGGTGCTGCATCAAGTAAACACGCGGATGCTTTTGGTTTTACAAGCGAGGATTGGAAGAGCAAGTTCGCGGAAGTCAACGTGCCCGTTCTCGGTGGCGTCAAGCTACGAGCCATGAACCCAGAATCACCATGTCAAACGCGTTATCGCCGGATCGATTCAACATCGTTTGTAGTGGGAAGGGAAGTTCGAAAGCGAGCTAAGGGTGCTTTGGAATGGCTGACTGATGACGAACGAAAGGACAAGACATGGGGGAATGTGTCATTCGCCCGTGACGATAAAGAGATACTGCTTGTTTACCCTTCTGAATTGCCAAAGGCACCCATCGCTGCCGTTGCAATGTTTGGAGGCGCAGCCACAAACGCAGCAACACAATCTGCACGATTCGTGGATTACGCGGAAGACGTGATCAAAGCGTTGCATACAATTTCGCGGCCTCTTAAAGAAGTGGAAATGCGCGTCTTTGCCTTGCGCAAAATTGACAAGGCAAGAACACAGATTTCATGTAACCGGCAGTATTCGGCTGAGCGATTGATAGCCGCCGCTACAGAATGGCAAACGAACTGTGGCAACGTACCCCTGATTGAAATAAGACAATGGGGCAAAGAGAAAGGAGCCAAGCCGGTATGGCACCCCTTGGAAGTTCCGTTTCCACTGGAAGTGATCTGGTGTCTTAACACGCCTTGGCCAAAGGCTGCTGATGATGCGAAGAAAAGAGTCCGGGAATTTTCCAGTTCGGATGGTATCGGTTTGTTGCTTGATGAGGGGGTGCGGCTCAAGCCGCTACTGGAAAGAGCTTTGCATGCGGCTATACGCAATAGCGGAAATTTGATGATAGCGATGGCACATTCCCAGCATCAAGGCGGCATACACAAAGTCAATGGAAAGTACGACAAACAGAAGCTGCTGCTACCTGCAATATTGGGATTACTTTTGGCAAAACTTGAATGGAAGAAAGGGGACTACATGAAAACTGCTCCATATCTAATTGGCAGAATGCTGAGCTTGGCCGATCAGATTCATTATCACTATTGCCAGCATGTTAGAAAAGGGAGTACCCCGTCGCAGTTGATGGGCAATGCACTGATGACAACAGCACTGGAAGAGCCGGAGAAAGCCTTATCTCTTTATGCACAGCGTATCTTGCCCTATCAGGCATGGGCAAGAACGGCAAAGGGTGATGAAGGCAAGCTTGCGGGATGGTTTCTCTCAGAACTTGGCAAGGTTTGTTCGGATGTCGCGCTTGCCCATATTCCAGACCGATGTGCCGATGCTGATAAAGCGCAATTGATGCTTGGTTACCTTGCCAAAAACGAAAGTTAAAATTTCAACTGTATTACTTAATAACGACTCAGGAGAAAATTATGAGCAACACAGAAAACAAAATTAAGCGCGCAACTGGTTTGCTAATCATTGAAGTCATCAATTCCAATCCTAACGGTGATCCAGACCGGGAAAGCGATCCGCGCCAGAGACCGGATGGCAAAGGCGAGATTTCACCTGTGTCGTACAAACGCAAATTGCGTGACCTCGTCGAGGATAAGCAGGCTGATGTTTGGCAGGTTCTCAATGAGCAGATGAAGTTAAATCCTGAGGAGTTCACCATACTTGAATCGCGCGGGCGTAACAGAGCAACAATCAACGACGAACTTAAAAACGGCCAATTTCAGAAGAAGTATTGGGATGGCCGCGTATTCGGCAATACGTTTCTCGAAGATGCAATGGACAAGGGTACTATCAAGACGGGTGTCGTACAGATTGGCCTCGGCGTATCCATTGCCCCAATTGATATTGAGCGTCATACCAACACCAACAAGGCCGGGGTTGAAGAAGGCAAAACTGCTGGCATGGCACCAATGGCCTACCGTTTTGTTCAACACGGCGTGTATTGCATGCCATTTTTCGTGAACCCTACCATGGCGCATAAGTCTGGCTGCACGGTGCAAGACATCGAGTTACTCAAAAAACTGATCCAACACGCATATGCGCACACGCGCTCACACGCGCGTCCGTTTGTCGAAATCCGCCATGCCTGGTATTGCGAACATAACAACCCGCTGGGTTCATGCTCCGACTTCGCCTTGATCGACGCATTGAAGCCGAAGAAGAAAATTGATGCCAATAAGCCATCCACCAGTTGGGACGACTACGACGTGCCAAAAAGCTTGCCTGATGATTTGAAAAACAAAGTCGAGTGCGTTGATCTTGTAAACTTTGCATGAGTTATCTCGCGCACAGTGCCCGGTCGGATCGTGGCATTCCTGTTCAGGAATACCACGAGCACGTCATCGAGACGCGGCATCATGCGCAAGAAAACGCCGCAAAGGCAGGGCACTATGCAACAAGGTATGGCCGCTTACTGGAAGCTGTGGCAGCGCTCGCTGGCGAATTTCATGACATGGGTAAACTCGATGATGATAATCAGGCGGTGCTCAATGGCAGTGTTTCCGCCAAGAAACTACCGGTGCAGCATGTTGATGCTGGGGTTGCTCATCTTTTGAGTTTGGGAGAGCAATGGCATCAGCTCGCGGCATTTATTTCCTACGCTCATCACATCGGGCTGCAATCGTTCTCAGCAGAAGTGAACAAAGGCGACCAATTTCTTCGCGATGAAAAAACAGTTGCTCTGACCAAAGAGCGACTGCATCAATACCTTGACCGGCACTACCAAGGCATCGGCGAGTTGGATGTCATAGCTCCAAACAACATCGAATTGCCTCAGCCGCAGATACTTCTACGCATGGCACTATCATGTTTGGTCGATGCAGATCATGGCGATACAGCACGTCACTACGGTGACGCGGCGCAATGCGAACCTTTCCAGCTTCGTCCGCTGGAACGGGCAAAGGCACTTGATCGGTATGTAAGCTCGTTGAGTAAAGATGCCGATGATCGCACTAAGGCACGGCAAGCAGTATATGAAACGTGTCGTAGCGCAGACACCAAGCCCGCTTTATACGCTTGCGACAGCCCGGTAGGCACAGGCAAAACAACCGCCGTGATGGCGCACTTGCTCAAGGCAGCACATGACAAAGGATTGCGGCGCGTGTTTGTCGTGTTGCCCTATACCAACATCATTAGCCAGTCGGTTGATGTGTACCGCAAGGCATTGGTACTTGATGGCGAAAACACTGAAGAGGTTGTAGTTGCGCATCACCATCGTGCCGAATTCTCAAGCCCGGATGCTCGACAATTCACGGCACTTTGGCAGGCTCCGATTGTTGTTACTACGGCTGTGCAATTTTTTGAAACCTTGGCGAGCAACCAACCAGCCGCGTTGCGCAAACTACACAACCTGGCGGGTTCAGCCGTGTTCATTGACGAAGCTCATGCCGCTTTGCCTGCGCATTTGTGGCCACAGACATGGCGATGGTTACAGGAGCTTGCTCAAGATTGGGGTTGTCATTTTGTGTTCGGCTCCGGTTCGCTGACACGGTTCTGGGAGTTGCCGGATTTCGTTGATCCACCAGCGAAACTTCCAGAGCTTGTAACCGGAAAAATGCGGAGCAGTCTTGTAGAAAACGAAGTTCAGCGAGTGATGTATAAGCATAAACCGGATGCAATCAACGTGAGCGATTTACTTGCATGGCTGCGAGTATTGCCTGGTCCAAGACTTTTAATCGTCAACACTGTTCAATCTGCGGCGGTTATCGCCAAATCAATTCAGGCTGTAGATGGTAAAGGTAAAGTTGAGCATCTTTCTACCGCACTTATGCCGCTTGATCGCGAAAAAACATTGGCGCGCATTAAAGCGAGATTGCGACAACATCAAGATAGGCCGGATGAGGTGAAATTTGCAGATTGGACATTGGTGGCAACATCATGCGTGGAGGCCGGTGTGGATTTGTCTTTCCGAACAGGTCTGAGAGAAAGCGCAAGTTTGGTGAGCTTGATTCAGGTGGGTGGGCGCGTAAATCGTCATCAGGAATTTGGACAATCGGAAGTTTGGACATTTGCGTTGCAGGAAACCGACATGCTTCGACTTCATCCTGGCTTCAAAGCCTCATCAAAGGTTCTCGAAACGATGTTCGCAGAAGATCGAGTTACGCCGGATGATTGTAAAGAAGCCTTGCGACGAGAAATTTGTTTAAGCGGTTTGAAAGACAAAATCCGCAATTTTGAGGATGCCAAAGATTTTCCAGAAGTTCATTCGTTATTCCGCGTCATTGATGCGAACACCTATACGGTTGTGGTGGACGACATCGTTAAGCAACGGTTGAAAAATTGGGACCATGTTTCATGGCAGGAGATTCAAAATTGCAGTATACAAATATGGGGAACTCGGATTGAGTCATTGTGTGTTCCGCAGTTTGATCGGTATCCGAATCTTTATGAATGGAATCTCGCCTATGATAATTTTCTCGGTTACATGGCAGGTGTGCTACAGGTTGAGGAGTTTGGTGCAAAAGGTGGGGCTGTGCTTTGATATACATGGATCATCAATGCCCTGCCCTCAATCTAGCACATAGGTGTTGCAAACCGACAGAAGCCACCTGCCAAAAAGTATGCGTTTGTATAAAAGGCATGAGTGAGGTGAGAAAACGACTGTGACCGAAATTTTATTTCTCGCGGAGCAGTCTGCCGAAGGCGGTTACACCGCACGGGCATTAGGTGGCTCCATCTTTACCGAGGCGGACACGTTGCCGGAATTGCGCCTGATGGTGCGGGACGCAGTAGGTTGCCATTTCGGCGAAAGCGATATACCCAAGATTATCCGTTTGCATATCGTGCGTGAAGAGATACTGGCAGTATGAATTTGCCGAATGAGCTTGATCGGAATTATTGAAATTTCAACGTCGCTCAACCCAATACCCGGGTCGGCGGCTGTGATGGGCGACGGCAATGACGCGGATCGTATTGTTTTGCTGCCGGTAAATCAGGGAATAAGGAAAACTATGGAAAGGCAGGGTTCGTGTGTTGTATGCGCCGGGTTCGCCCAGCTTGGTGAACTGGCTCAGGAGACTCAGAGCTTGTTCAAGTTCATCGGCAAAATCGTCTGCTGCGATGAACGCGCCCTCGCCGATGTACCAATCTGCAGCTGCATCTGCGTCGGCTTGCGCCTCGCTGCTAAGACTGACTTGCACCGGCTTTGGCGGCATGGATTTTTGCGCGGAGCCGTGTCATCACTTCGTCGGCTGGAATCCATTTTGTGCGTCCGGCTTCCATGTCCGCCACGCGCCGGGCAATTTCTTCGTCCCAGGCTTTGGCAATGACTTCCGGCGACTCTTCAGGTTCGCCTTCGAGGCTGACGATCAAGCGATGGATCAATTTGCCGCGTTCCGGCGGCGATAGTTGCAAAGCCTGTTTTTCGAGTTCTTCCAGAATGACTGTCATGATGACCTCCGTAGATACAATTATTTCAAGCAGCATGATAGCACCACTGCCATGAACGAAGTAGCCGACCCCATCAACGTTTCCGCCCTCAACCAGTACACCTATTGCCCGCGCCGCTGTGGTTTGATTTATCTGGAAAACGAATTTTCCGACAATATTCACACATCACGCGGCAACGCCGAGCATGAGCGAGTGGATCAGTCAGGGTATGTGACAACGCGTGAAGGCGCGCGCGCTGAATATGCCTTGCCAGTGTGGTCTGAACGGATTGGGCTAATCGGCAAATGCGATGTGGTGGAATTCTGGCCGGATGGAAATATCTATCCGGTGGAATACAAGCATGGGGAACGCAAGAAGCGTCTTAACGATGACCTGCAACTGGCCGCGCAAGCTTTGTGTTTGGAAGAAATGACCGGTAAACCAATTTTGTATGGCGCGATTTATCACCATACATCGCGCCACCGCCGCGAGGTCGCCATCACACCTGAGCTGAGGCGGCAGGTAGAAGACACTGTTGCAGCCATCCGCGCCATGATGGATTCCGGCAAGCTGCCGCCCCCTGCCAATGACGCGCGCTGCAAGGAGTGTTCGCTGAAGGAAATTTGCCAGCCGCAGGTTGTCGCCGGGCGTGCAACGCAGCATAGTTTGCTGGAAACATTGTTCGAACCGGAGGCTACGTAAAAATGGCGCGCCAGATTCTCAACACCCTTTATGTCATGACGCCGAACTCCTACCTCCATCTGGAGAACGACACGTTGCGGGTGGACGTGGAGCGCGAGAAAAAATTGCAGGTGCCGCTGCATCACTTGGGCAGTGTGGTGTGCCTGGGCAATATCATGCTTTCACCCGCGCTGATGCACCGCTGTGCGGATGACGGCATCAGCCTGGTGTTGTTGAGTAATAACGGGCGATTCAAGGCGCGCCTCGAAGGCGCGGTCTCCGGCAACATCCTGCTACGGCAGGCGCAGCATCGCCTGGCGCTGGATGAAAAATTTGCGCTGGGCATTGCTCATAGCGCGATTGCCGGGAAGTTGCGTAATTCGCGCCAAGTGCTGTTGCGCGGTGCGCGTGAAGCAGTGGATGGGAAAGACAGCAGCGCACTCGCGGCGGCATCCGAGACCCTTTCCAACTCGTTGCGCAATCTGCCGCACGCCCCCGATTTGGATGTAGTGCGCGGCATCGAAGGCGATGCAGCAAAAAATTATTTCGCCGCGTTGCCGTTGTTGGTCAAGCGTGAGGCACGTGATAAATTCGCGATGGATGGCCGCACTCGGCGACCGCCACGCGACCGTTTCAATGCGCTGCTGTCATTTCTTTATTCCATGCTGATGAACGACTGCCGTTCCGCTCTGGAGGCGGTTGGTCTTGATCCGCAACTCGGTTTTCTGCATGCCGTGCGCCCCGGTCGCGCCGCGCTCGCGCTGGATTTGATGGAAGAGTTTCGCGCCATTTTCGCTGACCGCTTGGCGCTCACCCTGATTAACCGTGGGCAGATCGGCTCCAACGATTTTGCCGAACGTGAAGACGGAGCAGTGCTGCTCGAAGGTGATGCGCGCCGCACCGTGGTAGTTGCCTATCAGGAACGCAAACAGGAAGAAGTGATGCACCCGTTGCTGGAAACCAAAGTGCCGATAGGCCTGCTGCCGTTATTACAAGCGCGCTTCATGGCGCGTACCCTGCGCGGTGAGATGGAAGGATATCTCCCGTTTATTTACCGTTAACATTATGCTGATCATTATCACTTACGACGTATCCACCGTAACCGCAGCCGGACGCAAGCGGCTGCGCCGCGTCGCGAAAGTATGCGAGAGCACCGGGCAGCGTGTGCAAAATTCGGTCTTTGAATGCAAGGTAGATCAGATGCAACTTGAAGAATTAGAGCGGCGATTGCTTGATGAGATAGACGAAAAAGAAGACTGCTTGCGCCTCTATCGTTTGACTGAACCAGTGGAACTGCACATCAAGGAGTATGGTAAATTCCATGCTGTGGATTTTGAAGGAGCACTGGTAATATGACGCGCGAACCAGTAGCAACGACACAAACGCGGCAGGTTCGCGTTGCGGCTAACATATTGACGAAGGATGATTTTTCGCCTTCGTTGTTTGGTTGTGTGTACTCTTGGAGGAAAAAAAACCGAGGGTTCGCGCAAAGTGCGCTTTTCAACGTTGATAGTCATGGCGTTGTAAGCGGGCTGTAGCGCCCGCGCCTCGGCGCGGGCGAGGATTGAAACAACCTATACCGAGTTGTCAAATGCCACCTTGAGGAGTAGCGCCCGCGCCTCGGCGCGGGCGAGGATTGAAACCGATGCGGCAGCGGTGGCCGATGCCGACCTGCTCGGTAGCGCCCGCGCCTCGGCGCGGGCGAGGATTGAAACTGATGCAGACAAGGCGCGGCTTGCTGCGCTCGAAACGTAGCGCCCGCGCCTCGGCGCGGGCGAGGATTGAAACGAGGTCGATTACGCCAAGGCGACCAGCGGCAAATGCGTAGCGCCCGCGCCTCGGCGCGGGCGAGGATTGAAACGATAAAACCACTGCATCGATTACCGAAAAGGCCAAGGGTAGCGCCCGCGCCTCGGCGCGGGCGAGGATTGAAACCCCGGTGAGGCTCTGTTTGGTGCGAGTCGCGTAAGTAGCGCCCGCGCCTCGGCGCGGGCGAGGATTGAAACAGCCGCCATGAGCGCGAGCAGGTCTTGCGTTGCAGTAGCGCCCGCGCCTCGGCGCGGGCGAGGATTGAAACATTCCAATAATCGCCAAAGCAACCGATGAAATCGCGTAGCGCCCGCGCCTCGGCGCGGGCGAGGATTGAAACATCCACTGTTCGGATTCTCCGAACGGTCGCACGCTGGTAGCGCCCGCGCCTCGGCGCGGGCGAGGATTGAAACAATCTGCCGTGCCCTGGTTCCAGTCATGGTTCTGGTAGCGCCCGCGCCTCGGCGCGGGCGAGGATTGAAACAAACGCTGCTTGAGTTTGATCTGCGCTGTTCCCGGGTAGCGCCCGCGCCTCGGCGCGGGCGAGGATTGAAACAACCGCATCCTGTCTCTGCTGCTTGGTGTAGCCTGGTAGCGCCCGCGCCTCGGCGCGGGCGAGGATTGAAACAGACTCGCCGCAACAGTCAGGACAGACTGACCGAAATAGCGCCCGCGCCTCGGCGCGGGCGAGGATTGAAACCTTCTCGTCCTCACCGGGCAGCAGGAAGGTGTGAGTAGCGCCCGCGCCTCGGCGCGGGCGAGGATTGAAACAGCGGGTTAATTGAAAAAGATCCAAGCAAACTATATAGCGCCCACCTGCATCCTGCGTTCTCGCTTCGCGAGGACTAGTAAAAGATTTAGCAAAAGAATGCCTCGACTGCCGCCTTGTGGCACACTTACGCCCGTTCCAAACATCGGCAACCCAATTTTGCAACCATACGAACTATTTATCGGCCTGCGCTACACCCGTGCCAAGCGGCGCAACCATTTCATTTCCTTCATCTCGCTGATTTCCATGCTGGGTATGGGGTTGGGCGTAATGGCGCTAATTGTGGTGCTGTCGGTGATGAACGGCTTCCAGAAGGAAATCCGCGCGCGCATGCTGGGCGCTTCGCCGCATCTGGAAGTGGTTGCGGACGGCGGGCGGTTGCATGACTGGCGAGCCGTTCTGAACAAGGTTGCGCAGCACCCGCAAGTGTCCGCCGCCGCGTCGTATATCGCCGGACAAGGCATGTTGTCATTCGGCCAAAGCGTGCAAGGCGTGATGGTGCGTGGTATCGACCCGCTACAGGAAACCGCTATTACCGGACTCTCCGACAAGATGAAAGCGGGGGCGCTGAACGACTTGCGCAGTGGTGAATTCGCCATCGTGCTCGGTTCCGATCTGGCGCGAACACTCGGTGTGCGGCTCGACGACAAAGTCATGCTGATCACCCCGCAAGGCCAGATTACGCCTGCCGGGATGATGCCGCGCCTCAAGCAGTTCCGCGTGGCGGGCATTTTCGAAATCGGCATGGCTCCCTATGACAACAGTCTTGCGCTGATCCATCTCAACGATGCGCAGAAACTGTTTCAACTCGGTGAGGCGGTAACTGGCATCAGCGCCAAGTTGCGCAATATCGATCTCGCCCCGCTTGTGGCGGGCGAACTGCAAAGCCAGTTGCCGCCCGGTCTTTATGCCAACGACTGGACGCACCAGAACAGCAACTACTTCCGCGCGGTGCAGATGGAAAAGAAGATGATGTTTATCATCCTGTCGCTGATCGTCGCGGTGGCCGCGTTCAACATCGTCTCCACGCTGGTGATGGCGGTCACCGACAAGCAGGCCGACATCGCCATCCTGCGCACTCTCGGTGCGTCGCCGCGCAGTATCATGAAAATCTTTATCGTGCAGGGCGTAGTGATCGGCCTGGTCGGCACGCTGCTCGGCAGCATCGGCGGCATCGTGCTGGCGCTCAACCTGAATGTGGTCGTGCCGTTCATCGAACACCTGATCGGCGTGCAGTTTCTCGCCAAGGATGTTTATTACATCAGCGAGCTACCGTCCGATTTGCGTTATCACGAAGTCGCGCTGGTCACTTCCATGTCATTCCTGATCAGTCTGCTGGCCACGCTGTATCCGAGCTACCGCGCCGCGCAAACCCAGCCTGCGGAGGCGCTACGTTATGAGTGATCAGAGGACAGATGCGGTTATTTCCTGCCGCGACTTGTGCAAAACCTTCACTATCGGCAAACTGGATGTGCCGGTTCTCAAGTGCATCAACCTCGACGTACCACGCGGCGAGCGCCTCGCCATCGTCGGCGCATCCGGTTCGGGCAAGAGCACCCTGTTGCACCTGCTCGGGGGACTGGACAACATCAGTGCCGGCAGCGTGCGGATACTCGGGCAGGAAGTGCAACAGATGAATGAGACGCAGCGCGGCAAATTGCGCAATCGCGCACTCGGCTTCGTCTATCAGTTTCATCATTTATTACCGGAATTCACCGCGCTGGAAAACGTCGCAATGCCGCTGTTGATCCGCGGCTTGGGACGCGCAGAAGCCGAACTTCCCGCCGTCGCAATGCTGGAGCAGGTCGGGCTGGCGCACCGCATCCGCCATCACCCCTCGGAACTGTCCGGCGGCGAACGCCAGCGCGTCGCAGTAGCTCGTGCGTTGGTCACCGAACCGGCCTGCGTGCTGGCCGACGAACCTACCGGCAACCTCGACCGCAACAGCGCGCATGCCCTGTTCGAACTGATACAAGAACTCAATGCGAAACTTAACACCAGTTTCATCGTTGTCACCCACGATCTCGAACTGGCGGGACGGATGCAACGTCGTTTACGGCTGGTGGATGGGGTGCTGCTGGAAGAGTAGGCAAAAACCGGACGCATTGGAATCAGACGAAAAAAGCGAACTTCATCGGTGTGTAATATTGCATTAGAATGCAATAGGCAAGCGTATCAATAACTTACCATGTACCTTATGAAAGCCGACCCACCCAACAGGTTTTCCAGAACACTTCAGCGCAAATACATTTTCGCGCTGCTAGCTTGGAGTCTGCTGTTAGCCGTGTCGCTGGCGTGGAATGCTTATCAGGAGAAGCAAGCAACCCTGAACACGGCCATCGCTACAGCCCGCGCCAACATTAACAAGGATATCGGCTTTCGCAAATGGGTGGCCTCTCACGGGGGCGTCTACGTAACCCCATCAGAGAGCACCCCGCCTAACCCCTACCTCAAGGTACCCAACCGCGATGTGGTCACCACCACCGGCGAGGCGCTTACCCTGATGAACCCGGCCTACGCTTTGCGCGAGATGCAGAACAACTTTGGTAATGAATATGGTAACCGAAGCCACATCACCAGCCTGAAACCGCTCAACCCCAGCAATGCCGGTGATGCGTGGGAAACAGGTGCAATGAAGCGTTTCGAGCAAGGCGGCAAAGAGGTTGTGGAATTGCAGCAGATAGACGGACAGCCCTATGTGAGAATGATGCGGCCTTTCGTTGTAGAACCCGATTGCCTGAAGTGCCATGCGCAACAGGGCTATAAAGTGGGTGACATCCGCGGTGGCATCAGCACATCCGTGTCCTTGACGGCTTATCTGGCCGAGGAGCGGAAACGCAACACCGCACTGACGCTATCGCACGGCCTGATCTGGCTGATTGGCCTACTTGGGGGAATGGTTTCCTACCGTCACGAACGCTCTTTTGACGAGGAGCGCAATCAGATCGAGGCAACGTTGCTGAAAAGCGAGGCGCGCTTCCGCAATATGTTCGAGAACAACGCTTCTGTCATGTTGCTGATCGAACCGGAGTCCGGTGCCATTGTGGGCGCCAATGCCGCCGCCGCCCGATTCTATGGCTACCCCATTGAACGTCTGCAAACAATGGCCATAGACCAGATCAATACCCTTTCGCCGGCAGAAGTCGCTGCCGAGCGGGATCGCGCCGTTCGCGCGGAACGCAATTTCTTCATCTTCTCCCACCGCCTTGCCAGCGGCGAAACCCGGTCGGTGGAAGTGCGTTCCACACCCATTAACATGGGCGAAAGTGTCCTGCTTTTTTCGATCATCAATGATATATCCGAGCGCAAGCAGGCAGAATTACAATTGTTGGAACGCGAACTGCAATACCGTACTTTGGCTGACTCCGGCCAAGCCTTGATCTGGACATCCGGCACTGACAAGCTGTGCGATTATTTTAACAAGGTCTGGCTGGAATTCACCGGGCGCAGCATGGAGCAGGAGATGGGCAACGGCTGGGCTGAAGGTGTCCACCCTGACGATTTTCAGCATTGCCTGGATGTGTATGTGTCGGCTTTTGACCGGCGCGAAAAATTCAGCATGGACTACCGGTTGCGCCACCGCGACGGGAAATACCGCTGGATACAGGACGATGGTTGCCCGCGCTATGACAGAAATGGTGAGTTCATCGGCTATATCGGTTACTGCCTTGACATCACTGAGCGCAAGCAAGCCGAGCTAAAGGCAGCCGCCTTGATACATCGCTATCAAGTGTTGATGCAGAGCACGTCTGAGGGTATTCATATACTGGACGATCAAGGCAATATCATTGAAGTCAACGATGCGTTCTGCCGCCATTTGGGTTATACGGAGGCGGAAGCATTGCAGCTCAGTGTGTTTGACTTTGATGCCAAATTGACCGCCGATGAGTTGCGCGCAACCATCGAGAAAATGCTGACCGATCAAGCCGTATTTGAAACCGTGCACCGGCGTAAAGACGGCACATTAGTGGATGTCGAAATAACTGTATCCGGCGTTGAATTGGATGGGCAGAAATGCCTCTTTGCTTTAGGTCGCGACATCACCCAGAAGAAAGAGACCGCGCAAATAATCTGGAAACAGGCCAACTTCGACACGCTGACCGGCCTGCCCAACCGTCACATGTTCCATGACCGCCTGGAGCAGGAACTCAAGAAGAACCAGCGCACCAAACTCCCGCTCGCCCTGATGCTGATTGACCTCGACCACTTCAAGGAAGTCAACGATACGCTCGGGCACGACATGGGCGACGTCCTGCTGGTGGAGGCAGCTCGGCGCATCAACGAATGCGTGCGCAATACTGATACTGTGGCGCGACTGGGCGGAGACGAGTTCGTCGTCATCCTGCCAGAGCTGGACGACGTCAGCAGTGCCGAGCGAATTGCCCAAGGCATCGTCCAGAAAATTTCTGCGCCTTACCAGTTGAAGAAAGAATCGGGCTACGTATCGGCCAGCATCGGCATCACTTTGTGCCCAAACGATGCCGACACCATAGATGAACTGCTCAAGAACGCCGACCAGGCGATGTATGCCGCCAAAAATCGGGGGCGCAACTGCCACAATTTCTTTACCTCCGCCATGCAGGAAAACGTCCAAACCCGGCAGCGATTGGTCAACGACTTGCGCGGTGCGTTGGCTGCCAACCAATTCATGGTCTATTTCCAGCCTATCGTGGAGTTGGAGACGGGCAACATCAACAAGGTGGAAGCGCTGATCCGCTGGAAACACCCCGAACGGGGCTTGGTCAGCCCGGCCGAATTCATCCCGCTGGCCGAGGAAACCGGGCTTATCTTCGAAATCGGTGACTGGGTATTCCATGAATCCATGCACTGGGTCAAGCGCTGGAGGGCGATGTACAACCCATTGCTCCAGATCAGCGTGAACAAGTCACCCTTGCAGTTCTACAAGGATGGTGACGAACATTCCGAATGGCTGGCTCACTTGCATAAACTTGACCTGCCCGGGCAATGTATCGCCATCGAGATTACCGAGGGGTTGTTGCTGGATTTAAACACACCCATTGCCGAAGCACTACTCACACTCCGTAATTCTGACATTCAGGTCTCCATTGATGATTTCGGCACCGGCTATTCGTCGCTGTCCTATCTCAAGAAGTTCCATATTGATTACCTGAAAATCGACCAGTCATTCGTGCGTGATATGGCAACTGATCCAAGCGACCTGGCCTTATCCGAAGCGATCATTGTGATGGCGCACAAACTCGGTATAAAGGTGATCGCAGAGGGCGTGGAAACAGCGGAGCAGCGCGATCTGCTGGCGGCTGCCGGGTGCGATTATGCGCAAGGGTATCTGTATTCCAGACCGATACCGGCCGAGGAGTTCGAGGCGTTGCTGAAACAATGGTAATCTGCGGATACCCCAAGTTCGGCTTCAAGGGACCGCCCTCCGCGAGCGACTATAATCAGGCAGGCGGTCAGACGGCATGAAGGGCCGCTGTGCCAATGCCGCCATTCGAAATCAGAGCCGGTTGTGTGACTTTTATCACAGACGGCAGGGTGAATTATTTTTACATTGTCATGCCATGTAATCGGAACGAGAAACCCGATGCATGAGAGAAGCTTGATTGCTGTTTCAGCATGATTCCATTAATAGCTGCCAATTTACAGGGGTGCTGCAATGCGTAAAATTATTTTGATGCTGCTGCTAGCGGCAATCGCCGGTTGCGGTGAAAGGACATCTGGCAGCAAAACAGAAAGTGATGCCCACCCCGCACAGAATACCAGTTTGAACAGCCAGTTCGGTTCGGGGCCGCAAACCCCGGAAGAAAAGTTTGCCGAGGTGAAGCGAAAAGCAGAGTCTGGTAATGAAAAAGATCAATTGGGTCTCGCCCGAATGTATTACAACGGAGACGGCGTAACCAAAGATGACGCAAAGGCGGCGGAGTGGTATCAAAAAGCCGCCGAGAAGGGAAATGCTTTTGCACAATACAACCTCGGCATGATGTATGACAAAGGTGAAGGCGTGCCCAAGGACGCAGCCAAGGCAGTGGAGTGGTGGCAGAAAGCCGCTACGCAGGGTAATGATGCCGCGCAAGAATCACTTAAGAACCTTCCCACAAATGGAAATCAAGGGAAAATCAAATGAAACTCAGTTCAAGATCGGTTGCGCTGGTGTTGATTTGTCTGTCATTGGCAGCTTGCAATAAACCTGTCGAAGAAAAGGCATTGGGCAATGAAGGCAACGGTAACGATGCGGAAAAGACCAATGAAACGCGTCG
Source organism: Gallionella sp. (assembly GCA_023259035.1). Classification (GTDB taxonomy): domain Bacteria; phylum Pseudomonadota; class Gammaproteobacteria; order Burkholderiales; family Gallionellaceae; genus Gallionella. The sequence continues at coordinate 98,761 of JAHFRA010000001.1, forward strand.
GAAATTGCCGGAGTGCGCGCAGCGCAACAAGGATGGTACATACAAGTACGGACACGCTTGCTCAGCAGAGCAGTGGATCGAGTGGCAAAAAACTCAATGATTACCAAATATTCAGAGGACATCCTGAATTTTGTGTAAACGGAATTTCTCTACTGCGGTGAAACGTGCCAAATCAACAAAAAGTAAAACAACCGGGGGCAAATGCCCCCGTTGAATTTTTCTTAACCAACCTTGGGAAGTCGGTCTAGCGCGGCTCTGATGGCCTCTTCCGGGTGGGCGAAATCTTCCAGCTTGCCGCTAAGGTAGCTGTCGTAAGCGCCCATATCGAAGTGTCCGTGGCCGGAGAGGTTGAAGAACAGCGTTTTCTTTTCGCCGCTTTCCTTGCAGCGCAACGCCTCGTCGATACAGGCGGCGATGGCGTGGTTGGATTCCGGCGCCGGGATGATGCCTTCGGCGCGGGCAAAGGTTACGCCGGCCTTGAAGGTGGCGAGCTGCGGCACCGCCACCGCCTCGATCAGTTTCTCGTGGTAGAGCTGCGACACCAGCGCCGAATCACCGTGATAGCGCAAACCGCCGGCATGAATGCCGGGCGGCATGAAATCATGGCCGAGGGTGTACATCAGCATCATCGGAGTGAGCTTGGCGGTATCGCCGAAATCATAGGCGTAGTGGCCGCGCGTCAAGGTCGGGCAGGAAGTCGGCTCAACCGCCACCATCCGCACGTTCTTGCCCGCCGCCTTGTCGGCAAAAAACGGAAAAGCCGCACCGCCAAAATTGGAACCTCCGCCGCAGGGCGCGAAGATCATGTCCGGATAATCGCCGACTTTCTCGAACTGTTTCTTGGCCTCAAGCCCGATTACGGTCTGGTGCAGCAGCACATGGTTCAGCACCGAGCCCAGTGCATAATTGGTGTCGGCACGCGTGGCGGCATCTTCTACCGCCTCGGAAATCGCCAGCCCGAGCGATCCCTGATTGTCCGGATCTTCTGCCAGCGCGGCGCGCCCTGAATTGGTTTCCATGCTCGGGCTGGCGAACACTTCCGCACCCCAGGTTTGCATCATCGAGCGGCGATAGGGTTTCTGGTTGTAGCTCACCTTCACCATGTATACCCGCACCTCCAACCCGAACATCTGCCCCGCCAGCGCCATCGAGCAGCCCCATTGTCCCGCGCCGGTCTCGGTGGCGATGCGTTTGATGCCTGCTTCCTTGTTGTAATAAGCTTGGGCGATGGCGGTGTTGGGCTTGTGCGAACCCGCCGGTGAAACGCCCTCATATTTGTAGTAAATTTTCGCCGGCGTGCCGAGCGCCGCTTCCAGCCGATGGGCGCGGTACATCGGCGAGGGTCGCCACAATTGGTAAATTTCGCGCACCTTCTCGGGAATTTCAATCCAGCGCTGGGCGGACATTTCCTGCTCGATCAGGCTCATCGGAAAAATGGCGGTGAGCGCATCCGGCCCGATTGGCTTGCCGTCCGGCCCCAACGGCGGTGCGGGCGGGTTGGGCATGTCGGCAACAACGTTGTACCAGTGCGTGGGGATATCTGATTCGTCCAGTAGAATTTTAGTTTGGGTCATGGAATTCTCACGAGGTTAAGGTTTATCGGAGTTTAATTATTGCACGACAGAATCGATCAGGATACTCAAGCCGTTGGTGCCGGGTTTGACAGCATCCGACGATCCTTGCAGGTCGCCAGGTTGCGCCACCGCATCGCCGGATTTTGACACGCGCGCAGTTACTACAACCCTGTCAAAGCCGGACAGCTTCATTTGGGGCTGCAACGCCATGCTGTCATCAAGCGAAAATTGCAGCGGCAAATCTTTTACCTGCTTGCGCAACACTGCAATCGGCATCTTCTGGCCTTGTGCGGGCCGTGCGAAAATGAACAGGGTATCGGTCGGCGTGGCTTTGCCAGCCAATGCGGAACTTATTGAAACCTTGCCGGCAATCGCTGAAGCAGGGCCAATTGCCGGTTTTTTGGGCTCTTTATCGAGTGATAGTTGTGCCAGTTTCTCCTTGCCGCCCTTTTGTTTCGCGAGAAACTCACGAGCTTGCTGAATACCTTGGCTGATATCTTGCGACATGGGATTGCCAGGCGGCAATAAATTGACCAGCTTTGTCCAGTGCGCGATCGCTGGAGCATAATCGCCGCGCTCCATTGCGGCAGAGCCAGACAATGCCAGCGCAAGGGTGTTGTTGCCATCAAGTTCCAGCGCTTTATCGAGAAACTTGGCCGGCTCGCCCAGCAGCGATCGATTGTTGGTCATCGCATATGCATCGGCATAACTTGCCCATAGTTGCGCTTCGTTAGGCACCAGTTTGACCAGTTGCTGGAAAGCTCGCACCGCATCGGGAAAACGCTGCATTTCATTGTATGACCGTGCCAACAACCACCAGCCATCCGGATTTTCCGGCTGTTGTTCCAGCTTCTTTTCCAGTTCTTGCAGCGCGGCTTCGGAACGTAATACGCCAAACCCATCTGCAGCCGCATTGCGTTCCTGCGGTTGCAACGCTTTGACGTTGCCAATCTTGGCATATAACAACACGCTGGCAACCGGCAACAGCACCGCCAACAGCAGGGCCAAAATCTTGGCGGGATTGCGCGGAGCGCTGACAGGTGCTTCAGTCGTTTTGACTTCATCCAGCAGGCGCGCTTGCAACTCGCGTTTGCCTTGTTCGTAGGCATCCTGGGTCAACAGGCCGTTGCGCAGGTCGGCTTCGAGTTCGGTCGACTGGTCGCGCAGAATTTCCAGATTGGCGGCATCGCGCAACACGTCGTTATGATTGCCGGTATTGCGCCACAGGGGCAACACCACGAACGGCAGCGCTACCAGCAACAACGCCGCGCAAATTATCAGAAACAATAAATTCATGCTTGGGGGGCTTTCGGTTTATTTTGCAATTCCGGAGATTCGTTCAACAAGGCTTCGGCGCGCTGTGCGTCTGCATCCGACAGTTTGGTTTCCACAATCTGGCTCTTGCGTTTGCGCAACTGGTAAATCAACACGCCGCCGCCCAGCAGCAGCAGCACGAACGGGCCAAACCAGAGAACCAGCGTGTATCTTTTTACCGGCGGGTCATACAGCACGAAATCGCCGTAACGTGAAACCAGATAATCGATTATTTCCTGATCGTTCATGCCTTTTTTCATCTGCTCGCGCACTTCGCGGCGCAGGTCTTCGGCGAGGTCGGCATGCGAACTGGCCAGCGATTCATTCTGGCAAACCAGACAGCGCAGATTTTCCGCCAAACCGATCATGCGCTTTTCCAGCACCGGGTCGGCGGCCATATCTGTTGCTTGTCCGGCGTACGAAAGAGTCGGCAACAAACACACCAGCAATAGCAACAGGTATTTCATTTGGCTTGTAACTCCTTAACCAGCGGGAGGATTTTCTCGCTCAAGTTTTTCGGCGTCACCGGGCCAATCTGTTTGTACTGAATGACGCCCTGTTTATCGATCACATAAGTTTCCGGCACGCCGTACACGCCGTAATCGATGCCCACGCGGCCCTCGGTGTCGGATACCACCAACGTATAAGGGTTGCCGCTCTCGCGCAACACCGCTTCTCCATCTTCCCGTTTGTCTTTGTAATCCATCCCATAAATAGGCACAATATTCTGGCGCGACAATCCCATCAACACCGGATGCTCGTCCTTGCAGGCCGTGCACCACGATGCCCACACGTTGAATAGCCACACTTTACCCTTCATGTCCTGCGTCGAAAACTGTTTGGCCGGCTCATGCAACTGCGGCAACGTGAAAGCGGGAGCCGCTTTGCCGACCAGCGGCGACGGTACTTCGCGAGGATCCAATCCCAGCCCGACATACATGAAAGCCGCCATGATCATGAAAACCACAAACGGAAGTATGAAACGCATCATGACGCTTTGCCCTCCAGTGTCATTGCATTGGTCGCGCCAATCTTATCGCTAACGTGTTTGGTGTTTTTTCTATGGATGCGATAACGCCGGTCGCTGATCGCCAGCACACCACCCAGCATCATCAACAGGCATCCTGCCCATATCCAGTCGACAAACGGTTTGATATAGACGCGCACCGCCCATGCCCCGTTGCCGTCCGGTATCGGTTCTCCCAGCGACACGTACAAATCGCCCAGCCATCCGGGGCTGATCGCCGCTTCGGTCATTGGCATGCCGGAGGAGTTGTATTGGCGTTTTTCCGGGAACAACTCGGTAACCAGTTTGCCATTCTTGCTGGCTGAAACGCGCCCTTGCCCGGCTACATAATTGGGTCCTTGTGTATCCGTAACGCCGTTAAAGCGAAATTCATAACTACCTGCCTGCACCGTGTCGCCAACATTCATGCGCACATCGCGCTCGGTTTCGTAACCTTTTACCAGCGTCACACCGATGATGAATACCGCCACACCGAGATGCGCAAACTGCATTCCGTAATAGCTCAATGATTGGCCGCGTGCCCGTTTCATAAAATTGCCATGTCCGGCAAGCCGCTCGCGCAGGCTTAAGAGTACCGAGGCAACAATCCAGAACGCCAGCAACAAACCCAGCGCAATCATGGCTGTCCATTTGCCCATCGCCAGCGGCAACAGCAGCGCGAGCAGCGCCGCGCCGGCAAAAGCCCAGCTCACACGCCTGAACAGTTCCGGCGCGGAAAAGTTTTTCCAGCGCGCCAGCGGCCCCAACCCCATCAGCAACACCATCGGCGCCATTAACGGCACGAATACCGCATGAAAATACGGCGGGCCGACCGACAGCTTGCCTAAACCGAGCGCGTCCATGAACAACGGATAGAGGGTACCAATAAATACCGAGGCTGTTGCAACCGACAACAGCACGTTGTTCAACAGCAACAATGATTCACGCGACAGCAGGTCGAATTTGCCGCCCAGGCCGATTTTCGGGGCGCGCCACGCAAACAGCAGCAGCGACGCGCCAATCACGATCACCAGAAAGGACAGGATAAAAATGCCGCGTTTGGGGTCGGTGGCAAACGCATGCACCGAAGTCAGCACGCCGGAACGCACCAGAAACGTGCCCATCAGACTCAACGAAAATGCCGCGATGGCCAACAGCACCGTCCAGCTTTTGAATGCGCCGCGCTTTTCGGTGACCGCCAGCGAATGGATCAGCGCGGTGCCGAGCAGCCACGGCATGAATGAGGCGTTCTCCACCGGATCCCAGAACCACCAGCCGCCCCAGCCCAATTCGTAATAGGCCCACCAGCTGCCCAGCGCGATACCGCCGGTCATGAATACCCACGCCACGGTCGTCCACGGGCGCGACCAGCGCGCCCAGGTGGCATCCATTCTTCCGCCCAGCAGCGCGGCGATGGCGAAGGCGAACGCCACCGAAAATCCCACATAGCCCATATACAGCATCGGTGGATGGATCACCAATCCCGGGTCTTGCAGCAACGGATTCAGATCGGCCCCATCTGCAGCAGCGGGCAACAGGCGGTCGAACGGATTCGAGGTGAACAGCATGAACAACAGAAACCCCACCGCAACCAACCCCATTACGCCCAGCACGCGCGCCACCATTTCTTCCGGCAGATGTTTGCTGAATACTGCGACGGCCAATGCCCACCCGCCCAGAAGGAACGCCCACAGCAACAGCGAGCCTTCGTGCCCGCCCCACACGGCGGCCACGCGATAGGCAACGGGGAGCTGTGAATTGGAGTGCTGCGCGACATACAGCACGGAAAAATCGTTGGCGACAAATGCGTAAGTCAGGCAGCCAAATGCGATGGCAAGAAACACGAACTGTCCATGCACTAACGGGCGTGCGGTACCCATCAATATCGGATTATTCCGTGCCGCACCGATAATCGGCAAAATGCCCAGGCAAAATGCCAGAAACAACGCAACGATCAAAGCGAAATGTCCAATCTCTGGAATCATACCAATACCTTCAAAAAAATTATTTAGCAGCAGATGCTGCGGGTGCGCTTGCCGAAGTTGCCGCAACGGCGGAAGCGTTTGCGGTCTCGCCTTTCTTCAGTGCATCGGCAGCTTCGGGCGGCATATAGTTCTCGTCGTGCTTGGCCAATACCTCTTCGGCGTGCATCACACCATCGGCCTCGATTTTTCCCTGCGCGACCACACCTTTGCCTTCCTTGAACAAGTCCGGCAGGATGCCTTTGTAAATGGCCGGTATGCTTTTATGCTTGTCGGTAATCACAAAATTCACCGTCAAACCGTCCTTCTCGCGCTTCACACTACCTTCCTCGACCAAACCGCCGATGCGGAAGCTGCGCCCCTGCGGGGCTTCATTGTTAAACACCTGGGTCGGGGTGAAATACAGGCTGACATTTTTATTCAATGCGTTTAACACCAGGCCGACGACCAAAGCCAATGCAACGACGGCAACCACGATAAACACAAATCTTTTCTGGCGCGGTTTCATGTTATCTCTCATCTCCGGCTTCATCTTCCGCCTCGCGCATCAGGCGCACCTGCTGCAAGGTAATTTTTCTTTTGTGTATCACCATCGCGATCTCGATCACAAAAATAAGCAACGCAACGGCGTACGAACCCAGCCAGATATAGGCAAGCGAATTCTCTCTCATCCAGATATCCAGACCGATCATGAGCGCACCTCCGACACGTTACTGATGGAACAACTAGCCATTCGACTAGGCACGCAAACAGCTTTGCATAGCCATTCGGCTAAGTCACCAAAATACGGTGACATAAGCCGCTGGTTAACGCGCACCAAGTCGCTGGTTATGGTGAAGCCAGCCGATTGCGGGATAACCAGCCACTTGCCAGCTTGCTGGCTTAGTGGAATGGCTAGTAGTTCCATCAGGAGGTGCGATGCGGTCATTCCCGCACCAGACGCATTCGCGCACCGTGTCATGACCGCACCTCCGGCAATTCGGAAACCCAGGTGGTATTCCGTTCACGCTCCAGAATGATGCTGCGCACACGCGCCAGCACAATCGCAATCGCATACAGCCAGCAGGCCGCCAGCATGGTAAACATGGCCTGCTGCATCGCAACATGCATTGATGTGCCGGTGAATTTGATGGTCGAACCCTGGTGCAGGGTGTTCCACCATTTCACCGAAAAATAAATGATCGGCACATTTACCGAGCCCACGATCGCCAGCAACGCGCTGGCACGGTCGGCGCGGCGCGCGTCGTCGATCGAGGCGTGCAGCGCGATGAAACCCAGATACAGGAACAGCAGGATAAGCTCTGAGGTAAGGCGCGCATCCCACACCCACCAAGCGCCCCACATCGGTTTGCCCCACAACGCGCCGGTCCACAATGAAATAAAGGCAAACAGCGCGCCGGTGGGCGCGATGGCAGTGGCCATCATCGCCGACAGGCGGGTGTTGAAAATCAGGCCCAGCGCCGCGTAACCGGCCATGATCATGTAAAGAAACATCGACAGAATGGAAGACGGCACATGAATGAAAATGATGCGGTAAAACTCACCCTGCTGTGCATCCACCGGTGCGACCACGAAGCCGATATATAACCCGATGGCAAAAAGAAGCGCGGCGGAAAGCGCGAACCACGGAATCAGTTTTCCAGCCAAACCATAAAAGGTCGTCGGTGCAGAATATTTAAACCAGTTTATTGCCAACTTAAAATCCCATTTCTAAATCAAAAATTAAATATCGTAGGGTGCATTCCATGCACCAATGGCAATGGTGCATGGAATGCACCCTACATAATCACGCTGCTCTTAAAGATGAAAGATATTCCAATTCCGCTACTCCATCGAAATACGTAACGCCTGCGCCGTCACCCACGGGGTGAACACCAAAGCCAACACCAGCAACGCGCCCAGCAAGGACAGATGGGACGCCACGCTTAATCCGGTCGATACCGCTTCGACTGCCCCGCTGCCGAATATCAGCACCGGAATGCACAGCGGCAGTACCAGCAGCGACAACAGCACACCGCCGCCGCGCAGACCCAGCGTCAGCGCCGCGCCAATCGCACCGACCATGCTCAACACTGGCGTTCCCAGCAGCAGGCCGATAATCAATACACCGAGCGCCTGCGCCGACATATCGAACTGCAAACCCAGCACCGGGGCCATCAGCACCAGCGGCAAACCGGACACCATCCAGTGCGCCGCCATCTTGCCCAGCACCAGCATCGACAGCGACTGCGGCGCCAGCATCATTTGCTCCAGCGTGCCGTCCAGATAATCGGCCGAGAACAACCTCCCCAGCGACAACATCGAAGACAACAGCGCCGCCACCCACAACACGCCCGGAGCCATCTTGCGCAACATGCTCATCTCCGGCCCGACACCCAACGGAAACAGGCTGACCACCATCACGAAAAAAATCAGCGTGGTGAGCACATCGGCACGGCGGCGCATCGCCAACACCAGATCGCGCCGTATCACTAGCACCAGCAAGCCAAACAAGGTGGATTGTTTCATACCCGATATGACCGTGTCATGCCTGTCATGACAGAGGCAAGCTGCGCATTTCCACCCCAGCTACTTGCAGCGGTTGATGCGTGGTAAAAATCACCATCCCCTCTCGCGCCAAATGCTCTGCAACCAACTCCTGCATTAGCGCCACAGCTCCGACATCCAGCGCGGTCAATGGTTCATCCAGTATCCACAAACTGGCATCGCTGACCAGTAAACGCGCCAGCGCCACGCGCCGCCGCTGTCCTTGCGAGAGCACTTTGGTCGGCAACCTTTCGCGGCCGCGCAAACCCATGCGGCGCAAAGCGGCCAATGCCTCTTTTTCATCCAGCTCAATTCCCGAAAGCCCAGCCGAAATGCGCAAGTTTTCCAGCGCGCTCAATTCATCCTTGATCGCATTCAAATGTCCGAGATAGAGCATCTCGGCGTAGTAGTCTTCATCCAGATCACGGATACTCTCACCGCGCCAGGCAATCGCCCCTTCATCCGGCATCATGAAGCCGCACAAAGTGCGCAACAGACTGGTTTTGCCGCTGCCGTTCGCGCCTTGCACCTGCATAATCTGCCCGGAATGCAGCGCGAAATTTAATCCGGAAAACAAGCGATGATCACCGCGACTGCACGCAAGATTGCTGACTTCCAGCATGTGAATAGAGCCTGAGATTTAACAACTTGGAATTATATACGATTGCATCGAGCGAATGCATTTGCAGTTATAATCAGCGCACTTTTGACCAACCATTCATAGAGGAACAGCATGGGATTTCTGGCCAACAAACGCATTCTGATTACTGGCATGATCAGCACCCGTTCGATTGCTTACGGGGTCGCTCAAGCCATGCACCGCGAGGGCGCAGAACTGGCCTTCACCTATCAGGGCGAGCGCGTGCACGATCGCGTTTTGAATCTGGCCAAGAAATTCGGCAGCGAACTGGTCTTTCAATGCGATGTCGGCAGCGATGACGACATCAACCGACTATTCGTCGATCTAAACAAGCACTGGGATGGCTTCGATGGCTTTGTGCATGCTATTGCTTTTGCGCCCCGCGAGGCATTGGACGGAGAGTTTCTGGATGGTTTCAACCGTGAGGCGTTCCGCATTGCGCATGACATTAGCGCGTACAGCTTTCCGGCCATGGCCAAAGCCGCATTGCCGATGATGGAAGGCCGCAACGCCGCTCTGCTGACCATGAGTTATCTCGGTGCGATTCGCACAATGCCGCACTACAACGTGATGGGCATGGCCAAGGCCAGCCTGGAGGCCGGCGTGCGTTACCTGGCGATGCAACTGGGCCGCAAGGGGATACGCGTGAATGGCATTTCTGCCGGGCCGATCAAGACACTGGCCGCTGCTGGCATTGCCGATTTCAGCAAACTGCTCAGCTACAACGAGAAGCACGCACCACTCAAACGCAACGTGACCATCGAGGAAGTCGGCAATGCCGCCGCTTTCCTATGCAGTGACCTGGCCAGCGGTATTACCGGCGAGATTAGCTATGTAGACGGCGGTTTCAACACCACCGCTTTGGGAACAACCGAGGCATAACCGGCATTACTCGCAAATGAAAACGCCGCCACAAGGCGGCGTTTTGTTGTTATACCAAGCATGAATCAGGGCTGCGCTGTCTCATCCTTTGGTGCCGACTCAGGCAGATTTACCTTGATAGTTGCCTGCTGTCTGATATCCGCCTGGTAAGCTCGGAATATTTCCTCACCTGTCATCTGGCGCAATTGTTTTGCATAACTTGCTCGCTTCGCGTCGTCAGGTTTTTCGCCTTCCTGGATAGCATCTATACGTACCAGCAGGTAGCCGTCTTGAGAAGTTTCCGTTCCGACATACTGCGGCAACTTGGTTGCATCCGCCTGGAATATTTTCCGCACCAATTCCTTATCCAACGAGCCATGTTTCGCACGGGTAACGGGCTGGACAGCAACCCAATTCAGCGCGGGTTTGTCGCCACGCTGTAATTGCTCCAGCAGCGTTTTGCCTTGTTTTGCAGCCAATTCCAATGCCTGTTGACGCAGCAGTTTTTGCCGGATCGCTTCTTGCACTTCATCCAATGCACGCACTGCGGCTGGTTTATATTCCAGAACCCGCGCGGCAACCAACGTATTGGCCGCCACCTCAATCGCTGCGGTATTGCGCTTGTTCTTCACAACTTCATCATTGAATATTGCCTGCAACATCTTTGCCGTCCAAGGTTCGTCCGCAGCCACGCCATTTACCAGCCAACCGCTCTGCTCAACCTTCACACCAGCCAGACTGGCTGCCGGCTTCAGGGTATCGCTTTGCTCATAAACAGTATTGCTGAATTTTTCCGCCAGTTCGGCAAACATGTCGATGGCTTTTTGCTGGCGCAACTTATTGGCAACTCCCTCACGCGCCTCGTCAAACGACAAAAGTTTGGCAGGCTTAATCTCAAGTAGCTTGATGATGTGATAACCAAAGTCTGACTTTACCAGCCCGCTGATCTCACCTTGCTTGAGCGCAAATGCAGCCTCATCGAACGGCTTGACCATCATGCCGCGACCAAAAAACCCGAGATCCCCGCCTTTCGTAGCCGAACCTGTATCTTGCGAATTCAACTTGGCCAATTCGGCGAACCTGGCAGGATTTTCCCTGGACTGTTGCAACAGCTGTTCGGCTTTTGCCTTAGCTGCATCACGCTCAGCTTGCGATGCGGCGGGGGCTACCGTGATCAAAATATGCGACGCCTGACGCTCTTCTAAAGTTCCAAAATCTTTCTGGTGCTCGTCGTAATACTTGCGCATCTCTTCCGTAGTCACTTCGGCCTTCCCCAGCAAGTTGCCCACCGAGAGCTTTACATATTCAACCTTGGCCTGCTCAGGGCTCTGAAATTCCTTCTGATTTTGTTCGTAGTACTTCTTGATGGCGGCATCGTCTACCTTCGCTTGAGCCAGGAAAGGCTGAAGCGACACGCTGGACACATTTATCATCCTCTGCTGTTCGTTCAAACGTATGATGCTATCTGCCACACCATTTGACGCAAATCCATTTTGTGCATAAGCATCGCGCATCTGCTGGCCAAGCAATTCATCGCGCAGGCGCGCCTCGAACATCAATGGCGACATATTTTTACTTGCCAGCGCGCTTTCATAACGCTTCTTGTCAAAGCTTCCGTTATCCTGAAATGCGTCGATGCCCCGAATAATCTGTGCCATTTGTTCATCGGTGACAACAAAACCGTTAGCCTTGGCACGTATGAGCAACATCCGCTGCGCAATCAGGTTGTCCATCACCGAGCGCCTCATTTCCGAATTGTTCAACATTGCCGTATCAATGTTGGCCCCCAGCATCTGGCGCAAACGATCCTGCTGCTGGCGTAGTGCATTTTCAAATTCTTGCTTGGTAATCTTTGTGCCGTTCACCGAAGCCGGAGCTTCCACATTACCCGAGCGGCGATATGAATCCAGCCCCCAGAATGTAAACGGCAAAACGATAGCTGCCAAGACAATCTGTACCAGCCGTTTATTTTTATGAACAATATCAAACATAGCGATAACACCCAACTGTTAAACGGATAAAAAAAGGCGAACTTGCGTTCGCCTTGATTTGGCGGAGTGGACGGGACTCGAACCCGCGACCCCCGGCGTGACAGGCCGATATTCTAACCAACTGAACTACCACTCCAAAACCATTTCATCTGGTGGGTGCTGACGGGATCGAACCGCCGACATTCGCCTTGTAAGGGCGACGCTCTACCAGCTGAGCTAAGCACCCAACGAAGCCTGCTAGTTTACAGCGTCTTTCAGTCCTTTACCAGCAGAGAATTTGGGAACCTTGGCTGCCTTGATTTTGATCGTCTCACCAGTGCGTGGATTGCGACCATTGCGCGCAGCGCGCTTACCAACCTTGAACGTACCGAAACCAACCAAGCTCACTGTGTCGCCTTTCTTCAGAGCCTTCTTGATAGACTCAACAGTCGCATCCAGTGCGCGACCAGCAGCTGCCTTAGATAATTCAGCGGATTTTGCAATTGCATCAACCAGATCAGATTTATTCACGTAAGTCCCCTTTACTAGTAGTTAAGAAACAGGAAGAACCCTGCAGCGGCTTTATATCAAGGCTTCACAGGCTTGGTCAAGCAATTACGATATTTTTTTATCTTGCGTTGCGACAAACTAACTGCTAACGCAATATCCTTAATGCTTTGTTATTAGCAATACATCCTGAACACCGCCAGTTGCCGACAAACTGGCAGGTGCGGTACCTTCAGTCACTTCCGGCAAAGGCTCCGGTTTGCGCTCCAAGGCCAACTCCAACACTTGATCTATCCATTTGACCGGATGAATGTCCAGTTTGTTTTTGATGTTGTCGGGAATTTCCGCCAGATCCTTGGTATTTTCTTCCGGTATCAAAACCACCTTGATACCCCCGCGTTGAGCCGCCAGCAGCTTTTCCTTCAAGCCGCCGATCGGCAACACTTCCCCGCGCAAGGTGATTTCACCGGTCATTGCAACATCCGCACGTACCGGAATACCGGTTAGCGCTGAAACCATCGCCGTGCACATGCCTATCCCGGCACTCGGGCCATCCTTGGGAATCGCACCTTCCGGCAAGTGGATGTGCAAATCGTTTTTCTGATAAAAATCGCTGTCTATTCCCAAACGCTTGGCGCGGCTACGCACTACGCTCAGCGCGGCCTGGATGGATTCCTGCATCACTTCGCCTAGCTTGCCGGTCGTGGTCGTTTTGCCTTTGCCGGGCAACACGGCGGTTTCGATCGTCAGCAATTCACCGCCAACCTCCGTCCACGCCAAACCGGTGACCTGTCCGACCTGGTTATTCTTTTCTGCGATCCCGTACGAATAGTGGCGCACACCGAGGTATTTATCGAGATTGCGCGCATTGATTATGATTTTTTTATCGCGCTCTTTTAACGCAACTGCTTTTACCACCTTGCGGCAAATCTTGGAGATTTCCCGCTCCAGGCCGCGCACCCCCGCTTCGCGCACGTAGTAACGCACGATGTCGCGCAACGCGCTTTCGGAAATATTGATTTCTTCCGGCTTCAGGCCATTATTTTTGATCGCTTTGGGCATCAGATAACGCGTGGCGATGTTGATTTTTTCATCTTCCATGTAGCTGGATACATGGATAACTTCCATGCGATCCAATAGCGCATCCGGAATATTCAACGTATTAGCCGTCGCCACAAACATCACGTCGGAAAGGTCGTATTCCACTTCGACATAATGGTCGACAAACGTGCTGTTCTGCTCCGGATCGAGCACCTCCAACAGCGCGGAAGACGGATCGCCGCGCATATCCATGCCCATTTTGTCCACTTCGTCGAGCAGGAACAGCGGGTTTTTCACCGCGACTTTGCTCATGTTCTGCAATATCTTGCCCGGCATGGAACCGATATAAGTGCGGCGGTGGCCGCGAATCTCGGACTCGTCGCGCACTCCGCCCAGCGACATGCGCACAAATTTGCGGTTGGTGGCGCGCGCGATGGATTGCCCCAGCGAAGTTTTACCCACGCCCGGCGGGCCTACCAGGCAAAGGATCGGCCCTTTCAATTTATTTACCCGCTGCTGCACGGCCAAATATTCGAGGATGCGTTCCTTGACTTTATCCAGGCCGTAATGATCCTCTTCCAGCACGACTTCGGCCTTTTTCAAATCGCCGCTGATCTTGGTTTTCTTCTTCCACGGCAAGCCGATCAGCACGTCAATGTAGTTGCGCACCACGGTCGCCTCGGCGGACATCGGCGACATCAGGCGCAGCTTCTTGAGTTCCGCTTCGGCCTTGGTGCGCGCCTCTTTCGGCATATGCGCATCCTTGATTTTCTTTTCCAGCTCATCGAAATCGGTGCCTTCCTCGCCCTCGCCCAGCTCCTTCTGGATCGCCTTGACTTGCTCGTTCAGATAATACTCGCGCTGGCTTTTTTCCATCTGGCGTTTCACGCGGCCGCGTATGCGTTTCTCGACCTGCAATATATCAATCTCGGCTTCCAGCAAACCGAGCAAATGTTCAAGCCGTTTGCGTACGCCAAACACCTCCAGCACCTCCTGCTTCTGCTCCAGCTTGAGCGGCAAATGGGCGGCAATGGTGTCTGCCAAACGTCCGGCATCATCAATACCGGCCAGCGAAGTTAGAATTTCAGGTGGTATTTTTTTATTGAGCTTCACATATTGATCAAATTGCGCAATTAACGCACGGCGCATTGCCTCGGATTCGCTGTCCGCTCCATCTTCGGCAGGAACAATCTCCACCTCGGCATCAAAATGGCTGCCCGCGTCAAACACGCGCAGCACATTGACGCGCTCCGTGCCTTCCACCAACACCTTAACAGTACCATCGGGCAATTTGAGCATTTGCAGGATGTTCGCCATGCTGCCGATGGCATACAAGTCATCGGTACTTGGGTCATCCTTGGCTGCCGACTTTTGCGCCACCAGCACGATACCCTTACCGGCCTCCATCGCCGCCTCAAGTGCTTTAATGGACTTGGATCGCCCGACAAACAAGGGAATAACCATGTGCGGGAACACCACAACATCGCGCAATGGCAATAGCGGGTGCAAGTTGGCTGTAGTAGTAATTTGGGTATCTTGATCTAGCATGGCAGTAACCTATTTCGTTAGTCTTTAGATTTAGATGGGGATAGCTTAAAAAAATTCAAGCATTTCCATCGGGACGAGATAAGTAACAGGCGATTAAACCAACTGAATCAAGCCGCTTTCGAAGTGTCCGCGTAAATAATAATGGGCTTGATTTCACCGACCACGCTGGTTTCATCCAATACCACTTTACTGACATTATCCATTGATGGCAAATCAAACATCACATCCAGCAGCGCTTGTTCCAGTATCGAGCGCAGCCCACGCGCACCGGTCTTGCGCGCCAGGGCTTTTTTAGCGACAGCCAACAGCACGCCTTCGCGAAATTCCAGTCCGACGCCTTCCATCGCAAATAGCTTCTGGTATTGCTTGGTAAGCGCGTTTTTCGGCTCGGTCAGGATCTGCACCAATGCGGTCTCGTCCAGCTCCTCAAGCGTTGCAACGACCGGCAAGCGGCCAACAAACTCCGGAATCAAACCGAACTTGATCAAATCTTCCGGCTCCACTTCGCGTAGCGTCTCGCCAGTCTTTCGTTCATCCTTGCTGCTGATGGTTGCACCGAAACCGATACTGGCCTTCGAGGAACGGTTGCGGATGACTTTTTCCAATCCGTCAAACGCACCACCACAGATAAACAGGATGTTGGTGGTATCTACCTGCAAGAATTCCGTGTTCGGATGTTTGCGCCCACCCTGTGGAGGAATCGATGCCTTGGTGCCTTCAATCAGCTTGAGTAACGCCTGCTGCACACCTTCACCGGACACGTCGCGGGTGATTGAAGGGTTATCCGATTTACGCGAAATCTTGTCGATTTCATCCACGTAGACAATGCCACGTTGCGCTTTCTCGACGTTATAATCGCAAGCCTGCAACAGCTTCTGAATAATATTTTCGACATCCTCGCCAACATAACCCGCCTCGGTCAAGGTCGTAGCATCTGCCATCACAAACGGCACATCCAGCAAGCGCGCCAACGTCTGCGCCAGCAAGGTCTTACCGGAGCCGGTCGGCCCGATCAGCAGGATATTGCTCTTGGCCAATTCCACGCCATCCTTGTCGTTACTCTTGAGGCGTTTGTAGTGGTTATATACCGCTACCGACAAGATTCGCTTGGCCTGCTCTTGTCCGATCACATACTCATCCAATGCCGCACAGATTTTCTTTGGTATCGGCAGGTCCGTCTTGTCAGTCTTTGAATTTTCACTCTGAATTTCCTCACGCATGATGTCGTTGCAGAGCGTGATGCACTCATCGCAGACAAACACCGACGGGCCCGCAATCAGCTTGCGCACCTCGTGTTGGCTCTTGCCGCAGAATGAACAATAAAGCAATTTATCACCTGGATTCTTATCGTTAGCCATCACTACCAACCTTCTATCAAGTTATCGGCAAACCAACTACTTTCTTTAACGGGTGCCAAGAGCAACCTGTCAGGCCCGTTTCTCCAGCACCTGGTCAACCAGACCGTATTTCACGGCATCCTCTGCACCCAGAAAATTATCGCGATCTGTGTCGCGCTCTATAGTCTCCACCGATTGCCCGGTGTGCTGGGCTAACATCTGATTGAGCCGCTGCTTCAAATACAAAATCTCCCGCGCATGAATTTCGACATCCGAAGCCTGTCCACGGAAGCCGCCCATTGGCTGGTGAATCATCACCCGCGAATTGGGCAGGCAGAAACGCTTGCCTTTTTCGCCCGCAGCCAGAAGAAATGATCCCATGCTGGCAGCCTGCCCGACGCACAGCGTGCTGATATTCGGCTTGATAAATTGCATAGTGTCATAAATCGCCATACCAGCCGTGACAGAACCACCCGGCGAGTTGATGTAAAAATGAATGTCCTTGTCCGGATTTTCAGATTCCAGAAACAACATTTGCGCCACGATCAAGTTGGCGCTGTGGTCATTGACCTCGCCAACCAGAAACACTACCCGCTCCTTGAGAAGACGAGAATAGATGTCATACGCCCGCTCGCCACGCCCACTGGTCTCCACAACCATGGGAATCAAACCGATATTTTGCGTTTCCTGGTAATGCGCCATATCAGGTCCCCATCAATTCGTTAAAAGAGGCTGCCCTGTCTGTCTTTTTGGCTTGCCCCAGCACCCAGCCTACAACATTTTCTTCCAGAACCAGACTTTCTATCTCATTCAAACGAGCAGCATCTGCGTAATGCCAACGTACCACCTCCTCGGAATCGTCAAAGCTCTGCGCGTAATCTTCCACCAGTGCGCGAACCTGTTCCGGCTTGGCCTTCAATTCAACCTTCTGCACCAGATGGGACAAAATCAATCCCAGTCTGACACGCTTCTCGGCACGCTCCCTGAACAGTTCAGGCTGCAATGCCGGCATGCCCTTCACCTTCATGCCACGTGCTTCCATATCCCGCACAGTCTGCTGCATCAAGCTTTGCACCTCCCACCCCACCAGTGCCTTAGGCAAATCAAACTTGGTAACTTTCAGCAACAAGTCCATCGCCACATCTTTATTGCGCGCTTTTAGGCGACGCGCCACCTCGCGCTGCAAATTGGAACGGATCTCACTTTCCAGCTTGCCGATATCGCCGTCCGCAACACCGACAGATTCAGCAAACCTGGCGTCCACTTCGGGCAGCTTTGGTGCTTCCACCTTATGCAAAGTTATGGTGAAAGTCACTTGCTTTCCCGCCACATCCTTACCGTGATAATCGGATGGAAAAGTCATATCAAAAGACTTGATATCGCCGACCTTCATGCCGGTAATGGCTGCTTCAAACTCCGGCAACATCCGACCCGCACCCAACACGAACGGGTAGCCCTTGGCTTCGCCGCCCTGAAAAATCTCACCGTTCAGCCTGCCAACAAAATCGATAAGCACCTGATCGTCAGCTTGTGCGGCACGATCCACCGGTTCAAACGTGGCGCGTTGTTTGCGCAATGTCGCAATGGTATTGTCCACGTCAGCTTGCGTCAGCTCGTAGACCAGACACTCCACCGCTTCGCCGGACAAATCACCGACTGCCACTTCCGGATACACCTCGAAAGTTGCGCTGTATTCAATCTGATCGGCATCCAGATCATTAGACTTAATTTCGAATTGCGGATAGCCCGCCACCTTCAGATTATTTAGTTGTGCAGCTTCGTCAAACGAGCGTTGCAGTGCATCGCCGAGGATTTCCTGTTTCGCTTGCACACCATAGTGTTGCTCGAGAATCTTGGGGGGGATTTTGCCGGGACGAAAACCGGGAATTTTCGCGGTGCGTCCGATTCTTTTCAGACGGGCTGATACCTCGCCGCGAATGGCCTGCTGGGGAATAGATGCGTTAATACGACGCTCCAACGTGCTCACAGTTTCTACGCTCGACATACTGAATTTCCTTGAGTTGAAATTAAATTTTTTAGCTGGTGCAAAGGGGAAACCCAAACGACTTCACAATGCACAGATTTCGCATAGGTTATATTGGCAAAAAGGCTTTTTGTTACCCACATTGTTACCATACACTTCACTTGCTTGGCCGGATTGTATCAGACTTGCGGCATGATTTCTGCCACCAGTCTTGCCTGAAAACGGGTGGATCGTGCGTTTTCATGAGTCTGAACTTGCAAAAAAGCGGGCTAGTAATTCACATGGTAATAGCACGTCTAACGATGCTTCCAATTCGTCGTTTATGCGTTTGGCTTGCGCAAAAGCCTCATCAGTCAATCCTCAAACGTCGGCGCGCATTCAATCGATATTTATAATGGGGGAAATCCAAAAAAGTCACCATGACTTCTTGCTGATCTTCACCTGCCATTCCGCCGGGCCGGTTTCATGCACCGAGGTGCCGTTGCTGTCCACCGCGACGGTGACCGGCATGTCCTGCACGGTGAATTCATAGATGGCTTCCATGCCCAGTTCGGCGAAGGCCAGCACCCTGGATGCCTTGATCGCCTTGGATACCAGATAGGCCGCTCCGCCTACGGCCATCAGGTAAACCGCCTTGTGCTTTTTGATGCTCGTGATCGCTTCCGGGCCACGCTCGGATTTTCCTACCATGCCGATCAGGCCGGTCTTTGCCAGCATCATCTCGGTGAACTTGTCCATGCGCGTCGCGGTGGTGGGGCCGGCGGGGCCGACCACTTCGTCGCGTACCGGATCGACCGGGCCGACGTAGTAAATGAAACGTCCGGTAAAATCTACCGGCAAGGTTTCGCCGCGCGCCAGCATGTCGGAAATGCGCTTGTGCGCGGCATCGCGCCCGGTGAGCAGCTTGCCATTCAGCAACAAAGTCTCACCCGGCTTCCAGGTTGCAATTTCTGCGCGCGTGATGGTGTCGAGGTTGACGCGGCGCGATTCGGCGGAAGCTTTCCATTCGATCTTTGGCCAGTCCTCCAGCGACGGCGGGGTCAGCACGGCGGGGCCGTTGCCGTCGAGCGTGAAGTGGATATGGCGCGTGGCGGCGCAGTTGGGAATCATCGCCACCGGCAAGCTGGCGGCGTGCGTAGGATAGTCCTTGATCTTCACGTCCACCACGGTGGTGAGTCCGCCCAGCCCCTGCGCGCCGATGCCCAGCGCGTTGACCTTCTCGTACAGCTCCAGGCGCAGCTCCTCGACGCGATTCTTCGCACCGCGCGCTTGCAACTCCTGGATGTCCACCGGCTCCATCAGCGCTTCCTTGGCGAGCAGCATGGCCTTCTCCGCCGTGCCGCCGATACCGATGCCGAGGATGCCCGGCGGACACCAGCCCGCGCCCATCTCGGGAACTGTCTCCAGCACCCAGTCCACGATGCTGTCCGAAGGATTGAGCGCGGCAAACTTGGATTTATTCTCCGAACCGCCGCCCTTGGCCGCGAGGATCACTTCAACTTTATCGCCGGGAACGATCTCGTAATGGATCACCGCCGGAGTGTTGTCGCGCGTATTTTTGCGCGCGCCTGCCGGGTCGCTCAGCACCGAGGCGCGCAGCATGTTGTCCGGGTTCAGATAAGCGCGGCGCACCCCTTCGTTGACCATGTCGCCGACGCTCATCTTCGCATCACCCCAGCGCACCTCCATGCCGACCTTGACGAAGGCTGTCACGATGCCGGTGTCCTGACAGATCGGCCTGCGCCCCTCTGCGCTCATGCGCGAGTTGGTAAGTATCTGCGCGATAGCATCACGGGCAGCGGGCGACTGCTCCCGTTCGTAAGCCTTGCCCAACGCCTTGATGTAATCGAGCGGGTGATAGTAGGAAATATATTGCAGTGCATCGGCAACGCTGGCGATGAGGTCTTCTTGGCGAATAGTTGTCATGGTAATCAGATTTCGGGTTGATATTTGGGTGTGCAGGTTTCACAGGGCGATTCTAACGGAATACACAGATTGGTTAAACCCGGATAAGGCATTAACACCGCCACTCCCGCGAAGGCGAAAATCCGGCAAGACAAACACTCCGCACCGCAAAGCGGACAAAACCATTATTCCGCCACCGGTCTATTCAGCATCGCCTTCAACCTCGCCAGCTTATCCATGCCATCGTCTTTAGTCACAGTGGGCACGGCTTCTGCGTGGTCTCCCGCATAGACCAATTCATCTTCCGGCATTTCCTCCATAAAGCGGCTCGGCTCGCAGGCCAGCCAGTCCTTGCCGCGCTTGCGGCGGTTGCAGTAGCTGATTTGCAGGCTGCGCTCGGCGCGCGTGATGCCGACGTACATCAGGCGGCGCTCTTCCTCGATCTGTTTTTCATCACTGTCACGGAACGGCAGGATGTCTTCCTCCGCACCGATGATGAATACATGCGGAAATTCCAGGCCCTTGGCAGCGTGCAGTGTGGACAATGAGACGGCATCCGGCTCTTGGTCTTTGCCTTCCAGCATGTTGATCAGCGCGATGGTCTGCACCATCGCGATCAGTGATTTCTCGTCGGCTTCGGCTTTGCGCTTGAGCCAGCCGGTGAATTCCTGCACGTTCTCCCATTTGCCTTGCGCCTGATGCGGCTCGTGCGAATCGTATAGCCACGTCTCATAGTTGATCGCGCGCAGCAATTCGTCGAGCAATTCGCCGCACGGATCTTTGTCGGCACGCTCCTGAAGGCGATTGATGAAGTTGCAGAACAGCATCAGCTCGTCGTATTGGCGTGCCGGTAGTTGCTGTTCAACCTGCGCTTCAAAGGCTGCCTCGAACAAGCTGACTTTGCGCGATCCGGCATGGCTGCCGAGCTTTTCCAGTGTCGTATTGCCGATGCCGCGTTTCGGCGTGGTGATGGCGCGGATGAAGGCCGGATCGTCGTCAGGGTTGGCGATCAGCCGCAGGTAGGCGGTGATGTCTTTGATTTCGGCACGCTCAAAAAACGACGTGCCGCCGCTGACGGTATAAGGCACGCGCTGGGTGCGCAGTTGTTCCTCAAAGGCGCGCGACAAGTGATTGCTGCGATACAGGATCGCATAATCGGAATATTTGGTGCGATGCTCGAATTTGTGCGCCATCAGCTTCATCACCACGCTCTCGGCCTCGTGCTCGTCATCACGTGCGGCGTAGATGCGGATCGGGTCGCCGGTGCCGTGATCGCTCCACAGGCGTTTCTCGAACACCTTGGTGTTGTGGTTAATCAGGTGATTCGCCACCTTCAGGATGCGCTGCGAGGAACGGTAATTCTGTTCCAGTTTGATGACGCGCAGGTTGGCATGGTCGTTGCGCAGGTTATGCAGGTTTTCGATGCTCGCGCCGCGCCACGCATAGATCGCCTGATCGTCGTCGCCCACGACGGTGAACGCGGCACGCATGTCCGCCAGCAGTTTGATCAACTGGTACTGGCAATCGTTGGTGTCCTGATATTCGTCCACCAGCAAATAGCGCAGCCGCTGTTGCCAGCGCAACAGTGCTTCGGGATGCTGTTTGAACAACACCAGCGGCAGGTGGATCAGGTCGTCAAAATCCACCGCCTGGTAGGCGCGCAGCGTTTCCTGATAGCGCGAATAAATCCGTGCGTGAACTTTCGCCTCATCGTTCTCGGCGAGCTGCGCAGCCTGCTCGGGCGAAACAAAGGCGGATTTCCAATTCGAGATTTGCGTCTGGATGTCGCGGATTTCCTGCTTGTCGCCGGAATTAGTCAGCTCGTTGAGCATCTTCCAGCTATCGCCGCTATCGAAAATCGAGAACTGCGGCTTATAGCCCAACAGCTTCGCTTCGGCGCGCAGAATGTTCATGCCCAGCGAGTGGAAGGTGCTCACCACCAAGCCTTTGGTATCGATGCCTTTCAATAACGTCCCTACCCGTTCGCGCATCTCGTTAGCGGCCTTGTTGGTGAAAGTGATCGCGGCGATGTTCCTCGGCGCATAGCCGCACTTTTCAATCAGATGGGCGATTTTGTGGGTGATGACGCGCGTCTTGCCGCTGCCCGCGCCAGCCAAGACCAACAAAGGGCCGTCGAGATAAGTCACCGCTTCGCGTTGTGCGGGATTGAGTTTGTTCAGCATTTACTTGGGCTTGAAACTGCCAGATCAGCGAGTATTTTTGGAAGGGGCGCATGATACCAAAGCATCTCGATCAGAACGATGAAGCTTCCGCTAATTTTTTACCGGCCTCTGCCGATATACGTATCAAGGTCGGCGCATTGTGCGCCAGCCCGCAAAAACAGGAGGCCGATCATGGGAACATTCAGCATGGATATGAGCAGCTATGAGATTGAGCGTAGCGAAACGGCAGCATCCAATTACAGCGACGAAGTCCTGTGCGCTGGCTGGATTCCCAGTCTTGCCTGCCACCAACCGCGCACTGAAAAAGCGACGCTGCCTGCGGATCTGGCAAGAACGGATGTGGATACCTTTCTGCGCAAGATGTACGCTTGTCAACGCTAACCTACCTCTAGCCTAGGGTAAATTTGTTCTCAGAGAATAGTGTAGGGTGGGCAGACAGGTTTCTCGTCTGCCCACGCGGTTTGGTATCCGCGTGGGCACAAAAGCGTGCCCACCATCCTTGATTTTTATCATAAATTTCAGAGAACAAATTTACCGTGACCGCTAGCCGCTTAATTACGCGGCCAGAGATTGGCTTGCCACGCTGTTCAGTAAGCTTGCCAAAACCAAATTAGCCATAAGGATTCTGGTGATACGCAAATTCTCTAGGCATTCGACTATTCGCTCAACTCAAACTGTACTTTCCGTATATCCGACCGGCCTTGTGTGTCCACCACACGCAACAGATAGCTGCCCGCTTGCGGTGGATTCCATGCGATGGCATCGCCCGGTTTGCTGCTGCCCACCAGTGTGTCATCGACGAACCAGTGCAAGGTCGTACTGTCCGTGCCGGCTTCGGCGCGCAGATAGACTGGCTCACGTTTGTTTAATCGCTGGATATGTGTCACGCCGCGCAAAGGCGACACGATGCTGGGCGGCAGTTGCGTCTCGACCACATCGTTGCCGCAATGACTGATCGGTGGTTGACGCAAACGCATCCCGGCGCGCTGAAAAACTGCCGCCATGTCGGACGGCCAGTATTCGAATGTTTCCAGTTTTGTGTGCGCATTTGCCTGACATGCGACCTGCCCGGTGTGCGTGTCAATCAGCACTGTACGGTGCAAGGTACTGGTACGTATGGGTGATTTTCCCGCGATGAACCAGGCTTGCGAGCGTGCCGGACACGCCTCGTTCGGTAAGTCGCCGCTGGCGGTGCATACTTCGACGCGCTGCAAATTTGCTGGCTGGGTGTGAGCCATTTCGCCCAGGTCCAGCCGCTCGGCGCGCAGGGCATCGACAATGCGGAAGAATAGTGGTGCGGCCGCCTCCACACCGATCAAGGCCGGATTGCCCGAACCGTCAAAATTACCCACCCAAACCACCAGCACATATCGCCCGAACACGCCAGCTGTCCACGCATCGCGGAAGCCCCACGATGTGCCGGTTTTCCAAGCCACGGCGGGGCGAGCGGGAGCATAGGTATCGGGGCGCGGCGTTTGCCTCAGCATGTCCAGAGTGATGTATGAAGCCGCCTCACTCAACAAGAAGAGCGGCTTTTCCTGCGTCGTTTTTTGCGTCTTTACATAGCGCAGCGGTCGCCATTCTCCCCGGTTGGCCAGCATGGCATTCAGTTGCGCCAACTCTTCCATGGTCACCTCGCCGCCGCCCAACGCCAAGGCCAGGCCATAGTGCGATTCCGGCTCCAGTTTGCGCACACCCGCCAGCTTGAGAAATTCATACAAGCTCGGCCGGCTCAAACGCGAAGCCAGCTCGACAGCGGGAACGTTGCGGCTGCGTATGAGCGCATTTTGTGCCGTGATTGGCCCGGCAAAACGGCCATCGAAATTTTCCGGTGCAAACGCGCCATAACTGGTTGGCGCATCTTTGAGTATGCTGGCCGAATGTATCAAGCCCTGATCCAGTGCCAGGCCATAAATGAATGGCTTCAGCGCCGATCCGGGCGAACGCTTGCCCTGTGTGCCGTTGACCTGCCCCGCTATGGCCGGATCGTGATAATCAGCCG
The DNA here is from genome assembly GCA_023259035.1 of Gallionella sp. Taxonomy (GTDB): domain Bacteria; phylum Pseudomonadota; class Gammaproteobacteria; order Burkholderiales; family Gallionellaceae; genus Gallionella. The sequence continues at coordinate 123,141 of JAHFRA010000001.1, forward strand.
AGCCTACCAAGGCATGCACCTGCATGGTCGAGGCATCCACCAGCAAGGCCGATGCATTGCCGATGCCCGCATCGGCACGCGATTTCACATACTCGCCCAGCACCCGCTCCAACACCGCTTGCGTTGCCAGATCGACGGTGGCGGCGATCTCACGATCACGGCTTTGATGCAACAAATAATCGGCCAGATGCGGGGCATGAAAGGGTAAATTGGCACGCGATGCGAATGATATTTGCAAGGACGATGCCTGCGCGAAACGCGCTTGTTCGGGGAATTTCCTAGCCCAACTTTTTGCCAGCCGACCGCGCGCTGCCTGCAATTCGCCGGGCTGCACGCCGCTCTCGATGCGCCCTAATCGCTTGCGCGGATTCTGCGGGATGACAGCCAGGTTCAACGATTCTGGCACGTTCAGCAAGCGCGCGGGTTTATGCAGATAGATCAGACTGGCCGCACCCACGCCTTCGATGTTACCGCCGAATGGCGCGTAGTTCAGATAAGCCTCCAGTATCTCGCGCTTGCTGTAACGCAGTTCCAGCCATAGTGCGGCAGCGACCTGCCGCAATTTGCCTGCCGCGCTGCGGCTGTCTATGCCATACATGCGTCGCGCCAACTGCATAGTGAGTGTGGAGCCGCCGATACGGCGCGAACCGGAAGCGGTGGCGGCGGCGGCGCGCAACAAGGCCCATGGATTTACGCCGGGATGCCAGTAGAACCAGCGATCCTCGTACAAGACCACGGCTTGCTGCATATCTGGCGCGATCTCGTTCAAGGGAGTCCACAAGCGATATTGCTCATCGCCAGCCAAGGTCAAACGCAACAACTCGCCACTGGCTGCAACGACACTGCGCGATGAAGGTGCAACCTCGGACAGGTCGAGTTTGGGCAACACTCGCAACAAAAAAATCGTGCAGAACAAACCGAGCGCCAACCACCATTTACGACTGCCGCGCACCTTCCTGCACGCGGCCAAACATGCGTCCTTCAGCCGATTCATTTGTCGGCCGGTTTCACCTTGAACGTCGCACCGGTGGAACGCCCGAAGATGCGGCGTTCATACATCGCTTCGCCGTAAGCCGCAGGTACGACAAACTCGCCGACATTGGTCGCCCGCGCCTTATACGTGACCTCGGTCATCTGGTTGTTCACCGCCCCATAAAAAATCACGCGGTCTTCACGAATATCAGCGTACTCGATATTCCAGGTACTACGCCCGCCCAAACGTCTGCGCCAGATCGGCATGTCGGCGGCATCGCCGTCCGATGGCGCAGTCAGCACCGTTTCCATACCGCCCGGCAACACATCCACCAAGGCCACTTGCGACACTTGGGGGCGGTCGGTCGAACGCACGCGCACGCGCACCGTGAGCTCATCGCCGACTTGCGCTTCGCTGACCACATTGCCTTTTGCATCGAGGAATTCGTGGATGATCTCCATGCCTTTGTTCAACGCTTCCTTGGGCACATTCCGCTCATAGCCCGATTCCGCCCAGGCATAGAACAGCGGCAACTCCCCGCCGTTATTGAGCTTAAGCTTGTCCGTGTCGGCTGGCACGGCGAGATTCGCCAAAGTGAGTTGCGCCGGCAAGGCCAATGCCTTCGCCAAGCCCGCTTTGTCTATGGCGCTCATGGCGACATTGTCCGCCGCCGACAGGCTGGCCGCTTTCGCATACGCATCCACTGCCAGCAACACTCTTGCCGCCGACAAACTCTGGTAATAGTTGTCGCGTATGGCATTGCCCAGCCGTACCCAGAAATCCATGGGCAGGCTCTTGATCTGCGCGGGAAAATGCATGGACAACAATTGCATGACGGAGGCATGATGCACCAGAGGGTCGTAATAGTAATTCCAGTACCAACCCTTCCATGGATCGGTGTTGGTGAGCAGATCCTGCAACGCGGGTTGCAACAATTCCTGCGCGATCTTCTCCTGCTTCAACATCTGGAAACTCGCCGCCAGATGCACCGCACCCAGATCACGGCGCAACGAGGCGCGTTCATTGTCGTTGCGCGCATTGGCGGCACGGGTGCGCAGATTCTCATGCAGATTGTTCAACGCAGCCGAAACCACGATGCCCTGGCGAGTCAGTAAATACGCGGCTTGCGCTTGGACACGCCAGTTGTAATCGGAAGGTGAGGCTTCGGCGATGCGCAACTGCAAATAAGTGTTGGCGCGTTGCAGCAAGTCATTCGGCACGGCGAGCTTGCGGTCTTTGGCTTCGACCAACAGACTCACCACATAAGTCGTGGCGAACAGATCGGGCGAATTCCCAGGCCACATGGCGATGCCTCCGTCACTGCCTTGCCGCGCCCGCACTTGCGTGAGGTAACGCTCAAAAGTTTTGCGCGGATCGACCGCTGGCGTACCGGAAGACTGTTTGATCTTGCCAAGTTTCTCGGCGATGTCAGGCTGGCTCGCCAACACCACGGCGGGGAAAGTCTGGCTGGTGATCTGCTCGGTGCAACCGTGCGGATACGCCTCAAGATACTGGATCAAGCCTGCGGTGAATGCCCAGGGCGAGCTGGACAAAGTGGCTTCGCTGCGCTTGAAGTTGGGATACATGTCCGCTTGCGTGGCGAGTACTGCGTCGCCCCTGAACATACCAGTCTGCACCAGCGTGACGAAGCTGGAAGCGGGACGCACGCTGACATCGGTGGACAGCCGCACTTGTGTATCCTTGGCCGCGTCCTTGACCTGCGCGTCGAACACCACGCTGGCCGAACCCAGTTGCGCCTGCGCGCCCGCCTTGGCCTTCACGCGGAATGTCGTGCTGCCCTCGGAACGCTCGGTGATCTTCAAGGTCTGCGTCGCATCGCCCACCACTTCCAATCCGGGCGAGACTTTGAGCGACAGGGTTATCGGCACATTCTGCCCCGAACCCTTGATATTGTTGGCCAGGCCAACCCCGATTTCCACCTCGTCTCCGGGCGTGATCGCCACGGGCACGTTCGGCAACAACACCATATCGCCGCGCACCGTGGTGGTGGCGCTCGCCGCCGCGAGCGTGTCGTCATTCACGGCAATCGCCATCACGCGCAACGTGCCATTGAAGTTTTCCGGGACGGTGTATGAAAACTCGCGACTGCCGTTCACCTCAACGATACCCGACCAATACACCACTGGTTTGTCGGTGCGGCGTTTGAACGGATTGAGGTGCTTGCCCAATTGCGCTTCCGCATCGCCGCCCGGAGCGGCAGCCTGCATCAGTTTCTTGAACTCCGGCAAGATCAGATCCAGCGTCTGTTGCGTGCTCACTTCCAAAGCGCGTTTCTGAAAAAAGAATTTCAGAGGGTCGGGCGACTGGTAGCGCGCCACTTGCAAGATGCCCTCATCCACCGCAAACACGATGGCGCGTCCGGGCTGCCTGGATTCCAACCGGAACTTCGCCGTCTGCCCGGGTTTGAGCAATTCCGGCGCGTGCAAAGTCATCGCCATCGTGCGGCGCGACAAGCTGGTGGCGAATGGCGCGATGCCGTAGCTCATCGGACTCATATATATTTCGTTGGAAGCCAGATCGCGCGTGAATTGCACTGAAATATAACCATTGCCCTCAAAATCTTTTGGCAAAGTGATTTTCTGCACAGAAGCAGTGTCCGTGGTCTTAAACCACTCGTGGCGATACACCTTGTCACGCTCGATGGTGATCAGCCCCGCTCCCGCATAAGGCGCGCGTATGCTGATCTCAATCTCGTCGCCCGGCTGGTAATCCTTGCGGTTCAAGGTCATCTGCAATTCGGCGTTGCGATCCAGCGAGCGCGATACATTGCCTGTCCCCGCCACGCTGTAATTCACGCGCGCCAGTTCCAGACCCTGAGCATCGTTCACCGTGTAAGCGAAGTTGCCCGGCGTTTGCGTCGCCAGCATGACCTTGGCGCCACTCGCGCCGACCGCGAATTCATCCTCTTTGAGCGCCGATTCACTGGAGCGTGATTCGTATTTGTACAGGCCATTGGCTTGCTTCACCAACACCGAAACCACACGGCGTTCCACTCGTACCAGACGCAGATCGCCCACGGCAGTCTTGTGTGCAGCAGGATCGATGGCGATAAACGAGACTTCACGCACGCTGTTGCGATTGATGTAACTCAAATCGCCGTCTGCCTTGTAGCCCAATAGATACGGCCTATCCGAAACGAGTGCCGATACTTCTGCCGCCACGCTACGACCGCCTTCCGGCTCGAACGCTTTGGCTAACAGATGCAATTGGTAAGTCGCCTGCGCGTAGCGTTGCAAGCCCAAAGCGAACTCGGCATTGCCCTGCGCATCGGTCTGCCCGCGCGGCAATTCTGCATGAAATTTTTCCTTGGCATGAGCCGGGTCGGCGAAGCTGTAATCGGCGTAGGCGCGGAAAGTCGGGTAGGTGGGCGACAAGGTCAGCGTGGCGTCCACACGCCGGTTCGGCGCAGGTGTGCCGAACAAATTCTGCGCGTTAATTCTGGCTTGCAAATCCTTGGGCGACACCCAGCCCTGCTCCACTTCACTGGACAACCTAGCCGACACTTTCATGCGATCCGGCATAAATTCTTGCACTTTGACGCTGACACTACCCAGGCGCAGCGGCGGTGTTTGCGGTGCGCCGGGCAATGCCGACCCAGTATCTCGTGCCAGATTCAGATTGATGGTGTAATTGCCGGTCGGCGACGCGTCTTGTGTGGTGTGCGAGAAATCCGCCATGCCGCCCGCATCCAAGTTCAATTTATCGCGGCGTATGGTCAGGCCGCGCGCATCTATTACCTCCATCTCAATGGGAATGTCTGTCAGCTTTTGCGCCCAGTTGGCGGATTTGGCGATAATTCCCACATTGATGGTGTCGCCCGGGCGATAGATGCCGCGATCCGAAAAAAGATAAGCCTGTATCTGATTGGGCAGGCTGGCGGAATGCAGGCCACCCACATCAAAACGCGAGGTGTCCAGATTGCGGTCGACGCGATTCAGCGGCAGAAAGCTCAAATCGCCCGCTTTTCTGACCACCAATACTGCCGGTAATTTTTCCCGCAACATTCCGGTCAAGCTGGACAAATGCACATATCCGCTGGCATCCGTCTCATGGCTAAGCAACAGCGCACCGTTGCGCGCCCATATCTCCACCGATGCGCCACTCACAGGTTGACCGTTGGCGATGGACTGTACGAACACATCGCGCGTGCCATCACTGGCCTGCTTCGCCACTACGCCCAAATCGGTGACGATGATCAAACGGCTGTCGCGCATGGTGGCCGGGTTCACCGTCTCGTCATCATTTGCTTCGCCCTCACCGCCCTCTTCTTCGTTGTTGTACACGCGGGAAGGGGCTTGATAGCCACCATTCGGTGCGGTGGCCAATTTTGGATCATAGCCTTGCACGGTCAGCAAAAACACACCGCGCCGGTCGCCCGCATCGGCACGCAGGTACTCGGCAAAATCAATGGTTTCATAATGCGTTTTCCCGGATTTGAGATTGAGCGGGATGTTCTTCTCGAAACGCTCCGTCAAGTTATCCGATGTCATGCCGGAATAGAACTCGGGCCGGGTCATGTCTCCCTGCGACTGGGTCACCAGGTGCTGCAATTGCAAGGGTAACACCCGACCAATCTCCAGATGCATGCCCGGCAGATCGCGCACGATAACAGGCAGTTTCTTCTCGCCCGACATCGCCAACAACGAACCCTTGCTCATAATGGACAATTCCGGCGCGGAGCGTTTGACACGGAGTATCTCGTTACGCGTCACACCCAGTTGATAGCCGCCCGCCGATGTCAGTCCTTTCGCGATACGCACCAACAGATAGCGGCCCGGTTCGGCAACAAACTTGAAGGCGTGCGTCTCGTGTATCTCGCGCTCTGAAGGGATGGCGGTGAGCGGCACTTTTTTGGCTTGTTTCAGCACCGCATCGCTGATGTCCGCCGGATCACTCCACACATAATTGCCACCGCCGCCCGCTTCGGTCGGATGCTTTTGCGGCAACTGCCAGGCGCTCACTGCCTTATCCATTTCGCTCTGGCGCACTGCCATACCCGTAGTTATTTGCAACACATTCTCCGGCTCGCCGCTATCCGCCGTCACGATGGATTGTTTGAGTTCGGAAATATCCAGGCTATACATACTGGGAATGGCGACCGCGCGTTTCACTTCGGCAGAAATCTCATTGCCGCCGCGCTGTGCGACCGTGCCCGGTACGATGACCAGCGTCAGGCTGGTGGTCTCCTGCGGGATGGACAGGGGCACGGAATGCACCGAGGCATTGCGCCGATTCTTGTCGTAAGTGACGGTGAATTTCTGGATGTCCGCCACCTTGTTCAACATGCTTGCGGAACCGCCATCCAGTGCTACATGCAAATTCTTTTCAAATATTTCCTGGTTGACCGGGTGCGAGAAAGCCACTTCGAACACTGCCTTACGCAAGGTCACTTGTTCGGGATCCTGATAAAAACTGGCATCTTTGATATGCATCTCAAAACGCGGCGAACGGAACGTCACCTTGTGATCTAAAGTGACGTGAGCCGCCAATGCTTTCGCGCCCAAGGTCACGGTAAATTGCTCACCTATCGGCCAATCCTCAGCCGGCAAAAACTCCAGGCGATTCGCCGCCGCCCACGTCCATTGCCCGGCCAGCGCAGGCGACAGCGTCACATCCGCCGCCGCCTTCCCCACCAATACCAAGGGTGCGACAGAATTGGAGAAATTGATGATAGCGGGGCGCGGTTTGCCGTCGCCATCGTAAGGCGTGGGCGCCGGATCATTTACATGGATACCCGATGCCTGGATAGCCACTGCCTGACCATCGATACGATCCGGCCGCGCGCCAGTGAATGTCTGCCAATCCCACCAGTTCTTCCAGCCGATGTCGGGGCCGTGCATAGCCCCCCAGCCCAGCCCGATAACCAACAATGCCGCCAGTGCCGCCCATGCCGCGTATTGCTGGATCCAGGCTCCCAGGGGTACGCACTTTTTCTGTAGCCAGCGCAGCCAAGCGGGCGCGCTCCAGCTCATATCGCCCAGCAGCAAACCCAGCACAGCGCGCAACACCGTGCCCACGCCTCGCATCACTTGCCACAACCATGCCGCTGCGCGCCTGACTATCTGATGTAGCTGTTCCATGTGGCGGTCTCCCTGAATTTGTCGAACTGAAGGTACTGAACCGAAGGTACCGGAGCCAAATTCCTTAATGCCTTTCAAGCTGAGATTGTCGAAGTATAAAACAATTTGACTCCGGTACCTTTGGTTTGAAGCTTGCACAAACTAAAGTGGAAGCTAAAGCATCTCGACCGAAACCGTATTTGCCAACTACGGTAGCCACCTTATCAGCAACGATGTTTTCAACTCCTCAATACAGACTATCCAAAACAACGCGCATGGCTCTCGCGATTTCCATAGCTATCACATCCGCGCTCTGTGCCGCCACGAAAAGTCGGCTTTATGAAATTCAAAGGTGTTTACGCGAATATCTGCCAGATGCCGAAACGCGTTTCCACCCGTATCCCGATTTTTTTCAGCAATAGATTATAGACGCCGTGCAGACGATGAATACATCAATGGGAATGCTGACATAGAATTACGGTCAATACCGCTTTCAGTTTCGGGCATCTGTCAGATGTTTCTCGGGGGCTTTAGCTCTTAAGTATTTCTTAAGATCGAACTGTTATATATCATTGCGAGTATCAAAATCTAAAGTCTGTCCAAGCCGCAGACTATGTGAGTTGTCACCGAATTTTATCAGGAGCAAGTGATGGGAAAATATATTTTCTGGATTGCGTTAACAGTGTTGATCGCCGGGTGTTCGGGCGGTGGCGAAGGCGGTGGCGAAGATGGCCGCACTTCTGCCACTTCAGTCGAGAACAATAACCGAAGCAGCGAAGCACAGCACAGCAGCGTAGCTCCCGGCACTTGCACCAATTGCCACGGCACTACCGCTAGGGGCAAGAACTCAGGCCATATTCCCACCACTGCCTCATGTGACGCCTGCCACCGGACGACAGGCTGGGATCCAGCGCGTATAAATCACAATAATGTGGCAACGGGCACCTGCGCCACCTGCCACAACGGAATTACCTCCAGAGGCATGAGCTCAACCCATATTTCCACCATCGCCTCATGTGACGTCTGCCACCAGACGACAGGCTGGAAGCCGGCGACAAGGGGCCACAGCAACGCGGCACCGGGCACCTGTGCTACTTGCCACAACGGCACTGCTGCCAGGGGCAAGAGCTCAACCCATATTTCCACGACGGCCTCATGTGACACCTGTCACCTGACGACTGCATGGATACCGGCAACTGCAGGTCACGGCAGCGTTGCGCCAGGCGCAGGCACCTGTACTACTTGCCACAACGGCACCACTGCCAGAGGCAAGAGCGCAATGCATATTTCCACCTCTGCCTCATGTGACACCTGCCACCTGACGACTGCCTGGATACCGTCGACCATGGTTACTTCTACAATCGACTTTCCAGTAGATGCAGTGTTTACCTATTTGGCTTCAACTGCAACTGCATCGCCACCGTATACTGCCAGTGCCACCGATGCAGCAGGGAATATCTTATCCCTATCAGTAAGCCTTGCGCCTGGGCCAGACAAGACCGACCCGCTTATTTATCCTGCATTGCTTAAAACCTACACGCAGACGAATATACTGAAAAAGAACGGCAGTGTTATTTCTACAAACAACTTCGAAGTATTCTATTCGGTAGCACCTTTCAGTATTTACGGGAACCTGAATAACATGTACGGTTCGAGCAATAACATGAAGGTATCAACCCTGCTACAACTGCCGACGACCAGCCGTGTAGGATCGTCCGGTGTGTTTTACAAGGGAAGAAATTATATAAACAAAGCCACACTGAATCCCGATACATGGTATGCGACGTGGTCGGTCGAAGCCGATTCTGCCACGACAGCATGGCTTTGCCTCAACACTGAAATTACGCCCGCCAATGCTACTGCGGTGTCAACTGCGGAGATCGACTGTTTCCGGATCAATCAGGCCGGTAACATCACCGGTTTCAAAGCGGACATAACCGAAAATGGAGTTAAGCTGGGGTATCGCTAGATCAGAGAAGCGACATCACAAATTTGCGACAGGACAGGCTCAAAGCTATTCACCGTAAGTACCAGCTTTGCCGGCTTGCTTGCCCTCCTCGCTTCGCCAGAGTCAATACCTTTGGTCGGCTTTTGGCTATACTGGAAAACACAAAACCCGCAAGCGTCTATTCATGCGGGTTTTATGGATATTACTGGACTACTTAAAGCTATCAAATGGGGAGAGAGGAATCACATTCCACCTCAAAAGCACCGTATTTACTTGCTTTATATTTTCTGTCTTTTAGACATACCCCCATAAATACCCCCTATTGTCATTTGCTGGGTGTAAATTCTGGCGGGCAATACAATAAATAGTGAGATTCAGCCCTGAATCTCGCCACTCGATTGTTGCACAGTATAACTTGCCGCTTCGGTGATGCGGTTTTCTATGCAGCGTGTCGCAGCTCGTAATCCGCTATCAGCACATCCGCTGGCAGCTTGAGCCCTTCCGACAATCGCCGCACCATCGCCAAGGTAAGCGGACGGACACGGTTCAATACTTCGGCCACACGGCCACGGCTGCCGATATACGGCTCCAAATCCTTGCGGGTCAGGCCGCGCGCTTCCATTGCGTAGTTTAAAAAGTCTATCGGGTCAGGCGCGGGAATGGGGTAATGCTGGGCTTCATATTTTTCCACCAGCATGGCCAACACTTCCAGCCTGTCCGCTTCGGGGGTTTTAGCAGGCACATCAAATAGCGCCTCAATTTCACGCAAGGCGGCTTTGTATTCGGCTTTTGTTCTAATCGGCTTGAGTTCCATTGCTACACCTTTCCCGCGTCCAGCGCGTCATATTCTGCATGAGTCCCAACAAAGCGGATGTACATCATCCCACGGTTGTAATGCACCGCCACGATCAAGCGGTAATCGTTGCCCTTGATATTGAACACGATGCGGTTACTTCCCACGAAGCTGGCATTACGGTGCGCCGCCTTTATGTCCGCCGGTTTTTTCCAGATCGCCCGGCTTGCATCGGCATACCACGCGCGCAGCGGCGTTTCCGCCTGCGGGTGCTTCGCCCAAAAATCGCGTAACGTACTGACAGCTATCACTCGCATGGCGGCACTTTATCACGCTCCCATATTGGGTGCAATATTATCACTACAATTAACCCAAAAGGTGGCTTCAATTAAGTAAACTTAAGCGTAAGGGATAGTTGAGCCATCAAAGATGAATTGTGCCAACCTTGGCACAATAGAAAACAACAAATAGGCACACTGAGTGTGCCAAAACATGCTAAACCGTACTAAATATTGCAATACTCTACGCAATTGAAAAACCGCCATAAGCGGCGGTTTTATTGGATTTTTCTTGGTGCTGGAGAGAGGAATCGAACCTCCGACCTACGCGTTACGAGTGCGTTGCTCTACCAACTGAGCTACTCCAGCAAAAACGGGGGCGATTATAAAGGACGCGCTGCAACAAGGGAACAATTAAGGGCATTCAAGGTTGCAACGCTACGGGCAGCGGGAACACGACATTCTCGCGGATGCCTTGCAATTCGCTGACGCTGTTCACACCCATTTCGCGCAAACGCGCGACCACACCCTGCACCAGCAACTCGGGAGCTGATGCGCCCGCGCTGATGCCGACATGCAATTTTCCGGCGAGCCATTCCGGTCGCAGTTCGTCCGCATTATCCACCAGATAGGCCGGCACGCCGACATTCGCCGCGACTTCGCGCAGGCGGTTGGAATTGGAGCTGTTCGGCGAACCCACCACGATCACCACGTCGCATTGCCTGACCAGCAGCTTGACTGCGTCCTGGCGGTTTTGCGTGGCATAGCAGATGTCGTCTTTTCTCGGGCCTATTATGTTTGGGAAGCGCGCCCTGAGCGCGGCGACAATGCTGCTCGCATCATCCACCGACAACGTGGTTTGCGTGACAAAAGCCAGGTTGCGTTCATCGGCCACCTTGAGTGCGGCAACTTGCGCGGGCGATTCAACCAGATACATGCCGCCCTCGCTCTGCCCCATCGTGCCTTCCACTTCCGGGTGCCCCGCGTGGCCGATCATGATGATTTCCTTGCCTTGCCCGCGCAGCCGCGCCACCTCGAGATGCACCTTGGTCACCAGCGGGCAGGTCGCGTCGAACACCGTCAGGCCGCGCGCTTCGGCCTCGCGGCGCACCGACTTCGGCACACCATGCGCGCTGAACACCAGGATGCTGCCGGGCGGCACATCGGCCAGATCCTCGATGAACACCGCGCCTTTCCGGCGCAATTCGTCCACCACAAATTTGTTGTGCACCACTTCATGGCGCACATAAACCGGCGCGCCGTGCAGCGCTAGCGCGCGCTCGACGATGGTAATGGCGCGATCCACCCCGGCACAAAAGCCGCGCGGATTAGCCAGCAGCAGATCCATGCTTGCGCTCCATCAAACTGTCCAGAATCATTAAAAACGCGCCGCAGGTAATCGCGGAATCGGCGAGGTTGAACGCGGGAAAATAATGCTCACTCCAGTGAAACGACAGAAAATCCACCACATAGCCATACGCAATGCGGTCGATCAGATTGCCCAACGCACCGCCGAGGATCAGGCTCAGCGCCAGCGAAAACAAAGGCTGCGCAGCATGCTTGCGCAGCAGCGTGACGATCCACACCGAAGCGACGACCGCGATGATGCTGAACAGCCAGCGCTGCGTCCCGCCCGCGTCGCTGAGAAAGCTGAATGCCGCACCGGTGTTATGCGCCAGCACCAGATTGAACACACTGAGAACGGTAAGGCTTTCGCCATACGCAAAATGGCCGGTGATCCACGCTTTGCTCAACTGGTCGAGCACGATGACCAGCGCGCTCAACCACAACCAGCGATTAAGCATATTTGCGCGCTTCGCCACTGCCGAACAGGTTGCTCACGCAACGCCCGCACAGCGCCGGATGGTTGGCATCGCTGCCCACGTCTGCGCGGTAGTGCCAGCAGCGTTCACATTTGGTGTGAGCACTGGCCGTCACTTGTATTTTTATAGGCGATCCTTCATTGCCCATGTGAAGAGTGGCGCGAGATGTTATAAACACGAACCTTAAGTCATCCTCAAACTTCTTGAATATTTCATACAGCAGGCTAGATGTTGGAATGTGTATATCCAATTCAGCAGCAAGTGAAGAACCAATTTCACCAGCAACACGTTTTTCTTCCAAACGTTTGCTGACCATTTCTCGTATTTGACGAACACTACCCCACACATCCAGTAAATTCCGCCTTTCCTGCATCTCTGGAAAGGCATGCCACTGATGTTCAAACACGCTAACGTCATCCTTGTCGTTTAACGCTTCCCAAACTTCCTCTCCGGTAAAGCTCAATATAGGTGCCATTAGGCGCACGATGCTGTGGGTGATGTGATACAGCGCGTTCTGTGCCGAGCGGCGCGCAGCGGAATTTTCTCCGGCGGTATACAGGCGGTCTTTCAGAATATCGAGATAGAAACCGCCCAAATCCTCGGAACAGAAAGTCTGCAATTTTTGTGCTATCAGGTGGAATTCGTAGCACGTGTAATCCTTCTTTACTTCATTCTGCAACTGTTCTACCAGCACCACCGCATAGCGATCTATTTCCAGCCACTGCTCCACCGGCAAGGTATGCTGCTGCGAGTCGAAATCCGAGATATTGGCCAGCAGGAAACGCAGCGTGTTGCGGATACGCCGGTAGCTTTCCACCACGCGCTTGAGAATTTCATCGGAGATGGTCAACTCGCCGGAGTAGTCGGTCAGGGCCGCCCACAGGCGCAGGATATCGGCGCCGAGCGTGTCGAAAATTTTCTGCGGGGCGATGACATTCCCCTTGGATTTCGACATCTTGTGGCCGCTGCCATCCACGACGAAACCGTGCGTCAGCAACGCCTTGAAAGGTGCGCGGCCATTGATCGCGCAGCCGGTCAACAACGACGACTGGAACCAGCCGCGATGCTGGTCTGAGCCTTCCAGATACAGGTCTGCGGGCGAGTGCAATTCAGCACGGCGCTGTAACACCGATGCGTGGGTGACGCCCGAATCGAACCACACATCCAGTGTGTCGGAAAGTTTTTTGTAGTGCTCGGCATCTGCGCCCAGCAAGTCCACCGAGTTCAGGCTGAACCATGCCTCGATACCGTCGCGCTCGACCAGCTTGGCGACCTGCTCCAGCAATTCTGGCGTACGCGGATGGAGTTGCATCGTCTCCCTGTGCACGAAGAACGGCATCGGCACGCCCCAGTTGCGCTGGCGCGATACGCACCAGTCGGGGCGGTTCTTGATCATCGCTTCGAGGCGCGCACGCCCCCAGGCAGGAAAAAATTCAGTGTGTTCGACGGCGCGGTTGGCGAGGCCGCGCAAACTTGCGCCATTGGATTGCGCATGTGCCGCACCATGCTCGCGTTTTTCCTGCACCAGTTCGTCTGCCGCCGATAGTGCCGGATTATGCCCCCGGTTATCCATGCCGATGAACCACTGCGGTGTGGAGCGGAAAATGATCGGCGTCTTATGCCTCCAGCAATGCGGGTAGCTATGCTGCACTTTTTCCAGATGCAATAAATGGCCGCTGGCTTGAATTGCATCGATCACCACATCGTTGGCTTTCCACACAAACATTCCACCGACCAGTGGTGTGCTGGCGATAAATTTGCCGTCGTCCCCGACTGGGTTATCGGTCGGCAGATCGTATTTTTGGCCGACAAAGTAATCGTCCAGACCGTGCGCCGGTGCGGTGTGCACCAGGCCGGTACCCGCTTCCAGCGTGACATGTTCGCCGCAAATGATCGGCACGGTGCGCTCGTTGAACGGGTGTTGCAGCGGCAACCCTTCCAGCGCCGCCCCCATGCAGGTTGCCGCCATGCCGTCGCCGCGGTCATTGGTTCCGCCCAACCGATAGCGCGCGAGGCACTGTGTCGCGAGGTCAATTGCAAGAATCAGATAGCCCTTCGGCGTCTTGATCAGGTCGTATTGCAGCTCGGGATGCACACACACAGCCTGATTGGCGGGCAGCGTCCACGGTGTGGTGGTCCAGATCACCGCATATACTTTTGCATCGCCCGGCAACGACACACCGAACGCTCTGGCCAATGCAACCTTGTCCTTGACCTCGAAGCCCACGTCGATCGCGGGCGAAGTCTTGTCCTCGTACTCCACCTCGGCTTCGGCCAATGCCGACTGACAATCGAGGCACCAGTTGACCGGCTTGCGCCCCTGATACAGGTAGCCGCGCTCGTAGATGCTGCCGAGCGCGCGAATGATGTCGGCCTCGGTCTTGTAGTCCATCGTCAGGTAGGGATGCTCCCAGTCGCCCAGCACGCCGAGCCGGATGAAATCCTTCTTCTGCCGCTCGATCTGCTCCCTGGCGTAGGCGCGGCACAGCTCGCGGAACTGCGCCGGCGGAATCGCCTTGCCGTGCTTCTTCTCCACCTGCAACTCGATCGGCAGGCCGTGGCAATCCCAGCCCGGCACGTAGGGCGCATCATAACCGTCCAGCGTCTTGCTCTTGACGATGATGTCCTTGAGGATCTTGTTCACCGCATGGCCGATGTGGATGTCGCCGTTGGCATAGGGCGGGCCGTCGTGCAGGATGAATTTCGGCTTGCCCTGCTTGGCCGCACGGATTTTCTGGTAGCGCTGCTGCGCCTGCCAGCGCGCCACCATCTGCGGCTCGCGCTTCGCAAGGTCGCCACGCATCGGGAATGGGGTATCGGGTAAGTTCAGGGTGTTCTTGTAGTCAGTCATGTTTTTCCAGAACTAAATCTTTCTCAATGTAATCAGTCGTGTTGTTTGAACCATTGTTTTGCATTCTCAACATCCAGCGCGATTTGTCGCGTCAGCGTTTCCAGGTCGGGATATTTTTCCTCATCACGCAGCTTATGCAAGAAGTCCAGGCGCATATGCTTGTTGTAAATCTGGCTTGCAAAATCGAATACGTGAACTTCAAGCACCGGCTTGCCGTCCTGCCTCACCGTCGGGCGCACACCGAGGCTCGCCACGCCCTGCATCGGCGGTAAATCGTCGCCATGCACACGCACCACAAAAATGCCGGACAGCGGCGGGCGATTGTGTTTCAACTGGATGTTAGCGGTCGGGAAGCCAAGCTGCTTGCCCAGGCCATCGCCGTGTTCCACGCGCCCGCTGATGCTGTATGTTCGCCCCAGATAAGACTGCGCCACGCGCATGTTGCCATCCGCCAGAGCCGCTCGCACCGCCGTGCTGGAGATGCGCACGCCGCCGTGCATCACACTGTGTACCGCCTGCACCGTAAACCCCTGCTGCGAGCCGATTTTTTCCATCAATGCAAAGTCACCGGCACGCCCGCTGCCGAAGCGAAAATCATCGCCGATCAATACGAATCTGGCCGACAGTTTTTCATGCAGCGCATGGATGAATCCCGCCGCGCTTATCTGCGCGAAACGCGCATTGAATCGGCACACATGCACACGGTCAATACCCATGGAATCGAATAACTCCAGCTTCTCGCGCAAACTGGTTAAACGCGCCGGAGCTTGTTGCGGCGTGAAGAACTCACGCGGATGCGGCTCAAAGATCACCGCCGCCGTTTGCAAGCCACGTATTTGTGCTGCCGCACGCAATTCGTTCAGCAACGCCTGATGGCCGAGATGCACACCATCAAAGTTACCGATGGTAATCGCAACCGGCTGCGCACCAGAGGAATAAAGTCCGCGAAAGATCAACATATAGGGTGCGGATTATACCGTAGGGTGGGGAGTTCGCTGCCCGTCACGGATTCCAACACACATGGAAATTCCATAATGCACGCACCCAATCCCGCGTGGGCACAACATGCCCTTCTGCGCTCTCTGCTTCCCATTAAACTTTTTTCAAAAAACAAGGCTTCAGTTGCAAGCCTTTGACTTTGTCGGAATTGCCCTCGACAGATTCATCGCCCTCTCCGAGACGAATATTTTTGATTACCGTGCCTCTTTTCAACGTAACGGACGAGCCTTTTACCTTCAAATCCTTGATGACCTGCACCGAGTCTCCGTCTTTGAGCACGTTGCCATTGCTGTCTTTTACTTCCATTATTTTTTCCCTGTTCAACGACCCTCGCCTAAAGACGACGGATCACTAATCCCCGAGGGGACTCCAACCTACCCTACGCCGTCCCACCCACCGTCAGCCCGTCGATCCTTACCGTCGGCTGCCCGACGCCGACCGGCACGCTCTGGCCTTCCTTGCCGCAGGTGCCGACGCCGGGGTCGAGCGCCATGTCGTTGCCGATCATCGAGATGCGCGTCAGCACGTCGGGGCCGTTGCCGATCAGCGTCGCGCCTTTGACCGGATGGGTGATTTTGCCGTCTTCGATCAGGTAGGCTTCGGTGGTGGAGAACACGAACTTGCCGCTGGTGATATCCACTTGCCCGCCGCCAAAATTCACCGCATACAGGCCGTGCTTCACCGAGGCGATGATTTCCTGCGGGTCTTTATCGCCGTTGAGCATATAGGTGTTGGTCATGCGCGGCATCGGCAGGTGCGCATAGGATTCGCGCCGTGCATTGCCTGTCAGAGCCACACCCATCAGCCGCGCATTCAGGCTGTCCTGCAAATAACCTTTGAGGATGCCGTTCTCGATCAGTGTGGTGCACTGGGTGGGATTGCCCTCGTCGTCCATTTGCAGCGAGCCGCGCCGGCTTGTCAGCGTGCCGTCATCCACGACCGTCACACCCTCCGCCGCGACGCGTTCGCCGACACGGCCGGAGAATGCCGAGCTGCCCTTGCGGTTGAAGTCGCCTTCCAAGCCGTGGCCGATCGCCTCGTGCAGCAAAATGCCCGGCCAGCCGTTGCCCAGCACTACGGTCATGTTGCCTGCCGGGGCCGGGGCGGCATCCAGGTTGATCACCGCCTGATGCACCGCCAGCGCGGCGTATTTGCGCAGCATCGCGTCGTCGAAATAGCCGTAATCGAAGCGCCCGCCGCCTCCCGCCGAACCTTGTTCGCGCTTGCCGTCGCTCTCGATGATGACCTGCACCGACAGGCGCACCAGCGGGCGGATGTCGGCGTTCATCAGGCCATCGCTGCGCGCCACCATCACCACTTCGTATTCGCCCGCCAGTCCCGCCATCACCTGCACCACGCGCGGGTCGAGCGCGCGCGCGTAGCCTTCGAGGCGCTCCAGCAGCGCGACTTTTTCCGCGTCCTTGATGCTGGCAATCGGATCGTGCGGCAGGTAAATTTCGCGCCGCGAACCGTGATGCAGTATTGGTACGGCCTGTTCGCCGCCCTGCTTGGCAATCGCGCGCGTGGCCTGCGCCGCGCTTTCCAGCGCGTTCATGCTGATGTCGTCGGAGTAGGCAAAAGCGGTTTTTTCGCCGCTCACCGCACGCACCCCGACACCCTGATCGATATTGAAGCTGCCGGATTTGACGATGCCCTCTTCCAGCGACCAGCTTTCGGCGCGACTGTATTGGAAGTACAAATCGGCATAGTCGAGTTGGTGTGCCATCATGCTGGCGAATACTTGTTCGATATGCTTCGATTCGATGGCGTATGGAACCAGCAGCGATTGTTGCGCGGTGGCAAATAACGTGTCAAACGACTTGTTTTGTTGCATGGTTTTATCCTGAAAAAAGCATTTGGTCGCAGAGATCACATGGGTAGAGGTAGTTCATCATAGCCAATGGTTTGGCTGTCGTTCTTGGACAACCAAGCCAGATGGCTGGTAGTCACCTCAATCGCCCGGGCAACTCGTGAATGGCACCCACGGAACGGTGCAGCCTGATTCACGGCACTTAGCTTAACAGCTATGCAAAGTGCGATGCGTCAGCGCGGGCAAACTGGAACGCAGGCTGGCTTGATAAGACGGATTCACTTCGGCAATCACCACTCCGGAGCCGCGCGGCAGCCTGTCCAGCACGCGCCCCCATGGATCGACGATCATGCTGTTGCCGTGCGTCTCACGGCCATTAATGTGATAGCCACCTTGTGCGGCAGCGATCACATACGCCAGGTTTTCCACGGCGCGGGCGCGCACCAGCACTTCCCAGTGCATCTTGCCGGTGGTCTCGGTGAAGGCAGCAGGCAGCACGATAATATTCACTTCCTTCATCGCGCGGAATAATTCTGGAAAACGCAAGTCGTAACAGACCGCCAGGCCAATGCGCCCGAACGGGCTATCCACGACGACGACCTGATTGCCCGACTCGATGGTTTTGGCTTCGTCATAACGCTCGTTACCCAACTCCAGATTGAACAGGTGAATCTTGTCGTAGCGCGCTACCTGCTTGCCCTGATCGTCGTATACCAGGCAACTATTCAGCACCTTGTCCGGCGCGCTGGCCGCCAGCGGGATCGAACCGCCCACCAGCCATACCTTGTATTGGCGCGCAGTTTCGCCGAGAAACGACTGGATCGGTCCCTGCCCCGGCTGCTCGCGCACCTTGACTTTGTCCTGATCGGTCATGCCCATGATGGCAAAAAATTCCGGCAGCACCACCAGGCGTGCGCCCTGTTCAACGGCTTTGGCGATAAGGCGGCGCGCCTCGCCCAAATTGCCCGCAACATTCGGTCCTGAGGCCATCTGCACGGCGGCGACCTTAAATGCATGGGCTTGCGCGGTACGCCCATGGGCAGGCAATCCGCTTTCCGCTAAAGCGGGTGTGGGGTTGTCGCTGCGTTGTGGCGTAGAATTTCCATCTGACATTATTTGCTTTCTTGTTTGCTTGGATTGTTTTCTTTTTGACTAACCGGGACCTGGCCTACCTTGATCACTGTTGGGTCACTCCAGGTGCCGCCGACATTGTATTCAAATGACACCAACTTATCGAGCGGATTGCCAAATACCTTGTTGATAATAAGCGAACCGATACCAACCATCGGGCCAGCGGCAAACGCGCCGAGTAGCGACACGCTATCGCCCAGTGTCGGCAGAATTCTTACGCGCAAATTCTGGGTTTCGCTATTCAAATCGACGCTGCCTTTCATGGTCACTTTGGCGGATGATCCGTCAATGTGAAAATCTTGCGTATCCATCACACCATGTCGAATCGTGGCGTTGCCGTTGATGTTATCAAATTGAAAACCCTCGCTGAACACGTCGGTAAAGTCCAACGTAATGCGCTTGGGCAATGCCTGCAAGCTGAGAATTCCGAGTAATTTGCCGATACCCGGTTCCATCTTGAGGAATTGTCCCTTGCTGGTATCCAGCTTGAGTGTGCCGTTCAGTGTGGCATAGTTGAATTCATCCGGGCTACCGGTCCACTCCATGTTGGCGACCAGTTTCCCCTTGCCATTTTTGACCGTGTTGGGGTAACCGGAACGCGCCAATACTTTTCCGGCATCGCTGATCTCAAGCAACAGATTGACTTGTGTTTGTGTATTACCCTGTCCGCTCCGCCAAATTCCATCGCCAACCAAACTGCCGTCTGGATTGGTAACATGTAAACGGCGCAACCGCCAGTCCTGCCCATCGGGATGCCCAACCAATTCGAAGCGACCGATTTGTTTGCCCTTTATTTGCAGATTCTCAATCGCAATGTCCAGCGCGGGTAAATTGTTGGAGCGCGGTTTGCCATGCTGTCCAGCTTTGCCTGACAGTTCTGGCTCATCAGGTATGGCTGTCAGCGAAGGTTGTGCGGGTTGCTCGTCACCAAGCCATTGCAAATTACTTAAATGCGCGCTGAGCTTGCCATTTGTATCAAAGACACGGGGCTGCCACACTACCTCACCGTTCAACGCATTGCTGGACAGCTGCACAGCCAACCCATCACCACGTTTGGCCGCATCAATACTCAACCCGTTAATAACCTGGCCATAACCGGTGAGTTTCTCGACAAACAGGTTTGCCCCGGTAAACGGTATTACCGAAGTGGAACTCCCCGAACCAACAGCCAACCCTTCCCAACCTTGCACTGACAAAATCGGCAAACTGCCAACTATCCAAACGCCTTCTTTGCCCCGCAGAGATACCGCAGAAGCTTTAGCGCCTTCCGGGTAAGCAGACTCCTGCAAATCAGAGTCGGGCAGTCTGCCATTGGGTTTGCCCGATGCAGAACTGGCACCCGCACTTTGGGGTGTCTCTTGCTTGCCCTGTGAGTCCGCCGCCTTACCCTGTCCGCCAAACCTGATCGTGCCGCGCTTGATCGCCATCACACCGTTTTCATCGCGTCGCGCCAATCGCGCACTGAGCAATTTGCCCAGTTGCGCGGTAATAACATCCTGCCCGTCAGCGACGCTCTTCTTTTCCACGCGCAACGGCATCGCCTCTTCAGCACGCTTGCTGAATGGTTGTGGCAAGCTGGAGTCAATGCCCTGCAAACTGGATTTGACAACCACCTGTGCAAACTTTTTCTCGACGGTAATATCGGCATCCCAAGCCGCACCACCGTGCAAATAGTTGAGCACCGGATGCGGCTCGCCATTGCGCAACACGTCAAGATTGCTATACCCCTTCACCGTGGCATGCACCGCGCCACCTGCGGCAGTCCGCATATTTATGCTGGCGGCTCCGCCCAGTATTTCTGCCAGCACACCGTTGGCCCGCATACCCGATTCGGTAAATAACAACTCCCCGCGCGTGTTGCGCAACAATGGCACACTTTCACCCAAATTTATATCGTTATCCTGCACGCGAAAAGTGCCGGATACTTTCACCGGTTTATCGCCCAGCAACGGGATATGTGCAAACAGATCCAGATAGCCGTTGCCGCTGGCGTTCATGCCGTCGGTAAAGCCGTTTATATAGCCGCGCACCGGGCTCTGCTGGATAAATTGAAGAAACGTATTGCTCGCGCCCATCGCGTTACCCTTTATTTCCAGCGGCAGATCGTCGCTCAGCAAATCCGCTATGGTAACGGTGAGGTTCTGCAAGCGCGCATCCAGCATGGTCGCAGATGGCGACTTCACCTCCATCTTGTTGCCGCGTATCCAGAATTCGCCAGAAATATTTTCAATATGCGGCCAATTCTTGTCGAATTCCATTGCAACATCCCGGGCATGCCCGCCGATTTCAAGCAGCGCATCTTCCGTGCCGTCCAGCGGAAAATCGCTCAAATTGCCCTTGACGCGCACGCGAAAGTCTTCCGTATGACCCGCCAACATAGCGCCGTTCAGCCAGTCGCTGCCCTTCTTGTCCAGCGCAATCAGCGGGGTATAGCGGGCCGCGCGCCTGACATCGCCGCGCGTCAGATTGACTGTCAGGTCCAGCACTCCCAGCGTACCGGCTTGTGTCTGATAACCGCCATGAAGGGTACCGGTCAGATCATCATTGACGACTGCGATATTGTCGACATTAACTGACAACTCTCCGCTCTTGCGCCGCCAACCGGCCTTGCCGGTCAGGGTAGTGAAAAACAATGGCTCGCGCATCACACCTGACGCGTCCACGGATAATTGATGGGATTTGATATTCAAGCTGCCACTCGCATCACTGCCGTCCACATCTACCGACAGGCCTGAAAAACCGGGCATCTCGCCGACTTTGCGCACCGCAAGATTTTCGAATTTCCCCCTGATTTTATAGCTGTCCGGTTTTTCAATGGCACCATGCCATTGCGCATTCAGTCCGGACACTTTCCCGCGCGGCGCATATGCATCCAATTTGGCGCGCAGGCCAGCCTCCAGCGGCAAAAAGTTGGCCAAGCCGGCGAGGCTTTCCAATTGCAATAAACTGGCGCGTACCTCGCCCTTGGCGGGCTGCCCATTGCCAGGCTTTTCGGCGCGGAAGTAAAAGTCGGTTGGTTGCAATTCAACCCCGTTTTGCAGCCGCATCATCAAATGGTTGGTGGAAACCTCCAAGCCACCCGTTACATCCTTCCATGCGGCACGTCCGCGCAGATCAAGCAATACCATTTCCGGCGTATCATCGGCCAGTCTGGTGACAACGTCGCGCAAAGCCAAATCAACAGTGACCTGCTTGACCTTGCCGCTCTCCAAACCCAGCCAACCCCTTAGCGCGCCGCGTCCATGACTGAATTCATTGGGCAAATCCAGCCAAGGCCGCCATGCCCTGATATCGGTGTAATCAAGCTGGGTAAACAGCTTTCCGCGCCATGTGCCCAGGTTGTCAAAGCTTGCTCCATGAAAATCGCCGCGCACATCAAGCGGCGTCGCCAACTCGCTTGGCGGTACAGCGCGCAACGCAAAGCGATGATCATTAAACAGGCTTTCAATGCGCAAATTCACATTCTTCAACAACAAGGCCGGTGCGGCACGCTGCTCATCAACCCAGACGATAATGGCATCGCGCACCACCATACGCGGTTGGCGCAGCAACCAATTGGCCAGATCATTATCGCCACCTTGTTTGGAGAGCGGCACACCTCCGATATAAATTCTCCCCTGCACATCACGGCGTATCAGTAACTCCGGCCTATCGACTTCCAGATTGGTCAGCTGAAGTTCTGCGTTAATCAGCGATATCCACGAAATGCTGCTATTGATGCGTGGCAACACCAAAGCGGGTTGTCGCTGTTCATCCAGGACGTGCACATCGGCAAGACTGAGGCTCGGGCTTAACCCCCGCCAATCCCCCTCTATCTTGCCGATGCTTACCGGGCTGCCGATTGCAGCCGCCAGGGAAACGGTGATTTTGTCGTGGTAGCGCTCGATATCGGGCAGCAGCCAATAACGCAGCACGATAATGGTGAGCGCCGCCAGCACAACTATCGCCGCCGAAGCGGCGACGATCAGCCGGGTCAGCCAGTTAAGGCTGTGCCAGAGTATGCGGACGGGAAGAGAATTCAACATCGATAACTTGCGGCGCAATCGCGCCAGAATAAGTGCCCAGGAACTATAATCACGACAACGTGCATTCTAACTTGAAGCATCACCCATGAATACCGCAAACTCGCCGCTTGCAACCTTTGACGCGTTGCTGCAAAAAACACAGCACTGCAGTCGCTATGCCAAACATATACTGGAGACAGACCAATCTCTGCTGGATTGGTTGCGAAAAAATTACACTGCGCCATGCAACCGTGCGGAAATGCTGGCTTTGCTACAACAATCTGCCCCCCCGCCCTCCCCCGATGCCCTGATAGAACAACTAGCCATTCCACTAGGTTGCCAAAAGACGTCAACCAAGTGGCTGGTTATCTCCCCAACCCTCTCCAGCGAACGGGAGAGGGAGCAATCGAAAAAAACAATTGCCGATTCCTGCGGGAGAGGGGGCAATGGTGTCGCTGATGCGACATTTGCGTTTGGCGATGAGGCCGCGCTGGCACGTGCCGTGCGCAGATTACGCAAGCAGGTGATGGTCAAGCTGATCCTGCGCGACCTCAACGGGTTGGCCGATTTGAACGAAGTAATGCAAGCCATGACCGCATTGGCAGAAATATGCATACAACAGGCACAGCTCTGTTTGATGCGCTCGTTGCAGACACAATTCGGCATCCCGCTGGGAGAGACGAGCGCAACGCCACAAGAATTACTCGTCATCGGCATGGGAAAACTGGGCGGAGGCGAGTTAAACGTTTCGTCCGATATCGATTTGATTTTCATCTACCCGGAAGATGGTGAAACCAACGGCCCCAGAACTCTAAGCAATCACGAGTTCTTTACCCGGCTGGGCCGCCGCCTGATCAGCATCATCAACGAACTCACTGCCGATGGCTATGTGTTCCGCGTGGATATGCGGTTGCGCCCCTATGGCGACAGCGGCCCGTTGGTGATGAGCTTCGCCGCACTGGAGGAATATCTGATCAGTCAGGGGCGCGAATGGGAACGCTACGCGTGGATCAAGGCGCGCGTCGTCGCCCCGGCGGGCAACCCGCAGATCGGCGAACTGGCGCAACTCACGCAGCCGTTCATATTCCGCAAATACCTTGACTTCGGCGCGATTGACTCGATGCGCAAGTTGCACGCGCAAATCCGCCAGGAAGTGAAACGTCGCGACCGCTTCAACAACATCAAACTCGGCCCGGGCGGCATACGCGAGATCGAGTTTACCGCACAGGTATTCCAGCTGATACGGGGTGGCCGCGATGCCCAACTGCGCATCCGCCCCACCCGACAAGTGTTGCAGGCGCTCGTTGCTCATCAACAACTCAGCGCACCGGTAGTCGCAGACCTTGATGCGGCATACATATTTTTACGCAACCTGGAACACCGGCTGCAATATCTGGATGACCAGCAAACCCAAGAGTTGCCGGAAAGAACCGAAGACCAGAAAACCATTGCCGATGCCATGGGCTACGCGGATTTCGCCGCGCTGCTGAATCAGCTCGACCGCCATCGCGCGCTGGTCAGCCAACAATTCGAGCAAATCTTCGGCGAGCAGCAAGAGGCGCAGAACGATACGCAGTTTTGGCACGAAGGCATTACCGATGAAGAATTGAACGCGCGCCTTGAAAGTTTGGGGTACCGCGCCGCAACCGACAGCACACAGCGCTTACAGCAACTGCTCGCGAGCAATCGCTTTCGGCAATTACCCGATCTCAGCCGGCAACGCCTGGACAAACTGATCCCGCAATTTATCACCTTGAGCGCGCCATACAGCGACCCCGATGCAACACTTTCCAGGCTGCTGGCTTTGCTGGAAGCAATCAGCCGCCGCGCGGCTTATCTCGCCTTTCTGGCAGAATATCCGCAAGCCTTGCAGCGCATGGTCACACTGGTCGGCGCCAGCAGCTGGGCAAGCGAATACCTGACGCAACACCCGGCGCTGCTCGACGAGCTGCTGGATACGCGCGAGATATATCAACCGCCGGACTGGTCACGGATTGATCTCGATTTGCAAAACCGGCTTGCTGATTGCGCCGGCGACACCGAACGCCAGATGGATGTGCTGCGCCATGTCCAGCAGGAACAGATTTTTCACTTGCTGGCAATGGATTTGCAAGGCCTGCTGCCGCTGGAAAAACTCAGCGATCACTTGAGCGACCTGGCCGACATGATCCTGCGCCACATGCTGGCGCTATGCTGGAACACAGCGCGCAAACGGCATCGCGAAAATGCGAAGTTCGCCATCATCGCGTATGGCAAATTGGGCGGCAAAGAGCTGGGCTACGCATCCGACCTCGACCTGATTTTTCTTTACGATGACGACCATCCCGATGCGCAGGAGATTTACGCGCGGCTCGGGCAACGCATCAATGCCATGCTCGGCAGCTACACCTCATCCGGCCGTTTGTATGAGACCGATTTGCGCCTGCGACCGAACGGCGCGAGCGGCCTGCTGGTGAGTTCTATCGAGGCATTTGCCGAATATCAACGCAGCCAGGCCTGGGTTTGGGAACACCAGGCGCTGACGCGCGCGCGCTTTAGTGCCGGTGACCCTCAGGTCGGCGCAGCGTTTGAAAGCATACGCCGACAGGTACTTTGCCAGCCGCGCGACCCGATGACACTGCGCAAAGAAATTGTGGAGATGCGCCAGAAAATGCATGAAGGGCATCCCAACGACAGCAACCTTTTCGACATCAAGCACGACCGGGGTGGCATGGTGGACATCGAATTCATCGTGCAATACATCGTGCTGGCCTATGCGCATCAACACCCGCAACTGACGGCAAATGTAGGCAATCTGGCGTTACTGAAAATGGCTGCCGAGTTTGGTTTGATCGGCACCGGCCTTGCCGAGCAGATCCGCACCCTGTATCGCACCTTGCGCCAAACGCAGCACCGCATGCGGCTTAACAACCTGTCAACATGCCGCGTGCCGCACGGGGAAATCGACACGCGCGCAAGCCGGCTGTTGTGGGCAGAATTGTTTGGGGATCGTTAATACGGTTTATCGGATTTAACCTCGGCGGACGCAATTTGATCTAATGGCGGTTAAGCAGGAATATGCAATAGATGGGCCGCTTCCCGAAGATCGGGGGTATCGAAACCCTCGGTGAACCCGTTATAAATTTTCTCAAGCACACGCCGCACGTCCTCTTGCTTGCCCTGCTGCTGCCACAACCGCGCCATGCTCATGGCCGCCCGCAGTTCCAGAGATTTCGCATGTTGTACGCGGCTGATGGCGAGTGCACGGTTGAAACAGGATTCTGCTTGCGCCGCGTTGGACGGCGAAAGTGCCAGCAGGCAGACCCCCTCGAGGCGATGAAGCTCGGCCGTGAAATGGCCATCTCCGGTTCTGACCGCATCGGCCTGCGCTTCCGCAATCAAATCGAGTGCATCATCATACATTTTCAGATGCACATAGGCTTCAGCCAAGGCGGACAGAAATACCACCGAGATGCCGCCTACCGCCGCGCTCATCCCGGCTATGCCAGCCTTGAGTTCGGCGACACCCCCACTCTGCCCGTGCATGACAAGCGCCCAGCCGCGCGTCATTTCTCCCGCAGCCAGCCAGACGGAAAAGCCCTGTTGCTGTGAAACAGCAATAGTCTCTGCGGACAGGAGTAAGGTTTCTGAGCGCTTGTTCAACCAGCGATGCAGTACGGAAGCAAAGCAGAGCACCAACGCGAGCGTATGGGGATGTTCCAGTTTTCGCGCCTGTCCGAGCATCTGTTCGCAAACCTGTTGCGCCCGATCCGGGTAGCCGAGAAAATAAAGCGACCAAGCTAAATATGCCGCGCAGGACACGGACAAGTCTTCGTTGTATCGCTCCAACAGCGCCTGATGCTGCTCCGGACGATAAAGCGCGATTGCCTGTTCGGTGTGAACGCGCGTGGTTGCGAAATCACCCAGCCAGAAAGCCGCATTGGCTACTGCATAGTGAGCTGCCTGCTTTCTTAGCGGGTCGCCGTGCGTCATGTCTAACAACCGCATCGCGGCTTCTGGCACGCCACGGGAACCGACACCCGCAATGGTGTTCATCAAAAGCGCCCATTTCGCCAGAAACAAGTCCGGACTATCTCCCACCAGCCCGCTCAAAACAGAAATGCGCGCGTTAGCCTGTGTGGCTTCCTTTGAACCGTAGCCTTTTGCGGCATACAACACAGGACAGATGCTGACCAGTATTTTGAATTCGGTCCGATCCCTGTCCTGATCAGCAGGCAAAGTCATCAATAGTTGCATACCGGAATTGAAATGCCCTATCGCTTCAAGATTAGCCGAATTCAATGCGGCACGCTGCCCGGCCTTGATCCAGTATTCGATGGACTGCCGTGTTTCACCGGCGGAAGACAAGTGCTGCGCCAGAAGTTCAGGCCGGGTTGCCACGACTTTGGGAAAATCGTTTTGCAGCGCTTGCGCTATGCGCCGGTGCGCAGCCTGCCGGTCAGCCTTGGATTGGGATTGGTAGGCGGCCTCCTGAATCAAGGCGTGTTTGAATTGACGGGCTGTTTCGTTCACCTTGAATATCAATCCGGCATCCTGCAATGCGCTCAATGCCCGCGTCAGTGCGGCGTGGTCATATGGGAAAACCTTGCGCAGCAAATCCAGATCAAACTCGCGCCCGAGTGTGGCGGCAAGCTGTGCGGTGTATTTCGCCTCACCCATGCTATCCATGCGCGCGGTCAGAAGATCGTGCAGCGTGGCCGGAATATTTGCCTGATTATCCAGGGTGGAAATTTTCGCCATCTCTTCGACAAACAGCGGTATCCCATCGGCGCGCTCCACGATGCGGCAGAGGGTCTCTGCCGGAATATCCTTGCTTATCGAAGCGACCATTTGCGCCGCCTCTTCATTGACAAGAGGCGCAAGCGCCAGCGTTGAACCGATGCCTTCCTTCCAGGGCGGAACAAACTCAGTTCGAGCAGTGAATACCGCGAGAATAGCCCTCCTGTCTGTTTGCCCGGCGAACAGGGTCAGCAATTCCAGCGTGGAAGGATCGACCCAGTGCAAGTCTTCCACGATGAGCAACACCGGTTGCTGTGCCGCCAGTGCCTGCAACAGTTCAAGCAGGATGGCGATGGTCCGCTCTTTCTGCTTTTGCGGCGGCAAACTGGCTGCAGTGAAATGGCCGCCGAGAGGCAGAGAAAGGAGAAGCGCAAGCTGGGGAACGGCGTCTTGCGCCAACCCCGGGTAATGCGCTTCGAAAAACTTCGCCAGCTTGCCAAGCTTTGCCTCGGGTGTGTCACCGTGCTCGAAGCCAAACAGGCCTTCGAGCATTGCGATAAGCGGATAAAAAGGCGATTGGCTGAATTCCGGAAAACAGCGCAGCTCGCGTATAGCGTGCGGCTGGCCAGCCAGCCGCTGTTTCAGGGTATGCGGCAGTCGGGATTTGCCGATGCCCGCTTCGCCCTGTATCAGCACTACATGGCGCGAACCTTGCGCGGCCTTTTCCCACAACCCCATCAGCTTGTTGATTTCGGTTTTGCGCCCGGCCAATGGAGTTAGCTGAGCTACCGCTTCCAGGCGATTGTGCGCGCCGCTTTCCCTCTCTACCCTGAATATTTCCAGGGGTTGCGCGATGCCGGGCAAGGATTGAACGCCGAGGCTGATGCAATCGAAATACCCGGCCACAATGCCGCGCGTCTCCTGGCTGATCACCACCTCGCCATGAACTGCGCTATGGCGTAACTGGATGGCGAGACAGGAAGTTCTGCCGGAGGTATCCGGCATGGATGGTTCACCGCCAGCGATAATAAGTCCGGTATGCACGCCTGCGCGAATTTCGATGCCGTGGGCGGCTTCACGTGTGGCGGCCAAAGCTGCCTGCACGGCATGGCGGGCAGCGTATTCGTGGGCTTGCGGATAACCGAAATAGGCCAGCAAGCCGCCGCCATACGCTTGCACGATATGCCCTGAGAGCTGCCGGATGATTGCCATGCAGCGCGCCTGGGGGGTGCGCAGCAGCGCCATTGCCTCCTCGGGATCGTCAATCGCGGCAAGGGTCAATTCACAGTAAAGCACAGTCACTTGGCGCCGCTCCGTTATCGGCGGATGAAGAATCGTTGCCGGGGATTGGCCCGCTGCGCCGGGATGTTCGGGCCGCCACTCACCTCGCCGGATGCTCTCCGCCAAGTCCCGCGTTTCCTCGTTGGGCAACACCCCCAATTCCTTTTCCAGCATCCGGCAACCGAAGTCATATTGGCCGAGGGCCGCACTGCTCTGACCGTTCAGCGCGTATAACCGCATTGCGCGGCGATGACCATCCTCGTCCCACGGTTCCAGTTCCGTATAGCGCAGAGCAAACGGCAGAGCCCTCCCATAGCTGCCAGCCTGCTCGTGGCAATTCGACAGGCGTTCCAGCAAGGCGAGGGTGCGGCGGTGCAGCGCTTCGCGTTGTGTCTGGAGCCAGTCCTCGAAATCCGGGCAATCTGGCAGCGAGAATCCCGCCATGAATTTGCCGCGATAAAGCCCCGCCATGCGTTCCATTTGCGCGATGCAGGGGTTGCAGTGAGCCGGGTTGGGGGCGGCTATGCAGGAAGGTGCGGCGGCGGTAAATTCCAGCGTGTCGATATAGATATCCGGAATGAAACGGATGGTGCTCTTGCCGGCAGAGAATAAGGCTTTGCCAGATGGCAATTCCAGCACCCGGCGTAAATCAGACAAAGTCCGGCGCAGATTGCCTCGCGCAGTTACCGGGTCGCTGCCGCTCCACAATAGCTCGGCCAAAGCTTCCCGTTTGTGATCCTGCTCCCGTTCCATGGCAAGGTAGGCGAGCAGCGCGCGCATCCTGTTATAAGACACCCCGACAATGGGGCGACCATTCAGTCGAACATCGAAGCCACCCAGCAATATAAGTTCGAAGCTATGATCAAGGGAGAGTGAGTGCATGAACGATTAGTGAACGGTGGCCTTGTATGATGCAAACAATGTTAATTGTCCCAGACAGAAGTTAATTGTCCCAGACAGAAAAATTGAACCTTGGTTCAAATATAAATCTTTCGAGTAAGGGGAGTAACTTTAGCACCAAGTTGGCGGGGGTGTTTATTATGGGCTCAGCATGGAAAAACAAGTGGAGCGTCGGAAATGCAATAATCGACGCGGAGCACAGAAATTTGCTGGATATGGCCTACAACATAGAGGCCATGATTAAAGAAGGGAATATTTCAGCCATATCGCATGAACTTGAGCAGTTTGAACGTTGGCTATGCGATCATTTTGAAAACGAGGAAGAAATTGCGCTGGCGGTCAATTTCGATTTTTACAAAAACGGCTTGGCGCATCAAAATTTGCTGAATGAATTTCAGCTCATGAAGGGCGAGTTGATGTCGAACAACGACATGCTGTCTAAATACGCGTTAAAGCATTACTCTCATTTTCTGGATGAGTGGTTGATCGCCCACATCCTGAATGAAGACATGCTGATGAAGCCGCTATTGCAGGCTCATTCTTATAATTTCGTTCCCGACCACAAGACGAAATCTGAAGCGCCCCTGGCAACCCGGGCCTGGAATGATCGTTTCAGATGAGCGAACGCAGCATTTGCATTCCTGCTTGCGTTATCGAAACCTCCAGGATTATCAGGTCTCTTCCATGAATTACACGCCCGCCTTTCTCGGCAAGGTGCGGGAAATCTGCCGGGACATTGACCAAACCCGCTCGCTCGAGGCGTTGTATGAGAACCTGCCTTATTTCCTCGCCAAGGTCGGCGATGCCCATAACAAGAATGCGGATGGATCGGCCTTTATGGCCATCGTCAAATACAACTCCGCCGGACATACCTTCCAGGTCACTCAGGGAATAGGGCAATATGCAGCAGCCTCGGACTGCATCCTGGCCGATGACCCGATCCGGGTACACCTGAACAACGCCGCCCACCGGCGTTCAAACCACTACAGCCGTGGCGCGGTGACTTTTTGTTTTCCGCACCTGGAGAACCTTGCCATACTCGTTCATGTCGAACTCGCGCAGGAACTCGATGCTGAAGCGCGGGAATTGCTTACCTTCGTCAACGACAAGGTGGTCAGCGCGGTACAGACACACACGCTCTCCAAGCAAGCCATGCGCACCGGACGCGCGATGGTCATCGCGCTGGCCAGCCTCGCGGAACACAAGGATCAGGATACCGGCGATCACATTATGCGCGTATCCATCATGACCGATGAAATCGTGCAGGTTCTGGATGATCTGGGATATTACCGGGAAGAAATCACAGCGGAATTTAAACGCCACATCAGCAGCGCCAGCATTCTTCATGATGTGGGCAAGATTGCCATTCCGGACAGCATCCTCAAGAAACCCGGCAAACTGGAGCCTGAAGAGCGCAAGATTGTCGAAACCCACACCCTGTCCGGACAAAAGGTGCTGGAAAAAGCCAGTCGCATACTCGAGGACAACAATTGTCTGCTCAACCTGTCCTGCGAAATCGCCCTGCACCATCACGAGCACTACAACGGCCAGGGATACCCGACACGGACCGCCGGACAGGACATCCCGCTTTCCGCACGCATTGTCGGGTTGGCCGATGTTTTCGATGCGCTCACCTCGGCGCGCCCCTACAAGAAAGCATGGGCCGAGCAGGAGGCAATCAGCTATATCAAGGACCAGTCGGGGAAGCAGTTTGACCCGCTGGTTATCGAGGCATTCCACAAGGTAATGGAATACCGGCAGAGTCTAGCCCTGATTCAATGGACAGAAGCGTTGTCGGTAAGAATCCCACGCATGGATGATGACCACCGCAACCTCATCAGCCTGATCAATCAACTGGCTTCGGCAGAAAAGATCGGCAACCGGCGCGTTGCCGAATCGGTGCTGGACGAACTGCTCAATTACACTATCGACCACTTCAATCGCGAAGAACAATACCTGCAGAAATCCTGCTCTCCCGATTTCGTTGCACACAAGCTTCAACATGCCTCGTTTACCGAAACTATCCATGAGATTCGCTGGCAATACCTGCACGGGCTTCGCCCCAGAATCAACCAGGAAGTGTTGCTCTTCCTGCGTGACTGGCTCGGCAAGCATATTCTGGTCGAAGACATGAAATATGCGGCTTAGCGTACTGCTCCAGCCTTCTCTATTCCTGGCAGCTCGCCCGACAAAGCTGTGGTGTACAATCGGCAACAATGCAACGCAAACAACCGGTCTGAGCAAAAGAAAATACGATGGGGTTTTCAACAACGCCAGCATCAAAACACGGCTCTGGCTGATCATGTTTTCCATGGCGCTGATAATGTTTGTCGGCGGAAAGGTTGGGCTGGTTGGTATCACGATGGCTGACAGTGCGCTGGATGCAACTTATACGGACAGCTTCGGCATATTTCAAACACGCAAGTGTGCAAGGCACGCTGACCGCAATCGCTACGCAAAAATATAATCAAAAAAGGAGGATCAATGATGAAGCTGGTTGAATGGAACGACTCTTTCAGTGTGGGTAATGTGTTAATGGATGCGCATCACCGGATATTCTTCGAGATGATCAAGGAATTCAACGGGCTCGCGGACAAGAACGATCACAACGCCATAAAGCAACGCATTGAGTTCTTGCTCGAATATGCCGCCATGCATCTGGGTGCAGAAGAAAAGCTGATGCTCCAGGCAAACTACCCCGAATTTGACGGTCACAAGGCCGTCCACGATGCATTTGTTCAGGAATTGCTATCCGTTAAGGCATCTTTTGATAAAGACCCAACCGCCATTACCGGCGACAACATCTTGAAAATCATGCAGGACTGGCTCGTAACCCATATTGTGGGCAGCGATAAGCGTTACATGCCTTATGTCCAGAAATTGCAGGGCTAATCCCCATGCTTGGCAAGCAAATAGATCAATCACCCATCTTGCTTTGGCGGGTTATTTAATAAGGAATTTATCATGGCTATCAATGTACAAGTTCGAGATCGTTCAGCACGTATTACCATGTCCGGACGTTTTGACTTTGATGTGCATCGTGATTTCAAGAACGCCTATATGCCGCTACTCGATAACGCAGCCGTAAGCGAGATCGAAATCGAAATGAACAAGGTGGATTATTTGGACAGTGCTGCGCTGGGCATGTTAATGCTGTTGAATGAACGCGCCAAGGACGCCAACAAACCTGTCTCATTGCTCAATGCTTCCAGTGTGGTGTCAAAGGTTCTGGAGGTCGCAAACTTTAACCGGATTTTCAGGATCAAGGGTGTTCCCTGACCCGGCATCAACAAAAGTTGCCGCTTCAAACTCACTGCCAAGCGCCGAAATAGCTTCATTCATCGCGCATTTCCTGCCCGGGAAACAGTTCTTCCGTATAGCCAAATTGAGTCATGTCCTGTATGCGCACCGGATACAGGATTCCGTCCAGATGGTCGCATTCGTGCTGGACTACGCGTGCGTGAAACCCGCTTACAGTGCGGTCAATCAGCGCACCGCGTTCATCCTGCCCCCGATAACGAACATGCAGATAGCGCGGCACCAAACCACGCAGCCCGGGCAAGCTCAAACAGCCTTCCCAATCTTCCTCCAGCGCTTCATTCAACGGTGTAATAACGGGGTTGATCAACACGGTTCCCGGCACGGCTTCCGCATCCGGGTAGCGCGGATTGTGCTGTACCTCGAAAACAACCACGCGCAGATTGACGCCGATCTGCGGCGCGGCCAACCCCACTCCGCTCAGAGCCTGCATGGTTTCGCGCATATCAGACAACAAGGCATGCAGTTCGGGTGTATCGAAAGCACTAACATTCTCGGCATGACGCAACAAGCGTGCATCACCCATGCGTAATACCGGCTTAATTGCCATTGCTAAATACTGATGTCCAAAAGTTGGCAAACAGAACCAACCGGTTGGCGCAATCAAGTGGCTTGGTATCTGGCGGGAAAAGCTTGCTCATTGGGCAGGAAAAGCCAATACACGTTGCCGGGGCTGCAACCAGTATGGAAGTTGTTCGCTAAAAAATTCGGTAAATTGCTGCAAGTCGGTTGGTTTGGCCACAAAACTATTTGCGCCGACCTGGTAACTCATCAATACATCAGCTTGAGTATATTCCACAGAGAACGCTATGATGGGAATGTCGCTTGTGGCAGCATGCATACGCAACTTGCGCAGCACCGCCAGACCATCCAGCTTGGGTAATTTCAGGTTTATGAGAATCACACGCGGCATCTGCTGACTTTTCTCATCGTCACTCAGCCATTCCAACACCGCATCTGCATTCTGTAGCACCACCAAAGCCAGCTCTTGACTACACTCGGCGGCTGCGCGGTACGCCAAATCGATTTCAAGCGGATCATTTTCAACCAACAGTACGGTATGGCACGTTTTATTTTCGTGCATCATCGCCCTCACCAGAATTTTCCCATCTAACGACAATGTGAGATGCGCACTGCGCACCTCACCCGGTTATAACTTCGTCTTTATCCAATCAGAAACTGAAACCAATGCATTAACCAGATTTTCCGGTTGAGTGCCGCCTGCCCTCGCCATGTCCGCTGCCGCTGCGACACGTTACCGGCGAAGCCAGCCGCTTGCGGGAGCAGCGAGCAAGGCCGGACTCTCGCCCAACTATAACTTCATCCGTACCCAAGCGGGAACCGAAGCCAACGCATTAACCAGATTTTCCGGTTGCGTGCCACCTGCCATCGCCATGTCCGGCCTGCCGCCACCTTTGCCACCGACCTGCTGCGCGACGAAATTCACCAGTTCACCGGCCTTGATCTTCGCCGTGAGATCGGCGGTAACGCCCGCGATCAGGCTCACCTTTCCGTCGCTCACCGCAGCCAGCACGATGGCTGCCGGCTTGAGTTTATCTTTTAACTTGTCCAGTGTCTCGCGCAACACCGCCGTATCCGCGCCTTCCAGCAGCGCGGCCAGTACCTTCACGCCGTTGATGTCCACTGCCTGATTCAGCATCTCGCCGCCCTGCGCGGAAGCAAGTTTGGATTTCAGCGCGGCCAGTTCTTTTTCCAGCACCTTCGCGTTGTCGAGTAGTTGCGCCACACGTGCGGCGGCCTCATGCGGTTGTGCCTTGAGCGCCGTAGCGACTTCCTGCAACTGGTGTTCCTGCTGCTGCACCAGCGCCAGCGCACCTTCGCCCGTCACCGCCTCCACGCGCCGCACACCTGCCGCCACGCCGCTCTCGGCAAGAATCTTGAACAGCCCGATGTCGCCGGTGCGCTTGACGTGCGTGCCGCCGCACAGTTCGCGCGACGAGCCGATGTCCAGCACGCGCACCTCGTCTCCATACTTTTCGCCGAACAGCATCATCGCGCCGGTCTTCTGCGCATCCTCGATGGACATCACGCGCGCCTGGCATTCCGCGTTGGCGAGGATTTCCGTGTTCACGATGGCTTCCACCCTGCGGATTTCCGCATCGCTTAGCGGCTGGGTGTGCACGAAGTCGAAGCGCGTCTTGTCCGCATCCACCTGCGAGCCCTTCTGCTGCACATGGTTGCCGAGCACTTCGCGCAACGCCTTGTGCATCAGGTGCGTCGCCGAATGGTTGCGCACCGTGCGGCTGCGCGCCGCGACATCCACCCTGGCGGTGACGCCGTTGCCTACGGTCAGCTTGCCGGTTTTCACCACGCCGTGATGGCCGAACACGCTGGCCTGTATTTTCTGCGTATCCTCCACCGCGAAGATGCCGTGCACGCTGCGCAACTCGCCGCAGTCGCCAACCTGGCCGCCGGATTCGGCGTAAAACGGCGTATCGTCGAGCACCGCCACGCCGATCTCGCCCTCATGCAGCGTATTCACCGGCACGCCGTCCTTGTACAAAGCCAGCACATTGCCCTTGCTTTCCAGCAGGTCGTAGCCGTGGAAAATCGTCGCCGGACCTTCATATTCGAGATTCGCTGCCATCTTGAACTTGCCCGCCGCACGCGCCTGTTCTTTCTGTCGGGCCATCGCCACATCAAAAGCAGCGGTGTCAACCACAACGCCATGCTCGCGGCACACATCCTGCGTAAGGTCGAGTGGAAAACCAAAAGTATCGTGCAGCTTGAATGCGGTCTCGCCGTTGAACACCTTGCTGTTTTGCTTCGCCATGTCGGCCAGATCGGCTTCCAGTATCATCATGCCATGTTCGATCGTGGCAAAGAAACGTTCTTCTTCCTGCTTCAATATCTCCATCACGCGTATTTGCGCCGCCGCCAGTTCGGGAAAGGCCTCGCCCATTTCGCCAACCATATCCGGCACCATCCTGTGGAAGAACGCCGTGCGCGCGCCGAGCTTGTAGCCGTGGCGGATCGCGCGGCGGATGATGCGGCGCAGCACATAGCCGCGCCCTTCGTTGCCGGGGATCACGCCGTCCGCAATCAGGAACGAGCAGGCGCGGATGTGGTCGGCCAGCACCTTGAGCGAATTATTGGTGAGATCATTGCTTTTTGTTTCCCGCGCCGCCGCGCAAATGAGATTCTGGAACAGGTCGATCTCGTAGTTGGAATGCACATGCTGCAACACCGCCGAGATGCGCTCCAGCCCCATGCCGGTATCCACCGACGGCTTGGGCAGCGGGTGCATCACGCCGTGCTCGTCGCGGTTGAACTGCATGAACACGTTGTTCCAGATTTCGATGTAGCGGTCGCCGTCCTGCTCCGCGCTGCCCGGCGGGCCGCCCCAAATGTCCGCGCCGTGGTCGTAGAAGATTTCCGTGCACGGTCCGCACGGGCCGGTGTCGCCCATCATCCAGAAATTGTCCGAGGCATAGCGCGCCCCCTTGTTGTCGCCGATGCGGATCACGCGTCCGGCAGGCACGCCGATCTCCTTGGTCCAGATGTCGAAGGCTTCGTCGTCTTCGGCATATACCGTCACCCATAATTTCTCTGTAGGCAGCTTGTACACCTCGGTCAGCAATTCCCACGCATACTTGATCGCGTCGCGCTTGAAGTAATCGCCGAAGCTGAAGTTGCCGAGCATCTCGAAGAAGGTGTGGTGGCGCGCGGTATAGCCGACATTCTCCAGGTCGTTGTGCTTGCCCCCGGCGCGCACGCACTTTTGCGAGGAAGCGGCGCGGGTGTAGGGCCGCTTGTCGAAACCGAGGAACACATCCTTGAACTGGTTCATCCCCGCGTTGGTGAACAATAGCGTCGGGTCTTCGTGCGGCACCAGCGAACTGGACGGCACAACCATATGCCCCTTGGAAGCGAAGAAGTCTAAAAACCTCTGGCGAATTTCACTGCTTTTCATTTATTCGTCAATCCAACGTAATTCATGTAAACGCCGCTCTAACAGCGGCGTTGCGGATAATACTAGATTTTCATTCACACTATCATATTCACGGCAATATCATGCGAAACACCGCGCCTTTGGTATTATTCAACTCAACATGCCCGCGACGGCCTTCCAGATGGTGCAATTCGGCTATTTTCCTCGCCAGATAAAGCCCCAGTCCAGTGCCCTCGCCGCTCACCGATGAAGGAGCCATTCCGCCTTCTGCCAACACATTATCCGAAAAACCCGGGCCGTCGTCCGAAACTTCAAAAACCAGCATTTTGTCGTTCATATAAGCAGCAAGCTGAACGCGGGATTGCGCATATCGACATGAATTATGTATGGCATTCGCAAGAGCCATGCGAACCAGCGCATCGTCAAAAAAAGCAAAGCCAGGCGCGCGATCAACACTGGCATCAATGGAAAGCTTGGGAAACAACTCACGGTATTCGGCGGCCAATATCTCCAAAAAATCAGCCGGGTTGACTGAATCCACATTCACCCCCAGCAAGTCGGATGCTTGCCGGTGTACCAGCAGCATCTCTGACAGGCGGCGCGCCGCGTTCATCGCAATCACCATCTCCTGCTGTGCATCGCCCCGTTCCCCCAAACGCAATGCAAGTTCCGCCAACTGGTTTTTCACGTCGTGCACGACTGCGGCATATACATCATTCATT
The DNA here is from genome assembly GCA_023259035.1 of Gallionella sp. GTDB lineage: Bacteria > Pseudomonadota > Gammaproteobacteria > Burkholderiales > Gallionellaceae > Gallionella. Next base: position 160,684 of record JAHFRA010000001.1, read on the forward strand.
GATAGCTCCCGGAATCATTGCGTTACCTGCTTGAGTTGTCCATCAATCTGCGCAATCTTGGGATGGTTGGGAGATTTTTTTATAAGCGCATCACGATAATACAAGCACTTGTCGAATCTATCCGGAGTGCTGCCATTGCGCACCAAATCGAGCGCGAGCACCAGCCCCGCATTGCCCAGAATTTGCAAATTATTCGGCAAGCGATTGGCCGCCTGGCACAGCAATTCGATCGCCTCCGCAAGTTGACCGGCTTGCGCTTTGCGCACGCCATCGTTGTTGAGCAAAATCACTTCTTGCGTGCTCGCTTCGATCATCTCAGTGGCTTGCGAGGCATCCTTGCCAGCCGCGATCAATACTGCGTGCACTTTGTCTTTGATCGATTCGTCTTCTTGGTTGTTTTGTATGGCATGGCGCAACAAGTTCGTCGCCTCTTCTTCCTTGCCCATGGCAAAACACGCGTCTGCCAACGAAACAACGGTCTGAGCTGGCAGTTTACTCATATCACCGACAGCCATCGCTTTGGCTAAAGCGGCCTCGGCCTGCTCGTGATTTCCCGCAGCGTGATGTGCGACGCTTGCGGTTGCGGACAAGACAATAGAGCTGTGCTCGTCCTTAAAAGTCTTTTGAGCATCCGCCACCACGCTCAGCGCCTCTGCCGCCTTGCCCTGATTGACCAACGCCTTGGATAGCACGGCGTAATCATTGGCCTGACGAACCGGCGAGTATTTGTGTTTTTGCAATGCCTGACGCATCACCGCCTCGGCGATTTCCGGTTTCCCTGCACTGACTGCCAAAGTGCTCAGTTCTCGGATGCGACTCATGGTCCCGGGAGAAACCTCACGCGCTTTCTGCAACACATCCAGTGCCGCATGTTTCTCGCCCGACGCGGCCAACAATTTGCCGAGAAAATCGTAAGCTGCCATGAATTGCGGGGAGTCTGCCAGAATTTCCCGAGCCAGCGCTTGCGCTTCATCTTTTTTGTCGAGCATCGCCAAAGCCCGTGCCAGGCCCAATCTCGCCCAACCAACCGGGCGCAGCGCAAAAATTTCGCGATATAAATCTGCGGCCTGCTGCGAACGATTGTCGCGCATAAGTGCCGAACTTTTTATCTTGCAGAGTTCGACAAAATACTTGTCCTTGGCCGGTAACTTTTTATCGCATTCTGAAATAACAGCCACCCAATTCTTGGCATCTGTGGCCTTGTCAATGGCTGCAAAATATTCCTGTTTTTCCAGTAATTTTTCCAGGCGCGCGTTGAACTGCCCGGCGGTAAAAGGCTTCAGCAGATAATCATCAGGCGCACACTCAGAAGCCGATACCACTTTTTCGTATGCTTGCTCGGCGGTAATCATGACGAACAGGGTATTTCGGCTAATCAGGTCGCTGGTACGTAAATACTCCAGAAATTGCTGCCCATCGGTGCTGTCTCCCAATGAATAATCGCACAGGATCACGTCATAACGGTTGGAAGCCATGCGTTCAAGCGCATCTTTAATACTGCCCACCACATGCAGTTTGGCGAACCCGGAGTTTGTCAAAGCCATTCGCAACTGCGCGCGCATGCCCTCCATATCGTCTATGACCAATACCCATTTTTCTGAAAATTTGCTAATGTTCGCCAATGCAGCCACTCCTGATTAATCTCATCGTCAATTTTCCGTCTCAGCCGGTCTCAACACTAGAAGAATCACATCAAACCCAAAGCCACGCGATTGCAGGAAGCGCATCTGCCTGGCTTTTTCCTTGGCATCATGAGGCTGTGTGCCGAATTTTCTCTGCCACACATTGCGTGCGGCTTCCAACTCGCTTTCCTTCAATGCGGGCAATGCGGCACTGATTAATTCTTCCGTGATGCCTTTTTGGCGCAACTCATGGGTGATACGTTGCGTGCCGAAACGGTCGCGCCTGGCGTGCAACAATTGTGTGGCAGCACGTGCATCCGATAGCCAGCCGCGTGCCGTTAAATCATCCAACAGCGCATCCAGAGCAACTGGTTGCAACTGTTCAAAATATTCATCCTCCCGGGAGTATGGCAGCAACTTGCTGCGCAACTCAGCGCGGCTGTACTCACGGCGTGCCAGATATTGCAGGGCACGCGCACGTAAGCTTATCTCAGGTTTTTTTCTCACCCGGGTGCCCGGCCAAGAGTTTTTCGGTGGCTTTCGCGCCAGCTTTTCCACCCGCTTTTTCACTGGGTTTCTCACCAGCATCCAGTAGCGCAACGCCGAGGGCTTCGCGCACTTTATTTTCAATCTCAAAAGCGACCTCGGGATGTTCGCACAGATATTCGCGCGCGTTATCTTTGCCCTGACCGATCTTTTCGCCCTTGTAGGCGTACCAGGCGCCAGATTTTTCCACCAGCTTGTGTTGCACACCCAGCTCGATGACTTCGCCTTCGCGCGAGATGCCTTCACCGTACAGAATATCGAACAACGCTTCGCGGAACGGCGGGGCCACCTTGTTCTTCACCACCTTGACGCGCGTCTCGTTGCCGATCACCTCGTCGCCCTTTTTGATCGCGCCGATGCGGCGGATATCCAGACGCACCGAGGCATAAAACTTGAGCGCGTTGCCGCCGGTGGTGGTTTCCGGGTTGCCGAACATCACACCGATCTTCATGCGGATCTGGTTGATGAAGATCACCAGCGTGTTGGTGCGCTTGATGTTGGCGGTCAGCTTCCTCAGCGCCTGCGACATCAGCCGGGCCTGCAAGCCCATGTGGGAGTCGCCCATTTCGCCCTCGATTTCGGCCTTGGGGGTGAGCGCCGCCACCGAGTCAACCACCACGATATCCACCGAGCCGGAACGCACCAGCATGTCGGCGATTTCCAGCGCCTGTTCGCCGGTGTCGGGCTGCGAAATCAGCAAATCTTCGACCTTCACGCCGAGCTTCTGCGCATACTGCGGATCGAGCGCGTGCTCCGCATCGATGAAGGCCGCCGTGCCGCCGAGCTTCTGCATTTCGGCGATCACTTGCAGCGTAAGCGTGGTCTTGCCGGAAGACTCCGGGCCGTATATCTCCACTACCCGGCCGCGCGGCAGACCGCCGACGCCCAACGCGATGTCCAAGCCCAGCGAACCGGTGGATACCACCTGGATGTCCTTGACCACTTCTCCGTCGCCCAAGCGCATGATGGAGCCCTTGCCGAATTGCTTCTCGATCTGGCTCAATGCCGCCGCGAGCGCCTTGCTCTTATTGTCATCCATTACGATCCCCTTTCAAAAAATGATGCAGGATTGTGGCATATCAACTCGCACTTGTACAGAACGTTCGTTCTTTTTCTGTTCTGGGTGCCCTTTAAGCGGTTTCCGTGCGGCTGCCCAGCAATTCGATCACACCCTGCAACGCAAGATGCACCGATTGTGCGCGCACTTCGGCACGGTTCCCGTTGAGATGATGCAGCCGCACGTGTGTCGCACCGTGCTTGATGCCCCACGCAAACCATACCGTGCCGACCGGCTTGTCCGGCGTGCCGCCGTCCGGCCCGGCGATGCCGCTCACCGCCAATGCCACTTGCGCGCCGCTATGCTGCAACGCACCCGCCACCATCTCGCGAACCACGGCCTCGCTTACCGCACCGTGCTGATTAATTGTCGCTTCGCCCACGTTTAGCATCTGCTGTTTGGCCTGATTGGAATAAGCAATAAAGCCGCGCTCAAACCACGCCGAACTGCCCGCCACATCGGTGATAGCCTGCGCCACGCCGCCACCGGTGCAGGATTCCGCCGTCACCAGCATCAGTCCATGCGATTTCAGTACTCCGCCAACTTGAGCTGCCAATATATTCATCACCATTCCGAATCGCAGGGGCGCAATATATTAGCCCCGAACGGTTATTTATTTAATCCGCGCGCCAGATCATTCCGGATATCGACTATCGCCTCCAGCCCCACTCCGATGCGGATCAGACCATCCGTAATGCCTGCCGCAGCGCGCGCCTCCGGCGTGATGCGCGCATGAGTGGTACTGGCCGGATGGGTGATGGTGGTTTTGGTGTCGCCCAGATTGGCGGTGATCGACAGCATCTGCGTGTTGTCGATCACGCGCCACGCGGCCTCCTTGCCGCTCCCCCGGGATGAAGCGACCTCGAACGATACGATGCCGCCGCCGGTTTTCTGTTGGCGCATTGCCAGTTCATGCTGCGGGTGCGATGGCAAGCCCGGATAGAAGACTCGTGCTACGTTCGCCTGCGCCTCCAGCCAGCGCGCCAGCTCCAGCGAATTGGCGCTGTGTGCATCCATGCGCAGCTTGAGCGTTTCCAGACCCTTCAAAAAAACCCATGCATTAAACGCGCTCATCGTCGGCCCGGCGGTGCGCAGGAAACCATACACGCCTTCCATGTTCTTCCTGCTGCCCAGTACCGCGCCGCCCAGCACCCGTCCTTGCCCATCGAGGTACTTGGTCGCGGAGTGGATCACGATGTCTGCGCCCAACGCCAGCGGGCGTTGCAAGATCGGCGTGCAGAAGCAGTTGTCCACCGCCAGCAGTGCGCCGCAACCCTTCGCCACGGCGGCAATCGCGGCGATGTCGGAAATCTCGGTGAGCGGGTTGGACGGCGTTTCAAGAAAGAACAATCTGGTATTCTGGCGCACCGCCGCTTGCCATTCTGCGGCATCGGTAGCGGAAACGTAAGTCGTCTCCACGCCGAATTTTTTGATGATATTGTTGAACAGGTTGACCGTCGCGCCAAACAGGCTACGCGAAGCGACAATGTGATCGCCCGCCTTCAGCAAACCCATCACGCACGCCAATATTGCCGACATGCCGGACGCCGTGGCAACGCATTGCTCCGCGCCCTCCATCGCAGCCAGGCGCTCCTCGAACATCGTCACGGTCGGGTTGGTAAAGCGCGAGTAGATATTGCCCGGCTGCTCGCCGATGAAGCGCGCGGCGGCCTGTGCGGCATTTTCAAACACAAAGCTGGATGTCAGAAACAACGCTTCGCTGTGCTCGCCGAACTGGCTATGCACCGAACCGGCGCGCACCGCCAAGGTTTCCGGTTGCCATGTTTCCAAATGATAATCTTGCTCGCTCATCTTATCCCCACATCTCTGATACAACCCAAGCAGAGCCAGCGCTACGCCGGCTCTGCCATCTGATTCCCGTCTTCTGCTCTCTGAATCTCACATCGAAGAAACGCTCGTTACCAGTTCCAATTCCAACTGGTCGTCGTCTATCGGCTTGTTGGTTTTCCCGCCGCCGCGCAGCGCTTCGATCACATCCAGATAGTGCGGCGTGATATCGCCGGTGATGTAGTTGCCGTCGAAGCAGGAAGCATCGAAGTTCGCAATACCGGGATTGACCTTGCGCACCGCCGCCTTGAGGTCGTCCAGATCCTGGTAGATCAGCCGGTCCGCGCCGATCTCGCGGCAGATTCCCTCATCGTTGCGCCCGGTTGCGATCAACTCGTGGCGGCTCGGCATGTCGATGCCATACACATTCGGGAAGCGCACCGGCGGCGCGGCGGAGGCAAAATACACTTTCAGCGCGCCTGCGTCGCGCGCCATCTGCACGATCTCGCGGCTGGTGGTGCCGCGCACGATGGAATCGTCCACCAGCAGCACATTCTTGCCCTTGAATTCGACGCCGATCGCATTCAGCTTCTGGCGCACCGATTTCTTGCGCATCGCCTGCCCCGGCATGATGAAGGTGCGCCCGATGTAGCGGTTCTTCACGAAGCCCTCGCGGAACGGGAGGTTCAGGCGGTTCGCCAGTTGCAGCGCACTGGGACGGCTGGAATCGGGAATCGGTATCACCACGTCGATCTTCACATCGCTCCACTGGCGCTTCAATTTGTCGGCAAGATATTCGCCCATATACAGGCGCGTCTCGTACACCGAGACGCCATCGATCACCGAATCGGGCCGCGCAAAATACACATACTCGAAAATGCAGGAGTTCAGCCTGGCCTTGTCGCTGCATTGCTGGCTGTAAAAATTGCCGTCAAAATCGACGAACACCGCTTCGCCGGGTGCGACATCGCGCAGGAATTTAAAGCCCAGCGTATCCAGCGCCACACTTTCCGATGCGACCAGATATTCCGGCCCATGCTCGGATTCATGTACACCCACCACCAGCGGGCGAATGCCGTAGATGTCGCGGAACGCCAGCAAGCCGTAGCCGGCGATCATCGCCACCACCGCATACGCCCCGCGGCAGCGTTGGTGAACGCCGGACACCGCGGCAAAAATAGTTGGCACATCCAGGCGCAGCCCTTTGGACTTGCCCTGCAACTCGTGCGCCAGCACATTGAGCAACACTTCCGAATCGGAATTGGTGTTGACGTGGCGCAAGTCTTCCACGAACAACTGTTTCTTCAGTTCTTCGGCGTTGGTCAGGTTGCCGTTGTGCCCAAGCACGATGCCGAACGGCGAATTGACGTAGAACGGTTGCGCCTCGTTGTGATCGACGGCGGAGCCGGCGGTGGGGTAACGCACGTGGGCGATGCCCGCATTGCCCATCAGTGCGCGCATGTTGCGGGTACGGAACACATCCCGCACCAGTCCGTTGTCTTTGTGCAAATGGAAGGTATGTCCGTCCAACGTCGCAATACCGGCAGCATCCTGGCCGCGATGCTGCAAAACTTGCAATCCGTCATACAACAGATGATTAGCTGGCGATTGCGAAACTACCCCGAGAATGCCGCACATAATATTATCCCAGCAATTGGCTATCTAAAAATTAACCACGAGTCCCGTAATGTATGCGTTGCGCAATATTATCCGGCAACCATGACTTGGTCAGCAGAGCTACATTTTCTGCCGCTTTGCTCATTTGCGCATTTCGCCAGAATGATCGCTCGGAAATGTGCGTCAACCCGGCCAGCCACACCAGGACAAGCACCACCAATCCGCCGCGCAACACCCCAAACAATCCGCCCAGCACGCGGTCCATCCAACCGAACCCAATCGCTTTAGCCAGCTTGGAAACCAGCCAAACCAGCACACCCCACACAACCAATGCCGCAATAAATACCACCGCATAAGCCACCGCGATACGCGCCGGTTCTTGCGCCCCTTCGACATTGATCAGGGCAGGCATCGGTATCCGCGGTGCAACGTCGCCGGCAAACAACTTGCTCAATACAAACGCAAGCGGCCAGCCAAACAACGACAACATCTCATAAATCAGACCGCGCCACATACCGAGCAACAACGAAACCAGCAATATCGCTACAACGGCAATATCAAGTCCGGTCATTTGCTCAACGTGCGCTCATCACGGTCGGGTGCAGCCCGTGTTTTTCCAGCAGTTGGCGTATTTTTTCCGCTTTTTCACGCTCCGCGTAAGGCCCAACGCGAACACGGATCTTGTCACCGATCTTTTCGGTATAGGCCTTGAAGCCAAGTTTTTTCAGCTTACTGGCTTCCTGCTTCGCAGCATCAGCATTGGCATATGCGCCAACCTGTGCGACATAACTTTCAATACTGTCCGGCTTGGCTTGGTTATCAGGTTCCGGATTCTTGGGTTCTGGAGCCTTTGCCTCCGGTTGTTTGTTTGCAACCGATTGTATCTTGTTCTGCACTTCGGTCTTTGGATGGCTTGCATCTGACGGTTGATTGCTGGACGCTGCAACCGGTTTCGCACTATCAGCCTGCGCCACGGCAGGCACGGCAACGCCGGACTGAGCAACTGGTGCTGAGGCAAGCGCGACTGCGGAAGCGGCCAACGGCAATGTCTCGACCACTTCCGAAACCGCCACACCCGGCACGAACTCGCCGACTTTATCGGGAGCGGGAATGCGCAGGTCTATATCGTTTCCGGTAGGCTTGGGTTCGCTGTCCAGCACCATCGGCAGGATCACTACCACCGCCAGCGTGAGCGCGATTGCACCGATCAGGCGGCGGCGCGCCTTGCGCCTGAGATTCAGCTCCTCGTCTGTCTGCTGTTTTGCCATTCTTTTAGTGAGCCCCTGAATATTTTAGTCGGGCGCACCCTTCGGTCTTTGCCCAACCTACGAAACTTGCAGTCCTTTTTCCGCCATCACTTCCGCAACGGTATAGAACGATCCGAAGGCTGCGATTCTATCATTTTCACCCGCCGCGTTACAGGCATAACGCAACGCTTCGCCGACATCAGGGAAGGTTTGAATCGTGCCGCGCACTCCGCGCTGCCGCAGCACTTGCGCCAGATTATCGGCGCTGGAGCCGCGCGGTGCGGCGATGCCCGCCACCAGCCAGGTGTCGATAAGCGGATCGAGCGCCGCCGCCACTCCCGCCATATCCTTGTCCCCGAGCATCGCGAACACCGCCCAGGTATGCGAACAGTGCGGCAGGCTGGCAAGATTCTGCGCCAGCGAACGCGCCGCGTGCGGGTTGTGCGCCACGTCCAAGATTAGCGCCGGCTTGCCCGGCACCATCTGAAAACGCCCCGCCAGCCGCACCTCGACCAGCCCGCGCCGCACCGCCTCCATGCTCACCGGCAACTTTTCTTTGAGCGCATCCAGCGCCGCCAGCGCCGCGCTGGCATTGTTAAGCTGGAACGCGCCGCGCAGTGCCGGGTGAGGCAACGCATTACGCGCACCGATTGTGCTGCGGTAGTTCCACTGTCCCTGCTGTGGCATAAACCCAAACTCCCGCCCGATCCGCCAAAGCTGCGCGCCAATTTTTTCGGCATGTTCAACAACCGCCTGCGGCACATCCGTATCCGCGCAGATCGCCACACGGCCTTTGCGAAAGATACCCACCTTCTCGAACGCGATCTGCTCGCGCGTCACACCGAGGAAATCGGTGTGGTCGATGTCCACATTGGTCACCACCGCGCAGTCGTTATCGAACGCGTTAACCGCATCCAGCCTGCCGCCCAGCCCGACTTCGAGGATTGCAACGTCCACCTTGTGCCCGATGAAACACTGCATCGCGGCCAGCGTGCCAAACTCGAAATAGGTAAGCGGGGTATCGCCGCGCACCTGCTCGATCTTTTCAAACGAAGCGCATAACTCCGTATCGCTAACCTGCTGTTTATTGATGCGCACCCGCTCGTTGTAATGCAGCAGATGCGGCGAGGTGTAGCAGCCGACGCGGTATCCGGCGGCGTGCAGCATGGATTCCAGCATCGCGCACACCGAACCCTTGCCGTTGGTGCCGCCGACCGTGATGATCGGAAAACCAGGATTGAGATTCAACCGCTGTTTGACCTGCGCCACGCGCTCCAAGCCGAGCGCGATGGTCTTGGGGTGCAGGGATTCGAGGTAGGTTAGCCAGTCGTGTAAATTCATTTTCCGGGCGAATCGCGGTGTCGCGTGCTCACTCATTCCTCGCCTACCGTAAAGGTATGTCTCGTCATTCGCTGCGCGGCTCCTTGCGCTTCATCCCGGAAAATAAATTTCCAGTTTTTGTAGTTTTTGTAGGGTGGGCAAGCTTCATCTGCCCACGCAGTGCGGAAATCAGCGTGGGCACAAAAACGTGCCACGCAGAATGCCAACGCGGTCGGTCATTTGTAGGGCGCGCTGTGCGCACCATGGAGCGTGGAACGCACCCTACGTTCGCTCACAACTGCACCCCGACCTTGCGCAGCAAAGGCAACAGCGCAAAGTAACAAACAACGGTAGCCACAACCGAGAGTGTAAGACTCAACCAGAACCCCATGCCCTGCCTGATCAATAACGGCAACAGCAAGAACAAAACCAGCGATGGCAGTACGAGCCAGAAGATTTGGCTGGAAAGTTCAGCGATACGCAAAAGCTCTGCTCCCTCGATATACAGCCACACGAACGCCAACAATGAGATCAGTGGCAATGCGGCGAGCAGCGCGGCAAAACCGCTACTGCGTTTGGCGATTTCCGTTATCGCCACAATGACAAATGCGGAAATACCAACTTTTAACGCGTAGTAGAACATGGGGTTAAGCCGCTTCGATCTCCGCCACCGCCGACTGCTTGGTCAGCAGCGTAATCAGCGTCGCCAGTTGATTCTTCATCTCGCGCCGGTCGATGATCATGTCCACCGCGCCGTGCTCGAGCAAAAATTCCGCGCGCTGAAAGCCTTCCGGCAGAGTCTCGCGCACCGTCTGCTGGATCACGCGCGCGCCGGCGAAGCCGATCAGCGCGCCGGGTTCGGCGATCACCATATCGCCCATGAAGGCGAAGCTGGCGGACACGCCGCCCATGGTCGGATCGGTCAGCACCGAGATAAACGGCAGCTGGGCTTGGCTGAGTTGCGTCAACGCGGCGCAGGTCTTGGCCATCTGCATCAATGACAACAAACCTTCCTGCATCCGCGCACCGCCGCTGGCGGCAAAGCAAATGAACGGACATTTCTGCTCCA
>JAHFRA010000050.1 GCA_023259035.1 Gallionella sp.
CCCCGATGTGCATCAGGCTTGCATAGAAGCGTATGGCGCCGCAACGGAAGCCCAACCCTACGTCGCATCGCTGCGCGGCTTGCAGGGAATGATCGGCGCATACGAGTGGCGCAAAAATGGCGTGGAGATTCCGGCGCTGGGCGCGCGCATCCATCCGCATTACGGCGTATTCGCACCGATACGCAGCGAGTACATCGGGCTGGTGAACGATGCCCCGCTGCCCGAGCTGACCGAGACTCACTCCGTGGCATTCGATATCGGCACGGGTACCGGCGTGCTCGCCGCCGTGCTGGCACGGCGTGGCATCAAACATATCGTCGCCACCGATCAGGATCAGCGTGCGCTGGCCTGCGCGCGCGAAAATATAGCGCGGCTGAATCTGGCCGCACAGGTAGACGTGGTGCAGGCCGACCTGTTTCCCGAGGGGCGCGCCGCACTGGTGGTGTGCAACCCGCCGTGGCTTCCCGCGCGGCCAAGCTCGCCGCTTGAGCACGCGATATTCGACCCGGAGAGCCGCATGTTGCGCGGATTCCTCCACGGTCTGGCGGCGCATCTGGAGAGCGGCGGCGAAGGCTGGCTAATCCTCTCCGATCTCGCCGAGCATCTGGGTTTGCGCACGCGCGCCGAACTGCTGGCTGCGATCGATACGGCGGGTTTGCAGGTGCTGGGGAAAATAGATGTGAAGCCGCACCACCCGCGCGTTTCCGATACCAGCGACCCGCTGCACGCGGCGCGTGCGGCAGAGCTCACCTTGCTGTGGCGGTTAACGGCGAAACAATATCGTTTTATGCCTCTGAACCATTTTCAATATTTCCTGCCGAATTTATTATGATCAACGAGACAAGGAGTTGAATCATGAAGACGACAGAAACGAATATATTGGACTGGCAGAAACGGTACGGAACGAAAGAGGCCTGCGGCTCAAGCGCTGGGCAACAACGCTGGCTGGAAGGGTTCCGTTGCCCGCGCTGCGGGCATGATCATGGCTATGCCATCACCACGCGCCGCAGCTACGAATGCTCCGAGTGCCATTACTAGGCCTCGCTCACGGCGAGAACGCTGTTTCACTCCACCAACCTTTCCTTGACCAAGTGGTTCTGGGCGATCCACTTGGCTGTCTCGGACAAGGGCGGCATTTCTGCCATGCGGTTCTCCAAACAAATCGGCGTCTTCTGGCTCACCGCCAGCCGGATGCTGCGCAAGATACGCATTGCCATGGGGCATCGAGACAGCCTCTACCGGCTGCATGATCTGATTGAGATTGACGATGCTTTTGTGGGTAGCCGGCGCAGTGGCAAGCGTGGGCGCGGAGCCGAAGGCAAGACGGCCGTGCTGGTGGCGGTTGAAAACCGGGAGCAGCGTGCCGGGTTTATCGCCATGCGACAGGTCGGTGCCGTGACCAAGGGGTCGGTGGCTGAGTTCGCTCAACACCACCGCCCGACAAGGCGGGCGAATGGCTACCTTGGGTGCATATTGCCATCGGCAACCTCAAGGCGTTTTTGCTGGGTACTTATCACGGCGTACCGCCCAAATATCTGAAGAGTATCTCAATGAATTCTGCTATCGCTTTAACCGGCGCGATTGGGAGGCAGAGTTACCGTTACGTCTGCTCGACGCATGCCTGACGCACACTCAGGTCAAACTGAAAATGGTATAGAGGGACGCGCTCAAAAACCAACCGCAACACCTTGGAGAGGTTAAGGTGTTGGGATAGGAAAAACAGAAACGAAGTACAAGCAGTTGAGTGCCGAAGAGCGGGCGATGATTATGCTGATGACCCGAGAGGGGAAAGGTGTGCGTGAAGTCGGGCGATTTTTGAATCGTTCTCCCAGCACCGTTTCGCGAGAAACGGATCGCGGTATGAAATCTGGAGACGGTTACGATGCGACATTGGCCGGCGAACAGGCGGCCTGCCCGAGAATCAAGCCCCGCAAGGCATTGAAGCTCGTGGTTGGCGGCGAGTTGTTTGGAGTGGTGGTGGGGCATCTCAAGAAGAAATGGTCTCCGGAGCAAATTGCAGGCACACTCAAAGGCATGCATCCAGATCAGCCATCCGAACGAGTGAGCCACGAAACGATTTACCACACCCTCTACGCCATGCCGCGCGGAGAGTTGCGCCGCGAATTGATTGCCTGCTTGCGGTGGAGCCGCGACAAACGCCGCTCCAAAACTCGGGCCCCCGATGGGCGCGGGCACATAGCGGAAATGCAGAGCATCCATCTGCGCCCGCCCGAGGTGGAAGATCGTTTGATTCCGGGGCATTGGGAAGCCGACCTGATCAAAGGCGCGATGAACCGATCCTCGGTGGGCACGCTGGTCGAACGCACGACGCTGATGGTGGTGCTGGCCAAGATGCCGGACGGCACGGCACAATCGGCCTTGGACGGCTTCAGCGAGGCTCTCAGCGCCATTCCGCGCGAGCTGCGCAAAACCTTTACCTACGACCAGGGGAGAGAGATGAGCAAGCACGCGCAACTGACGGAAAGAACGGGCGTCGCGGTCTGTTTCTGCGACCCGCACAGCCCGTGGCAGCGCGGTTTGAACGAGAACACCAACGGCCTGCTGCGCCAGTATTTGCCGAAGGGTGCAGACCTGTCGGTTTACACGCAAGAACAGCTCGATGAGATTGCGTGGAGCTTGAATACGCGTCCGAGGAAGTCGCTCGGATTTCGATCACCGGTAGCGGTTTACAGCGAGCTCCTGCTCAACATGGAACTCGCTAAAACCGCCACAAAACATTAACTGTTGCGGTTGGTTTTTGAACTTGTATTCCCCGCGCTCTTGGCGCGCGGACAACACGTTTTTGATGTTAAGCGTAGCTCGCCGATTTTGCTTTTCTGCGCCGTAATACCCCGTGGTCTTGCCACGGGGATAGGCGCAGGGCGAGCGAAGCAAATTTATTCCGCCAGGCATTGCTGTCCAACATAGCTCAAATCCAAACAACGCCCCCTGAAATATAGCGGTTTCTGGGCTGGTCATGGTGGATATCCAAGATCGCGCCCCCTCATGCTGTCCAAGATCAGGCAAAGGCCAGGCTGGCCTGTGTGTCGTCCTGCGGATCGGGCGGTGTGGTGAAGGGCTGGTTGAGCCATGCCATCAGATCACGGTGCGTGAACAGATTCATGCGTAGTAGCGCCACAAGATTAGACAGGCTCCAAGCGAACTTGGACGACATCTGCAGGTAGCGCAGCAACAGCATCGCGATCAGTGCTGTCCAAATCTGGGTCTTCACAGCATTGGCCGAAGTTCCGACGAAAGTCTTGATCTTCAAGTTCTGCTTGATGGCCTTGAAGAACAGCTCAATCTGCCAGCGATCCTTGTAAATCGCCGCGATGGTGGAAGCGCCCAAACCCAGATGGTTGGTAAGGAAGGTGAGCGTTTCGCCCGTATCCTCGCGGATGGCTTCGACACGGCGCAGCAGATGCGGGCACTTTTCCTGTGCGCCGCTGCCGGTCAAACGAATGATCTGATCTTTGACGATGTTGCGGTTTTGCGGTGGCTCGCGTTCTTCGACCACATCGAACAGGGCGTTGTCTTTCATGCGGGTGACGAAATGCACGCCAGATTCTGTCCAGTCCGCGAACAGTCGGTAGTCGTTGTAGCCCCGGTCATCGACGACGATGGTGCCGGGGGCAAAGTCTATTTGCCACGCCGCTTTGACATCGGCAACCTTGCCATCAGTGATCAGCCCGAAGCACGGCAGATAACCGTCGTGGTCGAGCACCAAATGCAACTTCACGGCTCCTTTAGTCCGCTGAAACTTCGCCCAGTCATACATCGACAGGCATAGGTCGATGACGGTCGAATCAAGACTGACCAGCTTGTTTTTAAACCTGAACTTCTTTTTGCCGACCGCTTTGCTGGAAACAATGTCGAACAGGGCGTAGAAGACCTTTTCGAATAACTCCACAGGGCGGTGGCTGTTGGCGTAGGACAAGGTCGAGCGAGCGGGTGCTTCGATACCCAGATGTGCCAACTTTCCTTCGCAGCTCTTCAGGCCACCTTCGATTTCCCTCAAGGAGTGTGCTCGCCCAAGCTGGCAGAACAACATGGCAACAAACTGGCTCCAACTTGATACGCCTTTGCTGCGGTGTTCCGCCTTGGTCTCTTTGACGAGGCGAGCAAAGTCGGTGCGCGGAATAAGCTTGAGTATTTGGCTGAACATGCTGCATGATGCTTTCACGTTGGGTCTCCTCAGGTCGGGTGTGGGCGGGTTTGGCGATTCACCTATACCCTACACCTTCGGATGACCCAGCGTCATGATCTGTTTTGGACGGGTGTGTCCGCCAGGCATATATCGTTTTGAGGGTGGGCTGAGCTAATAGCCGTGATCACTGATCAGGTTGGAATCTTCCCATATCAGCACCATCACATAGAACAAGAGCATTGGAACCAGATGCAGGATAGCCCGATTTACCACAGTGTAATTTTCTACCCATGCGCTGGCTTGCGAAAAAAAGAAAATCGCCAAGCTAAATATCAGGGCTACACCCACTACCACCGTCATGGCGCGGTAAGCAGGTGAGAACAGGCGTGGCAGGAACATAAACAAGACAACAGCAACCAGATAGAAAAACAAATGCCAGTTATCCAGAATCGCCAAGTTGTCCCACAGGGGCTCCCATACTGGAGTAAAGGTGAATTTCAGCGAATAGCCCAGCATGCTAAAGCCATGCTGCCCAAAGAGCAGCAATGCAGCCATGCCCAGTGCTCCCAATATTGCCGTGCCTATCAATCCGGCACGAGGCGCGAGCACTACCCAGAACGCAGGCAGCAAGGTTAGCGCCCAGCCGATACCCGGCTGTTTGATCAGAATACATCCCGCTCCCAGCAGAATCGCCATTGCGCCCTGCCAAGTATCGCGTGACCTGGACCAGTGGAAAAACGCAAAAGCGGCAAGTCCATAAACAACACCCATGAATAAATCGGCATTGCCTGCCAGCGCTACATGCGTGTCCAGTATGGGCAGAGACAGCAGGAAATATGTGAACATCATGGCAAACAGGGGTGTAATTCCCCACTGTCTGGCTTGACCATAAAATGCCAGCGCCAACGCCAATGCGCCCATCAGCCAAGGCAGGTTCATCAGGGAATCGTCCCAGTACCCAAGGCCGAGGCTCATCCACACCTGAAGCAAGGGAATTGCAGGAGGATAATGAGGCGCAGTGTCAGTAAAAACACCGCTCACTCCCAGCCAGTTAGGCTGGATCACAAATGATGCCAGATGGCCGAGTTCATACCACACGTGCGCCTTGGTGGCCCACTGAGACCATGCATCCCACGAATATAAAGGCTGCCAGATAACCTCCAAGCCAAGCCCAGCCAAACGAATCACAACCAGAGCCCACAAACCAGCAAATGCAGCCTTATGCCACCCGTGCAACATGTACCAGTCGGAGCCGAAGCGCAATCCCTGCCACGGTAAATTGCGCCCAGCCCAAACGCCAAGAGCAATCAACAGGGCTAGAACTAATGCAATACCAAGGAAACTCAGACGCATGCCCAGCAAATCCAGCAAGCGCATTGCCAGCGTAGTAAGCAGCGCACCAGCCAGATAGCCGTAGCCTAGAATAGCTGTCCATGCAATATTGTCAGCATTGAGCCAGCGGGCGCGCAGCCAAACTACACCCAGCAACCACGGCAGGCCCAATGCTGCCATCAGTCCAATAATTTCCACTTTAGCGAACCTTCAACAAGACATTGTTTGCGGCAAACAGGAGCAAATCTGCCTTCAGTTGCTGTTTTTGCCCCCATGTCAACAGATTATGCGAAGTATCAAACCCCACCTCATCCTTGCCCAGGATAATGATGAAATCACCAGACTTGAAATACCCCTCCGGCAACAGGTTATCGGTTGCAAACACATTGAATGGGTAGAGATGATAAGCGCTACGGTAGCGCATATACTCATCATCAGCTACAACGAAAACCCGTGATGCAGTAGGCGGCAACATCGCTTTTATTTGCTGCATAAGGCCGAACAGAGAACCATCTTCTGCAGCAAGGTGCTTTTCCTTCCAAGATTTTCCGGCATAACGTTGTTGCGTCAAACTCAATTTGTGCCACAAATCGATTTGCCAGCGCATATCGAGCGCAAACCAGGCTATAAAAACCAGCACCCAAACTGCTCCAAGGTCAAAAACAAGAGTTTTTCGCCAGGCCAATAACCAGTACCCAAGCATTGCCAGCGCCAGAGCGATGGCGATAAACGGTAGCGGCCCAAGCCATTGGCGTGACTCATTTCCACCCACGAAATTGATCGAGGTACCCAGCCACGGCTCCGCGCCGAACCATTCGCGCCACACAATTCCCAGCGGTGCTTCGGCTTTCACTGCCTCAATGACCAAGGGCGCATTCAGCGGCGCATGCACCATCAGCATCAGCTCCATGACTTGCCCGCGCCAGTTGGCATCTCCGGACATGTCAAGGGGCTCTACGGAACTCCCTGCCCATTCGAGCTCACGCGCAAAAATACGGTTGGGGTTTTCTGAGGTGCGCCACAGAAATTCCACTTTGGTATTCGGCTTGGTGCTTGACACATGCCAGTGCACGACAGGGTAATTCTCGGCTTGAAAAACCGGTGGAGACAACGTAGCGAGCGCTATGCCGGGTTCGACCAAGCCGTCGACTATGAACCCGCCTTGAATATTGCTTCCTCGCCCTTTCTTGAGCGTTAACGCCTCTCCTTGCCATTTCAATGTGCTGGCGCTATTCCACCATTTACCCGGCCAACCATATTGCAGGGAGGCAAAAAACAGAAAAAACAGGCTGAGCACAAAAAGCAACACCGTAACCCGCCATTTTCCGTATTTGTGCCGTATCGGGGATGTGGAAAATAATTCTGTACCAGATCTCATCATCATGAGTTTCCAACAAAAATAACAGCAGGTAGTTTAGCAATATTCAAAGGTGCGTTGCTCAATGTGCATTTTTCCCGGTAATCATCATGAATACTGTCATGATGATTATCCGCAGGTCAAACCACAACGACCAGTTATTGATGTAATACAAATCGTGCTTGACGCGCATTTCCATTTTCTCGAGCTCCCCGGTTTCGCCTCGCCAGCCGTTGACCTGCGCCCAACCGGTGATGCCCGGCTTGACGTGGTGGCGCATCATATAAGCATCTATTTGCCGCTGGTAATATTCATTATGCTCTACCGCATGGGGGCGCGGCCCGACTATCGACATGTCGCCCTTGAGCACGTTGAAAAACTGGGGCAACTCATCCAAGCTGGTGCGCCGCAATAAAGCCCCCAAAGCAGTAACGCGAGAATCGCCGGGCATGGCTTGGGTGACTTTACCAGCCTGTTCGCCATGATGCTTCATGGTACGGAATTTCCATACCCAGATGCGCTCTCCATGCAAGCCACCGCGCAACTGCCTGAAAAAAACCGGACCGGGAGAACTCAGCTTGACCCCGATAGCAATAAACAGCATCAATGGAAATGTTGCCAACAGGATCAGGATAGCCAGAAGTTTGTCTTCAACGACTTTGATCAGGCCTTTTACACCTGCAAGGGGCGACTCCATCAGATGAATAACGGGAAAACCTGCCACCTCGCCGATGGAATGATTAAGCAATTGAACGCCGTAAATGTCGGGAACAAAAGTGACCTGCACCGGCAGGCGGCTCAATTGCGCCACTAACGATTTAACCTGCTTGTCATGATGCAGAGGCAGTGCAATCCACACCTGATCGACACCCAATTCCGCCACATCCCTTGGAATGCGATGCAGACCACCGCGCACCTGAACGCCTTCGAACGCATGTCGCTGCAGGCGCGGATCATCGTCGTAAAAGCCCACCACCTTCAGCCCGGTCCATGGCGAGTCAGCCAGGCGACGCGCCACGTCGCGCCCCAATTCTCCCGCGCCGGCAATTGCGATAAAACGAAGATTGATACCCTGACGCCGCAAGAGGCGAAGTCCACCCCGCAGCGCCATCCTGAAAACCAACAGATTAATAAACCCGGCCACCGCCCACTGACCGATCCACATGCGGGAAAAATCCGTGCTGGTCTTGGTTATAAACAGCGCCATGACCAAGCCAGTGCATACCACCGCCCATGCACTCACCAGCGTTTGCGTTTCAGCCCACAGGCTGGCACCGCGATAAGGGCGATAAATATTAAAAAAAGGAAATATGGCCAGGCAAAGCAAGAAGCCGCCAGTCAACACAAAAGCATAATTACGGGGTAAATCCAGGCTTTCGAATTGAATCGCGTATAGAACAATACCCGTAACAACCACCACCAATGGGTCGAGAAAGCGCTGGATCAGCTCCAGCAGTCCGGCATTTTCCTTGAGCAGGCTGCGCGAACTCATGACAATCTTTCTTTGCCATTATCACAGGATAAAGCCGCAAAAGTTTTCTGAAATCTGTCCATTTCCGCTTCTACACAGGCTTTGAATTCAGCGCGAAACCTCTCTGGCGCAAAGCGGAGGGCATTCTCACGGCAAGTTACCGGCAGAATTCGCGCGGCACTCTGCTCAAAGGAGCATACCGCCGCTTTAATTGCCGACAGAGATTGCTCCTTAAAAAATACCCCTGTAGGTTGTTTATCGTCCAGGCCGCGAATGGTTTCCAGTGCCCCCCCTTTGGCATAAGCAACTACCGGCGTGCCGCACGCCTGTGCCTCCAATGGAACGATACCGAAGTCTTCTTCTGCCGCAAACACAAAGGCTTTGGCCCGCCGCATGTAATCATGCAACACATCATCAGGCTGATAGCCGAGAATGGTGACGTTAGCCCCCGTCTTTGCCTTGACTTTCTGCATTTCCGGGCCGTCACCAACAATGATCAATCGCCGTTCCGGCATGGCCGCAAAAGCCTCCGCGATCAAATCCATTTTTTTGTAAGGAACCATCCGAGAAGCTGCAAGGTAAAAATCCTCCTTGTTTTCGCATAAGGAAAATTTCGAAATTTCTACTGGCGGATAAATAACCGCAGCTTCACGGTGATAAGTTTTCCAGATTCTCCGCCTGATAAATTTCGAGTTAGCTATGAAATAATCAACACCGTTTGCTGTTCTGGCATCCCACAGCCGCATTTTGTGCAAAAGCCCCTTGGCAAGCCACCCCTTCACTCCGCTGTTCAAACCCGATTCACGAAGATATTGATGCTGCAAGTCCCACGCATATCGCATGGGCGAGTGAACATAACTGATATGAAGCTGGTCCGGCCCAGTCAGAACACCTTTCGCTACAGCGTGTGAGCTTGAAATTACAATATCGTAACCCGACAAATCGAATTGCTCCACAGCAAGCGGCATCAGCGGTAAATAACTCCGGTACTTTGATCTTGCAAAAGGCAAGCGTTGAACGAACGAAGTCGAAACCGGCCTGTTTTGAATAAAATCCCGCTTCCCCGGTGGCAAGAAATCGACAACGCTAAAAAGTTCGGCTTCAGGGTAGCAAAGCAATATTTGCTCAAGCACGCGTTCGGCGCCTGCATAAGTAACCAGCCAGTCATGAACGAGAGCAACTTTCATGCACCGCCCAATTCCACATTCGCCAATTGGCAAATGGAACCATATTGCTGCTGTTTGAACTTTCCAAGCAGAAGGTCTTCCTCCGGATGCGCTTCAATGAAAATGTGCCTGATATTCCCTAGCAATTCGGCATCAATAGCTTTTACTGTTGCAATCTCGGCGCCCTCAGTATCGATCTTAACAACATCAATAATGCGCTCCCTCCCGATAACCTCCCTGAGAATACCGTTTATATGCCGGCAATCAACCGTGATTTCCTGCTCTGTTTTAACACCAATACCACCATAACGTCCGGTGCTCTCAACGCCAAAAGTTACCTTGCCATCGAAGTCAGACACAGCGCACTCTTCCAATTCGTATCTCCCCTCAAAACTTTTCAGCTGTTGGCGCAAGCGACCAATATTTTTCGGATCCGGCTCAAAAAGATAACAGCGCGCCTGGTTGTTTCTGGTCATGAAGTAGAAAGCACTTAATCCAATATTCGCACCGATATCCACGACGGCACGCAAATTCTGCTCTGCCGGATAGTCATTGCGACAGAAAATTTCATTAACTGTCAGCATGTCGTGGTGTGAATAAAGGCGTACCTCACGAAGTCCAACAGGCGTGTTTATGCAGATACTCACAGGATATTCTCCCTTGCCTAGCAAATATCTCCTGAAAGCATCCGGTACATTTTTGTATACCCTGAACATGCCGACGAAAGCAATGTAATGAGTTTTCTCAACCAGCGCACAAAGCGCCTGCCTTACAGACCTATTTCCAAGCATCTTATATTTTGAATCATTATCGTCCGGCAATTTAATTGAATAGATTCATTTGGTTATTGTCTTGCAGCGTGTCCATTGTTGGCTCCATATTTTTAAGCAATTGATCGAGTGGTGTTTTCTCGAAAAGAGTGAGGCTCAAGATTTGTAGAATTGTGTAAAGCGTAGCCTCGATATGGAGGCGCTTTTTTATGATGGCGACCAAGACGTAAACGGTGATGGCGATCCATATTTGCGTCTTGACCGCGTTCTCGGTTGTGCCGTAAAACCGCTTGATCCGCAGGTACTGTTTGATCCACTTGAAGAACAGTTCGACCTGCCAACGGCAACGATAAAGCTTTGCGATGGTCAGCCCAGGCAAGTCGAAGTTGTTGGTTAGAAACACCAGATGCCTGTCGTGTTCTGCATCGTAGAACTTGATGCGTCGAAGATGCTGAGGGTAATCCTTGCGGGCTTTCGGCGCGGTCAACGCAATAGTCTGATCGCAACGCAGTCCAGTGGACTTGTCTACTGCGCGGGAGTAAACGCGACGACAGAGCAGATTGGATTTGCCCCGAATCACGAAGAACGCCTGCGCTTGATGCAGCGTGAACCAGCGAGCGAAATCGGTGAAGCCCCGATCCATGATGTAAAAGCTGCCGGCTTCGGGTATCAGGATGTCGAGCACATTGACCTCGTGCATCTTGCCGTCGCTGATGTGGATGAAGGTTGGAATGTTGCCGCGCAGGTCGAGCAGCGTATGCATCTTGACCGCCGCTTTCGCTTGGCGAAAGTGAGCCCAAGGAAAGACGCTCAAGCACAGGTCGATAGTCGTAGTATCGAGTGCGTAGACGGTCTGTTCCAGCTCCACAGCAAAGCTGTCTTGCGAATAGAGTTTGCGAGCCAGTTTGATTTGACTGAGCGCGAAATCCTGATAGATGCGCCAGTCGCGAGATTCGTTGGCGTCGGCCAGTGTGCTCTTGGCGATATTGCCTCGGATGCCCAAGTGATAGAGCTTGGCTTGGTGAGCGCGCAGACAGGTTTCGATGTCGCGCAGGCTCTCGCGATAAGTCAGTTGCGCGAAAGCCAAGCAGAGAAATTGATCGAGATGCGAAAACGTCTTGGTCGGATATTTGGAAGGGTAACGCAGCACACAGCGACGAAACGTGTGAAGAGGTAAATGCTCCATGAGTTGTGCGAACACCAATTTGCCTGAATACATGATGAGAAACTCCGGGAAGAAAATCCCAGTTTCTCAAAACATTCGGGTTCAAGTCGGTGACACCCATAAATGCAGCTTTTACCATTTTAGATCAACCTGTTATTTAACCGCCTAGGCTGCATTGCCGGACACTTCTGATTTTGAATATTCAAACCGCCTATTCTGGATAACTCATCAGCATCCATATGGGAATAGCACAACACCGGCTCCAAAGCGCGCTCGGCGCCCGTATAAACCGTCAGCCAGTCATGAACAATCGCAACTTTCATTATCCGGTCATTCTAACGGTTTCTTTCCAAATAGCACGGGCCGTGTCAGCCCACCGGAACCCTGCAGCCCAACTTCTTCCCGTACCGCATAACTTCTCACGTAAACCCGCATCGGCCAACAACGAGCTGATTTTGTCCGCAATGTCTTCATGTGACTCCGGATCGCAATATAGCGCCGCCGCGCCGCAGACTTCTTTCAGGGAAGCCGCATCGGAAACAACGACCGGGCAACCGCAAGCCATCGCTTCCAAGGGTGGCAACCCGAAACCTTCATAGAGCGAAGGATAGGCAAAACAATAAGCTCGCTCGTAGAGAGCACGCAGTTCACTATCACTGACATAGCCAAGGAAATGCACGTTGCTCTGGTCAGAAGAAAAACCGGGATCGCTGAAAACCCTAGAGTTAGTTCCACCCGCGACGACAATATCCACATTCTCATTCCGAAAAGAACCAAATGCCTGGATCAGGCGTTTAAAATTCTTGTGCGGGCTCTGACTACTGACGGCGAGAATATAGGGTTTCTCTCCTAACCGATGTTTCGTAAACACATTGCAGTCTGAATGCAATCTGTTCATATGGTCGATACCGAGGGGCACAACTGCTATTTTGCCCGGCGAGACCCCGCAATACTTGATGAGCTCGCTTTCCGAGAAATGCGAATCCGTAAGAATTCTCGCTGCCGTAAAGCCCAGCACCGGCAAAGCAAACTGATACCATGAACGAAATCCAAAGGAATAAGCCTTCGGGTATGCGAATACCGAAGCATCGTGAATGGTAACTATCTGGCGGCGTTTTAAGAGCGGCCCGGCATTACAGAAACTGAGCAACCACCCCTTTCTCGAAGTGAATGGCAGGGCGAGTTGTTCCCACGCCTGTCCGCGCAATGGCCCCACAAAGCGAACGGTGATGTGTTTCATGCCTGAAAGATCGCTCGCGCCGACAGGTGACACAATCACAAAAGCATAGCGGTTGTGATCGATCTCACCCGTTGCAAGCAAATCGTCTAACGCCAGAACAATCTCACGAGCATAGCGTTGCGTGCCCGTCACTGGCTGGCCAAGAAAGCGGCCGTTGATAAATATTGTCTGATGATTCATCGAGCACACTCGCCCCATTAGGATAGAAGAGGAAGCCCTGAGCCTCCCCAAAGGAACATTTCATAGACTCAACCCGGATTGAGTGCCATACCCCTCAAGCGCAGTATCTGTGCCGCAACCGTCTTCTTGACCATCATCCAAGCCCACTATTGGCTCCCAGCCAAGCTGCCTGCGCGCCTTTGAAAAATCCGCCAGCACCTGCCCCGATTCCAGCGGCCGCATTGCCCGCACATAGTCGCCAGCATAACCCCAGTGCCGCGCAACCTCAAGGCTGAGCATTGTCCAATGGGGTATGAGTCTGAGCGGGGGTACGTGAATCCAACGGGGTTTGAGTCTGAACAGGTGACCGTGATCGATCATTATGCGAGGCATGGTGATCAATATGAACGACGAGCAACTGCATACCTTGGCCGATTTGCAGGCCTTTTTAACCGGAACTGTGGCGATGGATTTCACGGTGACGGCAGACCAGCGGTACGAATTCATCGCACGCACCGTGCGGCGTTTCGGCTACGCCCGGTTGAAACGTGCCGACAAGGCTGTGGTTCTGCGCTTCCTTGAGCGCGTCAGCGGCTACTCGCGCCAGCAACTCACCCGGCTTGTTAAACGGGGCTGTGAGCGACGCCAACTGGTCAAGCGCTACCGAGGGTCACGAACCAGCTTTGCGCGCATCTACACAGGCGCTGACGTGCTCCTGCTCGCCCATACCGACACCCTGCACGGCACGCTATCCGGCCTGGCGACCAAGAAGCTCATGGAACGGGCATACGGCATCTTCGGCGATGCCCGCTACCAGCGCCTGGCGACGATCTCGGTGGCCCATCTGTACAACCTGCGTCAGCGCCCAAACTACCAGCACCAGCGCCAGGTCTGGACCAAGACCAGACCCACGACCGTCCCTATCGGCGAGCGCCGCGCGCCAACCCCCAACAACCGGCCCGGCTATTTGCGCGTGGACAGCGTCCACCAGGGCGATCTGGACGGCATCAAAGGCGTCTATCACATCAATGCCGTGGACTGTGTCACCCAGTACGAGGGCGTGGCGACCTGTGAGAAGATCAGCGAGGCATTCCTCATCCCGGTGCTCGAAGCGCTGTTGCTGAGCTTCCCATTCGTCATCCACGGCTTCCACAGCGATAACGGTTCCGAGTACATCAATCGACGCGTCGCAAAATTACTCAACAAGTTGCTTATCGAGGAGCAAACAAAATCGCGGTCCCGGCACAGTGAGCGGAGTCCGATTTAGTGGACGGGCAAGTCATCTGAATTGTGCCGCAAATTGTTGCTGGTTAGCGAAATCAGCGGGTACCTGGTTGCCGGTTTTCGCATGACGTCGGATACGATTGT
>JAHFRA010000051.1 GCA_023259035.1 Gallionella sp.
GCTGATCGAGCCGACCGAAACCGAATCCAGGGAAACGCTGGACAGCTTCGTCGCCGCGATGAAAGAAATCTGGGATGAGGCGCACGCGAACCCTGAACTGGTGAAGGGCGCGCCGTACACTCAGCCGGTGCGCAGGCTGGATGATGTGAAGGCGGCGCGGGAGCTTGATCTGACCTGGAAGTCTACCGCCTGATAACCACTGTTACGTTCAGCTAGCAGACCATCACAATAAAATAGATACCTGACATTAGTGACAGGCTGCTAACGTTCCAGCTATTCATACTACTTCGAGGCGGTCATTCAAAAACTCAAGAAAGACGAGACAATTCATTCCACCATAGCAACATAGTAGTTTTGCTGTTAGATTGGGGATTGATGTATTTAAAGCCCCCTCTTTTTCTATGTCTCTCGGCAACCTCCACAACCCAAAAGTTGCAACCGACCTCATCGCGGACTTTCGTCGACGCTTCAGCACGAAGGTCTGCATGGCCCCTCACCCTGATCACGCGGGCGGCACTGTGGCGGCTCACACTATGTCACTTGAGGCCGTCCTGCGTAGGCTAAGCACGGACGGCCATGTTTATGCACCGAACTTCAATGGGCGCTTCTCGCCCGATGAGCATCCAATCCAGATAAAGCGGATTGGTCTTCGTAACGTATCGGTATTCAACGGTTTCTGCGCAAAACACGATGCGGCGTTGTTCAGCTGCCTTGAAAATGAAGTTTTTTGCTTCTCTAGGAAGCAACTATTTATGCTTGCCTACCGTGCAGCAGCACGCGAATGCTACCTCAAACGCAAGCAATGCGAATCGCTTCCCGATCTAGAGCATATCCAAGCAATTCACGGCATAACCGCCCCACTCACGTATACAGACGAAATTCTTATCCATCAAGCAGCGTCTCTCAGAGGCGCCGAAGAGTGCGAAGCACTCAAGGCAAAGCTTGACGGGTACTTGGTCAACTCGATCTGGGATCGCTTTGTCACGCACGCTGTCCTCTTCCCCAAGCAGCCTAGTATCGCTGCGTGCTTTGTCTTTCAGCCATTCCACGATATGAATGGTCGTCAACTTCAAGACTACGAGAACCTTGAGGCTGAGATGAGTCAGCTCGCCATCTCTCTTTTGCCACTAGAACAAGGCGGAGCGGCGATCTTTTCTTGGCTAGATTCCGCCAACAGCGCGCCACGCCGCTTCTTCGAATCAGTTCTCGATACAGACAACCTAACCTCATCCGTTATCCATGTTGCTTTGGACAATAGCGAGAACTTTGCACTTTCGCCCACGTGGTATGAGTCCCTTCCACAGTCGACACGGGACTATCTCTTCTCACGCATTGGGATACTTGAAGCGAGCATCACATACTCACAGAAGCACCGTCCAGAACTGTCTGCGCCAATTCTGGACGAATGGGGGCAAGGAAGTGTCGTCCAGTTCTAAGGCCTGTCTATTTTGGTATTAACCAATGCCAACAGCAAATCCCCCTTGCCCCCTTTTGCAAAGAGGGAGGCAGTTCATAAGAGCAGATATACATAGCGACAGAAATCGTAGCGAGCGGACTGACATTGGGGGAGCCCGGAGCACAGGCACCGGAGTGTACGTAAAGTACATGAGGATGCCGAGCACCGCGCGACCTCGATGCCAGTTCGCGCAGTAGATTTATGCGCTATGTATATAATACGCCCCTCTCAACCACACCTACAGCAACAACATGAATGCACTGATTTGCGGCTCCATAGCTTACGACACCATCATGGTGTTTCCCGACCAATTCAAGAAGCACATCCTGCCCGAGCAGATTCATATCCTGAACGTAGCATTTCTGGTGCCGGAAATACGCCGCGAATATGGCGGCTGTGCGGGCAATATCGCTTACAACCTGCAACTGCTGGGCGGCAAGCCGCTGATCATGGCGACGGTGGGCGACGATTTCGCGCCTTATGCTACTCGTTTGGAAAAGCTCGGCCTGCACCAGCAGCACATCCGCCATGTGCCGGGGACTTTCACCGGGCAGGCTTTCATCACCACCGACCTGGACGACAACCAGATCACCGCATTCCATCCGGGCGCGATGGGCATGTCCCATCACAACCATGTCGCGGAAGCGAAAGAAGTCTCGCTCGGCATCGTCTCGCCCGACGGGCGCGACGGCATGATGCAGCATGCGGAAGAATTCGCCGAAGCGGGCATTCCGTTTGTGTTCGACCCCGGCCAGGGCATGCCGATGTTCTCCGGCAACGAGTTGCTCAGGTTTGTCGAGCAGGCCGATTACGTGACGGTGAATGATTACGAGGCCAAGCTGCTGCAAGACAAGACCGGCAAGAAGCTGGATGAGATCGCCAAGATGGTGCGCGCGCTGATCGTCACGCTCGGCCCGGACGGCTCGCTGATCTATGCCGACGGCAAGCAGATCGCCATTCCGACACCCAAGCCGACTGCGCTGGTTGATCCGACCGGTTGCGGCGATGCCTATCGCGCCGGCTTGTTATACGGTATTCAAGAGGGGCTGGATTGGGAAACCACCGGACGCCTGGCATCGCTGATGGGTGCGCTCAAGATCGCCAGCAGAGGCGGACAAAACCATAAGCCGATGCGTGGTGAACTGGCTGCGCTGTTCCAAAAACATTTTGGGTATTCTCTCAGCCTGTAGAGTTATTCTTGTATGGAATAACCCGGGATTGTTCATTAGGCGAAATCAAACCCAAACCCCTCCCAGCCTCCCTTTGTCAGGGGAGGAGCGGTTAAGTTCTCCCCCTGACAAGGGGGAGCTAGAGGGGGTTTAATGGACAATCTGAAATAAATCGTGATCAACTGGGATACCATCGCTGCCCGTATCGGCGACTCTGCTCAAACCTCTTTCAAGATCACACATGCCGCGTCTGTGAGCGGCGGCTGTATCAACCAGACTTGGCGCATCGAGAATGACGGTGGCGTGCGCTATTTCGTCAAACTCAACGATGCGCAAAAATTACCCATGTTCGAGGCGGAAAATGCGGGGCTGGCAGCCATCGCCGCGACACACACCGTGCGTGTGCCGCAACCCGTTACCTGCGGCACCTCCAGCGAGCACGCCTTTCTGGTGCTGGAATATCTCAACTTGAACAGCAACGGCAATGCACGTTTGCTCGGCGAGCAACTCGCCGCACTACACCACATACAAGCGCCGCAATTCGGCTTCTCACAGGACAACACCATCGGCGAAACGCCGCAGAAAAATGATTGGTCATCCGACTGGATCGCTTTCTGGCGCGAGCAGCGGCTGGGCTTCCAGCTCGACCTTGCGGCGCGTAACGGTAACAAGGATTTGCACAAGCAGGGGCAGAGACTACTGGAAAAAATGCCGCAGTTATTCGACGGCTACAGCCCGGTTCCCTCCCTGCTGCACGGCGATTTATTGTAGCGTCACTCCTAAGCGCACCTCCAGGTCGTTCCTGCCGCACTATCTTCCAATACGATTCCTGCTTCCAGCAACTCCTTGCGGATATGGTCGGCTTCAGCAAAATTTCTAGCTTTTTTGGCTTCAATGCGTGCTGCAATCTGTTCGCTGATTTGTGTTTCACTCAAGCCTTCTGCCTTGACACTTCCCTGTAAAAATACTGTCGCATCGCGCTGCAATAAACCTAGTGTTGCTCCAAGCGCCCTGAGTTGCACTACCAGTTGTGGCGCATTGGTTTTGTTTGCTTCATTGGCTAGATCGAACAACACCGCTATCGCCTCCGGTGTGTTGAAATCATCATCCATCGCGGCCTTGAAGCGTTGGGCGTATGGTTCGTTCCAGTCAACACCATCCGTTCGTGCTGAGCCTGTCGAAGCATAAACAGATGAGTTCCGCCCTTCGACAAGCTCAGGGCGAACGGCTAATGATTTAAGTGCCGTATAAAACCTTGTTAGCGCCCCCTTCGCATCATCCAGGTGCGCATCGGAATAATTCAACTGGCTGCGGTAATGCGCGCGCAGTATGAAGAAGCGCACGACTTCCGGGTCATATTTTTTCAGCACCTCGCGGATGGTGAAGAAGTTGCCCAGGCTCTTGGACATCTTCTCGTCGTCCACACGCACGAAGCCGTTGTGCACCCAGTAATTCACAAACTTGCACCGGTGCGCGCCTTCGCTTTGCGCAATTTCATTTTCATGGTGCGGGAACTGCAAATCCGCGCCGCCGCCGTGGATGTCGAAATGTTTGCCCAGGATTTCCGAACCCATCGCGGAGCATTCGATGTGCCAACCGGGCCGGCCCTTGCCCCAGGGTGAATTCCATTTCACCTCTTCCGCCTCTTCGTCCCTGGCGTGTTTCCACAGCACGAAGTCGAGCGGGTCGTTTTTGCCGTCATTCACATCCACACGTTCGCCCGCACGCAAGTCCTCCAGCGACTTGCCGGATAATTTTCCGTAACCGTCGAATTTGCGCACCGCATAATTTACGTCGCCATCTGCGACGCGGTAGGCTAATCCATTGGTTTCCAGCCTAGCGATCATATCCAGCATCTGCGGCACATATTGCGTGGCGCGCGGCTCGAAGTCCGGCTCCAGCGCCCCCAGTGCGCGCTCATCCTCATGCATCGCATCGATGAAGCGCTGCGTCAGCGCATGAATGGATTCGTCATTTTCCGCCGCGCGCTTGATGATCTTGTCATCGATGTCAGTGATGTTGCGCACATAGGTAATGTCATAGCCAGATGCCTTGAACCAGCGATACACCATGTCAAATACCACCATCACGCGCGCATGGCCGAGATGGCAGTAGTCGTACACCGTCATGCCGCACACATACATGCGCACCTTGTTCGGTTCGATGGGAATGAAGTCCTGCTTGTCGCGGGTGAGGGTGTTGTAGATTTTCAACATGAAAAGATCAGAATGTCATGGGTTTGTTGTCATTGAGATTGAGCCAACCTTTGACGATGCGGTAAATGATCCAGCAAAAATTGGCGAACAAAATTGCCATGCCGATCAAAATGACGAAGGTGGCCGCACCGATCATCGCCCACAGCAAACCAAACCAGAAAGTGCGTATCTGCCAGCGGAAGTGGCTTTCCAGCCAGGTTCCCGCGACATCATCTTTTTTCACGTAGTTGATGATGATGCCAACAATGGCCGAAATTCCCGCGAAGTATGAAAGCGCATACAGTATGTACACGATCTGGGCAAGGTTCCTCAGCGATTTCATTTGTTCCTCGCTGGGCATGATGATTTCTTCGCTCATGATTACCCCTTGCTCCATGAATCTTTCAGCGTCACCGTGCGGTTGAACACCAGCTTGCCGCCCGGTTGATGCTCGCGGCGGTCGGTGCAAAAATAGCCGAGACGCTCGAACTGGTAGATGGTTTCCGGCGGTGCATCCTTGACGCATGCCTCCGCCCAGCCTTGCGCTACTGTCAGGGAAGCGGGATTAAGGTAAGTACAAAAATCAACATTTTTATCCGCATCCGGCTCCGGTACGGTGAACAGGCGGTCATACAAACGCACTTCGGCAGGCAGCGCGTGGGCGCAGGAAACCCAGTGGATCACACCCTTTACCTTGCGCCCCGCTGGGTTCTTGCCCAGCGTGTCTGCATCAATCGAGCAACGCAGCTCTTTTATATTTCCAGACGCATCCTTTGCCACTTCATCGCAGCGCATCACATAGGAATAGCGCAGCCGCACTTCACCGCCCGCTGTCAGGCGCTGCCAGCCTTCTGGCGGGCTTTCGGCGAAGTCATCGGCCTCGATCCAGATCTCCCTGCTGAATGGAACCATGCGGCTGCCGAATTCGGGATGGTTGGGATGGAAGCCGGCCTCGCGCGATTGTGCATTGGCTTCGTCAAAATTCGTGATGGTTACCTTGAGCGGCTTGATCACCGCCATCACGCGCGGCGCGCTGGCTTCCATGTCTTCCCGGATGCACGCCTCCAGCACGCCCATATCCACCGTGTTGTCGCTCTTGGAAATGCCGATGCGCCGCGCGAACTCGCGCAAGCCCTGCGGCGTGTAGCCACGCCTTCTCATGCCCTGGATGGTGGGCATGCGCGGGTCGTCCCAGCCGCTGACATGCTTCTCGGTGACCAGTTGCAAGAGCTTCCTCTTGCTGGTGATGGTGTAATGCAATTCCAGGCGCGAAAATTCTATCTGCTGCGGGTGGCAACCGATTGTGATGTTATCCAGAACCCAGTCGTACAGCGGGCGATGGTCTTCGAACTCCAGTGTGCACAGCGAGTGGGTGATGCCTTCCAGCGCGTCGGAAATACAATGCGTATAGTCATACATCGGGTAGATGCACCACGCGTCGCCGGTGCGGATATGGTGTGCGCGGCGGATGCGGTAGATCGCCGGGTCGCGCATATTGATGTTGGGCGAAGCCATGTCAATTTTGGCGCGCAGCACCTTGCTGCCATCGGCAAACTCGCCGTTTTTCATGCGCACGAACAGGTCGAGGTTTTCTTCCACACTACGTTCGCGGTGCGGGCTGTCCTTGCCCGCCTGCGTCAGCGTGCCGCGATATTCGCGCATTTTTTCGGCGGAAAGGTCATCCACATAAGCCTTGCCCTGCTTGATCAACTCGACCGCATGGTTATAAAGCTGCCCGAAATAATCGGACGCCCAGCGCACCGGGCCATCCCACTGGAAACCCAGCCATTGCACGTCTTCCTGGATGGAGCGCGCATATTCTTCGCTTTCCTTTTCCGGGTTGGTGTCATCGAAACGCAGATTGCACTTGCCGTTATATTCGAGTGCCAGGCCGAAATTCAGGCAGATGGATTTGGCATGGCCGACGTGCAGATAGCCGTTGGGTTCGGGTGGGAAGCGCGTGACGATGCCGGTGTGCTTGCCATTTACCAGGTCAGCCTCGATGATGTTGCGGATGAAGTGCGGAACGGGCGCTTGTGCGTTGCTGCTCATTGTTCGATTCTTCTCTTCATGGCCGGAGAACGTGCGGATTTTACCCGAAACCGGCGAACCCAACCTGGCAAAGCACGGCCGCTCGCGATAACTTGTGAAACAAACAGGCTTCTTTGGTAGAATTCCGGACGCTTCGGGAAAATTATGTTCCATTTTGATCAACTTTTGCCACAACCCATTTTCGGGAAACACAACCCTATGTATGCGCTCAACCGTTTTTGCCAGCCTGTCCTGATATTCGGTGCAGTGTTGGTATCTTGCTTCCACCAGAGCGTATGCGCGGATGAAATTCAGGACATCAATAAATTATTCAAGCAGGGACAAACAGAGCAAGCCCTGCAGAGTGTCAACACTTATCTGGAGGGAAAACCGAAGGATGCGCAGGCGCGCTTCCTGAAAGGCCTGATCCTCACCGAGCAGGGCAAGACCAACGACGCTGTCCGCTCATTTTCCGGGTTAACGGAGGATTATCCTGAGCTGCCGGAACCCTACAACAACCTCGCCGTGCTGTACGCAAGCCAAGGCCAGTATGAGAAGGCCAGGGATGCGCTGGAAATGGCGACCCGCACCCACCCCAACTATGCCACCGCGCATGAAAACCTGGGCGATATTTATGCCAAAATGGCCAGCCAGTCTTATGAACGCGCTCTGCAACTGGAACGCGGCAACACCGGCACACAGGCCAAGCTGGCTCTGATTAGAGACTTGCTCAGCACCGGTTCCGCCAAGGGCGGAAAGCCCGGCAAGGACGCAAGTCCTGATGATGCGCAGCGCCCGTTATTGCCGTAGCCATTTCTGACCTTAAAACCAATGAGGAATTACGCATGAATATTTTAAAATATTGTTCCGCGCTGTTGCTCGGCTGGATGATATGTTTCAGCACACTAGCCGCACCTTCATCACAATCCCCCTCAGAAAAAGGAAAACACAGCATGGTTAAATTGCACACCAACCGTGGCGACATCACTATCGAACTGAATGAGGAAAAGGCTCCCATCTCAGTCAAAAATTTTCTCGCTTATGTGAGCAGCGGTTTTTATGATGGCACCATATTTCACCGAGTGATCAATGGATTCATGATCCAAGGCGGCGGTTTCGAGCCGGGCATGAAACAAAAGAAAGCAAATACACCGATCCAGAATGAAGCAGCAAACGGTCTGAAAAATGATTTATATACCGTCGCCATGGCGCGCACATCCAGCCCGCATTCTGCCACGGCGCAATTCTTTATCAATGTGAATAACAACAGTTCCCTGAATTACCCTGGGCAGGACGGATGGGGCTATGCGGTGTTCGGCAGGGTGGTGGAAGGCATGGAAACGGTGGACGCGATCCGCCAGGTCAGTACCGACTTCCGCAACGGGTTCCGGGATGTGCCAGTGGAAGATGTCATCATCACTAAAGCCGAAATAATTCAGTAGTTAAAACGGCGCCTCATGCGCCGTTTTAACTTCACCATGCCGCACAGCCTGTTCATCTCAGACCTGCACCTCTGCGCAAAGCAACCGCGCAGCACAGAAGTGTTCATGCACTTCATGCGACACACGGCACCAGATGCGGATGCGCTATATGTCCTGGGCGACCTGTTCGAATCATGGGCAGGAGACGACGACCTCGACGATCCCTTCCACCAACAGATCATACGAGCCATGCGCGCACTGGCGGAAAGCGGCACCCGCCTCCTCGTCATGCACGGCAATCGCGACCTGCTGATGGGTAAGGCACTGGAGCAGGCCAGCGGTGCCATTCTGCTGCCCGACCCCACGCTTCTCGACCTGTATGGCACGCCAACGCTGCTAACCCATGGCGATACCCTATGCACCGACGATGCCGCCTATCAAGACTATCGCAGGCAGGTGCATGAGACAGCCTGGCAGCGGCAATTCCTCAACCAGCCGCTGGCACAGCGCAAGGCTTTCATTGAACAGTTGCGCGCGCGCAGCGAAACCGAGAAGCAACAAAAGAACAGCAGTCTGATGGAGGTAAACGATGCGGCAGTGTCGAATCTATTGCGAGAGCACAACTACCCGCGCCTGATCCACGGACACACACACCGCCCCATGCATATCCTGCACCATCTGGACGGCCACACCTGCGAACGCTGGGTGTTGGGGGATTGGGGCAGAAATGCGAATGCCTTGCGGTGCGGACGAGGGGGATGTGAATATATATCAGTTACACCGGCACGCTCTTCACCCGCGTAATCCTCACCACCTCCGCAATCTTGCGCAACCCACGCATGATGTTGGCAAGATGTACGCGGTTGGAAACCTGCAGGGTGAAATACAGGGCGGTGTAATCACCCTCGCTGGTAAAGTGTACATTTTCTATGTTGGACTCGGCCTCGGCTATGGCTGCCGCGACCTTCGCCAGCACGCCGCGCTGATTGGCAACAATAAGCTTGATGCTCGCCTCGAAGGGGCGGCTGATATTTTTGTCCCAAGTCACGTCCAGCCATTTATCCATGCCGCCGCGCCCCTTGCGCAATGAGGGGCAGTCGTGGGTATGCACCACCAATCCTTGCCCACTCTTGATGACGCCGACAATGGGATCACCCGGGATGGGGCGGCAGCATTTGGCGAATTGCACCGCCATGCCTTCCGTGCCAAGGATGGTGACCACGCCGCTGGCGGGATGGTGCTCCTGCACTCCTGCCTCGCCGAGCCGCGCCAACTGGCGCGCTATGACCACATTTAGGCGGCGCCCCAGTCCGATGTCGGCCAGAACTTCGTTGCGCGATTTTGCCCCGCTATCCTTGAGCAATTTGCCCCAATGGATGCTGTTGTCAATATCCTGCGGCTTCATGCCGAGCGAGGAGAGCGCCTGATGCAACAGACGCTCCCCCAGCGCTGCAGATTCCTGAAAGTGCATGGTGCTGAGAAAATGACGTATCTGGTTGCGCGCCCTGCTGGTCACCACATAACTTAGCCAGGCCGGGTTTGGTTTGGCATGCGGGGCGGTGATAATTTCCACGCGGTCGCCATTCTTCAACTCGGAACGCAGCGGCACCAATTCAAAATTTACCTTGACGGCCACGCACCGGTTGCCGATGTCGGTATGCACGCTGTAGGCAAAGTCCACTGCCGTCGCACCGCGCGGCAGTGCGAGAATCTTGCCTTTCGGGGTAAACACATAGACCTCGTTGGGAAACAGGTCCACTTTCAAATGCTCCAGGAACTCGACCGAATCGGCGCTTTCGCTCAGGCTCTCCAGCAGGCTTTGCAGCCACTGGTGTGTCTTCTGGTGCAAGTCCTTGATCGGCGTATGCGCAGACTTGTACAGCCAGTGCGACGCGACGCCTGTCTCGTCGATTTTATGCATCTCGTGGGTGCGTATCTGCACCTCGATGGGCGTGCCGTACGGGCCGAACAATGTGGTGTGCAGCGACTGGTAGCCGTTTGCCTTGGGGATGGCGATGTAGTCCTTGAACTTGCCGGGGATCGGTTTGTACAAACCATGCAGCGCTCCCATCGCCATGTAGCAGGCGGGCACGTCGTCCACCAACACGCGGAATCCGTAAATATCCAGCACTTGCGAAAAGGCCAGTGATTTCGCCTGCATTTTTTCGTAGATGCCATACAGGTGTTTTTCCCGTCCATACACTTGAGCGTGGATATGCTGCTCCTCGAGGCGCTGGCGGACAGCATCCAGTATCTTGCCTACCACTTCGCGGCGGTTGCCGCGCGCCACCTTAAGCGCCTTGACCAACACCGCATAGCGGTTGGGATGCAAATGCTTGAAGCTCAGGTCTTCCAGTTCCTGGTAGATAGCGTTGAGGCCCATGCGTTTGGCGATGGGCGCATAGATTTCCATGGTTTCGCGCGCGATGCGTTCGCAATTCTCGCGCGACATGGCTTCCAGCGTGCGCATATTGTGCAACCGGTCAGCCAGTTTGATCAGGATGACACGCACATCGCGCGCCATTGCCATCAGCATTTTGCGGAAATTCTCCGCCTGCGCGTCCTCCTTGGTTTCAAACTCGATCCTGTCGAGCTTGCTTAAGGCGTCAACCAGGTCGGCCACCGGCTTGCCGAATTCTTTTGCCACGTCCTGTGTGCTGATGGGAGTATCTTCCACCACGTCATGCAACAGCGCGGCCATGATGGTTTGCGTATCCATGTGCAGCGGAGCGAGAATGCGCGCGACGGCGATTGGATGCGAGATATAAGGCTCGCCGGACTTGCGCAGCTGCCCTTCGTGTGCGAATTCGCTAAATTCGAGCGCCCGCCGGATGTGCTCGACATCCTTGGATTTCAGATAGGTGGAGCACTCCTGCAGGAGTGCTTCTGCATCGGACATGTTTCATGTGTTGCGTTTGAAGCATCACCGGCAATGGACAGCCGGGAGCGGCGGATAATCAAGCCTGTCCGCGGTTGAGGATTTCCAGCCCTACTTTGCCTTCGCTGATTTCGCGCAGGGCAATGACGGTCGGCTTATCCTTGCTTTCATCCACCAAGTAGCTGGCGCCGTTAGTTAACTGGCGCGCACGGTAAGCAGCCGCCAGGGTGAGTTCGAAACGGTTAGGAATTCTTGCCAGACAGTCGTCTATGGTGATGCGTGCCATGGTGAACCTTTCTATATAATTATTGAGCTGGTTTTTGCATTTGGTTGAATAAATTTTGCAGGCGGGCTAGTTGCCTGTCGCGGCGAAGCCCTGCAGCAACAGTGATGGCATCAAGTTGCCGCAATGCCTCATCCAACTTGTCGTTAATAATAACATAGTCGAACTCCACGACATGCGCGATGTCCGCCTGTGCCGCGCGCAAGCGCCGTTCTATCACCTCGGCGCTATCCTGCTTTCGGCTTTGCAGACGTGCTTCCAAAGCTTGCAGCGAGGGCGGC
Source organism: Gallionella sp. (assembly GCA_023259035.1). Classification (GTDB taxonomy): domain Bacteria; phylum Pseudomonadota; class Gammaproteobacteria; order Burkholderiales; family Gallionellaceae; genus Gallionella. The sequence goes on from JAHFRA010000051.1 coordinate 11,715, forward strand.
AGGATGAAAATACTGATGCAGCCAGGAAACTTGTGCCGTACTTGTGCCGCGCCCTGCCAGTCTATCTCCAGCAGGATATCGCGGCCCTTTCCAATTTCCGCCTCAATCCATGACTGCGAGGTGCCATACAGGTTGCCATATACCTCGGCGCTTTCCAGAAAATCCCCCTCCTTTGCCATGGAGAGGAAATTCTCGCGTGTGATGAAATGGTAATCCTTGCCATCCACTTCACCGGGGCGAGGCTGTCGCGTGGTGTAAGAAACCGATACGTCAATTTGCCGATTGCATGTCAATAAGGCGTTTACCAGGCTGGTTTTGCCAGCACCTGAGGGCGCACTGATAATGAAAAGATTGCCGTGCATCATGTTAGTCGTATCGTTTTCGTTTATTAAGGTGTCGTGAAATATTGGGTTGCACCTTCCCATTATGTACAACCTGTGGACACATAATGAGTATTCCGCCGGGTCCTCTTATACGAATTCCATCGTGTGCTTAGTTTAACCCAAATTGAGTTTCCCCGAATTTGGCCTTTCAAGGGTAATGGACGTTTTTATATTATAAAACGCTCCAAAAATTACAGAACCGGCCAGCCAGCTGGACTTATTTCAATATTCCCATCATGGGTTAAATAACATCGCGCCCAATATAGAAACCACAGGAATCAGAAAGAATGAGGCTATCGCGATGGCGTAATGTTTTTTCAACATGGAGTATTTTCACGCAAGCTTGTTTATCGTAACGTAAGCTGAGTTTCAAAGAGTCCAACATTTCGTAAAATTAGCACAGAAACGGAGGATAAAGATGGAGAAGCAAAGTCAAAAGCCAAGCTTATAGTATGGGGTGAAGCATCATCCAGAAAACATCAAATTTCTGGACTCATTCCGGCATAGCCGGGGTTTACCCTGTCAATTACCGAGTCAAATGCTGATAAAGGCAAGTTGCCCAAGATAGGCTACACCAGAAGCCATTGGCCGAAATGCCGTCTTGGTTGCGGTGAGCACTGAACGAGTTGAAACTACTACAGCTTATGAAATAACTCATATTGACGTACAACCGGTTGCGGAGTAGATTTTGGCGGGAGGGGCGTTAAAATTCCTATTCTTCGACGTGCCCTTCTCGCCGTGAATTACCTGTACGATGCGGTCGAGCCTCATACTACACACCAAACCAAAGGAGACATCAATGCACAAGCTAAATAAAATTGTGAGCGGCGCGACATTGTTTTTCGCGACATTGTTTTTGCTGACGGTGAATACCTATGCCGCAAGTACCAAGGCGTCTGCTACTGACAAGAGCGCGATGTCCGCAGCACCCGTTAAAGTTGCGAAGGGCGCGACCATAGTAGCCATGGAGGCTGACGGTAAGATGCGTACACTACGCGAGGGAACGAACGGTTTTACCTGCATGCCGGACAATCCAGCAACACCCGGTCCTGACCCCATGTGCATGGACAAGAACTCTCTGGAATGGGCCCAAGCATGGATGGGGCACAAGACGCCCCCCGCCGGTAAAATCGGCCTTATGTACATGCTGTCGGGCGGGACGGATGGCAGTAATACGGATCCTTACGCAACCAAGCCGGCCGCTAATAATCACTGGATCAAGACAGGACCTCACGTGATGATCGTCGGCGCCGATGCCAGCTTTTACGATTCTTATCCGAAAAGTCCCGACCCAGATACATCGGTTCCCTACGTAATGTGGGCGGACACACCATACCAACATTTGATGGCGCCGGTAAAATAAGTTAGGCATATATACACAAGCCGAGGATAGCGCGAGCGCACAGGGAAGCACGTGCAACCCCCGGTTTGCCTGGGGTTGTCTATGCAGCAAGACAAGAAAGGTAACTGGCTGTCGGGCCACCCCCGACGGTGTTGTTTTTAGAAGCAAGTTAAGCAGCCGAACATTCGGCTACTTACTCATAAGTCAGAAATATAGGCTACAGACGGATGCTTAAAAAACGAACGCACGAGCTTCGGATTATTCCCGATTTCCTGCAACTGCCCATGCACGCGCTCTTGCAGTTTTTCGCCTTT
>JAHFRA010000052.1 GCA_023259035.1 Gallionella sp.
GCCTTTCCGCAGTTTCTATCTGACCGCACTCCTGAATGGCAAGGCGCAGCGGGTCGCATGAATCATCAGCCTCGTGTGAATGCCCGTATAATCCAGACGAATAATTGACGGAGAACTCCGATGACGCTGGCTCAACTAACTTTTTCCCCACTGATTAATTCCAGGACGCTTGCCGCTGCCCACCAACTGGTGATTTTCCCCAAGGGCAAGGCTGTGCCGAAGGACTTGCCGCACGGCGCTTTGCTTGCTGCCGTGCTCAAGCGCCGCGACATGAAGGCCGACGAACTGGCAAAATCGCCCGTCGCCGCGAATGCCGAGAATGGTGCGTTGGTCGCGTGGGCGATGCTGGATTTTGAAAAGGACACTTTCGCGCAGCAGGTGCAGGTGCGCAAGGCCCTGCAATTGTTGCTGAGTGAAAACCCCAAGGGCATTGGCATCGTGGTGTTGGGCGATGAGGCGCAGCGCAGGCGCGCCGCCGAACTGGCGGTGTATGGCGCATGGGTGAACGGCGCGCCGCTGCCGGTGCACAAGAAAAAGAACGAGAAGAAGCCGCTGCAGAAAATTATATTGGTTGGTTTGACAGCAGCCGATACGGTGAAGCGGCGGGCACAGCGAATTTCTACCCCCACCCTAGCCCTCCCCATGCAAAGGGGAGGGGATGTCGCGTTTAGCAAGAAATCTTTCGATGCGCTCAAGGCGCAGGCGGAAGGCAGCCTGCTGTGCCGCGAGCTGACCGTGTTGCCGCCGAACGAACTGACGCCTGGCTTGTACCGTGGGCGCATTAAAAAACTGGCGCAGCAAAACAGCTGGAAGCATGAAGAATTCGATATGAAGAAGTTGCGCAGGATGGGCGCGGGTGCGTTCGTCGCCGTGGCGCAGGGCAGCGATCCGGAAGATGCTGCCATCGTACACTTATCGCACCAACACCCCAAGGCGAAACAAACCGTGGCGCTGGTCGGCAAGGGCATCTGCTTCGACACCGGCGGGCACAACCTCAAGCCGTCGCGCTACATGCACAACATGCACGAGGACATGAATGGCTCCGCCGTCGCGCTCGGCATCCTGCTCGCCGCCACGCAGCAGAAATTGGCCGTAAACCTGGACTGCTGGCTGGCGCTGGCGCAAAACCACATCAGCCCCAAGGCGTACAAGCAGAACGATATTGTGAAAGCACTAAACGGCACCACCATCGAAATCATACACACCGACGCCGAAGGGCGCATGGTGCTGGCCGACACGCTCACCCTTGCGGCGCGCGCCAAGCCAGATCTGATGATCGACTTCGCCACGCTCACCGGCAGCATGGCAACGGCGCTCGGCGCGCGCTATTCGGGTGTGCTGGGCAACCGCGACGAGCTCGTGCAGCACGCGGTGAGCATCAGCAAGCAAAGCGGAGAGCGCCTGTGCGCCTTCCCGATGGACGAGGACTACGAAGCCGGACTGGAATCCAAAGTCGCAGACATCAAGCAATGCTCCATGAACGGTGAAGCCGACCATATCCTCGCCGCACGCTTCCTGAAACGCTTCCTCGATGATGTGCCGTGGTTGCACATTGATCTTTCCTCCAGCCGTTGCGAAGACGGGCTGGGTATTGTGGCTTCCGAGGTAACCGGGTTCGGCGTGGCGTGGGGGTTGGGAATGTTGCGGGCTGGCCTGCAAGTTTGATTCATTGTTGGCGGTGGATGGTGGCTGTTTTCGCCAACATTTCCCTTGCATCCGCAACCCTTCCATCGGGTTTATCATGTACGGTGCGCGGGCGTATAATGTAGTTTTTGCGCCTTGAAATGGTCGGCGGTTTGGCGATCTCCACTGGTCCGATTTATGTTCGTAACCGGAGAAAATTAATGCTGCGTGGGCGCAAAAATGTGCTCACCAGAGCAAAAATGAAGCGAGCATCCTGATGAAATACATCTCCACACGCGGCAATGCGCCCGCCAAGACTTTCACCGAAATCCTGCTCGGCGGTCTCGCGCCGGATGGCGGTTTGTACCTGCCGGAGGAATATCCGCAGGTCACGCGCGCCGAGCTGGATGCGTGGCGGAAATTTTCTTATGCCGAGCTGGCGTTTGCCGTGTTGTCCAAATTTGCCGACGACATTCCGGCGGGCGACCTGAAGCGCATCATCGGCAAGACCTACACCCCGGCCGTGTATTGCAACACCCGCGCCGGGAGCGACGCGCGCGACATCACGCCGCTGCGCACGCTGGAGCCGGGGCTGCACATCATGGAACTGTCCAACGGCCCGACGCTCGCCTTCAAGGATATGGCGATGCAGTTGCTCGGCAACCTGTTCGAGTACGCGCTGAACAAACAACATGAGGAATTGAATATCCTTGGCGCGACTTCCGGCGACACCGGCTCTTCCGCCGAATATGCGATGAGGGGCAAGCACGGCATCCGCGTATTCATGCTGTCGCCGCTGGGCAAGATGAGCCGCTTCCAGACCGCGCAAATGTTTTCGCTGCAAGACCCCAACATTTTCAATATCGCCATCCGTGGTGTGTTCGACGATGCGCAGGACATCGTCAAGGCGGTGTCCAACGACCACGCCTTCAAGGCCAAATACAAAATCGGCACGGTCAACTCCATCAACTGGGCGCGCGTTTCGGCGCAGGTGGTGTATTACTTCAAGGGCTATTTCGCCGCGACGAAATCCAACGACGAGCAGGTCGCGTTTTCCGTGCCTTCCGGCAATTTCGGCAACATCTGCGCCGGGCACATCGCGCGCATGATGGGGATGCCCATCGGCCAGTTGATCCTTGCCACCAACGAGAACGATGTGCTGGATGAATTTTTCCGCACCGGCGCGTATCGCCCGCGCGGCGCCGACCATACTTATCACACCAGCAGCCCGTCGATGGATATTTCCAAGGCGAGCAACTTCGAGCGTTTCATATTCGATCTGGTAGGGCGCGATGCCGCCAAGGTGCGCGAATTCTGGGGCAAGGTGGAATCAGGCGGCGCTTTCGATATCAAGGGCATGCCGTACTGGGATGCCCTGCCGCAATTCCGCTTCGCATCCGGCAAGAGCCGCCACGCCGACCGCATCAAGACCATCCGCGAACTGTGGGAAGAATACGGCATGATGATCGACACCCACACCGCCGACGGACTCAAGGTCGGGCTGGAGCAGCGCCGGCCAAGTTTACCTTTGATCTGCCTGGAAACTGCACAGCCCGCCAAATTCGAGGATGCCATCCGCGAGGCGCTGGGCCGTGAACCGGAGCGCCCCGCCGCAATGGAAGGCATCGAGAATCTGCCGCAGCGCGTGGTGGTGATGGTTGCCGACGCCCATGCGGTAAAAGATTTCATCACAAAAAACACATCCGGTTGATTTCTTCGCGATGAGCGGGGCATTCTGGGATGACATTAAACCCAGATAATTCATTAGCAAAAAACCGCGTCATTCCCGCGCAGGCGGGAATCCAGCAATGACAAATATCCTGCGAAGCAGGCAAAACTGGGGTGTTGCCCCGCTTTGCGGGGAATTTTATATTCAACTGGATTCCCGCCTGCGCGGGAATGACGTGCTAATGGACAATCCGGGTTAAAAGCCTCAGAGCCGGCCCTCGGTTGACTGTTTTTTATCATCCAGAAGCAAGCATCATTTACCGGGCAGAAATATCTCCAGCAGGTCATTCAGGAAACGCTGCCCCATCCGCGTTGGCGTGATGCGAAGATGGTTTCTCGTCAGCAGTTCCCGCCGCTCCGCTTCTTCCAGTTCGCGGCGGATGCCGGGCAAGGGCAGGCTGGTGCGTTCCTGGAATAACGTGCTATCGAAACCCTCGTTCAACCTCAGCGCGTTCATCATGAATTCAAACGCCAGGTCGTCACGGCTGACTTCGTGTTCGGTTTGGGTGAATGAGCCGTTTGCCATCTGTTCCATATAGGCCTGCGGCTGCCTGTGGCGCACCTGGCGGATCACCTTGTCGTGAAAACTCAGCTTGCTGTGCGCGCCCGCGCCGATGCCGAGGTAATCGCCGAACTGCCAGTAGTTGAGATTATGCCTGGCGCGGCGCTTCGGCTGCGCAAAGGCCGAAGTCTCGTAGTGCTGGTAACCGTGTGCCGCCAGCATTTCTTCGATGCGCTGCTGCATATCGCTGCCCGCGTCATTGTCCGGCAGCGATGGCGGGCTGCGATGGAACAGCGTGTTTGGCTCCAGCGTCAGGTGATAGCAGGATAAATGTTGCGGCGCAAACGACAGCGCGCTACGCACATCCTGCAACGCCTGCTCCAATGTCTGGCCGGGCAGCGCATACATCAGATCGAGATTGATGTTGTCGAAATATTGCTGCGCAATATTGATTGCGCGTTTTGCTTCAGCGGCAGAGTGGATGCGCCCCAGCGCTTGCAGGTGCGCATCGCTGAAACTCTGTATGCCCAGCGACAGGCGATTTACCCCCGCCTCGCGATAGGCCGCGAAACGATCCGCCTCCACCGTGCCCGGATTCGCCTCCAGCGTGATCTCCGCATGCACATCCAGCGGCAGCAACATGCGCACGTTGCGCAAAATTTCCTCGATGCTTTCCCCACTCAAGAGGCTCGGCGTGCCGCCGCCGATAAACACGGTATACACCTTGCGCCCCCATATTTGCGGTAGGGACAGCTCCAGATCGCGGATCAGCGCCGCGACGTATTCCTGCTGTGGGAATATGTCGCGCACCTCGTGCGAATTGAAATCGCAATACGGGCATTTGCGCACGCACCACGGGATGTGGATATACAGCGACAGCGGCGGCAAGGCCTGAAAATTCACGGCTTGCTGCCTGAGGGCGACGGGTTGCAGGGGGAGGGTGGTCATGAGGTGGATAAAAGGTGGAAACTGTATTTGTGATAAAACCGCACTTTACTTTCCATCTGGCCCGGTAGTGATGGAATGGGTGATAAATAAAAAACGCCATATGCACGCAAGTCACTCTGATACTGCATCTGCATAAATGGCGCTTTGAAAAACAATCTTGCTCCGGCTGATCGCCGTATTGGAGCTCCGCTATTGGACAGGCAGTTTGTGATATCGACGTGCCGGCACACTCCTTCGACCTGCCTGTCAGTTTAAAGTCAAAAACGTCCGGGTTGAGAAGCTTAAGCCGCCTTTTGAACCCAGAATTGGTACATACGTAAAAATGTGTCTTGATTTTCATTTTCAAAAATCTGCCACTGGTCAAGGTTGGTGGCGGCACGGTCATCAGGAAAGCGCAACTTGTAAGCATGAAGAGCATGAAAATCAATTTCGAATCCCAGAAACGCCAGATTATTCTCGCGCAGAAACGCAGCTATTTCGGTCAGTGTCATGTGGTGTTCCTGAACGTGGAAAAGCAAATCACGGCAGGGGCTGATGCTGAAAAAATCCGCCGACTCCAGCGCCGCCCCAAAACCTGCATTGCTGCCCAACTCTATCAAATCCTGGCGGAACTGCCGGATATCCTCGGCCGTTGAGCCATAACCGCGCTCGGCGATGAAGGTTCTTATCCAAACGATATTCCGTCGCGCCACTTCGCTATAAAAACCAAGCTTCATGAACCCGCCGGGTCGAAGCAAAGACAAAAGCACACGCCACCCGGCCCATGGGTCGGCCAAGTGGTGCAGCACTCCGACGGACTCGATAATATCGAAGCTGCGGCCAAGCGGCCCCAGCTTCAACAGGTCGGCCTGGGCGTACTCAATTGTGGTCAAGCCCAGTTCACGCGTTTTTCGCTTGGCGTAAGTGAGGCTGCTCATGCTCAGATCGATGGCCAGCACTTGTGCGTTCTTGAACAGCTGCGCCGTTTCAATTGACTGCTGGCCAGTACCGCAACCGGCAATCAGGATATCAATATTGTCCTTGGTGCCGTGGCGATTCAAGGAAGCCAACGGGAACTGCTGGACAAAATATTCAATGAGGTTCTTTGCATTTCCGGCGGGTGCTGCCTTGATCCAGCGCGGGTAGGGGTTTTTCTCATATTGATTCTGAACCAGCAGTGACACCTCGCCCTCGATGTCTGTCAACCGTGAAATGGTAGCGCGTAATTGCAGCTCTTCCGCCGGCTCGCGCACCTGTTGCGCCAACACGGCTGCAACCTCATCAGGCCATTGACTGCCCAGAAGGCGCACAGCAAACGTGATGGAGTAGAGTGGAAAATAGGACGCTACCGCTACCACCCAGAGGGCTGGCGCTTGAGTATTGGCTTCCAGCGCCGCGGCCAGTGAATCCCGCAAACTGCCTGCTTTCCGGATTTCATCTTCGGTATGGGAAAACACATATTCATTGATGAAACATTGGCGCGCTAATGCGCTGTAGAAACCTGATGCCGCGCCAACCCCGGCGTCTGAAGCGCTTACCCCGGCGGCAGTGTCGAGCATTACACGGCGCGCCATGGTCAGAAAGCGCTCCATATCGATGTCGCGGATGGGTGCAGAATTGAGTATGGCGCACAGCAACGGGTCATCTGCAAGCATGGTATCGCCGTTTGGCCCGAACAGGTCTTGCGCCGGCAGGCGCAGAGGCCATGCATCGGCTGCGCGCGCCACGCATCCCCCGACGCCCGGGTCGAGCTTGATGAGGCCAGTACTGATTTGCACCAAATCGCTTGGCCGGCCCCACGGTTCGTTCAAGGCGCGTACCATGACTGCCCGAATCTTGCTGTCGTCGCGCGTAAGGCGCAGGTGTTTGACACAGTCGACAAAAATACTTTTTGCTTTCGCCGTTTCTTCGATTAGCAGGGATTGCCTGATGGTGCTCAAAGCCATTACCGGCTTGCCTTGCTCAGCAAGCAGCAAGGCGAAATTGTTGAGGGCATCAGCGTAATCCGGTTTGATTTCCAGCGCCTCCCGGTAGCTCGCCTCTGCCTCATCCAGACGCCCCAATTCTATAAGGGTGTTGCCTAGATTGTAATGTGCTTCAGCGTAATCCGGATTGATCTGCAGCGCCCGCCGGTAACTGGCAGCGGCCTCGTCCATGCGACCCAGTTCATGGAGGGCGACGCCCAGATTATTGTGTACATTGGGATCATTCGGCGCCAGCGCCGCGGCCCGGCTGAAAGCATCAGCCGCCTCATCGAACCGGGCCATCATATTCAGCGTAATGCCGATGCTGTCGTAAATTTCATAGTCATCCGGGGCAAGGTTCAAAGCGGCTTTATATGCACTCAGCGCCTCGTTATATAACCCTTGCATCCGCAGCGCATTACCCAAATTATTATGTGCAGGCATGTAGCTCGAATCGGCGCTGATAGCCTTGCGATAAAACCACTCAGCTTCTGCAAAGTTGCCACCCTGCATTGCTGCATTACCCTTGTTTTTCAGGGACTCGGCAGATTGAGAAACAGAAAATTTAGCTTCGTACCACTCTTGGCAGCATTTTTCGAACACTTTCCCGCTGCCACAGGGACATGGGTCATTTCTTTCCGGTTTTGCTCTCATCGGAAACACTTTCAGCTTTTTCGTTTTTTAACGGGACGTTCATGCTACCAGCATTTCATTTTAGTGGGCTAGCCAAACAGGAAAATAAAGCGCCACACGGCAAGCTACGGGGTGTTAACTGTCCTCTTCAACCCGCTGGTTTTCATCCAGCCTTCGCTCAACCAAAGGTTGTACCAGATGAAACCTCCAATCCGAACTTCTACGAAAGAATATGTGTTACATGGTATTAAGAACTTGTCCGTAAATAATCCAACTATGCGACAGTGCCGACTTTAAGATGCAGTCCACGAAGCAAGACGCGCGGTTGTGTCATTCACAACAAGCGGCTTGCGACACAGGAATGCGCTTAAATCGGCCTTAAAAGCGGCGTCTGCTGCGTTACTCGGCTTGCCAATGGAACGGCCATTGGCTTCACCTCGCGCCTTGCATTCATCCGTTTTTGGCCAGCAACGCATGGATGGATTATTTACGGACAAGTTCTAAGGCGGCTGCCAAGTGGTTGGTTATGTCCGGCAAACCGGGCGTGGAGTTGGCTCGGCGAAATTGGCGCTATGGAATGCCCATGCCAACTGGGTTTGCGTTAAAATACACGACTGGAATTTTCCGGTCGCTCATTAAATTTAAGGCAACCCATGCACCCCATGCTCACTATCGCGGTGAAGGCCGCGCGTCGCGCCGGAAACCTGATCCACCGCGCCGCCGATAACCTCGACCACCTCGCCGTCACCAAGAAATCGCACTCCGATTACGTCAGCGAAGTGGATCGCACAGCCGAGCAAGCCATTATCAAAACCCTGCTGGATGCCTTTCCTGACCATGCGATCCTGGCTGAAGAGAGCGGCGCCCAGGGCGACTCCGAATACGTCTGGATCATCGACCCGCTGGACGGCACCACCAACTTCCTGCACGGCTTCCAGCAATATTCCGTATCCATCGCCTTGCAGCACAAAGGCATCATCACCCAGGCCGTGGTGTACGATCCGACCAAGAACGAGCTTTTCACTGCCTCGCGCGGGTGCGGCGCTTACCTCAACGACCGGCGCCTGCGCGTCACCAAGCGTCTTTATCTCGCCGACTGCCTGATCGGCACAGGATTTCCCTACACCCGGTTCGAACATCTCGATGCTTACCTGAACATCATGCGCGACCTGATGCAAAAAACTTCCGGCCTGCGCCGCCCCGGTTCCGCCGCGCTGGACTTGGCCTACACCGCCGCCGGGCGCTACGACGGCTTCTTTGAAATCGGCCTCAAGCCGTGGGACATGGCCGCCGGATGCCTGCTGATCACCGAAGCGGGCGGGTTGGTGGGCGACCTGCAAGGCAACGACAGTTATCTCAAGACCGGAAACATCTGTGCGGGAAACCCGAAGGTGTTCGCGCAATTGCTGCAAGTGATATTGCCGCATTTGCCCCGCCCCTGAAGTTGTAATCAGAACGAGCGGCCGCCCCGTAAAGCTTTCTGTATTTCTTGCCGCTTCTTCCAATAAACCAAAAGGGAAATAACTCATTAAGGCAAACCTGCGGCCCTTCCACAGGGCACAAACAGGTTTTATCTTTGTAGTTGCGCCACCCTACGCAATCTACGAAATAATAGCGCCCAGCCGGGCCAGTGCATCTTCCACCACGATGTCCGGCGCAACCTCGACTTTCTTGGCATGCCGGGCGGTCAAATCCAGCATGCGCACTGCATTCACCAGCACGACACCCTGAGTCTTTGTACCAGACCCCATCAGCGTGACGGCAAATCCCGCGAACCGAGCGATGTTGCCGCCTTGCGTGATCGGTGCGACCAGCGCGGTGCCAAGCTGGTTAAATTCGCGGGTGGAAAGCACAAGGGCAGGCCGCATATCGCCTTGCTGCTCCTTGCCGACAACGGGATCAAGGCTGACGCGGACGATGTCGCCCCGGTCAAAAGAAGCCTTGCCTACCATACCTCTTTCCCGACAGCGCGTATCTTCTGCCAGTCGGCAACATCTTTCGGCATCGGCGCTTTCAGGTCGCACCGGGCCAGCAGCTCTTGCAAGGAATATTTACAGGCCTGCGGCCTGACCAGCAAACCATCGGTGGTTTGCACCAGTTGAACAGTTTGCCCCGCGCTCAAATGCAAAGCATCGCGGACTGGCTTGGGGATCACCAGGCCAATGCTGTTGCCGAAATTCCGAAGTGTGGTTTCCATGGGGCGCCTCCGTGCCGTATTGATTTTGCCGGCACTATAGAGACAATATATTAATCCGTCAAATTTAATTTTACGCAAGTTGGTAACCGTAGGATACGGTGACAACCACATCAATCGCTTTGCAGGTGTGCGGAGTGTTGAACCAGATCATTCAGGTGGTGTTGGGTGGTGCGGTGCGGGCTACATTGACCGCTCTGCTTGATGGTCTTGTGTTTTGCTTCTGGAGTAGCTGGAAATTAAAAAAGGCAAAACACAATACCCCGACACCTCGTTCTTGCTTGAAAAGTGCAAATCTTCATCATGGGTCAGATTTTCCACCACAAAGCGTCGCGAGCTTTTTGAAAGTATCGGCTAATTTGTTGGCGTGTTCAGCGTCTCGGGTAAGGATCAGTTGTCCTATTAGATCGCCATCGCTAGAGTCAGTAATAGGTTCCCCTTTTATAGGCTCTTCCTTTGACCCGCTGTTCTTGAAGATGCCATAAGATGCACTTCCTTTAATTGATCCCCCGGCTTTAGCTTCCACAGAATATATATAACCTGACTTACGTCGGACTGTATTTGCCCGAACAAATGTTGGTTCTATCTTGCTAAAATCTACAACCACCTCATAAATACGTTCTCTCGACAACAAGCTGGAATATTTATAACTGAAAGTTGCCATATAAGTGCAGCCATCAAACTGCACTTGTGGAGGTTGGTATATAAAATTATTACAGCAGACACCCCAAAGGTCTTCGAAACCCCAAGATGCAGAGCCTCGTGTATTGCTCTTAATCCAGCCCTTGATTTCTTCTAAATCCCTGATCTTGAGGGCTTGCAGTTTGACTCTCGCCGCTTCCAGATATTGTCCTGCCGGATAACGGTTGAGATAGGTTTCCACCGTGTGCTTGTCATTGCCGCTCTCGGCTTTTTTCCACAATTCTATTTCTTCTGCCATTCGACTCTCTTCGCGTACAACCCTCGATATTTTTTCTTTATATGGATTGGGCGCACGTTTTTCCGCCGCTTCATAAAAATGAATTGCCTGCGGGGCAAGCCCCAGAGCCTGGGCCGCTTCGCCCGCCACCAGATAGGCTTCCCAGCGGCTATCGTCCAGATCATGCGCCTCGATCGCCTGTTTGGCTGCCTCGGATAGCTGCCCGGCATCCAGCAATGCGCGGGCCTGGGTAATCATGTCGTCATACTGGCGACGTTGCCGTGCGGCAGGCGTTTTGTCAGACTCTGTGATCTCGGCAATATGGTCAAGCCTTTCCTTCGCCGCTTCGGCAAACATTTCACTCTTTGCGTTAGTCGCCACCTGTTGAAACGCTTGACGTGCTGCTTCCCAATCATCCTTCGCTTCCAGCATCAAGCCCAAACCATAATGGGCTGGTACGTAGTCGGGGTAGAGCTTAAGCACATTTTGATAACCGGCCTTTGCCTTGCCGATATCATGATCGGTATTAAACGCCATGATCGTTTCCAATGTGAGCTTTTTTGCATCCTCATATTGAGCCGGAGCCATGCTGGAAGCAGGAGGTTCGCGGGTCGCCGCAGCAACCGGAATGCATGAAAAACTGCCGTCCCTGGCAACCTCCCCCTTAACTTTCATGCCGTCAGGACATTTCCTGGGGGTGCAGGAAAAGCTGCCATCATTTGCGGCGCTCATGCGAACCTCAAAACCGTCAGGGCATTTGGGTGCAGGTGCAGCCAAGGTTGTACCGACCATGGCAAGCGAGGAAGCTAGCCCCAGAAAATACAGCGCAATTAAAAGACGAGTTTTCATTTGGCAGAATCTCCGTTGGGGAAAAAATCCCTTGTAGCTCCCGCCATCATGCGGCCCAAGTCATCAATATTGCCAAATCCACCAATAACGCCCAGTGGGACTGAGCCCGCGATTTTTCTATCCAACTCGGCTGGAGAAATTGGGGTGGGGTCTGGTTCTGGCGGGCGCGGGGGAAAACACTCTCCATGCCAAATACATCTTCCTATTGCATCATTGATAGCCTTTGCTCCATTTTCCACACTCGTCCAACCCTCCATCATTCTGCATGAAATGGTGTGGCAGGGCGGGGCGCCCTCCTTGACTTTATTGTCCAGCGCTTGCCGTGCCGGGGAAGGAGAGGTCAATCCTGCGTATTGGCCTTGAGTTGAGTTTCCCTGAGTTGAATTTTCTTGAGCCGAACTTCCTTGAGCTAAGTTTCCTTGAGTAGCAGTCGGAGGTGTATTCAGCAGTGTGTCAATATCATCCTGCATGCGCTTTTTATCCGCTGCTTCCTGTTTGGCCAGCAGTTCGCGCTGCTCAGCTTCCTTCCTGCGCTGATTCTCTGCATTCCGCGCCTGTTCAGCCCGTACCTGCTCGGCTTCCTGTTTCGCACGTTCTTCTGCACTCAGCTCAGGTTGCGGAGTCATATCCATCTCTTCTCCGCTATCCATTTGTCGCATTATCCTGTCCAAGTCTGCCCAAGCCTGATTCAGCTCGTTACGTTGTGACGTTGTTAAACCGTCACCGAAAGGGCGTTTGTCAGTTTTAAGGCTCAGCGCTGTTTGATAAGCCTGCCTGGCAGTATTCCTGACCGCCTCTGCATTGGGATAGTCGGCAGGGATATTAAGCACCGTGCAAGCCGAAATAAACGCAGAGGCAGCAGCGGGAGCCGCGTTACTCAGTATTTGGTATGCCGGCAGGGCTTGGCATTTTTTAGCTACTACAATCCCACCCTCTTTCAATTGGGTTTGGCTTAATGAGCTATAACTTCCGGGGAAAGGAAAATATCTGGCTGCTGCATTTGTCGATAGTGCAAGGAGTGTCAAGAGAAGCATACCTTGAGCTGCCGCAATTCGGTGAGAAATTTTCATATCGTTTCCAAACTGATTGTCGAGTATGTGGGGTTGGCGCGGTACGTCCTTTACATCATACACATGAGGTTATGTCTTTTGCCTTGCTCTGGTACCACTTGGCCTTTGCACATCCGGGAGTATGGCTTCGTAAAACATGCGATGCATATCTTTATGCTTGTGCCGAAAAAGTGCGGTGGCTATGGAACTTTCGGAAATCAGCATTCTATGAGCACTGAGTGCTGGTGGCAGTGGCGCATGACATGACAATCTTCCCCTTAAAGTTGGTCTGCTTAGACTGCCAGAACTTCGCGCAGGCTACATTCAGCCCGCTTGTATTGTCAAATTTCTCGCTTCACCCAATTGCTGGCTATTGGTGCGGTATAGCGAGAGTTGTGTTTGGATACAGTGCTTGGATACGCACTAACCCAACCCACGCGGTTTTGTTAGAATGAAACATCCACACCGACAGGAATCAAATCATGACTTATGTTGTCACCGAAAACTGCATCAAGTGCAAGTACACCGATTGTGTGGATGTCTGCCCGGTGGACTGCTTTCGCGAAGGGCCGAATTTCCTGGT